>CAVUFE010000011.1:0-12701 GCA_963740775.1 uncultured Alphaproteobacteria bacterium | reverse complement strand
AAGGCCTTGCCCCGCGACAACCGGTTATCGGTGACTGGGCTGATGGACTGGAGCGCGCATGGCGATCCCATGGCGCTGCGGTCACTCGGCTCTATTGTCGACGAGATTGTGATCCAGACATATCAAGGTCGCGCGACGATTCCGGGCTACGACGCCTACTTTGCGCGGATCCAGCACTTGCCGATCCCGTTCAAGATTGGTCTCGTGCAAGGGGGCGAATGGCGCGAGCCCGAGGTGCTGAGGCGCACCAACAACTTTCGCGGTTATGTCGTCTTTCTCACGTCCCGGTAGGCGGAGCGGCAACGCGGCGCGAAGTCAGCGCCCTTGGCGGCCCTGCCGCGCCAGTTCCCGGCCGGATGCCGGTTCGGTGACATTGAGGGCGAGGTGGTGGTCGACATCGAAGCGAACCGACATCGTCCACCTGCGCGCCCGCGTAATCCTCGCTATCTGGCAGGCAGCTGCGGATAACTGGATCGACTTGCCGTTCCCCACGCAGATGATCCTCTTCCACGATCAAACCGAGGAAACCGACGGGGATCGCACCCGCCAGCGCGAGGGCTGGCCCGCGGGTGACAAGGCGCCCCGACCCAGGCGAGCCGCATCGGAAAACGAGCAGCAAGGGGTTTGAAGATTATAGTCCCAAAGCTCGCATGCCGATGACCACGGCGTGTCAGGCCGCGGGGTAACGCAGGCGGCCGAGGAAACGCGCAAGGCTGAGGCGGTCGGGTGCCGAATGCGACAGTCGCGCCTTGGCCTTTTCGAACTGCATCACGTTGTCGATGCGGCGGCGCAGAAACGCGCGCGTCTCCGCATGGCCGTCGCTGTCATCGGCCAGCAGCACCGTGACCGTCGAGGCATAGACCCCGCCGAGCAGCGCACGCTTGGTATAATGATTGTAATCGGTCGCAGTGTCGCCCGCCGCGCGCCACATCACGTCCGCCGCGCGCCAGCCGAGTCTGGCAGCGCGCAGCAGGTTCTGCGGCTGGGCCAGAATCTGCGCCGCGCGACGCAACGCCTCCAGATCGGGGATCACCGCGTCGAGCCGCGCCTCGACCAAGGCCGTGATGCGCTCGCGGATCTTCATCGCCGCCAGAGCCTCCGCGGGCAATCGCGCCAGCATCTCCGCGTCCACGACCGCGAACCACGCGTCGATCATGTCCATCGCACCTTGGGGGAACGCCAGCCGCGCGACCGCCGGGTCGATGCCTATGTCCGTCGCCGCGAGCGTCAGCGCCTCGTCCCCCCAGCCGTCGAACGCGGCATGCCGGGGCAGCGCGGCAGCCAGTTGTTCGCGCATCTCGTCGAGGGTCGGGTCAGTCATGACAGCACCGAAACGTCCTGATAGGGGTGGATGCGGGGCTTAACAGGGGGATCGGGACATGGCCAAATTTTTCGGTAATTTGTGGGCAGTGGTCGCGGTGGGCGTCGTGCTCGCAGTGGGCATGTTGTTCGGGCATATGGGCGGCGTCACATCGGCGACGCTGAAGGGGGTCCTGACCTTCATCCACGTCCTGTGCGGAATCATGTGGATCGGCCACCTCTATTATTTCAACTTCACGCAAATCCCCACGATGCCGAGCATCCCTGCCGAACTGAAGCCCGGTATCGCCAAATATATCGCGCCACAGGCGTTGTTCTGGTTCCGCTGGGGTGCGCTGGCGACGGTGATCACCGGGCTCAGCGTGTCAGAAATGGGCCGCTACACGGTTGAGGCGCTGACCCTGCAGGAGGGGTATCGCGCGATCGGCACGGGCATGTGGCTGGGCCTGATCATGGCGGCGAACGTGTGGTTCATCATCTGGCCCGCGCAGAAAAAGGCGCTGGGAATGGTCGCGGCCGATGCGGAGACAAAGGCTGCGGCAGCGACACGCGCGATGATTTTCAGCCGCACCAACACCTTGTTGTCGATCCCCATGCTGCTGGGGATGGTCATGCAGAATCTGGGCGGCGCGTTCTGACGCCGCCCCTATCGTCTTATTTGGTGACGGCGGGTGCCGCGGCAAAGACGCCGCAAGCGATCCGCCCGCCGCTGTTGCCACTGGGATCGGTCTTGTAATCGTCGGCGGTCGCGTGGATCACGATCGCGGCGCCGTCCTGATCCATCAGCGCCGCGAAATCTCCCGGCACGTCGGCGGACAGTGAGCCTCTGCCGTCCTTTGTGACGACGATGTTCTTGAAGTCGCCGGCATGTTTGCCCTGCGGATTGTTCATGCCGTGCTGGCGCCCCGTGGGATTCCAGTGATCGCCGGCGGTCGTGAAACCGGGCGCATCGCAGCGGCCGACGGTGTGAATGTGCAGCCCATGCGAGCCGGGCGGCATGTTGCGAACGTCGACCAGCAGACGGGTGACGCCACCCGCAACCGCCAGCGTTGCCGTACCCTTGTCCGCGCCGCTCGCGTCGAGGATCCTGGCCGCCACGGTCTGCTCCGGTGCCAGCTTGCCGTCTGGAGCCAACGGTTGGGCGAGGGCGGCGGACGCCATGGCGAGCATCGCTCCGCCACCAATCACAAGACCATTACGCATCGCACTTCACTCCATCGTTCGCAAAAGGTTACGCTTGGGAAACGGCGCACCGGGGGAATCGTTGCGATGGTCTTGCAGGCGCGCGGTTGCTAGGGACTGAACATGCCCGGAAAGACATTCGATCAATGGACCGTCGGGGACCGGATCGTCCACGATCTGCGCCGCACGGTCACCGATACCGACAATGTATTGATCACGACGCTGACGCACAATCCGCAACCGTTGCATCTCGATGCGGACTATGCGGCGGGAACCGAGTTCGGCCGCGTCGTGGTCAACGGCATTTTCACGTTCGGATTAATGGTCGGGATCAGCGTCGGCGATACCACGCTTGGCACGCTGGTCGCCAATCTGGGCTATGACAAGGTCGTGATGCCCAAACCGGTGTTCATCGGCGATACGCTGCGCGGTGAGACTGAAGTGGTGGAACTGCGCGACAGCAAGTCGCGGCCCGATGCCGGTATCGTCATCTTCAAGCATCGGATGTTCAACCAGCGCAACGAAGAAGTCTGTTCCTGCCTGCGCACCGCATTGCTGCGCCGGGCATGACACTACGGTCGCTGTTGTTCGTGCCGGGCGACCGGCCAGACCGCTTCGCCAAGGCAGCGGCGAGCGGGGCGGATGCGCTGATCCTCGACTTGGAGGATGCCGTCGCGCCGGACCGCAAGGACGAGGCGCGGAAAAGCATTGCGGACGCACTGCCGGGTGCGGACGTGCCGATGCTGGTGCGCGTCAATCCGCTCGACAGCGCGTTCCATGCCGACGATTTGGCTGCCATCCGCGGGCTGCCGATGGCGGGCGTGCTCCTGCCCAAGGCCGAGGGCGCAGCCGATGTACGGCGCCTCGCGCAAGCCTTGCCGGGCGTGCCGATCCTGCCGATTGCCACCGAGACGCCGGCGGCGATCTTTACGCTGGGCAGCTACGTCGAGGTCGCGGAGCATCTGTTGGGGCTGACCTGGGGAGCCGAGGATCTGCCCGCGGCGATCGGCGCCACCGCCAGCCGGGATCAGGATGGCGACTTTACCGCACCTTATCAGCTGGCGCGATCGCTCACGCTGTTCGGGGCCCATGCCGCAGGGGTGGCGGCGATCGACACGGTATCGCCCGATTTCCGCGATCTGCAGCGGCTGGAAATCCACGCACGGGCGGGCTTTCGTGATGGCTTTACAGGAATGATGGCCATCCACCCCGCGCAGGTGCCGGTGATCAACGCGGCATTTTCACCTTCGCCCGGTCAAATCGCGGCAGCAAGAAAAGTGGTTGCGGCGTTTGCCGCCAATCCGGGGGCTGGCGCGCTGCAGATCGAGGGGAAGATGGTCGACGCACCGCACCTGAAAGCCGCACGACGATTGCTGGCGGGGATCGGCGAATGACGGCGATTGCACTGTTTGCGGGCGACGGCATCGGCCCCGAAGTGACCGAACAGGCCCGGCGCGTGTTGACCACGGTGCGACCCGACCTGGTGTTTGTCGAGGCCGCCATCGGCGGTGCGGCATATCGCGCGACGGGCCATCCGCTGCCGCTCGCTACGCTTGAGATTGCGCGCCATGCATCTGCCATATTGTTCGGCGCGGTTGGCGATTTCGCGCTGGACGCGCTGCCCCGCGAATTGCGTCCGGAGCAGGCGATCCTGGGGTTGCGACAAAAGCTCGATCTGTTCGCCAACTTGCGCCCGGCGCAGGTGTGGCCCGCGCTCGCCGACGCATCGTCGCTCAAGCCCGAAATCGTCGCGGGTCTCGACATCCTGATCGTCCGTGAACTGACCGGCGATATCTATTTCGGCCAGCCCAAGGGGGTCGGAATCAATGCGGCGGGCCTGCGCGAAGGGCACGACACGATGCGCTATGACGAGGCGCAGATCGCGCGCGTCGCGCATGTCGCGTTCCAGGCGGCGGAAAAGCGCAGCCGGCGGGTCACCTCGGTCGACAAGGCCAATGTCCTCGAGACGATGCAATTGTGGCGCGACGTGGTGACCGAAGTGGCGCGTGACTATCCTCAAGTCGCGCTTGATCACATGTATGTCGACAATGCGGCGATGCAGCTGGTCAAGAACCCCAAGGCATTCGACGTGGTCCTGACGGGCAACATGTTCGGCGATATCCTGAGCGATCAGGCGTCGATGCTGACGGGGTCGATCGGGATGCTGCCTTCCGCCTCGCTCAACGCAGACGGCCTGGGGCTGTACGAGCCGATCCATGGATCGGCCCCCGATATCGCCGGGCAAGACGTGGCCAATCCGCTGGCAACGATCCTCAGCGCGGCGATGCTGCTGCGCCATTCGCTGGACGACGAGGCGAATGCGATGCGGATCGAAACGGCGGTCGGGCAGGTGCTGGCAGGCGGCGCCCGCACGCGCGACCTGCGCGGCACCATGGGCTGCGCGGCGATGGGTGAGGCGGTGCTGGCGGCGCTTTAATTGCCGGGGTAGGTTTCGCCTTTCAGCAATTTCGCCAGGTGCGCGGCGTTCGATGCGGTCTGTGCCGCTGTTTCCTTGACCTTGTCCGGTACCTGGTCGAGCTGGTTGAAATCGGTCTTGCCCATCGCTTCGCCGACCCAGTAGCAGGTCGCCGATGCCGGGATCGTCCAGCCGACATCGCACAGCGCCTGGTACATTTGCGCCGACACGCAATGCGCGCCGTCTTCGTTGCCAACCACCGCGAGCAGCGCGACCTTGCCAAAACTCGGCATCCGCCCCTTGTCGTCGGTCTCGCCAAGGAACGCGTCCATCCGCTCGCAGACGCGCTTGGCGATACTGCACGGCTGGCCCATCCAGATCGGCGTGCCGAAGATCAGGATGTCGGCGGCGAGGATTTTTTCGCGGATCTGTGGCCACGCGTCGCCATCGCCTTCGTCCGACGTTACGCCCGGCTTCACATCGTGATCGGCGATGCGGATCGTCTCCGCGACCTCGACGCCGCGTGACTTGAGCTCGCCCGCGACGAGATCGATCATCGCGTCGGTCGAACTCGCTTCGCCGCCGCTCCGCTTGAGCGTGCAGTTGATCGCGATGGCCTTGAGCGTCATGTCGGTCCTTTCGGTTCCGGCTTAGACGCATCGCGGGCTGGCTCGTTCCCTAGCTGATCGTCGCCATCCGGTAGAGGAAGTCGGCAAAGCCCATCGTCGCCTGCGGCAGGCTGGCGACCTTGGCATTGGTCAATTCGATGACGAAATATTCGTCGGGAGCATGCGCGCCCGAGCCGTGCCCGAGCCCGAAATGCCCGGCCGGGAGCGACACCGGCGGCAGGGTGAATACCGCGCCCGGCCAGCTGCCCGCAAGGCGCGGGTTGAGTGTCGCGGTCAGCCCCGCCGCCTGGTACGTCGCGAGTTCGGCGCGAATGACGCGACTGTCTTCGGCGGTTTCGGTCGGGTCGTAGCCGCCCGACACATTGACCTCGATATCCTTGAAGCCGCGCTTGTCGAGGTGCGCGCGGAGCTTTTGCGTCACCTCGGCGCGGGTCTGGTTCGGGACGAGCCGACAATCGATCTTGGCGACGGCGCGCGACGGCAGCACGGTCTTGCCGCCCGGCCCGGTATAGCCCGCGACAAGGCCTTCGATGTTGACGGTGGGCTGTGACGCCAACCGCTCCAGCGCCTTGTCGAGCGGCAGGTCGTCGATCCACATCGGCACGCCCATGCCGGCCTTCATGTCCGCATCGTTCGACTTGCGCGCATTCTCTGCGATCAATGCCTTTTCACGCGTCGACAGCGGGCGGACATTGTCGAACCAACCGTCGATCGCCGGCGTGTTGCCATCGGCGCTGACCAGCGTCTGGAGCGCCTGCACCAGCCGCCATGCCGGGCTGTCGACCATCGCCTTGTAGCTCGAATGCAGGTCCTTGGCGGGTCCGCGGCCCCATTTCGCCCCGCTGGCGATCAGTTCGAGCTCGATGATGCCCTTCGATCCGAGGTTGACGTCGACATTACCCTGCTTGTCCTGCCACGCGGCGGGGATGATGACGCCTTCGCATTTCTTCAGCGCGGCAAGCACGCGCGGCGTTTCGACCAGTTGGCGGAAATTGGGCGAGCCGATCTCCTCCTCGCCCTCGGCGATCAGTACGAGGTTCACGGGCAGCTTCATCCCCGCCGCGCGGAAAGCGTGTAGCGTGGACAGGAACGTCGCCTCCGGCCCCTTCTGGTTGATCGCGCCCCGACCGACGATCGCCTTGCCCCAGCCGGGCTTGTCGACGATCCGCGCTTCGAGCGGCGGGGACGACCATTCGGCAGGATCGAACTGCTTCACGTCATACATGAAGTAAATGCCCATGGTGCGCTTGGCGCCCGCGTCGAGCGTCGCGAAGACGCCCGGATGGCCACTTGTCGGGACAATCTCGGCATGCTGAAAGCCCGCGTCACGGGCCAGCGCGGCCATGTATTCCGCGCCCTTCTGCATGTCGCGGTTCTCGGCGGCGATGGAGGGGAGCGCGATCCAGTCCTGGATGCGCTTGATCGCGGCGTCATTGCCCGCCTCGATCGCCTTCATCAGCCGGGCATTGTCGCTCTTGCCGACGGCGAGCGACGGCGCGGCGGCCATCCCCGCGCCGATGATGGTGGTGTTCAACACATCGCGGCGCGTGGGCATGTCAATTCCTTAATGCTGGAGGGACTTGTTGATTTCTTCGACCATCTTCTTGGCATCGCCGAGCAGCATCATCGTCTGGTCCATGTAGAACACGTCATTGTCGACGCCGGCATAGCCGACGCCGCCCATGCTGCGCTTGATGAAGAACACGGTCTTGGCCTTGTCCACGTCGAACACCGGCATGCCATAGATCGGCGAGGATCTTGTCGGTCTTGGCCGCCGGATTGACCACGTCGTTGGCGCCGATGATGAAGGCCACGTCGGTCTGGGCGAATTCGGAGTTGATGTCCTCCAGTTCGAACACCTCGTCATAGGGCACGTTGGCCTCGGCCAGCAGCACGTTCATATGCCCCGGCATGCGCCCCGCGACCGGGTGGATCGCATATTTGACGCTGACGCCTTCCTTCTTGAGGAGGTCGGCCATTTCGCGCAGCGCGTGCTGGGCCTGCGATACGGCCATGCCGTAACCGGGCACGATGATGACGCTTTCGGCCTGGCTCATCATGTACGCCGCGTCCTCGGCAGAGCCGCCCTTCCACGGTCTCTGTTCGGCGGAACCACCGCCGGCACCGCTCGCCCGCATCGCCGAACCCGCCGGCAATGACGCTGATGAAGCTGCGGTTCATCGCGCGACACATGATGTAGCTGAGGATCGCACCCGACGAGCCGACCAGCGCGCCGGTGATGACCATCGCGGTGTTGTGCAGCGTGAAACCCATCGCCGCCGCCGCCCAGCCCGAATAGCTGTTGAGCATCGACCACGACCGGCATGTCCGCACCGCCGATCGGAATGATCAGCAGGAAACCGATGACGAAGCTGAGCACGAGGATCGGCAACGAACAGCGCTCGGCGTATGTCCAGTGGAACAGCCCGACCAGGACCACGATCGCCAGCAAGGGTGGCCAAATTGATCACATGCCGCGCGGGCAGCATGATCGGCTTGCCGCCCATATTGCCGTTGAGTTTGAGGAACGCGATCACCGAGCCGCTGAACGTGATCGCACCGATGGCGACGCCGAGGCCCATTTCGATCCGGCTGTTCAGCGCGATGTCGGTGCCCGTCGCGTCGAGAATCCCGAACGCTGCCGGGATTGAGATAGGCGGCGACGCCGACCAGCACGGCGGCCAGACCAACCAGCGAGTGGAACGCGGCCACCAGCTGCGGCATGTCGGTCATCGCGATGCGCCGCGCGGTGGTGATGCCGATGACGGCGCCAACAGCGATGGCAATCAGGATTTGGCCAGCTGTTACGAGATCAACGAAATCGCCGTTCATCGGCAAGGCGGGCCCATGAGCGCCGCTGGTTCCGCCCAGCGGCACATGCGTCACCAGCGTTGTCACCACGGCAATCGTCATGCCGATCATGCCGAAACGGTTGCCGCGCTGGCTGGTCGCGGGGCTCGACAGGCCGCGCAGCGCAAGGATGAAGCACACGCCCGAGATCAGATAGGCGATCAATGCCCAGGCCGGCGCCGCTGCAGTTTCGATCAACCCCTTGTCCCTCCCGATTGACGTGCTTCGCAACTAACCCTGTTTGTTCTCAATGTCAAGGAAAAACCCTAGCGGTCCTTCTTCTTGTACATCGCCAGCATCCGCGCGGTGACTGCAAAGCCGCCAAAAATATTGATCGAGGCGAGTACCACACCCAGCAGCCCGAGCCATTTGGAGCTGTCCGACCCCGCCGCCGCGCTGGCGACCAGCGCGCCGACGATGATCACGCTGGAAATCGCGTTGGTCACGGCCATCAATGGCGTGTGCAGGGCCGGGGTGACCGACCAGACGACGTAATAGCCGACGAAGCATGCCAGCACGAAAATCGACAAGATGCTGATGAAATCCACCGCCGCCCCCAATTGTCTTTACCGGGGTGCTAGCGGTGGGATTTCGCCATGTCGATTACTTACCGGCCATTTCCTGCACGAGGATCTTGAAGTGCTGCACGCCGTCGTCGAGCGCGGCCACTGGCAGCCGCTCGTCCTTGCCGTGCGCGCGGAGGTCGACGGGCACCCGCACCCAACCGCCAGAGACCCCATACACCGGCACGCCCGCAATCCGGAACGGCCGCGCGTCCGATGCGCCGGTCGACATTTCGGGGAAGATCGGCATGCCGGGGTGCAGCGACAGCGTTGCCTTGCTGAACGCCGCCGTGACGTCGGGCCGCAGCGGCGAGGCGAGTGACGCGGGGTTGTCGTCATAGCGCGTCACCTTGACCTCGGGATCGGCGATGACCTTGCCCAATTCGGCGGCGATGGCATTCGGGTCGACGCCGGGAAAGATGCGGCAATTGATCGTGGCCGTCGCCAGTTGCGGCAAGGCGTTGTTGGCATGGCCGCCGAACAGCCGCGTCGGGACGCAGCGCGTGCGCGTCAGCCCGACATAGGTCTCATCGGCCTCGACCACGTCTGCCGCGGCGTTGTCACCCGCCAGCCACTTGCCGATCGTCGCGCGCATTTCCGGACGTGGGTCGGTCTTGGTCATCGCGGTGAAATAGGCGCGCGAGGTTTCGTTGAGCGCCGGCTCGAAGCGATGGGCCTCGAGCTTGTCGAGCGCGTGCGCGAGTTGATAAATCGCATTGTCCTGACGCGGCTTCGACGAATGCCCGCCGCGGTTGCGCACGGTCAGCGTATAGTCCGCATAGGTCTTTTCTGCGGTCTGGATCTGCGCACCCAACGGCTTGTCGTCTGTCGTGAAGCCAATCCCGCCGCCATCGGCGTTGAGGCCCAGTTCGGGGTTGCCCATCGCCGCCAGCCATTCGGTCGCGCCCTTCTTGGCACCGATGCCATTGGTTTCCTCGTCGCCTGTGAAGAACGCGACGACATCGCGCTTCGGCTTCCAGCCGCTGGCCTTCAGGTCGATCAGCGCTTGCGTGATCGCGGTGATCCCATCCTTCATGTCGATCGTCCCGCGACCGTAATAATAACCGTCTTTTTCGGTCAGGACGAACGGGTCGGTCGTCGAATCTTCGCGCTTCGCTTCGACCACGTCCATGTGCCCGAGGAGCACGATCGGCCTGGCCTTGGGCTTCCCCTCGGCGCGCCAGATGACCATCAGCGCCGCGGTTTCGTCCTTGGCTCCGCCTTCAAGGTTCGACGTCGTGTAAGGTAGGACGCGGACGTCCGCCGCGGGGAAGCCGGCCTTGCGATATTCCTCGGCCAGGTAGTTTGCCATTTCGGGCACCTTGCCGCGACCGAGCACGGTCGGGATGTTGACCGTGCGCTCGAACATGGCGCGCGCCGCATCGTGGCGGGCAGGGCTGAGCGGGGATGCGGTGGCGCCTGTTGCGATGACGAGCGCGGTGGCGGCGAGCAGCATGGACTTCATGTCGGTTTCTCCCTTTGTCAGCACGCTAGCGTGGCCGTCCGGTCGGGGCTAGGCGTTTAGACGATGACCAACATCCTTCTTACCGGCGCCTCTCGCGGAATTGGCGCGGCGATTGCCGAGCGCTTGAGCGGCGCGGATGTGCGGCTGCTGGCACTGTCGAGTGCGGACGGCGACCTCGACGATCCGGCGACGCCGCGCATGCTGTGGGATCGTGCGATCGACGAATTGGGCTCCGTCGATGTGCTGATCAACAATGCCGGCGTGTTCGAAGCGACGCCGCTCGACCTGCCTGACGGCGAATGGCTGGCCGGTTGGGAACGCACCATGCGGGTCAATCTGACTGCCTCGGCACAACTTTGCCGCTCCGCCGTCCAGCATTTCCAGGCGAACGGTGGGGGGCGCATCGTCAACATTGCCAGTCGCGCGGCCTATCGCGGTGATTCGCCTGCGCACTGGCATTATGCCGCGTCCAAGGCGGGGATGGTGGCGATGACCAAGACGATCGCGCGTGGCTATGCCCGCGACGGGGTGCTCGCCTTTGCGATCTGCCCCGGCTTCACCATGACCGGCATGGCGGAGGATTACCTGGCCAGCCGCGGCGGCGACAAGCTGCTGGCGGATATTCCGCTGGGGAAGGTCGCCGACCCCGAAGAAGTCGCCGAAGTCGCGGCGTTTGCCGCGCTGCATGCCCCGCCGTCGATGACCGGTGCGGTGCTCGACATCAACGGGGCGAGCTATGTCCGTTGACGATGTCATGCGCGACGCGCTGAGTTTGTGCGCCGATGTGGAGGTTCATGAAATTCTTGAACATCTGTGTGCGCTGACCGGCATGGGTTTTGCCGCGGTGGCACGGGTGACCGACACGCGCTGGATCGCGTGTCAGGTTATCGACCGGATCGACTTCGGGCTCGATGCCGGGGCCGAACTCGATATCAAGATGACGATTTGCAACGACATCCGCGATTCGGGAGAGGCGGTGACCATCGACCAGGTGAGCCTCGACAATGCATGGCGCACGCATCCCGTGCCGATGCTCTACGGTTTCGAATCCTATGTGTCGGTGCCGCTGGTCCTGAGCGACGGCAGATTTTTCGGCACGATGTGCGCGCTGGATTCCAAACCGCGAAGCGTGAGCGCGCCAGACCTGGTGCGACAGTTCGAAGACCTTGCGAGCCGGGTTTCCGCGATCCTGTCGCGGCGCGGGACGGGGATTGAGGCCGCATGACCGAAAGCTGGAAACTGACCCTCCCGTGCACGCGCGCCGAGGCGGAGGTGCTGGCGGTCGCCGACCTCGGGCATCTCGACCCCCCGCCGGTGCTGAACGTCAGCGAGCCGGATGAGAGCCAGCCCGATGCGTGGCAACTCGATGCCTATTTCGAAGGGCGGCCGTCGCGCATCGTGCTGCGGCGCGTCCACGAACTGGTGCCGAGCGCGCGACGGATCGAGCCCAGGGCGGTCCCCGTCGCCGATCAGGACTGGGTGAGCTTGAGCCAGAGCGGGTTCGAGCCGCTCGAAGCCGGTCGCTTTCGTGTGCGCACCCCCGAACAGGCGGCACGGCCAGGCGACTTCGTCATCCCCGCCGGCCTTGCCTTTGGCACCGGCCAGCACGCGACGACGCGCGGTTGTCTCGAGGCGCTCGACCGGCTCAAGCGCGAGGGCAAGGTGTTCCGCAACCATATCGACGTCGGCACGGGCACCGGGCTGCTGGCATTCGCCGCCATGCGCCTGTGGCCGAGCGCCAGCGCCACCGCGTCGGACATCGACCCGATCTCGATCCAGGTGGTGCGCGAAAACATGGCGTTGAACGGGGTGCGCGGCCTCGACCTGGTCGTCGCGGACGGCGTTTCGCACCGCGAGATTGCCGCCCACGCGCCCTATGATCTGGTGATCGCCAACATCCTTGCCTGGCCCTTGATCGCCATGGCTCCGCGCATTGCAGCGGTGCTTGCTCCGCGTGGCACGCTGATCCTCGCCGGACTGCTCGACACGCAGGCAAACGCCGTCGCACAGGCCTATCGCCGCGAACGGCTCAGGCTGGTGCGATCCTCGGGGGGCGAATGGCCGGTGCTGGAACTGCGCCGGCGTTAGTCCGCAAATAGCAGGACCGGTGTCTCGATCAGTTTCTTGAGCGCCTGGACGAAGCTCGCGGCGTCCCAACCGTCGACGACGCGGTGGTCGCAGCTGATCGACAGGTTCATCAGCTTGGCGCGGCGAATATCGTCGCCGTCGAATACGGGGCGTTCGACGATCTTGTTCGGGCCGATGATCGCGACCAC
>CAVUFE010000010.1:0-205756 GCA_963740775.1 uncultured Alphaproteobacteria bacterium | reverse complement strand
TCGGTTATTGGCTGCACAGCCGGATCAGCTTTGCCGGCCACGGCACTGGTGGGCGAGACGGCGTGCGATCAGCGCGATTCTTTGCGGTTTCGGGCATCAGCCTGGCCCTCAACGAGTTGTGGATCTGGATCCTGACCGGCCTGTTGCACGGCGACACATGGTGGCCAATCCCGGCCATGTGTGTCGTCACGCCGGCGATCGTGTTTGTCCTCAACCGCAAATGGGTGTTCGCCTGATATGGCCAAGGAATCCCGATGGAACGCGTAATCTACGACCGAATGGCGGAGCACGATTCGACGCATTGGTGGTACCGCGCGCGACGCGATATCCTTGCTGGCGTCATCGCGCGCGAGATTCCGCTGCCAGCGAACGCGCGCCTCCTCGAGATCGGTTGCGGCACGGGGCACAACCTGCCGATGCTGGCGCGGTTCGGGACGGTTGATGCGATCGAGATCGACGACGCCGCGCGCGGGGTCGCCGAGAAGCGCCTGGGCCGGACAATCGGTTCGGCCCCCCTGCCCGAGCTGGCCGGGGTGCCCGACGCCAGTTACGATCTTGTCGCCCTGCTCGACGTACTGGAACATGTCGCGGACGATGTCGCGGCGCTGCAAGCAATCGCGCGGCGGCTCAAGCCCGGGGGTGCAATCCTGCTGACCGTGCCGCAATATCCGTGGATGTGGAGCGGGCACGACGTCGCCAACCATCATCACCGACGGTATGTGAAGGCAACACTGAAGGCCGCGATTGCGCAGGCCGGGTTGCGGATCGAGCTGCTGACCAGTTTCAACAGCCTGTTATTCCCGCTTGCCGCCGCACAGCGCATCGTGGCGCGGGCGACGAGCAAGCAGGGCAGCGACGACACACCGCCGCCGGGACCGGTCAACAGGCTGTTCGAAAAGGTCTTTGCGCTCGAGCGCTACCTGGTCGGGCGTGTGCCGATGCCGCCGGGCGTGTCGTTGCTGGCAGTGTTGCGACCCGCCTGATCGGCGCGGTGACCGAGGCGCGAGCCTTCACGCGCGCCGCCGATAACGTCACTGACGATATACAGCGGCCGCCGTTTCACCTCGACATAGAGCCGACCGAGATATTCGCCGATCATGCCGAGCACGAACATCTGTACGGCTCCGAGACCAACGACGACCAACATGGTCGAGGTCCAACCCTGCACCGCGCGGCCGGTGAAGAAGCCGAACGCGATATAGCCCATCAACAGCAGCGAAAAGGCAGTCAGCACCACTGCGGCATGGCTGGCGAAGCGCAGCGGCGCGGTCGAAAAGCCGGTGATGGCGTCGAGGGCCAGGCGCAGCATCTTGGTGAACGGATAATGCGTTTCGCCGGCCAGACGCGAATCGCGATCATAGGCGAACGGCACCTGCCGAAAGCCGATCCACGACACCATGCCGCGAATGAAGCGCGCCTGTTCGGGTAGCGCCAGGAACGTGTCGAGCGCGCGGCGCGTCATCAGTCGGAAGTCGCCGGTGTCGAGCGGGATCGTGGTATCGGTGAGCCGCGCGAGCAGGCGGTAGAACAGCGCCGCACTCGCCTTCTTCGCCAGGCTTTCACCGGCGCGGGCGCGGCGGACGGCGTAGACGACGTCGGCACCTTCGGCGGTCATCAGGCGCATCATTTCCGGGAGCAGTTCGGGCGGATCCTGCAAGTCGGCGTCGATGACGAGGATGTACTCTCCGCGCGCGAGGTCCAGACCCGCGGTCAGTGCAAGTTGATGTCCATGATTGCGCGACAGGTTGATCGCGGTGACGTGCAAATCAGTGGCTGCGAGGCGTTGCATTGCAGCCCAGGTGCCGTCTTTCGACCCGTCGTTGATCAGGACGATTTCATGGTCGTCGCCCGCCCACGCGCGCGCCACCGCCGATACGCGGGCGTGAAGCGCGTCGAGGCAATCCTGTTCGTTGTAACAAGGCGCGACGATCGACAGTCCGACAGTCATCTGCGGAAGGCTTCGGGGGAGGAACGCGGCTGGCTGCGGTCATCGATGCGGTACAATGCGTTGCTCCCATCGAACCACATGCGCGTCATGCCGCGCGTCCAATAGGGATCGAAGGGCGGCGGGTCGAGCAGCCACACATAATCAAAGGTATCGCGCGGGAAATTGGCGAGGCTCCAGTCGATCGATTTCCACCACTCGCCGCGGCACGGTGCGGCGGTGACGATCTGAGACGGGTCGCTGTCGAACCAGCGCCGCTGCGAAATGTGCGCGCGCATAAGCTGCGCGCCGGCCATGTTCCATTGGTCATTAGAATAAGCGTCGCGGCGAACGATGCCGAGTGCGGGGATGTGTTGGAGTTCGATTGGTCGCCCAAGCCATGCCGCACGGCGCCCCGACAAAACTGACCATACGTGCACCGCGCGGGACGTGGTCGAGAGCGCTGGCGGCGCGCTCCGCCCCTTGCGAAAAAAGGAAGAAGCTGACCGTCGTCGCGGCGATGCGGACGATGTAGAACCCGAGGCCCAGGCCTGCGGCCCGACCGGCAAAGCGCCAGGACACGCCGGGTCTCAGGCGTATCGAAATAAGCGCGATGGCGAGGACGTAGGGCGTCAATCGCATATCCGCATAGGCCGAGCCAAAAACGATGCGCGGCAGGCACAGGAACACCGCGAGCAGGAACAGCGCCGTGGCGCCGAGGTTGCGCGAGAATTCCAGGCGACGGTCGCGCAGGGCGGCGAGCAAGACAATGACGAGGACGCCCAGGCTGAGGAGATCAAATGCCCGCCAGCGGTCGCGCAACGTCATGTTGAACCACAGCAGCTTTGCGGAAAAGTTGAACCAATCCCCGGTCTGCCCGGCGACATGCCCGCCGCTGCGCCACACGATCATGAGTACCAATGGCGGCACGAGGCTTAGGCAATGGACCCCAGCCCAGAAGATCGAGTGGACCCAGTTGCCGCGTCCCGCCGCCAGTGTCTTGTCATGCTGGCGGATCAGTTCCGCGGAAAATGCCGCCACGCCAAGCATTCCCCACCCATAAGTGTGCGCGACCCAGATGATCGGGCCGACGACCAGGAAGATGGCCGCCCGAAGGCGAAGATAGCCGAGCCGCGCGAGGCGCAGCCAAAGGGCGAACGCCATTAACGCGAGCGCCATGGCCAGCGCAAAATTGACGAAGCCGAAGTGGAACGGGTGGCCGTAAGCGAGCGGCAGCGCGAATAGGGCGGTGGGCTGGACCTCGCCATTCACTTCGCGGCAAATCCACAGCAGACCGGCGACGGTCAGCGCGGGAATGGCCATGACAATCAGCTTGGTGCCGAGTTCGACGCCGAACAGCTTGCCCAGCGGAATGATCAGCAGGTCGACGCCGAGATTGCCAATCAGCGCCCAGTGAAATTCGAAATAGCGTGCGAGACTTTCGGTGCGGCCGGCATCGAGTTCAACATGATAACGGCCCATATGGCCGGGCAGATCGACCAGCGGCGGGACCGTCGGCCACAGCAGCGGCACGATCGCGATAAGGACCAGCAAGGCGGCGAACCCGCGGGTCTCCCACCAATGTGTGTGCCGGCCTTCCACCCGCTCGCCTTAGGGGGCGGACGGGGGTGGCCGCAATATGCCGCAACGCCCGCGCCGCGCGAGCGACAGGGTCAGGAAACTACCCTCAGCCTGACGGGTTCGAGCGGGCGAATATCGACCGCATGTTTCCAGCACATATCGTGTAATTTCAGCTCGTGACCGTCATGCGACAGGATGGCGATCTTGCGAATTGGCTGTTCGTCGCGCTTGTCGACCAGCACGGGCGTGGACGGCGTCCCCGACTCCCATTGTTCGCCCCATTGCCGCAAGGCAAGCATCGCGGGGAGCAGCGCCGCACCCTTTTCGGTGAGGCGATATTCGACCTTGCGACGGTCATCGGCCATCGCTTCGCGCGTCAGGATGCCGTGATCGACGAGCCGGCCGAGGCGATTCGCAAGGATGTTACGGGCGATACCGAGCGTCGACTGAAATTCCTCGAAATGGTGCAGGCCGTTGAAGGCGCCGCGCAGGATCAGGAACGACCAGCGTTCGCCGACCGCCTCCAAGGCTGCGGGCAAGGCGCACGTCGCCGCGCGCAGGTCTTCTCTCAGTTCACCCATCTCCGCCCTCAGCCTACGCGCCCGAACATAAATTTCGCAAGTGCATTAAGTTTCGTGTTGCAACTCGAAACCTATCGGACTAGGTAGTGATTCGCAACTGGTTATCCAGATGCATCGAAAACAGGAGAATTCAAATGGTTCGCACTCTCGCCATCGTCGCGCTTTCGCTGCAAGCGCGCTGTCGCTCGGCGTCAGCGTCCAGCCCGCTTACGCCCAGGCGCCCGTCGTCCGCGCGGTTACCGTCGCGCAGCTCGCGCCCAAGACGCTCGTCGCCGGCGAAACGCTGTGGAACTGCGGCGCCGATGGCTGCACCACCCGCGCGCTGACCAGCCGCCCGGCCGATCGCCTGTGCGCAGGTGACCAAGCAGGTCGGTGCCGTATCGAGCTTCAGTGTCGGCGGCGCCGCGCTGTCAGCCGACGAGCTCGCCAAGTGCAACGCCAAGGCGAAGGGCGGCGCGACCGCCCTCGCTGCCAAGTAAGCACTTCATCGAATACAGGCGTTTGCTCCCTTGCGCGCCCGATCATTGGCCGGAGCTCGCTAGGCGAGCTCCGGCCTTTTTTGTCAGTGCGCCAGCCGCGCATTGGTCGCATCGAGATAGGCCACGATCGCCGGCACCTCCTTCGGCTCGACCGGCGCCTTGTAGACCTTGGCCATTTTCTCGACCGTCGCGGTCCACGCCTTCGCGTCGAGCCGCGGCTGGGTCAGGATCATTTCCGCCGAATGACAGCCGGTGCAGGCGGCGCGGACCAGATCGGCATTGGGGCCATCGGGCAGTTGGACGCGTGTCCTCGGGCAGCGTGACGCTGGCATTCTGGAACGTTGCGACTGTTCTGCCGCGCAACTGGCAAGCGGACAGCAGCAGGGCGAGCAGCAGCGCGCGTCTCATGCCAGCTCGAGGCTCATCATTTCGACCATGTCGCGTGCATAGCCGCTGGGGTTCCATGCCTGTTCGAACGGCTGGACGCGGCCATCGCGTGTTGGTGCAGCGCGCGCCGAAGCGGGGGCGTCCGGCGGGCAACGTTGCGCGCCAGCGGCGAAAGCCGAAAGCTGCCGCGATCGGCTTCGAGCGTGGCGAGGATCGGTACGCCCGCGCCGACGATCTCGACCTTGGCCACGCCGCAATCGCCGCCAAGGGCAATACCGCGCAGTTCGATCGACGCGCCGCGCGGGACGGTATCGCCATCCGCATAATTGGTGATGAAGGCGCGCGGCGGCATTGCGGTGACCGGATGGGTCGGAAAGTCCTTGTCGCCGGGCTTGACCGGATGGTCGGGCATGCGATATGCCTTGGCCATCCAGAAATTGTCGTCCTCGCCCGTCAGCACTTCGATGTCCGACAGCATCTTGACCCAATAGGTCGAGAACCAGCCCGGCACGATCAGGCGCAGCGGATAGCCGTTGAGCAATGGCAGATTGTCGCCGTTCATCGCGAAGGCGACGATCACATCGGGATCGCGCGCCTTGTCGATTGGCAGCGATTTGCGGAATTGCGGCGCACCGTCGATCAGAGCGGTGTCGAGGCCGGTGAAGCGCACGTGCTTTGCCGCGCCGGTGACGCCGGCCTTGTCGAGCAGATCGCGCAGCCGTACGCCGCGCCACAGGGCATTGCCCATCGCGCCATTGGCCCATTGCGCGCCGACGATACGCGCGGCTGAAACAGGCCGCGGCCATTGCCGGCGCATTGGTTGACCGCCGCGATCTCGACGGTTTCGCCCGCGCGGACGACTTCATCGAGCGCGAGGCTGAGCTGGGTTTTGACCGCGCCATGAATGTTGAGGCGGAATGCCTCGGCATCGATAGTCGGTCGGCATGCCCGACCAGTGCCAGCGGACGAAAAAACGGTCGTTGGGCGTGAACACCCCGCTGTCGAACACCGCGCGCGGGGTTTCGAGCAGCGGCGGGCGAACGCGCTGGACAATCATGTCGCGCTTGTCGGCGAAATTGCGCGCAGTCGGCCGCAAGCTGGGCCCGCCGGGCAGGTGGAGATCGGCGAGCGTGCTGGTCGCGGCCGGAAGGGCCAGCGCGCTGGCGCCCAATCCGCCAAGCAAGGCGCGTCGGTCGATCCGGTCCATGCGCACCGCCGATAAGCCGCGCTTGCCGGGCGAACAAGTTTGCGGCCAAGGCGGTGGCGTGAGCGTCGCCCGCCTGACCCTGACCGATTTTCGATCTTATGCCGGGCGCAGCATCGCCGCGGGGCCGGGGTTCAACGTGCTGACCGGCGACAATGGCGCGGGCAAGACCAACGTTCTTGGAGGCGCTGTCCTTGCTCGCGCCGGGGCGGGGCTTGCGGCAGGCGCCCGTTGCCCGAAATGGCGCGGCGCGGCGGCGATGGCGGGTTCACCGTTGCGGCGACGCTGAGCGATGGGCCGGTGATCGGCACGGCGTCATTGCACAACGGCACCCGAGCGGCGGATCGTCCGCGTCGACGGCGTGGCCACCAGCGCGGCAAGCCTGGCCGAGCGCATTGCGATCGTCTGGCTGACTCCCGGCACAGGACCGGCTGTTCACCGACAGCGCGGGCGCGCGGCGACGGTTTCCTCGACCGGCTGGTGCTGGCGCTGGAGCCGGGCCACGCACGTGCACACCGCGCGCTACGAAGCGGCGATGCGCCAGCGCAACCGCTTGCTGGCGGAGGAACGCGCCGATCCGGCCTGGCTCGACGCGCTGGAGGCGGCGATGGCCGAGCATGGCCACGAGATCGCGCATGGGCCGCGCGCGACTGGTCACGGCGCTTGGCGAGATTGCTGTGCCCGACGACGCCTTTGCCCGCGCCACGCTCGCGCTCGACGATGGCGATGTCGGCGATCTGCGCGCCGCCGCCCGCGCGATGCGGCGGCGGGGCGGACGCTGTCAGGCCCGCATCGGCAGGATTTGCTGGTCAGCCATGCAGCCAAGCGATGCCCGCCGCACAGAGCTCGACCGGCGAGCAGAAGGCGCTGCTGATCGGCATCGTCCTCGCCCATGCCGAACTGGTGGCGCAGCGCGCCGGCCATGCGCCGGTGCTGTTGCTCGATGAAGTCGCCGCGCATCTCGATGCGCGGCGCCGCAGCGCCCTGTTCGAACGGCTGTCGGGACGCGGCCAGGTGTGGCTGACGGGCACCGACGCGACCGATGTTCGCCGAGGCGGCGGACGCGCGCCGGCATTTCCACGTCGAGAACGGGCGAATCGCCACCGTTTAAGGTGGCTTTGCGGTCTCAATCGCTATATCTTGATGATGGACGAAACCCCGCAGAACACCCCCAACACTTCCGATTATGGCGCCGACTCGATCAAGGTCCTGAAAGGCCTCGATGCGGTGCGCAAACGCCCCGGCATGTATATTGGCGATACCGATGATGGATCGGGCCTGCACCACATGGTGTTCGAGGTGTCGGACAATGCCATCGACGAAGCGCTGGCGGGGCATTGCGACCGCATTCTGATCCAGCTCAACCCCGATGGTTCGGTCACCGTCGAGGATAATGGCCGCGGCATTCCGACGGGCATCCACGCCGAAGAAGGCGTGTCCGCGGCCGAAGTCATCATGACCCAGCTGCATGCGGGCGGTAAGTTCGAGAACACGTCGGACGACAATGCCTATAAGGTTTCGGGCGGCCTGCACGGCGTCGGCGTGTCGGTGGTCAACGCGCTCAGCGAATATCTCGACCTGACGATCTGGCGCGATGGCGAGGAGCATTACATGCGCTTTGCGCCATGGCGATGCCGTTGCGCCGCTCAAGGTCGTCGGCCCGGCGCCGACGGGCAAGAAGGGCACCAAGGTCACCTTCCTGCCCTCGCCCGCGACGTTCAAGATCACCGAATTCGATTTCGAAAAGCTCGAGCATCGCTATCGCGAACTCGCGTTCCTCAATTCGGGTGTGCGCGTCGTGCTGGCCGATGCGCGGCATGAGGAACGGCAGGAAATCGAGCTGTATTACGAAGGCGGCATCGCCGCGTTCGTCAAATATCTCGATCGCGCCAAGACGCCGCTGTTCCCCGAACCGATCGCGATTTCGGCGGTGCGTGACGGCATCGGCATCGACGTCGCGCTGGAGTGGAATGATTCCTATTACGAGAACGTCCTGCCCTTCACCAACAACATCCCGCAGCGCGACGGCGGCACGCACATGGCGGCGTTCCGCGCCGCGCTGACGCGCACGCTCAACAGTTATGCCGAACGCTCGGGCATGATGAAGAAGGAAAAGGTCACGCTGTCGGGCGAAGACATGCGCGAAGGTCTGACCGCGATCGTTTCGGTCAAGCTGCCCGATCCCAAATTCAGTTCGCAGACCAAAGACAAATTGGTCTCGTCCGAAGTGCGCCAGCCGCTCGAAAGCCTGATCGCCGACAAGATGGCCGAATGGCTCGAGGAAAATCCGGCCAATGCGCGCCAGATCATCCAGAAGGTCATCGACGCGGCCGCCGCCCGCGAAGCCGCCAAAAAGGCGCGCGAGGCCAGCCGCAAATCGGTGATGGGCATCGCCTCGCTGCCCGGCAAACTCGCCGATTGTCAGGAAAAGGACCCGGCCAAGTCCGAACTTTATCTGGTCGAGGGTGACTCGGCCGGCGGCTCGGCCAAGCAGGGCCGCGACCGCCATTTCCAGGCGATCCTGCCGCTGCGCGGCAAGATCCTGAACGTCGAGCGCGCGCGGTTCGATCGGATGCTCGGCTCGAAGGAAATCGGCACGCTGATCCAGGCGATGGGCACCGGCATCGGCCGCGACGACTTCAACCTCGACAAGCTGCGCTACCACAAGGTCGTGATCATGACCGACGCCGATGTCGACGGCGCGCATATCCGCACGCTGCTGCTGACCTTCTTCTATCGCCAGATGCCCGAGATCATCCGCGCCGGGCACCTCTTCATCGCCCAGCCGCCGCTGTACAAGGCGACGCGCGGGCGCAGCGAAGTCTATCTGAAGGACGACGCCGCGCTCGACGATTATCTGGTCGAGGCAGGCGTAGCGGCGTCGCGGCTCGAAGGCATTGGCGGCGGTACGCGACTGGGTGCCGATCTGCGCGGCCTGGTCGATCATGCGCGCAAGCTGCGCACGCTGATGCGTTATGTCCCGCGGCGTTATGATCCGGCGATCGTCGAGGGTCTGGCGCTCAATGGCGCGCTCGATCCCGATCTCGATGCGGCCGGTCGGACGGCGGCGGTCCAGGCGGCGGCACGATGGCTGACGCGCGCCGATCCCGAAGCCCGCTGGTCGGGACGCGTGGCGGAAGAAGGCGGCTATCATCTCGAACGCCTGTGGCGCGGCGTGACCGATCACCACATCATCGAAGCGGCCTTCCTCGCCAGCCAGGAAGCGCGCAGGCTGCACGCGTTGATCGCCGAAGCGGTCGATGCCTATGCCGGCACCGCGCGCCTGGTAACGCAGCCGCGCGCGCAGGCCGCGGTCGTGGAAGCCGAGGCACCGGCCGGCCGATGCCGAGGACGAGGACGACGGAGGCCGAAACCCCCGCGCAGAGTTCGCCAAGGGCGTCGCGGTATCGCGTCCGAGCGAATTGCTCGACGCGATACTCGCCGCGGGACGCAAGGGTTTGGCGATCCAGCGCTACAAGGGCCTTGGCGAAATGAACGCAGAGCAATTGTGGGAAACCACGCTCGACCCGTCGAACCGCTCGATGCTGCGTGTGAAGTCGAGCAGGCCGATATGGCCGACGAGATCTTCACGCAGCTGATGGGCGACGTCGTCGAACCGCGCCGCGATTTCATTCAGGAAAACGCGCTCAACGTCGCCAATCTGGACGTCTGAGGCATGGCGACGGTCGGCTTCATCGGGCTCGGGATCATGGGCGGGCGGATGGCGGGGCACCTCGCCAAGGCCGGACACATGCTGCAGGTCTATAATCGCGGCCGGGCCAAGGCCGAGGCGTGGGTCGCCGAACATGGCGGCACGGTGTGCGACAGTCCGGTGGCCGCAGCCGAAGGTGCCGACGCGGTGATCAGCTGCGTCGGCAATGACGACGATCTCGCCAGCGTGACACTGGGCCGCGACGGCGCGTTTCGCGCGATGAAGTCGGGCAGCGTGTTCATCGACCACACCACCGTGTCGGCGAAGATCGCGCGGCAATTGTCGGTCGAGGCCAAGGGGCTGGGGCTGATGGCGGTCGATGCACCGGTGACAGGCGGCGAGATTGGCGCGAAGAACGGCACGCTGACGCTGATGTGCGGCGGCACCGAAAAGGCGATTGCCGCCGCGACGCCGCTGATGGAGGCCTATTCCAGCCGCATCGTGCATATCGGGCCGGCGGGCGCCGGGCAGACGACCAAGATGTGCAATCAGGTGGCGTTCGCGGGGACGATCCAGTCGCTATCCGAGGCGCTTGCGACTTGCCGAATTCGCCGAGCTCGATCTCGACCGCGTCTTCGAGGCGATTTCGAGCGGCGCGGCGGGCAGCTGGCAGATGACCAACCGCTGGGCGACGATGGTCAAGGACGAGTTCGATTTCGGCTTTCCGGTCGACTGGATGCGCAAGGATCTGGGCCTCGCGCTCGACGAAGCGCGTGCGAACGGCACGACGCTGCCGGTGGCGGCACTGGTCGATCAATTCTTCGCCGATGTGCAGGCGCTCGGCGGTGGACGGCAGGACACCAGCGCGATCGTGCGCCGGCTGCCGCGCCACAAACACTCCTAGTCGCGCAACAGCTCGTTGATCGCGGTCTTGGCGCGGGTTTGCGCGTCGACGCGCTTGACGATGACGGCACAGGACAGGCTTGGTCCGCCATCCTTGCCGGGCAGCGAGCCGGGCACGACCACCGAATAGGCGGGGACACGGCCCACGAAGACTTCGCCCGTCGCACGATCGACGATCTTGCTGGTCGAGGACAGGAACACCCCCATCGCCAGAACCGCGCCGCGTTCGACATGAACGCCTTCCACGACTTCGGAACGCGCGCCGATGAAGCAATCGTCCTCGATCACCACCGGATTGGCCTGAAGCGGTTCGAGCACGCCGCCGATTCCGACGCCGCCCGACAAATGGACATTGGCGCCGATCTGCGCGCAGCTGCCCACCGTCGCCCAAGTATCGACCATCGTGCCGTCGCCGACATAGGCGCCGATGTTCACGAAGCTGGGCATCAGGATGACGTTGCGGCCGATATGCGCGCCAAGGCGAACGATGCTGCCGGGGACAGCGCGGAAACCGGCGTCGCGAAATCGATCCTCGCCCCAATCGGCGAATTTCGATGGCACCTTGTCCCACCAGTTCGCGCCGCCGGGGCCCGGCATGATCATGTTGTCGTTCAGGCGAAAGCTGAGCAGCACGGCCTTTTTCAGCCATTGATTGACGCGCCATCCGCCGTCGACTGGTTCGGCGACGCGCGCCTGCCCGCTGTCGAGCAGCGCCATTGCCTCTTCGACCGCGTCGCGCACCTTGCCCGTCGTAGTGGTCGACATGCCGTCGCGGGCGTCCCAGGCAGCGTCAATCGTCGGTTCCAGCGTCATTCAACCCATTCCTGCATGCGCGTCTGTCGCTCGATGCGCATAGCAGCGCGACTGAAACAAGCGCCATAGATCATGACAACGAAGCAGTTAAACTGGCAACAATCATCGTTGACGTATGCCGTCGAACACCGAAGGGTTTCGGGCGGATGACGATTCGAAGGACAGTCCTGGCAGGTGGCACCCTGCCGCTGGCGCTCCTGAGCGGCTGCGGCGGCGGGGGCGGGGGCGGCGCAGTGGCATCGACTCCGGCACCCGCACCCTTGCCCGTTCCTGCGCCGATCCCCGCGCCAATGCCGACGCCGACACCCACGCCGTCGAGCTTCGACACCGCCGAATATCGCCGGTCCAACACCGCGGCGCAGGCACAGGCGCTCACCGCCTACAATGCCGGGGCGACCGGACTGGGTGTGATCGCGGGCGTGATCGACAGCGGCATCGACCTGTCGACGGGCGAGTTCCCGCGGATCGATCCGAATTCAGCGCCGATCTGGCCGGCAGTCGCGGCTATATTCGGCGCCGAAGGCGAGCACGGCGTCGTCGTCAGCCAGGTTTTGCTGGGCGCGAAGAACGATCTGCGGACGCAAGGGCATCGCGCCCGATGCGACGCTGTTGGTGCTGCGGACGGACACGCCGGGCAGTTGTGCGGGAGCCACCGCCGAAGACAAATTGCTCGCACAATGACAACGCCATTGCCGCCGGCCTCGATGTGGCGCGCCGCGCGGGCGCGAAGGTCGTCAACATTTCGCTGGGCGGCGTCACCCGCCAATTCGCGTCTGCGCAGCGCCATCGATCGCCGCGACCGCCGCGGGCGTGATCATCGTCATCTCGGCGGGCAATGACGGACGGCGCGCATCCCGATCCGCTTGGCGCAGGTTGCCAACGAACCGATCGCCCACGGGCTTGTGCTGATCGCCGGGGCGACCGATTCATCCGCAGAATATCGCCAGCTTTTCGGGACGCGCGGGTTCGATCGGCGGCGTATTACCTGACCGCGCTTGGGCAGCCGCGTGCGGTATATCGACAATTCCGGGGCCAGTTTCCTGTACAGCGGGACGAGCTTTTCGGCTCCGGCGGTGTCGGGGGCGGTCGCATTGCTGGCGCAGGCGTTTCCGACGTTGTCTTCGGCACAGATCGTCGACCTGCTGCTGCGCACCGCGACCGATCTGGGCGCTGCGGGCACCGATGCGATCTATGGGCGAGGCGAGCTCAATCTCGCGCGGGCGTTTGCGCCGGTCGGTTCATTGTCGCTGAGCGTGACGGCGGAGGCGGTGTCGCTGACCGACAATGCGACGCTGTCTGGCGCGATGGGCGACGCCGGGGCGGCAAAGCTCGGGGCGCGGATCAAGGACGATTATGCGCGCGAATTCGCGGTCGATCTGACCGGGACGATCGGTCACGCACCCGTGCCGACCCGGTTGGCGGCGGCGCTCGCCAATCCACCGCATCAGGCAGACATGAGCGTGGGAGCAACGACGCTCGCACTGTCGCTCAATGCGCGGGCGCGGCCCGACAGGCTGACGCTGGGTCAGGCCGATTTTGGCGCGGCACGTGCACTGGCCGGGCTGGTCGCGACGCGCATCGGCCAGACCGAGCTGGCGATGGGTTTCGCCCGTGGTGGCGAGGCGCTGCTGGGCGGCGAGCGGCGCCCGCGCGGCATTCCTGGTGGCGGATGACGCCGAAAGCGGGGCGTCGCTATCGCGCGGCACCGACGCGCGGCATTTGCCGTTCGCCGTGGCATTGGTCGGACTTTTGTGTCGATGAGCGTCGAGACGGGCGTACTCCGCCTGTGGGAGGCCGCGAGCGCCGAACGCGTGCGCGGCTTTGCCCGGGTGCAGCGTTACGACGCGGTGCGCCTGGCGGCGGATCGGCGGGTCGGGCCGTTGTCGCTCAACCTGGCGGTGACGCGGATGGACGAGCAGGACAGTGTGCTGGGAGCGCGCTTCTCGGGAGCACTGGGAGGCAATGGCGCGGCGACATGATTTCGCCGATGCCGGCGTCGCGCTGCGTCCGATCGAGCACTGGACGCTGGGCGCGGCGGTGCGGCGCGGGTGGACGCAGGTACCGGGGCGATTGGGACGCGAGGCGTCGACTGTCGGCACGCGCGCGCTGGCATTCGACATGACACGCGGCAATGTGCTGGGCGGGGCGCTGTCGCTGCGCTGGGCGCAGCCACTGCGGGTCACGTCGGGCGGGCTGAGCCTGACCGGGCTGGGCGACGACAATTTCCTGTCGCTGGCACCGCAGGGGCATGAGCGTGACATGGAATTCGCGTTCGCGCGACCGCTGTGGCGCGGGACGATGAGCCTCAATGCCTATCACCGGGTGCAACCGGGCAATTACCTGCGGGCGCGCCGATGACAATGGCGGCGCGCTGCGGTGGTCGGTCGGCTTCTAGGGTCTAGACCGTAAAGCTCTCGCCGCAGCCGCAGGCACCCTTGGCATTGGGGTTGGCGAAGACGAAACCGGCGGTGAAATCGTCCTCGACCCAGTCCATCGTGCTGCCGATGAGGTAGAGCAGCGAACCGCCGTCGACGAACAGCGTGCCGCCCGGGCGTGTCGATGCGCTCGTCCATCGCCTTTGCCTCGGTGACGTAATCGACCGAGTAGGCAAGGCCTGAACAGCCACGGCGCGGGGTCGATAGCTTCACGCCGACGGCATCGGCGGGCGCGCTGCGCCATCAGGTCGGCGATGCGATCATGCGCGGACGGGGTCAGGTTGAGCGCGGCGGGGCGCGGACGAGCGACAGTGGCCATCAGAGCATCCCCAGTTCGAGGCGGGCTTCGTCCGACATCTTCGACGGGTCCCATGGCGGATCCCAGACGAGGTTGACGTCGACGATACCGACGCCGTGGCACCGCGCCGACGCGAATTTCGACCTCGGCGGGCATCGATTCGGCAACGGGGCAGTGCGGCGTGGTCAGGGTCATGTTGACGGTGACGTGACCCGAATTCGATCTCGACCCCGTAAATCAGTCCGAGGTCGTAGATGTTGACCGGAATTTCGGGATCGAAAATGTCCTTCAGCGTGGCGATGATGCGCTCGTACAGTTCGCCGCCCGGCTCCTCTGCCCGACGAGCTCGGGGGCCTTCGCTTTCAGAAACCCGTCCAGATAATCGACGCGGCGCTGCACATCTTCGCCGACCCGAGCCCGGGGTGGCGTTTCGACCGACGTGACTTCCTCCACCTTCATCCGAACAACTTCCTCACGCGTTCCAGACCCGCGACGAGTGCCGCGATATCGTCCGGGCCGCTATAAATGCCGAAACTCGCCCGGCACACGCTGTCCGCGTCAAGCCATTCCATCAATGGCTGCGCGCACAAGTGCCCGGCGCGGATCGCGACCCGGCCTTCGTCCAAGATAGTGCCGACATCGTGTCCGTGCACCCCCTCCACGTTGAAAGCGACGATGCCGAGCGCATCTTCGGGGCCATAGACGCGGACCGAGTTGATGCTGCGCAAGGCTTCGCGCGCCTGCTTGGTGAGGTCGCGTTCATGCGCCTCGATCGCGTCGATGCCGATGCGTTTCGACATAATCGATCGCGGCGGCCAGCCCCAGTGCGCCGGTGATGTGCGGCGTACCCGCCTCGAACCGCGCGGGTGGCGGGGCATAGGTCGTACCCGCGAAGCTGACCGTGTCGATCATCGCGCCACCGCCCTGCATCGGCGGCATCGATTCGAGCAATTCGGAGCGTCCCCACAGCGCGCCGATGCCAGTGGGACCGTAAAGCTTGTGCCCCGAAAAGGCGTAAAAATCGGCCTTACGTTGACTTACGTTGACACGAACGCGGGGTACCGCCTGACACCCGTCGAGCAGCAATTTGGCCCCAACGGCATGGGCGAGGTCGGCGGCACGGCCGCAATCGAGCACGCTGCCGAGGACGTTGGAGATATGCGCGAAGGCCACCATGCTGTGATCGGGCGTCAGCATCGCTTCCGCCGCATCCAGATCGATGCGGCCGTCGGGCGTCAGTGGGCAAACGTCGACCTGCCACCCGGCAAGCTGCCAGGGCACGATATTCGAATGGTGTTCGAGCCGTGATACCAACACCCGGCGCTTGTCGGGGAACTGGTGCGCGACGAGATTGATCGCTTCGGTCGCGCCGCGCGTGAAGACGATTTCGTTCGGATCACCCGCGCCGACGAAGCTGGCGACCGTCGCGCGCGCAGCCTCATAAGCCGTGGTCATGTCCGCCGAGCGCGCATAGACCCCGCGATGCACGGTGGCGTAGCGCTCGCCATAGTCGCGCGTCATCGCGTCGATCACCGCGCGCGGCTTTTGCGCCGTCGCGGCGGTATCGAGATAATGCCAGCCGGGCTCGATGCCGGGAAAGTCGGCGCGGTGGTTCATGCCGTCAACCATGCCTGAGAGCGTCGGGTGTGGGACAGCATCAAATTATGTGACGCCGGCGAGCGCAGCTTGGGCGGAATCGACCAGCGCCTGATCGTCGCCCAGCGCTTCGGCGACAAACGCCTGGAGCAGCAGCCGCTTGGCCTCCGCCGGGGGCAGGCCACGGGAGGCGAGATAGAATAGTGCCTGCGCGTCGAGTTCGCCGATCGCGCAACCATGCGCGCATTTCACGTCGTCGGCGAAGATTTCCAGTTCGGGCTTGGCATTGGCGGTCGCGGTGCGATCGAGCAGCATCGCGCGTACGGACTGTTCGCTGTCGGTGCCTGCGGCGCCGCGCGACACGGCGACCTTGCCGAGATAGGTGCCGGTGGCGTGCCCGGCGAGGACATTGCGGACCAGCTGGCGGCTGGTTGCGCGCGGGTGCGCGTGACGAACGGTGGTAACGATTTCGAGCGTCGCGTTCCCGCCGCCGACCTGCACCGCGCCGAACTCGAAATGCGCGCCTTCGTGCAGCGTCACGTCGATGGCGACGCGGCCGAACCGAATGGCGCGATTTACAAGCTTCACATGTGCCTGCGCATTCTGTCGAAGCTCGATTTCGAAGCTGTGGACCGCCGTCGCGCCATCGACGATCAGCGACCGCGTGAACGGGGCGTCCGCGGTGACGTCAATCCGTTCGGCGGGCGCGACCGGCCATAGATCGGCGAGCGCGGCGTGATCGCTATAGCGATAGGCCTCGTCGCGGTGGGTGGGCAGCGCGCGCACGATCAGGTCGATTGCGCGGGGCAGCGCTTGAGCCTGACGGGTGGCTGGTCCGCCGCGCCGGTGAGCGTGAGCGTTACGCCATCGTCGGACAGTTCGTAGCGATTGACCACGTCATAGCCGCCGGTGTTGTCGGTGACATGCGCGAGAACCTCGACCGAACCGTCGGCCTGCTCCTCGGTCCGCGTCAGTGGGGCGTCAGCGCCGTAGAAGTTGATGCGATCGGCACCCACGACCAGGCGCTGATCGGTCTGGCTGCCGCAACTGGCCGGATCGAGCGACCATTCGCCCTGATATTTGGCGGCGATGGTGACTTTGGGCGCGGCGGGCTTGGTCGCCTGTTGAGTGGGCTTTGGCGCTTCGAGCGGCACGGTGGCAGGGCGCGTCAGCAGGAGCACGGCGACAACGACAACCACCGCGATCACGGCGGCAATGACCGCCCAGCGGCGGTTGCGTGACTGTTCGGCCTCGACGGTCATGCGGCAATCTCCCTATACCCTTCGCGTTCGAGTTCGTGCGCGAGTTCGGGACCGCCCGAACGGACGATGCGCCCGCCCGCGAGGACGTGGACGAAATCGGGCTGCACGTAATCGAGCAGGCGCTGATAATGCGTGATCAACAGCACCGCCTTGTCGGGGCGGCGCATGATGCGGTTGATGCCATCGCCGACGACGCGCAGCGCGTCGATGTCGAGGCCGGAATCGGTCTCGTCGAGGATCGCCAGTTTCGGGTCGATGATGCCCATCTGGACCATCTCGTTGCGCTTCTTCTCGCCCCCCGAAAAGCCGACATTGACCGGGCGCTTGAGCATGTCCTGCGACAGCGACAGCGCGTCGGCCTGCGCGCGGGCGAGCTTGAGGAAATCGGCGCCGGAGAGCGGGGCTTCGCCGCGCGATTTGCGTTGGGCATTGAGCGATTCGCGGAGGAACTGGACGTTCGACACGCCGGGGATTTCGACCGGGTATTGGAAGCCGAGAAAAAGGCCGGCGGCGGCGCGTTCGTGGGACTCCATGTCAAGAAGATTGGCGCCGTCGAAGCTCACCGACCCCTGCGTTACCTCATAGCCCGGCCGCCCGCCGAGCGTGTAGGCCAATGTCGATTTGCCCGCGCCGTTCGGCCCCATGATCGCATGGATTTCGCCCGCATTGATGCTGAGCGACAGGCCGTTGAGGATCGGCTTGTCGGCGACGGTGGCGTGGAGATTATTGATTTGGAGCATCAGTTCTCTTGAAGTCATTCGACTGCGCGTCCGACGCATTGCGTCAGATATTGCTGCCGGAAATAGGCAACCGTGTCCGTTCGGCCCGTGCGAATACGCGCTCGTCATCGAGCAGCACGTGACGTCGATCAGTGCTTCTTCAGCGGCTTCAGCACAGCCTCCGTATCGCGCCCTTCTCGCCCGCGCGCAATTTTCGTCGCAGCTGGAGAAGTCGACCGCGTCTGCCCGATCGCGCGTGTTCATTGTAGCTGCTCGATAGAACAGCGTCCGTGGCGATTGATCGAGGCGTCGACCGTCTTGGCGTCGGCTCCCCGATCGCACTTGTCGACGGCCTTGGCGCACTGGTCGAGTTCGGGCGCATCGGCAGCGACTGCTCCGGCAGGGCTAAGGCGATCACCCGACGCTCCCCTCAAGGCTGATCCCCAACAGCTTCTGCGCTTCGACGGCAAATTCCATCGGCAGTTGCTGCAGCACTTCCTTGGCAAAGCCGTTGACGATCAGCGCCACGGCTTCCTCGGTCGGCAGGCCGCGTTGCTGGGCGTAGAATAGCTGGTCGTCGCTGATCTTGCTGGTCGTCGCTTCATGTTCGAGCTGGGCGCTGGGGTTGCGGACTTCGATGTAGGGGACGGTGTGCGCGCCGCATTCGGGGCCGAGCAGCAGGCTGTCGCACTGGGTAAAATTGCGCGCGCCTTCGGCCTGCGGGGCGATGCGGACGAGGCCGCGATAGGTGTTGTCGCTGCGGCCCGCCGAAATGCCCTTCGAGACGATCGTCGAGCGCGTGTTCGGCGCGTTGTGGATCATCTTGGTGCCGGTGTCGGCCTGCTGGCGGTTGTTGGTCACCGCGACCGAATAGAATTCGCCGACCGAGCCTTCGCCGTTCAGCACGCAGCTGGGATATTTCCAGGTGATCGCGCTGCCGGTTTCGACCTGGGTCCAGCTGACCTTGCTGCGCTTGCCCTGGCACAGCGCGCGCTTGGTCACGAAATTATAGATGCCGCCCAGGCCATCCGCGTTGCCGGGATACCAGTTCTGGACGGTCGAATATTTGATCTCGGCATCGTCGAGCGCGACCAGTTCGACCACCGCGGCGTGAAGCTGGTTTTCGTCGCGCATCGGCGCGGTGCAGCCTTCGAGATAGCTGACGTAAGCTGCCCTTTTCGGCGATGATCAGCGTGCGTTCGAACTGGCCGGTATTTTCGGCATTGATGCGGAAATAGGTCGACAGCTCCATCGGGCAGCGCACGCCTTCGGGGATGTAGACGAAGGTCCCGTCGCTGAAGACCGCGCAATTGAGTGTGGCGAAATAATTGTCGCGCATCGGCACGACCTTGCCGAGCCATTTGCGGACGAGGTCCGGATATTCCTTGATCGCTTCGGAAATGCTGCGGAAAATGACGCCGGCGCGCTCGAGTTCGGCGCGGAAGGTGGTGGCGACGCTGACGCTGTCGAACACCGCGTCGACCGCAACCTTGCGCGCGCCCTCGACGCCCGCGAGCACTTTCTGCTCCTCGATCGGGATGCCGAGCTTTTCGTAGACGCGGAGGATTTCGGGATCGACCTCGTCGAGGCTGCCCAGCTTTGGCTTGGCCTTGGGCGCGGCGTAATAATAAGCGTCCTGATAATCGATCGGCGGGACGTTGAGCTTGGCCCAATCGGGGGGCGTCATCGTCAGCCAGTGGCGATACGCCTTCAACCGCCATTCGAGCATCCATTCGGGCTCGTTCTTCTTCGCCGAAATGAAGCGGACGGTGTCTTCGCTCAGCCCCTTGGGCGCGAAATCGGTTTCGATGTCCGCGGACCAGCCATGCTCATAGTCGGCAACGCGCTCGGCGGCGGCATAAGCTTGGCGGCATTGCGGGACATGGTTCGTATATAGTGCGGTGCGGCGAAAAGTCACCGATTCTGGTGGACTATTGCGGCTAAGTGCCGGTCATCAGCGGGTTGAGCCCTTCGATTTCGGTGCGTTTCATCGTTAATTGCGCGAGCGTGGGCAGGTCTTCGGTGAATTTCTTGGGCGTGACGCCGGTAAACGCCTTGATCTCGCGGATCAGATGAGACTGGTCGTAAAATCCGTCTGCGAGGAGCGCGTCGGCGTCGACAGTCCCCTTTGCCAGCGAGATTGCGGCGCGGAGCGCACGGTATTTACGGGCGAGCACCTTTGGCGGGGCGCCGTAATAGCGTTTGCAGTTGCGTTCGACCTGCCGCCGCGTAACTGCCGGACACGCGGACCAGTTCTTCGACATCGGGCGAGTGGGACGAGGCGAGCCAGTCATCGACCATCCGGGTAAAGTCCGTCGATGCAGCCGCTTCGCGCCGGGCCAGCCGCAAGGCCAGATCGTGGCCGATGCGGACACGGGCGTCGAGATCCGGCGCCACCCGGATCGCTTCCTAGGCCTCGAGCGCCGGCGGCGCCGAACATTTCCGCCGCATCGACGACACGGTTGACCAAGCAGCGACGCATCGACGTCGATCAGTCTGCGCCCACCCTGCCGGCAGCACGCCCGACGCCGAACAGTGGATCGGGCCGGTCACGCGGCTGTGCGTCGGACCGGTGGTCGGGCCCACGATCTGGACTTCGAGGCGCGCGCGCGTCGTGCCCGTCGGCGAAGGTATATTCACCTTCGCCCGGCGAGCAGGAAGCGAACCTGCGCGAGATCGGCACGCTCGTCATCCTCGAACCAGGGAACGTCGGCGCTGAAACTCGTAGAACAGGGAAATGTGGTCGCGAAAACCCTCGTCCGGCAGAGCGATAATCGAGCGTAATCGCGCTCATGCGGCGACTGACCTTCAGCGACCCGAACTGCCTGATCGAGGTTAATGCAGACCAGTTCGCAAAGAAAAGCGGCCCGGCAGACTGTCGTCCTGCCGGGCCGTAAAGGTAAAGAACTCTCGCGGACATAGCCGCCAGAGCCCTTCGGGTCGCGGCGCCGTATTGAGCGCGAATCACCCCGTCGTATTGTATGGAATTGACACGGACCAGGCTTATTTGGCGGTTTGACGCAACGGCGGCGGCTCTGCTAGCGGCCCGCATGTCTACGCGCTCGCCAAGTCCGCTATTGTTCACGATCGATGCCGAAATCGGCGCATCGGCTGACCATCAACGCGCTGAAGACCATGCCGGCGGTCGCCGGTGCGGCATGACCCGCTGTTGGCGACGCAGCGTGGGCGGGCTCGATCTGCCTAGTCCGGTCGGGCTGGCGGCGGGCTTCGACAAGCATGGCGAGGTGCCCGATGCGATGCTATCGCTCGGGTTTGGTTTCGTCGAAGTCGGGACGGTGACGCCGCTGCCGCAGGCGGGCAATCCGCGGCCGCGGCTGTTTCGCCTCGTTCCGCGACCGGGCGGTGATCAACCGCTTCGGCTTTAACAGTGTCGGGATCGAAGGCGCGCTGGCGAACATCCGCAAGCGACAGCGCGGCGGGGTGATCGGCATCAATGTCGGCGCGAACAAGGATTCGGCGGACCGCATTTGCCGACTATGTCACGGGCGTGGAAGCGTTTCGCGATGTTGCCGACTATCTGACGATCAACATCTCAGTTCGCCCAACACGCCGGGCCTGCGCGGACTGCAAGGCGAGCCGCTGACCGAATTGCTGCTGGCGGTGGCGGCGGTGCGGGGGTCGAAGCCGGTGTTCCTAAAGTTGCGCCCGATCTCGATGGCAAACCAGGCCGATGCGATCGTCCGCGCGAGCGTCGACGCCAAGATCGACGCGCTGATTGTCAGCAACACCACGGTCGAGCGGCCGCAACTCAAATCGATCCATGCCGGCGAGGCGGGTGGGCTGTCGGGCGCGCCGCTCAAGCCTCTGGCGCTCGACGCGCTGCGGTTGTTCCGCGAGGCAGCGGGCGGGGCAGATCGCGCTGATCGCCGCGGGCGGCATTGCCAGCGCCGACGATGCCTGGGCGCGTATCCGCGCTGGGGCCAGCGCGGTGCAGCTATATACGCGCGCTGGTCTATGAAGGGCCGGGCCTCGCGCGGCGGATCAATGCGGGCTGGCGGAGCAGCTGCGTCGAAGAGGGCTTCGGCTCCATTGCCGAGGCGGTCGGGCGGGGTTAGGCCGCTAGCGATGAAGAAGCAGTTGCTCGCGGGCGTTGCCCTGCTCCCGCCACGCCGCTCTCAGCCAAAGGGGTCGCCGTCTCCGCCGATCCGCGCGCGACGGCGGCGGGGCAGGCCATCCTCGACAAGGGCGGCACCGCGGCCGACGCGGCGATGGCGATGATGCTCGCACTGACCGTGGTCGAGCCGCAATCGTCGGGCATCGGTGGTGGCGGGCTGCTGGTCTATTACGACGCCAAGACCGGCAAGACATCGACGATCGACGGGCGTGAAGCGGCGCCCAAAGCAGCGACCGCGGCGCGCTTCCTTGGCGCCGACGGCAAGCCGCTTACCGTTCGTCGAGGCTTTTCCGGGCGGCAAGTCGGTCGGCGTGCCCGGCAATGTCGCGCTGATGGCGAGGCGCACAAGACATTGGGGCAAGCTGCCCTGGGCGCGATCTGTTCGATCCGGCGATCGCGCTGGCCGGGCATTATCGCGTCGCGCCGCGCATGGCCGGCATCCTCGCGCCGGTCGCCGCCGTTCATGAAGGATTTCCCGGCGACGACGGCACTGTTCTGGCAGGACGGGCGACCGAAAAAGACCGGCGAGTTCGTCGACAATCCGCCCTGGTCGCGACGTTTCGCACGCTGCAGGCGAAGGGCGCGCGGCGCCTTTTACACCGGCCCGATCGCCAAGGGCATTGTCGCGACTGTGCGCGCCGCGCCGCGCAATCCGTCGGACATGACGCTGGCCGACATGGCAGCGTACCGCGCTCACGAACGCGCGCCGGTGTGCATGCAACTATCGTGCCTACAAACTTTGCACGATGGGTCCGCCATCGGGGGGCGGGTTTACCGTGCTGCAGACGCTGGGGATGCTCGAGCGATTCGACATGGCTAAGCTCGGCAAGGACTCGCCCGTCGCCTGGCATCTGATCGGTGAAGCGATGCAGCTCGCTTATGCCGACCGCGACAAATGGGCGGGCGATCACCGCGCTTCGTCGAAGTGCCCGTCGCCGGACTGCTCGACCCGGCTCTATCGCGAACAGCCGCAGTGCGACTGATCCGCGAGACTGCCTCGCTTCCCGCCTATGTTGCCGGGACATCCGCCGGGCGCCCCCAAGCGCGTCGCGGCGGTAAGTGGTGAAATCGGGCGGTACGACGCACTTCGTCGCGGTCGACGATGCGGGCAATGTCGCGTCGATGACCTCGACGGTCGAGAGTGGGTTCGGCAGCCAGCTGGTCTCGGGCGGATTCGTACTCAACAACGAGCTGACCGATTTCAGCTTGGCACCGACCGAGCCGGGCGGCGCGCCGATGGCCAATGCGGTCGCCGGGCGGCCGGCGGCCGGTGTCGTCGATGTCGCCGGTGATCGTTTACAAGAACGACAAGCCGGTGCTCGCCGTCGGTTCGGCAGGGGGCCGGCGGATTCCGTCGCACGTGCTCAAGACGCTGATCGCATATATCGACTGGGGCCTGCCGGCGACGAGCAGCGATGGCGCAGCCAAACATCTATTTCGGCGACAAGCAGTTGTTGGTCGAACAGGGCACATCCGCTGGCGGCGATGGCCGGGCCGATGAGCGCATTGGGCCAGACGGTCACCCCGGCCGACCTGACGTCCAAACTTTGCGCGGTCGAATGGACCCCGCGGGCTGGCGCGGAGCGATCGATCCGCGCATAGGCACTATCGCTGATCGAATAGGCCGACGCGGGCAAACGGCGCGACCGCAAGGGAGAGATGATGCGCAAGCTCGAACGTTTCGACAATCTCGTCGACCATGTTCTTCACGCGCGTCGCGGAGAAGGGTGACGCGCCGTTCCTGTGGCGCAAGACAGACAAGGGCTGGGCGTCGCAAAGCTGGCGCGAGGTCGCCGAAGCGGTGTCGAGCCTTGCGCAGGCCCTGACCGAGCATCGGCATCACGCGCGGAGACCGGGTGATGCTGGTCAGCGAGAACCGGCCCGAATGGCTGATCGCCGATCTGGCGATCATGGCCGCGGGCGGGGTTACCGTCCCCGCCTACGTCACCAATACCGAGCGCGACCACCAGCACATCCTCGACAATTCAGGCGCGAAGGCGGTGATCGTCTCGACCGCCAAGCTGGCCAAGCCGTTGCTTCCCGCGGTGCTGCGGTCCGAATGCTGCCGCGCGGTCATCGGCATGGAGGATCTGCGCGTCGGCCAGTCGGGCGATGTCGCGTTTCACGATTGGGCGATGCTGATCGCGGCCCATGCCGCCCGACATCGCGGCAACCCGCGCCGCGGCCGATTTCATGCGCGAGCGACCTCGCCTGCATCATCTACACATCGGGCACCGGCGGTGCGCCGCGCGGGGTGCGGCAGCATCACGGCGCGATCCTGCATAACGTCAACGGCTGCTGCACCGTCATTGCCGAAGATTTCGGCTGGGGTGACGAGGTATTCCTGTCGTTCCTGCCGCTGAGCCATGCCTATGAGCATTCGGGCGGGCAGTTCTTTCCGATCGGGATCGGCGGGCAGATCTATTATTCCGAAGGGCTGGAGAAGCTCGCCTCGAACATCGAGGACGTGCGCCCGACGATCATGGTCGTTGTGCCGCGCCTGTTCGAAGTGCTGCGCGCGCGGATGATCAAGACGATCGAGAAGCAGGGCGGCCTCGCGCCGGCGTTGCTCAGCCGCGCGCTGGCGCTGGGCGACAAGCAGCTGAACGGCAAGTCGCGGCTTGTGGGACAAACCGATGGACTTCTTCATCGGCAAGACGCTGCGTCCCAAGATCCAGCAGCGTTTCGGCGGGCGGATCAAGGCCCTGGTTTCGGGCGGTGCGCCGCTCAATCCCGATATCGGCGTGTTCTTCCACTCGTTGGGGCTGACGCTCCTGCAGGGTTATGGACAGACCGAGGCGGGGCCCGTGATCTCGTGCAACCGCCCCGCGGCGGGCATCAAGATGGATACGGTCGGTCCGCCGCTTCCCGAAACCGAAGTGCGCATTGCCGAGGATGGCGAAATCCTGGTGCGCGGGGAACTGGTGATGCACGGTTATTGGCAGAACGACGCCGAAACCGCGCGCGTGCTGCAAGGACGGCTGGCTGCACACCGGCGATGTCGGCCACATCGATAAACGTGGCCGGGTGGTCATCACCGATCGCAAGAAGGACCTGATCGTCAACGACAAGGGCGACAACGTCTCCCCGCAAAAGGTCGAGGGGATGCTCACGCTGCAACCCGAAATCATCCAGGCGATGGTGTCGGGCGACAAACGGCCCGCATCTGGTTGGCCTGATCGTTCCCGATCCGGAATGGGTGACCAGCTGGGCCATCGCCAATGGCTACAAACCCGACATGCGTGGACTGTGCGAGGACCCTGCGCTGCACCGCGCGGTGCAGGCGGCCGTAGACCGCGTGAACGCGGAGTTATCCGTGATCGAAAAGGTCCGCCGCGTATCGCTCGCCTGCGACGCCTTTACCATCGACAACGAGATGCTGACGCCCAGCCTCAAGATCCGGCGGCACAAGATCCGCGAGGTTTATGGCGCGAAGCTGGACGCGCTCTACAAAGGCTAATTTGCGGGGGCGCGATAAGGGACGAAGTCGCCGAAGCTGCAGGCTCCACGCCCGAAGCCACCGGCGCGATCGATGATCTGCGCGATGTCGCCGCGGCAAAGCTGCCCCGAGCCAAACAAATTGGTCTTGAGGATGTCATCCTCTCGCAGGATCGTGCAGTTGTTGAGATCGTTTTTGTAGACCAGCTTGCGGTTGACGCGGAACAGCACCAGCCCGTCATGCACGCTCATCCGCTCGGCCTCGAACCGCGTGAGGCAATTCTTCGGCTCGCCTGCGGTCTTCCCAGCCAGGGCTTTTTCGACATTCGCAGCGTCGCGATCGTTGACCTCGGCATTGGCACCGACAGTGAGCAGCAAGAGCGGGGCGAGAAGCAAACGACGCATGAGAGAATCTCCTATCCCGTGAAAACGTCCTTGGCGGCTCTTCGTTCACCCAACTCCTTCGCGGATGCCGCGCGCATGAACGGGTTGGTGGCGAGTTCCTCGGCTATGGAGGTCGGGACGGTCACCTCGCCGCGTGCGCGAGCGGCATCAACCTGGGCCATGCGCGCGCGAATCGCCTGATTGTCGGGCTCGGCGGCGAGGGCATAGCGACCATTTGATTGGGTGTATTCGTGCGCGCAATAGACCTTGGTGTCGCCGGGCAGCGCGGCGAGTTTCTGCATGTTGGCGAACATCTGTTCGGCGGTCCCTTCGAACAGGCGGCCGCAACCCATGGCGAAGAGCGTGTCGCCTACGAAGGCGACCTGTTCGGTTGGGAGGTAATAGGCAATGTGCCCGGCGGTGTGCGCAGGAACATCGATGACCTGCGCCTCGATGCCACCGAAACGGACAATGTTGCCCTCCGCAACCTGCGCATCGAGCGTCGGGATGCGCGCGGCCTCTGCGCCCGGCCCAGTAATCTTCGCGCCAGTGGCGGCCTTGACGCCGGCGTTGCCGCCGGTGTGATCGGGGTGCCAATGCGTGTTCCAGATCTGGGTTATCCGCCAGCCACGCTGTTCGGCGGCGGCAAGTACGGGATCGGCGACGGCGGGGTCGATGACAACCGTTTCACCCGAGGCGGCGTCGTGCGCCAGCCAGATGTAATTGTCGTCGAGCGCGGGGACACAAACAATCTCGATGCCCATTACCAATGCCCCGTATTGGCCATCGATGCCCAGGGCTCGGCCGGCGGCAGCGCAGTGCCGGCCTGCAGCAGTTCGACCGAGATGTTGTCGGGGCTACGGACGAAAGCCATGCGTCCGTCGCGCGGCGGGCGGTTGATGGTGACCCCGCCATCGGCAAGGCGCTGGCACGCTGCGTAAATGTCATCGACGGCGTAAGCCAAATGGCCGAAATTGCGGCCTTCCCCATAGCCACCTTCATCCCAATTATGCGTGAGTTCGACCTGCGCCGACTCGTCGCCGGGAGCGGCGAGAAAGACCAGCGTGAAACGGCCGGCTTCATTGTCGAAGCGTCGCAGTTCCTGCAGGCCGAGCAGTTCGAAGAAGCGCAAGGTTGCGTCGATATCCGACACGCGGATCATGGTGTGGAGGTATTTCATGGCGGTGCAGCTTACGCCCAAGCGCACGGTCGGCAAAGCGGGGAAGCGCTAGCCGCGCTTCCCCGCCTCGAACCTAGAATTTCACGCCGATGGTGCCGAAGACTTGCCGAGGATTGCCGTAATAGGCGGTCAGCACACCGGTGCTGCCCAGGGTAGAGATCAGTCCGCCGGCCGCATTGCGAATGAAATCGCCCGTGTCGGGGTTCTGGCTGAGGAAGTTGTAGCCCGACACGATGTAGCGCTTGTTGGCGAGGTTGCGGCCATGAACACCGATCGAATAACGGCCGTCGCTGCCGAAACTGTAGACCAGATTGGCATCGAACAAGGCGAAACTGCCCTGATCAAGACCCGGCGTGCGCAATTCGAACTGCTGCGACGCGCTGCGATAGCTGACCGTGCCCGATGCGTTCAGATCGCCTTCTCCGATGGGCATATTGTATGCCACGGTGCCGCTGGCGGTCCATTTCGGGGTGTTCTGGAAGCGGCGGCGGTTGGCGACATCGATACCACGCGCATCGATAAACCGCTTGTATTTGGCGTCGAGATAGCCGCCGGTGCCCGTGAAGCTGAGTACGCCGCCGGGGCTGAACGCGTCGCGGATGCGCGCTGTCGCTTCGACTTCAATGCCATTGATCCGCGCCTTGCCCGCGTTGGTCGTGACACCGACGAAAGTCTGCTGGCCGTTGACAGTCGTACCGATCGACCCGGGGACCTGCACATCGCTGTAATCGGCATGGAAGCCGGCGATGGCGAGCGTCAGCGCGCGGTCGAACAATTGGCCCTTATACCCGATTTCGTAGCTCGACACGGTTTCCGGGTCGAACGCAATGAAATCATAGGTTTGCTGCGCATTGCACAGGCCGCCCGAGGGGGTGCGACACGCCGTCGTCTGGCCGCGCGGATCGAACCCGCCGCCCTTGAAGCCCTTCGAATAGGACGCATACAGATTGTGGTCGGCGCTCGGCTTGAAGCTGACCGAGGCGCGCGGCGTGAACTTTTTGAAGGTGGCCTTGCCGCGCGAAGTTCGAGGTGGTCGCGAACAGCGTGCCGCCACCGCCGAAGAACGGCGATCCTCCACCAAGGAACGTCTGCCGCAGGATCGTCGAATTGCGCGTGTCCCAAGTGTATCGCCCGCCCGCCGAGATCGACAGCTGGTCGGTAATGTCGAACGTGCCGTCGGCGAAGATCGCGGTGGTGTTGGTCTTCACATTGCCGAAGGTCAGCGCGGTGACGCCGCCGGGCAGGCGGACGTCGAACACGGTGCGCGCCTTGGCATCGAGATAGTAAGCACCGACGAGGAGGTTGAGCGGGCCGGTATCGACCAGCGCCTGAACTTCCTGGCTGAACTGGCGGTTGTTGTAATAGGCCGGGACGTCGACATCGACCGCCGCCAGCGAGTCGAAGTCGATCGGGCTGGCTGAGTCATCCTTGCGGAGCGCGGTGATGCTGCGGAAGGTTAGCATCGAGGTCGGCTTCGCTTCGATGAACAGCGAGGCGCCCTTCGCTTCGACATCCTGTTTAGGCGAATTCAGCCCGCCCCGGCTGTCGAACACATCATCAAGCGGCGCGATGGCGGGCGCATTGAGCGTCGTGATCAGGCGGTGGCCGCCACGTGGATTGCTGCGGTCCTTGGTATAATCGGCGCTAAGGCGAGCGAAAATGTCCGTGCCGTGCGCTTCGACGCTGAGTCGGCCGGCCCAGATGTCCTTGTTGTAATTGTCGAGGCCGGTGGTGATATTCTGTCCGAAGCCTCCGCGCGACAGGCGCGCGAGCGCACCACCGAAGCGCAGCACGCCGGTGCCCACGGGCACGCTCGCGCTGATCACGCCATCCGCCTGATCATAACTGCCATAAGTACCGCGCAGCGACAGTGTCGGCGAATTGGAAATACGCTTCGTAACGTACTTCACCGCGCCGCCGATGGTGTTCCGACCGTAGAGCGTCCCCTGCGGACCGCGCAGCACTTCGATGCGCTCGACATCGTAAATGTCGAGCACCGCGGCCTGCGGTCGGTTGAGGTAGACATCGTCTAGGTACAGGCCGACGCCGGCTTCGAAACCTGCAACCGGATCCTGCTGGCCGACGCCGCGGATGAAAGCGGTGAGCGTATTATTCGTGCCGCGCGACACTTCGAGCGTGACGTTGGGCGTGGTGTTGCCAATATCGGTGATGTCCATCGCGCCGGCCTGTTCGAGCTGAGCGCCCGAAAACGCGCTGATCGCGATTGGCACTTCGAGCAGCGATTCGTTGCGGCGACGCGCGGTGACGACGATCTCGCCGTCGGTTTCGGTCAGTGCAGCTTCGCCGGCACCGGTGGCCTCCTGTGCAGCAGCCGGCATGACCAGCAACGGCAGAAGCGATGCAGCGGCAGCGAGCGCGACACGCGCCGAAGTGCGAATGGCCATCAATATTGTCCTCCCCTTCAAAGCGCAGGTGATTCCTTGCGCTAGATTGACGCCTGCCGATACTGAAAAGTGAATCAGGTTTCAACTAGTGACCTGAGATGGGGGCGGGCGATGTCTGACAACCGTGGCGTGGAAACCACAATCGAGCGCGAACCACGCACCGAGAAGGGGCGACGGACGCGGCGCGCATTGTTGGACGCCGCGATGATCGAATTTGGCGAGCGAGGCTTTCACGACAGCTCGATCACTGGGATCACAGGTCGCGCCGGCGTCGCGCTGGGCAGTTTCTATACCTATTTCGAGAGCAAGGAGGCGTTGTTCCGCGCGCTGGTGTCGGACATGTCGGCGGCGGTGGGCGCGGTGGGCGCGACGGCAGCGGACGTCAGCATGGGATCGCTTGACCGCGAACAGGCGGTAACTGCGGCGTTCATCGGCTTCGCCGCCGAGCACAAGGAGCTTTACCGGATCATCGACGAGGCGGAATTCGTCGACCCGGCGACTTGGCGTGCGCATTACGAGGGTGCAGCAGCGCGCATCGCGGCACGACTGAAGCAGGGCGCAGACAAGGATCAGCTTCGCGCGAATGTTGGCGAGGTCGAGGCCTGGGCGCTGATGGGCATGAACGTATTTTTGGGTCTGCGCTTCGGCGTGTGGGGCGCCGACGTCAGTCCTGACGAGATTGGCCAGCGGGTGGCAAGGTTGCTGCGTGAGGGGTTGGCTCGCTGACCTTGCTGTCGCACCCGGGGCAGGGTGTCAGCGCGCCCTGGATTGCGCCCGCAGGATAAAGCACGACCAGCAGAGACAAAGCGATCAAGCTCGATCGACGGCTGGTGGTCACCCAGGCCCAGGCCGCCAGCGCGAAAAAGACCGTTGCCAGCGCCTTCAGGAACAATCCTTCGAGCATCGGACCGGATCGAAACCAGTCGAGTAGGTAATTGGGAAGATTGGCCAGCACGACCGCGCCGATCACCCAGCGTCGCACGGCAAAATAATGACTGTCGTGGTCACCCGCAGTCTTTGGATCGTCGGGAAAGATGAGTGTCGCAGCGAGATAGTATAGGCCGGTGTGAAGCAGGACGACCTGCAACAGCCAGAAGCGGACGACAAAGGCTTCGCGCTCCGCCCAGGCGGCAACCCAGAACGACACCAGATCCAGCATGACGAGCAGCCCGAGCAGTGGCGTCAGCCAACCGATCCGCGCGACATGGCGCGCCTTGAAAACCCGGCTGAAACCCTGCAGCACTTCGGCCAGGGCCAGCCCCAACAGCAAACCGAACAACGTGAAAATGAAATCAAAGCTGCTCATTGCGCCCCCAGCAGGAACACCGCATGTTCGGCGCGGAAATTGGCCGCGGCTGTCGACGTCAGGGCGTCACCGCGCAGGAACCAGCTTCGCTCGATGTGCCAGCCGCGCTCAGCCGCTAGCGCGCGAAAATCGTCGATGGTGACATGGTGGATGTTTGGCGTTTCGTACCACGCGACGGGCAGCAGGCGCGTGACCGGCATGCGCCCGCCCCACAGCAAGCTGGCCCGCACGCGCCAATGCGCAAAATTGGGAAACGAGACGAAGGCGCGCGGGGCGATGCGGAGGAGTTGTTCGACGACGCGATCGGGACGACGGGTCGTCTGCAACGTCTGGCTGAGGATCGCGACGTCGAAGCTGGCATCCGGGTAGAAACCGAGATCGGCATCGGCATCGCCCTGCATCACCGACAGGCCTTTCGCGACGCATTCGGCGACGTTGGCGGCATCGAGTTCGAGCCCGCGCGCATCGCACCGCCTTGGCGACAAGTTCGGCCATCAGGGCGCCGTCGCCGCAGCCGACGTCGAGGACCCGCGCACCGTCAGGCACATGGGCGGCGATCAAGGCGAGGTCCGGACGCAGCGTCATTGCGACGAACCCCGCCACGACGCGGTCGAGCGCAGGCACGTCGAGCAGAAAGCTGTCATGGCCGATACGGCGCGCTCAGTTCGACGAAGCTGACCGGCGCGCCCGCGGCATTGAGCGCATGCGCGACCGCGCGGCTTTCGCTGGTGGGGTACAGCCAGTCGGTATCGAAGCTGACGAGGCAGAAGCGCGCCTTGTTGCCGGCAAAGGCTCGCCGCGAGCGCGCCGCCATGCGCTTCGGCCATATCGAAATAATCCATCGCCCGGGTGATGTAGAGATAGGCGTTGGCATCGAACCGGTCGGTGAACGCCAGCCCCTGGTGCCGCAAATAGCTTTCCACCTGAAAGTCTGCGTCGAAGCCGAACGTCTTGACGTCACGCGCCTGCAGGCGGCGGCCGAATTTGTCGTGTAAGCCCGGCTTCGGACAGATAGGTGATGTGCGCCGCCATACGCGCGACCGCGAGGCCGGCGGCGGGTGGTTCGGCGCCATAATAATCGCCGCCGCGCCAGTTGGGGTCGGCCATGATCGCCTGCCGCCCGACTTCGTGAAACGCGATGTTCTGTGCCGAATGCCGCGCGGAGGTCGCGATGGCCAGCACGGCCCCGGCGCGCGTCGGGTAAAGACTAGCGAATTGCAGCGCCTGCATCCCTCCCATCGATCCGCCGACGACCGCATGAAGCCGCGTGATGCCGAGATGGTCGAGCAGCAACGCATGTGCACGAACCATGTCGGCAAGCGTCATGCACCGGGAAGCGCATCGCATACGGGATGCCGTCAGGCGCCGCGCTGCCCGGGCCGGAACTGCCCATGCAGCTGCCGATAACATTGGCGCAGATGACCAGGTGACGATCGGTGTCGATCGGCTTGCCCGCGCCCGACCATGCGTTGCCACCACCCAGTTTACCCGTGCGCGGGTGGGGGCTGGCGAGATGCTGGTCGCCCGTCAGGGCGTGGCAGACGAGGATTGCGTTCGACGCATCGGCGTCGAGCGTGCCATAGGTTTCATAGGCGATCTCGACCGCCGACAGGACGCCACCGCCATCGAGCGCAAACGGCCCGGGCAAAGTGACTCGGCGGTCGAGGCCGAAACGGTGATCCATCCGCGTCGCTTGGCATGGTGCAGGCGTGAGCGGCTAGGGGCGCAGCCATGCCGAATTCGCCAACAGCCGAAACCCTGGGTCATGGACATCGCCCCCTATGTGCCGGGGCGCGCGACGACCGATGACGGCCGCAAGGTCGCCAAGCTGAGTTCGAACGAGAACCCGCTCGGCACCGGCGCGGCGGCACGCGCGGCATATGAGCGGCATGTCGGCGATCTCGACCGTTATCCCGACGCCAGTGCGACGCACCTGCGCGAGGCCATCGGCGCGCATTACGGGATCGAGCCGGCACAGATCATTCACGGCACGGGATCGGACGAAATCCTGCATCTCGCGGCGGGCGCCTTTGCCGGGCCGGGCGACGAGGTGATCCACGTCAATTACGGATTCGCGGTTTATGAAATCGCGACCCGGCGCGTGGGCGCGGTGCCGGTGGTTGCGCCCGACGACGATTATGGCACGAATGTCGACACCGATCCTGTCGCTGGTGACGCCGCGCACGACGATGGTGTTCATCGCCAACCCCAACAATCCGACGGGCACATTCGTGACTCGCGGACGAAATTGCGCGGCTGCACGCTGGATTGCCGCAATCGGTGCTGCTGGTGCTCGATCAGGCCTATACCGAATATATCGACGCGGCCGATGACGATGGCGGGCTGGAACTCGCCCGGACGCCAACCTAACGTCCTCGTTACGCGGACATTCTCAAAGATTTTCGGTCTGGCCGCGGAGCGGATCGGCTGGGGTTATGGGCATCCCGACCTGATCGATGCGATGCACCGCATTCGCGCGCCGTTCGGCGTGACCAGCGCGGGCCAGGCAGCGGCAATCGCGGCGCTGGAGGACACGGCGTTCGTTGCCGCAAGCAAGGCACATAATGACGAGTGGCGCACCTGGTTTGCCGCCGAGATCGACAGGCTGGGGCATGCGGGGTTGCGCGCGGTGCCTTCGAAAGCAAATTTCGTGCTGGTGACCTTCGAAGGCGCCGTCAGTGCGGGGGAGGCGTACCAGGCGCTGATGGAGCGCGGCTATATCGTCCGCTGGCTGCCCGGGCAGGGTTTGGGCCACGGCCTTCGCGTCACCATTGGCACTGAGGACGAAATGCGCGGGCTGGCTCACGGCGCTGCGCGAGATTTGGTCGCCGGCTAGGGATTCAGCGCGTTGATCGCGGCATGAACGCGTGCCTCGACTCATCACGCGGCAAACCGGGCGGGATGGGCTCGCCGAGGCGGAAGGTGACGACGCCCGGTCGCTTGATGAAGGAGCGACGGGGCCACACACGTCCACTATCCATGGCGATCGGCACCACCGGCATGCCCAACGCCTTGTACAGGCCGGCAAACCCGGCCTTGAGCGGTGGTGCTTCGCCGTGCGGTACGCGAGTCCCTTCGGGAAAAATGACTACATTACGCCCTGCGGCGCGGACCTGCTTTGCCGCGGTCAGCAGCGCGCGCACGGCGCCGGCGCCGGCTTCGCGGTCGATGGGATGACGCCATGACGCTCAGCCACCCAGCCCCATCCGGGTATGCGCAGCAACTCGCGCTTGAAAACAACGGCGGGATCGAAAAACAGGCGCAACATCTCCGCGGTTTCGAACATGCTTTCATGCTTGCAGGCATAAAGCGTCGGGACGGTCGCCATCGCGCCTTCGACCCGCGTCTCGATACCCAGCAGGACATGCGCGCACCAATAGTGAAAGCTGGCCCAGACATAGGCGGAGCGAATCGCCATACGCTGGCCGAATGGGAGCAGCAGCACCGCCACGATGACGATGACTGCGCTACCGAGGTAGAAGACCGCGGCATGGAGATCAGCGAGCGCAACAGGCTCATAGGCCGACCACGGCAGCCGCGCGGCGCAACACGTATTTGTCATACTCGCGCATCAATGTTGCGAACCCGGGGTTGCTACGCACTGCGTCGATACGATCTCGACCTGGCCGTCGCGTCGCCTGTTCGAGTTCGAAACGCGCGCGGCGCATGTGCCAGTCGGTCGTGACAAGGCGCACCGATCTTGTATTTTCGGTGCGCAATCCAGCGCGCGGTTTCCTCACCGTTCGACCGCGTGTCGACCGCCTCCCGGCCCAGATCGACGCAACAGGCGACGAGCGCGGGCGGCGCACCCTGTACGTTGGCGAGTTCGGCAGCACGGACGCGACGGTCGACGCCCGTCACCAGCATGCGCCTGGCCTGACCGGCCTGCAGCAGCGCGAGGCCACGGCCGATCCGCCCTGCCCCGCCTGTCGGTACAACGATGGCGTCGGTTTTTTGCGCACTGGCGGGACGCGGCAGCGTGCCGGCAAACAGCGCGAAGCCAAGGGCCCATAGGAGCACGATGACAGCAACGGCGCGGCCGATCATGGCTGCGCCCTTAGCGCACGAGCAACCGTGCGCCGCGCGGCGATTACCGCCAGCGCCGCACCGAACAAGGGCGCCAGCGCGACGACGAGCCAGTCGATACCATGCAGCCCGCCCCCCGCCAGGCCGGCGTCGAGCGCCCCGAGGCGCGACGCGATCAACCCGGCTATCGCGAGGCCAATCAGTGCGCCAATGGCGCCGCCGCTCAGCGCATCCAGCGCGACGCGGCGTTGGAATGCGTTCGTGACCTGCCCGTCGGTCGCGCCGATCAGGTGCAGGACCTCAATGGTATCACGCTGGGCATCGAAAGAGGCGCGTGCCGCCAGCACCGTGGCAGCTACCGCGACCAGAGCCATCATCAGGACAATCGCGAGCGCCAGCCAGCCCAGCGTGCGGAGAAATGCGCCGAGCGGTCCGAGCAAGGCCGATTGGCGATCGACGCGTACGTTTGATTCCAGCGCGGCAGCGCGCCGCCGGGCCGCACCACGACGTCGATGACCGCCGGCAGCGGCAACGCCGCCGCATCACCCAACCATGGTCTGAGTTCGCTGGCGAGCTGGCCTTCGGGGACGAGCGTGGCGCTGGCGACGCCGGAGGCTGCCCGCAGCGTTGCGAGGGCGCGCCGCGCGGTCACGTCACGTCGCACCGGATCGGCATCGACGACCTGCACGACCACACGTTGCGCGACACCGGCGCTGGCGCCTTGGGACGCGCGCGTCAGTCCCAGTGCGGCCGCCCCCGCCAATGCCATCAGGCAAGCCATGATGCCGATGATCCACGGCACCGGCCCGCCGATCCTGCGGGGCGCGAGCAACCCGGGCGGCATCGCGACGACTGCGCATTCAGGCGAAGGTCCTGATCGGCGGAAAGCGCAGGGCGCCGGTGGGGTCGGACAACCGTCCGCGTTCGAGCCGCATCATGCGAGCATCGGGTACGCGGCCCAGCAGGTGCAGGTCGTGCGTTGCGATCAGTACCGTCGTGCCGAGGCGATTGAGGCTTTCGAACAGGTGCACCAGACGGTGCGCCATTTCTGGATCGACGTTGCCGGTCGGTTCATCTGCGACGAGCAGATTCGGGACGGGCGATCACGGCGCGGGCGATTGCCACGCGTTGTTGTTCGCCGCCCGAAAGCGTGGCGGGACGGGCTGATGCACGGTCGCCAAGTCCCACCCAGGCGAGCATTTCCTCGACCGGGCCGGCCAATTCGTCCTCAGCCACGCCGGCGATGCGCAGTGGCAGCGCGACATTGTCGCGCGCGGACAATTGCGGAACGAGGCGAAAGTCCTGGAACACCACGCCGATCCGCCGGCGAAGAGCCGGCAAGGCCGCGCGGGGAGCGGTGACGACATCATGGCCGAACAGCCGCAAATTGCCGCGTGTCGGCCGTTGGGCGAGATACAGCAGGCGCAGCAGCGATGTCTTGCCCGCACCCGATGGACCGGTGAGGAAATAAAAGCCGCCCGGAGACAAAGCGAAGCCGATATCGGACAGCGTTTCGGCCTGCGTGCCGTAGCGCAGGCCAACGCGGTCGAACTGGACGATCGGTTCCATAAGTTACGTGCATCTCGCATGCGGCGCGACGCTTGCCAATCGGGCGAAGCACGATTAGGCTAGCGACACTATAACTAGCGTTCGAGAGGGTTCGCGGCCACATGATCTTGTCCTGCCCCGCATGCCATACGCGCTATAAGCTGCCCGACGGCTCCGTCCCGCCCGAAGGCCGCCAGGTGCGCTGCGCCAAATGCGGCAATAGCTGGTACGAACCGGTGAGACCGCTGCCGCGCCAGCCGCCGAGCGACTATTTGCCCGACGACAGCCGCCCGAGGAAGACGAGTATCTGCCCGAAAGGGTGCCCGCGGCGGACAGTGGCCGAAGTGGCCGATCCGTCATACGAACCCGCACCGCCGGCGATCGAACCCGAAATCCCTTTCGTTCAGCCGCCGGTTCGAAACCCCAGCACCGGCCTACGAGCCCGAGGACGACAGCGTCGACATGTTCGCGCACGAACCCCCGTTCCGCCCGCGCAAGCGGCAGGGGCCGCTGGATCGTCATTGCGATCCTGGTGTTCGCGGCCGCCATCGCGCGCTGTGCATTGCTGCGGCTTTACGGCCCGCCAGCAATCAAGACGAGGCTGGGCATGGCGGCGGGTGCGGGCCGCTGCGCCTCGAACTGCCGCGCGATCCGCAGCGCCGCAAATTGTCGAGCGGCAACGAGCTGTTCGAATTGTCCGGTAAGGTCGTGAACCCGAGCAACGACAGCCAGCGCGTGCCCGACATCGTGGCCGAGTTGCGGGACAAGCACAACAAAGCGGTCTACCGCTGGACGATCACGCCACCAAAACGGACGATCGGCCCGAAGCAAACGCTGGATTTCGATGCCGCTGAAATCGATGTGCCGTCGGGCGCGCACAAGCTCGCGCTGTCCTTTGCACCCCAGGGCATTGGCTGACCTTGCGAGCCGGGTATCACGCTGCTAGTGGCGCGCGCCTACCCGCCGCCGGTCAGCCGGCGGATGCTTGACTGTGCGGTCGTGGCGGAACTGGTAGACGCGCAACGTTGAGGTCGTTGTGGCCGAAAGGCCGTGGAAGTTCGAGTCTTCTCGACCGCACCAATCAGTCCTGAGATCCTCACTCACAATCACGCTCTGCGAGAGCGGGCCCGAGAATGGCGCAGTTCTGCGGGCTTTGCGCCACTTGGTGTTGGAGTGAAGCGAGAGACGGCCAGTCCAGCAACCAAAGAGGCAGCGGGTGCGGCCGCCGTCTCCGATCCAAAAATTCTGACTGCAGTCGGATCGCTCAGCAGAACCCGAGCGCGGCGCGCTGGTCACGCCAGGCCAGCGGCAGTTCGATGGCGAGCAACGAGCGGGCGGCCAAAGACGGCAGGCTGCCGCCCTTCGACAATGGCGGTCACGATGTCTGGCGCGAGGCAGGACAACGCCGACCAGTTGCGTCAGGCGCGTCCGGCAGCGACCCTCCCTCTTCGCAACCTCTGCGATCGAACTCGTCGGGTTAGTCTTGAGCAGCAAGCTGGCGAAATGCGCTTCGGCGACCAGCGCGACCAGCTTTTCGTTTCGTGCTGTCGGTATCGCCAACGCGACAGGCGCGGGGATGACCAGCCGCAGCTGGTGCCCGCGGCGCACTTTGGCTGCAGGGCAGGACAGATGGATAGGCGGCGCAGCCGGACGATCGCCAGCGTCGATGCCAAGCGCGCCAAGCAGCTGAGGAGTCGAGACAGCGATTTCGACCCCGTCGTCGCGCAACAGAACCATCTTGAGGATGGCTTCAATGATCGGCGGGCGGGTGGCATGTGAGCCGCTGCGCAGCTGAGCGGCCATGGTTCCGTCGTGGCATCGAGCAGCCTCGGCCTGGCAGCCGCAGCTCGCGTCCGAGAAAGTGGAGTTGTTCGCCAACCCCGTGATGATGTCACGCTGGACCCTCACGCTCGCGATCCCGCCGGAGGACGCGGACAAGCGGCTCGCCGTGCGGGTGGGCCTGTCCTCCGCCCACGCGAACTCCGGCAAGCCCGCCATCCGCGGCAGCCCGGCGTAGGCGTCGGTCGGGACGGCGCCAGCTTTCAACCGTCAGCGCTCGATGGTGAACTAATCTACCTGCCAGAGCCGATCGTTGTTCAACTTCCAGTTGAGAGAGCGTAGGCGAACGCCCAAGGTGGGTTTCCACGCGCGACGGTAAAAGCTTCGGTTTTCTCCAGTCAGGGGCCGCAGGGTCTACTGGAGTGATCGAAAACAACCAATATATCGATCATGCTGCGGACAGGTAGAGCGCCTTAGGAGGCACGTCGGGGCCCCGGACAGACATAAAACCCATCGAGAATTTTCGGCATACCGCCAGCGTTGACATGCCAACCGTGAGGGTCACGAGCTTCGATGGCCAAATGAAGCTGCCGGGACAAGTCGACCGGAAGCCAGGCGATCTGACGAATAGTTCTATCCGGTGACGTTCGGTTTGCGCTGGAACAGGACGCAGCCTGTATCGAGTTACATATCGTAAGGAAATCCCCGGACGTATCCGGGGAGAACAAATGGTGCCCAGAAGAGGACTCGAACCTCCACGGCCTTGCGACCGCCAGCACCTGAAGCTGGTGCGTCTACCAATTCCGCCATCTGGGCACGGGGTAGGGGCGGGCCTGTAGGTCGGGCGGCGGCGGCTTGTCAATCGCGGGCGCGGTAGCTCAGAGCGCAAAGAGCATCCGCCCGGTACTTCATTTTTTGCCCGAACGGACCGCCCTAGTACTGCCGGTTCGCTGAGGGGCCTACCAAGCCAATGCCCCATTCGGCGGCACTTGGCCCTCAATACCGGCTCATGATCCCACGACTGTTGCCTGGCACTGATCCCCATCCTTGAGAGGTTGGGCTTCCTGAAGCTTTGGATTCGCGTTCCCAGAATTCTTGGTCCGAATGAAGGCCAAGACCGGCGCCGCCAAAGCCACTTAGCGAAGTGCGGGTCTCGCTCGACATAAAGGAGACTGGACCACCAACCTTACGAAGCCCTTCCAGCGCGTAGCGTAGCGCATCAATTACATGATTGTTCGCGTCGGCCAGCTTGTTCAAAATCTCACCCGTCTGCCGATCTACCTTCCAGCTATAGTGGGTAAGCTCCGTGGCCGCATGCGAGCAGCGAGGATGCACGAATATGTCGTAACTTGTCAGAAAGTTGATGCCGTCCTCGACAGAGCCTGGCCCTTTCGTGGCCTTCTTTATGTTGAAACCACGACGCTTCATGTAGTCGATCGTCTCAGGCCGTGCATTGTCCGCAAAGATAGGAAGACGAGCAGCGCCTGGAATGCCGCGCTCTCCCGACGGATTAGGCCATCGCGGCGGTAGCTGCAGCGTGTCATAGCCAGCGAACAGCGCTGGCGTATTGTCGATCGTGCAGCCCACCTGATACGCTTCGTAGTCGATAAAGACGCAATTGCCCTTTTGATCGGCGATGACCTCGCTCAGCCCAGGCTCGCCGGCCCAACGCCCGATAAAGCAGCGCACCAAAACGGTCGGGTCGATCGCATAGCCCCAGTCGGCGCCCAAGCGAAATACAGCGTCATCCGGAGTCTCGAACCAGACCGACGTCCAGTTATGAAAGACCCTTGCTTCGCTATGGCGGAGATACCCGCCAAGCCACACATGGTCGTGCTTGTCCGGATCACGCCGCTGATCATATTCCATGTCGCGCGCAAGCACGTTGGGAAACCACTTGTTGTCGCACCATTGGACTTCGACCACGATCGAGCCTGGGGGCGGATTGCCGTCGCCCCGAAACAGTTTGTCGACCGGGTCCGTTTCGAAGCGGGGATTGTAGGTCCACCAGATTTCCGAACCCGCCTGTCTGATGGTCGGGATCAAGGCATCGATCGAGCTTTGCGACACCGTTGCAGCTTCTTCTACCCAAGCGAGCGTATAGCCCTCGAGCGACTTGATCGCCGCATCCCTGCCGTTGAGGCCCAGGAAAGAAAACACGCTGCCGTTGCGGCCCCGGATCTCTCGATCCGTGAAGGTAAAGAACCCGTCCCCGGTTGCTCCGTAGCCTAAGCGGTCGATCGTATCCTCAAGCAGCTTCTTGGACGAATCCCTGATCGAGTTCTGGAATTCGCGCGTGCAGAGAATCCGCTCGCGGGATCGGCGCGCTCGCTCGATCAGCTTGGTGGCCACGGACCATGACTTGGCGCCGCCGCGACCGCCGAAGAGCACACGGTGCCGTACGGCAAAGCCGTCCTTCGCAAACGGTACATCGAGCCAGCTGGCATATTCGGGGAGATCGATGTTCATGCCCCTGGCTTCTTCCACAGGTCGGCAGGCGGCAGCTCAACCTTTCGATCCCTCGGCACGGTGATAGGTGACTTGGGTCTGCTGCGGTGCCGGCGTCACCAGATGTGCCGCATGTTTGGCGACCAGGTTCAGCACGAACCCGAGCTCCCTCGCCTGGCCCGTCGTAACCATCTGCACGAGCCGTTCGATCATGATCTCGGCGACCGGCATGGAGACTATCTGGTCGCCGCGCTTGATCTTGCGCCGCTGCGTCATGGCTCGCGTGACGATCTCCGTCATCGAGAAGCCCTGTTCACGCGGCCCCCCTTGGCGGCGCTTGGCCATCTGATTGCCGGGTTGAAACTGGTTCTTCTTCGGGGGCTTCCCGTAGCCTACCTCGTATTCGTCGCTCATCGTCTGCCTCCCGTCATGCTGCGCGTTGTGCTGGTGCACGGCGGTGGACGGTCTGACCCGTCCAGGCGTTGATGGGTTCGATCCCAGTGACGTCGCAAAATCGACGGAGTGCGACGTCGACATATCTCGGATCGAGCTCCATCACCGCGGCACGCCGCCCGCAGCGCTCGGCTGCGATCAGTGTGGTGCCGGAGCCTCCAAAGGCGTCGAGCACAAGGCCACCCCGCGTTGAGCAATCCAGCATCGCGTCTGCTATCAACGCAACTGGCTTGACGGTCGGATGCATCGCAAGCTTCTCGGCGCGGGCCACGCCGAAGCTGTTCATGCCGGGCATCATCCAGACATTGGTCCGGTTGCGCCCGTGCTTGCCGAGCTCGACATTGTTGATGTGCGGCGCCTTGCCTGATTTGAACACGGCGACGAGCTCATGAGCCGAGCGGTAAAGCGACCCCATCCCGCCCTGCGCCTTCACCCAGCAGCAAAGGTTCTTGAATTCAGTGTAGCTCTCGCCGGCTGCGAGCAGCTCCTTCAGGTGTCGCCAATCCATGCAGACGAAGTGGATCGAGCCCTGCAGTGCTGGCTTCGATGAGACGTTGAAACGAAGTTCGCAGGAAGGTCTCGAACTGGTCAGACGTCATCTCGCCCGAGGCCATGGCAAACTCGCGGTGGCGAGCCTTGCCAAGCCCGGACACATGGCCATCGATTGGAACGTTATAAGGCGGGTCGATGAAGACCATCTGCGCCCGCTCCTGGCCCAGGAGCACTTGATAGCTTTGACTGTCCAGCGCGTCGCCGCAGAACAGAACGTGACGACCCAGCAGCCATAGGTCACCCAGGCCTCGCAATCCGCTCCACTGTCGCCGGATCGACCGGGGCGTCTGCTGGATCTTCCTCGACCTTGGGCTTGTGCCGCTCCTCGATCAGCGCATCGATGCGTCCCATCTCGAAGCCGGTAGCGGTGATCTCAAACTGCGGATCGAGGACGGTGAGTTCCTCGAGCTCCAGCGCGAGGATCTGGTCATCCCAGTCCGGAAAGTTCACCGAGCCGATTGTCCGCGAGCATGAAGCCCCGGCGTTGCCCCTCGCTCAGATGTTCGATCCGAACCGTCGGCACTTCGCGCAGCCCCATCTTGAGCGCGGCCGCCTGGCGGCCGTGCCCAGCGAGCATCTGATTCGTTTCATCGATCAAAATCGGGGTGATGAACCCGAACTCACCAATCGATACCGCAAGCTGATCGATCTGCTTGGCGCTGTGGCGCCGGGCGTTGCGGGGATGCGGAGTGAGCTTTGCCGGGTCGAGATAGGTGATCTGTAGGTCGGTCATTTTTAAGGCTCCGCTGTCGGACGTGCCTATTTAACCAAATAACACCGCGTTTGTAAATCACAAATCCAGGTTTTTAAGTAATACTGGCAGGTATTTCGCATCACGCGAAATATAGATTTCACATTACGCGAAATACGCGCCTCATGTTTGCGATATAGTTTCGTCTAGGGATGCGCAGCTTATTAAGGCCACACGCTAGTGTATTATGAAGTTGAGTAATCAGCTTTTTGTGGAGCCCAGCGCTCCCGACGGGCTTATCGCCAAATCCCGTGAAAGGCGGTTGGAATTCCCGATCAGACCGAAACGGGAAATCGTCTCCCAGGGCGGATTTCTGCCGGGTTGAAGGGGTGAATGAACCCACCTGTCGCACTTTGCGGCGAGATTCCCGCCAGAGTCCCGTTGGAACGGAAATTCTGGTCGAGACCGATTCGCTCAGGACTGCGTCGCGCACCAAGCTCCTGATGGGCCTCAAGCAGCGAAAGCAGCAATGCGACGCAGTCACCTGCGTTCACGTCGTCATCCGTCGCACGACTTTGAAGCCGACTTTCGCGTGTGGGAGCCGACATGCGGCTCAACAGCAAGTCTTGCCGAGATGTGTCTGCAGCAGGCTTATTCCTGCGCGACACGAGTGCGCGCTGAGGGCTTTGGGACGAGTTGCCTCTATTAAAACGCAACACGCCCGTCTGCCGACGACAACATTCATGACAGACCACAATTTTCTTGGGCTCACTCTTAGTGCTTGCGGAAATTTTCCTTGGTCACGGCAGATAGTGAGCGAAAGCCCGGTCACGCGAGCACTCTTGCGCATCCCGATCGCGGGATTGTTGCGCCGCGCGACTTTCGATGGGGCAAGTCCCGCGGCGAATTCCGCCGCAAAAGTTGCGGCGCGACTTTGCTTTGACCCGTGCGTTGAGCACGCATAACCGCGCAACTTTCGAGAGGTCGCTCGCTGCCCCGTATTACCCGCATTGCCCATGCCGTGCCGTCTCACGATATTCACGCTGCATTCGTCGGGTGGGCCGAGGGGCAACTTGAGCCCCGTGGCCGAGCGCTGTTCGACCGCATGGCCGGGCGGTCGGGGATCAGTCATCGTTGGTCGGTGCTTTCAAAAGATCAGTCGCCCGTCGCCGAGGATGGGTTCTATGCCGCTGGGTTCATGCCGCCGACATCGGCACGCATGAAACTTTACGCGCAGGCCGCGCCCGAGCTGGCAATGGCCGCGATCGGCAAGCTGGGTTCGCTGGGCGAGATCAGCCATGTCGTCGTCGCGAGCTGCACCGGCTTTACTGCGCCGGGCATCGACCAGATATTGTGCGAGCGGTTGGGACTCGCTGGATCGACCGAGCGGCTGCTGATCGGCTTCATGGGCTGCTACGCGGGGGTCACCGCGTTGAAGGCGGCGCGGACGATCATACGGTCGGAACCCGGGGCGCGCGTGCTGGTGGTGGCGGTCGAACTGTCGACGCTGCACCTTCAGGCCGCAACAACGCTGGAACCGTTGCTGGCGATGCTGCAATTTGCCGATGGGGCAGCAGCAGCGATCATCGAGAAGGAAGGTCGAGGGTTTGAGCTCGACCGCCCGTTCGCGGCAACTCTGCCCGAGTCAGGCGACATGATTCGCTGGGCGATTGGCGACACCGGCTTTGCGATGCACCTGTCGGGCGAAGTGCCGCGAAGAATCGGCGATGCGCTGGCCGACCAGGCTACTGCGGCGCGGTTGACCGGTGGCGTGGACGTGGCGGCGATCGATGGCTGGGCGGTGCACGCCGGCGGCCGATCAATCCTCGACGCTGTCGAGCACGGATTGGGGTTGCCACCCGAGGCATTGGCGGCGTCGCGATCCGTCCTCCGCGACTTTGGCAATATGAGTTCGGCGACGCTGTTGTTCGCATTGGCCCGATTGTGGGAAGCGCGGCCCACGCGCGGAGTCGCGCTGGCATTCGGGCCCGGCCTGGCAGCAGAGGGGCTGACCTTCGGGTGGACTGATGCTTGAAGCACGCGCCATTGCCGAAGAGTGGATGGACGCCGAAGACCTCGACGAGACGACGTACAAAGCGGTGGTCCATGACCTCGCGCAGGTCAACACGCTGACACTGGCGCGACGTCCAACTCTCGATTTCATCACGCGAACGGTGGGCGAGGCCAAAGAGTTCTCGCTACTCGATGTCGGATACGGCGATGGGGATATGTTGCGCAGCATTCAGAACTGGGCTGAACGAAACAACAAACACGCGCGGTTGGTCGGTGTTGATCTGAACCCGCGAAGCCGGGCGGCGGCGATCGAGGCGACACCTGCCGAGATGAAGATTGATTGGCGCGTCGGCGACTATACCGGTCTGGCCGCCAACGGGTGGGACATGATCGTCTCCAGCCTGGTCGCGCATCACATGACGCACGCGCAATTGATCGCATTCCTGCAGATTCATGGACGCCGAGGCGCGGCGCGGATGGTTCATCAACGATCTGCACCGTCACGGCTTCGCATATTTGGGGTTCCCATTGTTGGCGACGGTGATGCGTTGGCACAAAATTGTCAGGCATGACGGCAGGCTGTCGGTGGCACGGAGCTATCGGCCCGGCGAGTGGCCGGCGCTCCTTGCCGAAGCCGGCGTCACAGGCGCCGAGGTCAAGCGTGTCTTTCCGTTCAGGTTATGCGTCGAACGCCGCCGCTGATCGTCGGCGGCGGTCCGGCGGGCAGCGCGGTGGCGATCGCACTCGCCCAGGGCGGCGCGCGGCCAGTGATCCACGAGCGACAGCGCGACATCGGCGATGCAATCTGTGGCGGCTTCTTGAGTTGGCGGACGTTGACGTCACTTCAGCGGCTAGGCGTGCATGTCGCGGGCCATGCCGTCGATCATGTCCGCCTTTTTGCGCGTGACGCCAAGGCATCGGCGATGCTGCCCGGGGGGGCGATCGGCGTATCGCGCCGCACGCTCGACAGCACGATGCTGGCGCATGCCGAGGCGATGGGTGCGGGCGTCGAGCGCGGGGTCACGGTCAAGGCGTGGGACGGCGCGCCGGTCTTCCTCGCTACCGGAAAATACGAATTGCGCGGACTGACGCGACCGAAGTCAGAGGGCGACGCAACACTGGGGCTGCGGCTGCGGCTGCCGCCGCATCCGTCGCTGACGCGGCTGATCGGCGGGGCGATCGAGTTGCATTTGTTCGATCGAGGTTATGCCGGTCTTGTCGCGCAGGAAGACGGCAGCGCGAACCTGTGCCTCGCGGTGCGTAAGTCGCGCTTGGTAGAAGCCGGCGGTCGTCCGGAGGCGCTGCTAAGTTCAATCGGTCGCGGCCCCTTGGGTGAGCGGCTGGCCTTTGCCGATTGGTCGCTTCCCATGGATGCTATCGCCAGTGTTCCCTATGGCTGGCGCGCGCGTACGACTGAGCCCGGAGTATGGCGGCTGGGCGACCAAGCCGCCTGCATTCCGAGTCTGGCCGGCGAAGGCATGGGGATTGCGATCGCCAGCGGCATGGCCGCGGCGCAGGCTTGGCACGCCGGGCAAGAAGCCCAAGCATTTCAAAAGCGTTTCGCGGGGCGGACTTGGCGACCTGTTCACAGTGCTACCCGATTGTGGAAAGCGGCTGAAGACGAACGCTTTGCTGCACTTGGAGTGCGCAGCATTGGCGTCATGCCGTCGCTTGCCGCACTGGCGGCTCGACTGACACGCATCGGGGATTGAAGTCTCGAGAAAGGTGGGCCATATCTCGTTCTATGGAAGACATGCCCCAGACCGATGCCCAATGGCGCGAGAAGCTGACCCCCGAACAATATTCGGTTCTGCGCCAAGGCGGTACCGAGCGCGCCTTTGCGGGCATTCTCAACGACAATAAGGAGCCCGGCACGTATCGCTGTGCGGGATGCGGCAACGAACTGTTCAAGTCGGATGCGAAATTCGATTCCGGTAGCGGCTGGCCGAGTTTCGTCGAGCCGTCGAACAACGACGCGGTGGTCGAGCACAAGGATGTCAGTCACGGCATGGTCCGCACCGAGGTGCGCTGCGCCAAGTGCGACGGACACCTCGGCCATGTTTTTCCCGATGGACCGCGTGACAAGACCGGTCTGCGCTACTGTATGAATTCTGCGGCTTTGGACTTCGAAAGCCGCTAAGCGGCGTTCAATCTGGATCAATTCGGGTCGCAAGGTATTCTTGGCGCATGCCCAAATTCAATAACAGGTGGGTCGTGCAGCCACACGGGCCGCTTGATCAGCTCGATACGGGCCTGTGGTCTGTCGAAGGCGAGATCGTCATGCCGCTGGGGCGCTTTCCCCGGAGAATGACCGTGATCGCGCTTTCGGATGGACGATTGGCGGTCTGGAGCCCCATCCCGCTTGATGAAGCAAGGATGGCGGAACTCGACTCGTTTGGGCGCGTCGCGTTCCTTATCGCACCAGGGGTCGGCCACCGGCTTGACCTGCGCTCTTGGGCAACGCGCTATCCCAGGGCCAAGCTGCTGAGTCCGAGTGGCGCTCGCGAGGCGGTAAGCATGGCGGTGCCGGTTGCCGCCACGAGCGACATCATGGGCGACCCAGAGGTCGGTTTCGTCACTGTGCCGGGTACGGGGGGCAAGGAAGGCGCCTTACTCGTGCGGCGCGACGGGCGGTTCTCGCTGGTCGTCAACGATATCGTCGCCAATGTGCACCATCCCCGTGGCATTGGTGCGCAGGTTATGGCACGGTTGGGCGGCTTTGGCGTTCGTCGTCCGCGCATGCCGCGTGCGGTGAGGAAGATGTTCGTCAAGGATGGTCGCCAGTTGGCTGCGCAATTGCGCAACTGGGCCGCGGACCCGGAACTGACACGCATAGTCGTCAGCCATGGCGATACGGTCATCCATGATCCTGCGGGGGTACTAGAGCGCGTCGCCGCCAAACTGAATTAGATCAGCGCCGCTACGTCCACGAAGCTCATGGCGAGGTGCTGGACACCCGCCGCGCGCAGTCGCTCGGCATGTCCGTCCCGGCAGTGCTGCCCCGCGGCCAGGCCGATGACGCGCGCGCCCGATGCCAGTGCACCGGCAACCCCGACCAGCGAGTCTTCGATGATCGTGCATTCGACGATCGGCACCCCGAGTTGCTTGGCAGCGTAGAGATAGACATCCGGGGCTGGCTTGCCGCGCGAAACGTGCTCGCGACCGGAATAGATATGCGGCTCGAATCGATCGCGCAAACCAAGATGATCGAGATGCGCGCGAAGCCAGTACGTCGTCGATGATGACGCGATGGCGACAGGAAGGTCTGCGGGCAACCCGCGAACGAAGGCGGTCGCCCCCGCGACCTCGCTCAGGCCTTCGGCGACCACGCGCGCGTCCTCGATGCGGCGCGCTTCGTAAAATGCTTCGGGTACCGGCGCACCGATGTGCCCTGCGACGGCAGAGACGAAGTCCGCGCCCCCCAGACCGACAAACTTGTCCAGCGCCTGATCAACGGTCGTCGGGTGCCCCAGCGCGGTCAGCGTCGATGCGATCTGCAGATTGCCGGCATATTCGCTTTCGATCAGCACGCCGTCAAAATCGAAGATGATCGCTTTCATCGGTTACCAAACAGGGCAGTGCCGATGCGGATATGGGTCGCGCCGATTTTGACCGCAGTTTCGTAATCGGCAGACATGCCCATGCTGCATTGAACCAGTCCATGATCGTCGGCGAGTTTGGCGAGGAGTGCGAACCACGGCGCGGGCTCAAGACCTCCGGGTGGTACGCACATCAGCCCGACGACCGGCAGATGGGCGGCGCGAGAAGCGGCGAGGGTCGCGGTCAGGTCACCCGGGGCGCAACCACCCTTCCCTTCGCCGCCCTCCAGGTTGACCTGGATAAAACAATCGGGGCGTTTGCCCTGCTCTACCATGGCCTTGCCCAGTGCGGTGATCAGCGATGGGCGATCGACCGAGTGGATCGCGTCGAACATCGCGACCGCTTCATCCGCCTTGTTCGACTGCAGCTGGCCGACGAGGTGGAGGCGAATATCGGGAAAGTCGGCGCGAAGCTCGGGCCATTTGGCGGCCGCCTCCTGCACGCGGTTTTCACCGAAATCGCGCTGGCCGCAGCGAGCAGCGGGCGGATAGCCTCGGCGGGATGGGTCTTGCTGATCGCTATCAGGGTTACATCCGCCGGGTCGCGGCCGGCCAGTCTAGCCGCGCCGGCAACCGAAGTCGCGGGTTTCAGTCAATCGCTGTTCGGCGTTCGCTCATCGCTGCGCTATAAGCCGAGGATGCGTCGCCGCCAGACCCTGCCGCGCCTGTGGTTGATCACCGACCCGCGCGCTGGCGATCCCGTCCCGGCGGCGCGCCGCCTGCCGCGAGGGAGCGGGGTGGTCCTTCGCCATTTTGAATTGACGCAGGACGCGCGCACCGAGCTGTTCATGAAGATCCGCGCAGTCGCGCGGCGGCGGGGACTGGCTGCTGTTTATCGCAGGGCTCGGTGGGCAGAAGTGGACGCTGGAGTGCATTCGAACCGGATAGTGGCCTGCTGGCAATAACGGTGCACAATCGACGCGAGATGATTGCCGCATGGCGCGAAGGAGCGGACCTGGTGTTCGTATCGCCCGTGTTTCCGACGCGGTCGCATCCTGAGTGCGCGATCGTTGCGCCCCGTGCGGGCCGGGCTGATGGTCGACGGACGACTTCCGGCAATCGCGCTGGGCGGAATGAGCGCGCGAAGATACCGTCGGCTAAGGAGCCTTGGTTTTCACGGCTGGGCCGCGATCGACGCCTTTAGAACTTGAACGCGGTCCCGACATATACCGCTTGGCTGTCACGCGCGGCTTCGTTGCGCATCGTCAGGCGATCACGATCGCTGGCGCGATAACGTACGCCGGCAGTCACATCGAGATTGCGCGTCAGGCGATAGCTGCCGCCAACATCGGCTGCAACGCCACGTGTTTCGCCCAAGGCGCGCGCGGTAACGCCGGTCGGCTGATCGGCCGCGACACCAACGCGCGCAGTCCATTTGCGGGTGTTGAAGCTGACGCCCAGATCAACGGCTTCGCGGCCGCCCATGACGCCATCAACCTTGGCGACATCACCCGAGAGCGCAAAACGCTTCCAGCCCACCGCCGCGCCGAGATTATAAGCGACCGGGGCAATACCGACCGTCGCCGGTGCGACGCCGAGTGCAGCCCGTATCGCCGCCCAAGGCCGCGCCATTGGCACGCGCGCGTACCGCCACGGTCACCGATCGGTTCAGCCGCACGCTGGCACCAGCAGGCGTAAAACGCATGCCGTTCGAAGCCAGATTGTTGCGCGCCAACGCCGCGACGAGGCGCGGATCGGCGTCCGCCGGCGTAAACGAGCCGAGTCCGCCACGCGCCGACAGTGACACGCGAGGCTTACCGAGCGCACGTTCGATCGGCTGGGCGAGCGCAGGCGACAAAGCGAGCACCGTCAGGCTCGGTCCCGCCGCTGCCATCGCCATCACTGATCGCCGCAACATCACGACTCGCAATCCCCTGTTCAGGACAAACTGTCACATAGGGACAGTCGATTCCACCAACCATAAGGAGTCGATCGATAACACGTCGATTTTCATACAAGTGTTGCCCCAACCCCACAGATTCCTGCCTAACCCGCCGCTTGGCGCGACGCCCTTGCGGCTGTAACAGCCATATCGAGCCTTAAGGACAGTTGAATGAACCTCCGCCCCGCCTTGTTTGCCGCTATCACTCTGACCGCCCTGACTGCCGGCTGCGCGCGCAACCGTGACTTGCCCAAGGCGGACCTCGCCGCGTCGAACGTCACCACGATCGGCATCAACGCCTATTTGTGGCGCGCCGCGCTGGACACCGTGTCGTTCGCCCCGCTGCTCCAGACCGATTCAAACGGCGGCGTGATCGTCACCGACTGGTACGTAAACCCCGCACGCCGAGTGAACGAATGAAGCTGACCGTCACCGTGCTCGACAAGGAATTGCGCGCCGATGCGCTGCGCGTCGCCGCGTCAGCGCCAAGTGCAGCAGGGCGGGCAGTGGCTCGATGCGCCGGTTCAGGCAGCGACCGTGCAGAAGCTGGAAGACATCATCCTGACCAAGGCCCGCGACCTTCGCCGCTCCGCCGTAGCTGGCTAGGGCGCAAACATGAGTACGCGGTTCAACGCGCTGGATGCCGATGCGCGATGGCAATCGGTCTGGGCGGAGCGTGAGAGCTTTCAGCGCGGGCATTCGGCCCGGTGCGCCGCGCGCCTATGTGCTCGAGATGTTTCCCTACCCCTCGGGGCGCATCCATATCGGCCATGTCCGCAACTATACGATGGGCGACGTGCTGGCGCGTTACAAGCGGATGACCGGGCATGACGTGCTTCACCCGATGGGGTGGGACGCCTTCGGCATGCCCGCAGAAAACGCCGCGATGGAAAAGGGCGTCCATCCCCGCGGCTGGACGATGGCCAACATTGCGGCGATGCGCGCGCAGTTGAAGCGCCTTGGCCTCGCGATCGACTGGAGCCGCGAGCTGGCGACGTGCGAGCCCGATTATTACGGGCACGAACAGGCGCTGTTCCTCGATTTCCTCGCCAGCGGGCTGGTCTATCGCAAGCTGTCGGCGGTCAATTGGGACCCGGTCGACATGACCGTGCTGGCCAACGAACAGGTCATTGACGGGCGCGGCTGGCGTTCGGGTGCGCTGGTTGAAAAGAAGCAGTTGTCGCAGTGGTTCCTGAAGATCACCGATTTTGCCGAGGAATTGCTCGATGGACTCGGCTCGCTCGAGCACTGGCCCGACAAGGTCAAGCTGATGCAGGCCAACTGGATCGGCAAATCCCAGGGCCTGCAGTTCAGTTTCGCCCCCGCCGCCCCGTTCGATCAGCCTATCGCAGTGTTTTCGACGCGTCCCGACACGATTTTCGGCGCCAGCTTTGTCGCGGTCGCAGCCGATCACCCGGTCGCTCAAGCTGCGGGCGCAGCATCGCCGGAGGCCGCCGCGTTCATCGAATTGTGCAAGGCGGGCGGGACGACAGCCGCCGAATTGGAAACGCAGGAGAAGCTGGGTTTCAGCACCGGCTACAGCGTCGTCCACCCGCTCGATGCGTCAATCAAGCTGCCGGTGTACATCGCCAACTTTGTGCTGATGGACTACGGCACTGGCGCGGTAATGGGCGTGCCCGCGCACGACCAGCGCGATCTCGACTTCTCGCGCAAATACGGCCTCGAAGTCCGCCGCGTCGTGGCAGAGGGTGACGTCACTGATCCGCTCTTCGCAGGCGATGAGGCCTACACCGGCGCGGGCTTGCTAGTGAATTCGCAGTTCCTCGACGGCATGACCGTCGATGACGCCAAGACGCGCAGTCATTATGCGTGCGGAAAGTGATGGCTGGGGCCAAGGCACTACCGTGTGGCGTCTGCGCGACTGGGGTGTCAGCCGTCAGCGGTACTGGGGCACGCCGATCCCGGTGATCCACTGCGATGCATGCGGCGTGGTGCCGGTACCGCGCGAACAATTGCCCGTGCTGCTGCCCGAAGATGTCGACTTTGCGACGCCCGGCAACCCGCTGGACCGCCATCCGACGTGGAAGCATGTCGCCTGCCCGAACTGTGGCCAACCGGCGACACGGGAGACCGACACGCTCGACACTTTCGCCGACTCGTCCTGGTATTTCATCCGCTTCGCGAGCCAGCCCAATGACCAGCCGTTCAACCGCGCCGAGGCCGAAAGCTGGCTGCCCGTCGGCCAGTATATCGGCGGCGTCGAGCATGCGATTCTGCATTTGCTCTACGCGCGCTTCTGGACGCGCGCGCTAAAGGCATCTGGGCATGATCGATGTCGCCGAGCCATTTGCCGGCCTGTTCACCCAAGGCATGGTGACCTCAGAAACCTATAAGAGTCCCGATGGCGCATGGATCAATCCGTCCGAGGTCGCGGATGGCATTATCGTGGCGACCGGTGAACGCGCCATCGTCGGCCGTGTCGAGAAAATGTCCAAGTCCAAAAAGAACGTCGTCGATCCCGAGCCGATGTTTGACACGTACGGCGCGGATGCGGTGCGCTGGTTCATGCTCGGCGATTCCCCGCCCGAGCGCGACTTGCCGTGGACAGAGGCGGGGATCGAAGCATGCTGGAAATTCGTGAATCGCTTGTGGCGACTGTTCGACAGCGAACCCGGCGCGAGCGGCGCTGACGCCGATCTCGATCGCGCCACCGCGCGTGCCGTGGTTGGCATTGCGGCGGACATCGAGGCGTTGCAGTTCAACAAGGCGGTGGCCAAGGTCCACAGCCTGGCCAACGTTATCGAAAAGGCCGCCTCCTCCGCGTCGCGCGATACCGCGATCGATACACTCGTGCGCCTCGTCGCACCGATGATGCCGCATCTCGCCGAGGAAGCATGGGCCACACGCGGGCAGGTTGGTCTGGTCGCCGATGCGGTCTGGCCCGAGGCCGATCCGACGCTCCTGGTCGAGGATCAGGTGATCATCGCGGTGCAGGTCAACGGCAAGTTGCGCGATACCCTGCACGCCCCCAAGGACGCATCGCGTGATGATCTTGAGGCGATGGCGATGGTTTCGGCCAAGATTGTCGCGACGCTCGCGGGTGCAACACCCAAAAAAGTGATTGTCGTCCCCGGCCGGTTGGTCAACATCGTCATATGATCCGCGCTGCCATATTCCTGATCCCCATCGCCCTCGCAGGTTGCGGGTTGCGGCCACTCTACAGTGGTGGGGGAACCGGCGCGGTGTCGAATGCGCTCCGCCAAATCTCAGTCGCGCCGATCGCCGGAAAGACCGGCTATCTGGTGCATAGCGCCCTTGTCGACCGGCTGGGTGGTGAGCCCGGCGGGGCGGCGCGCTATCGCCTAGTTGTCACCCTCGACGACGATATCCAGGGCTTCGGTGTACGCCGCGACCAAGCGGTCACGCGTGAGCGGCGCACCTTGCGCAGCCGCTATCAATTGGTCGATGCTGGAACCGGCGAAACCGTGCTCGACGCCACCGCCGGGTCGGATGCCGGCATTGATGTCGTGTCGTCCGAATATGCCACCGTCGCCGCGGAGAACACCGCCGTCGAGCGGCTGGCCGACACCGTCGCAGACCAGATGGTCGCGCGTATTGGCCTTTACGTCACACGCATCAATTCGGGCCAGTGAAGGCGGGAAGCGCCCGACAGATCGAGGCCGCGCTCGACCGCGCCGATCCGGCGATCCGGCTTTACATCCTGCACGGCAACGATGATGCAGGTTCGCGTGCACTGGCAACGCGGCTTGGCCCCGCGCTGGGCGAAAGTGTCGAACGCGTCGACATTGACGGCGCAATCCTCAAGGACGCGCCCGGCACGCTCGCAGGTGAGGCCAGCGCATTATCGCTGTTCGGCACGAAGCGCTGGATCCGGGTCATCGGTAGCGAGGAATGCTTACTGGCCGTCGAGGAACTGCTGGCGACTACCGCCCAGACCGATCCGGTCGCGATCGTTGCAGGGACTTTTCGCAAGGATTCCAAGCTTTTACCTCTTGCAGAAAACCATCCTGCGGCGCTGACCTATCGCAGCTTCGTGCCCGAGGGTGCCCAGGCAGGCGACCTTGCCGCGGCTATCGCTCGTCCGCTCGGGCTCAAGATCGAGTCCCACATCGGCGAACGTCTCGCGACAATGTGCAATGGCGACCGTGCGCTCATCGCGCGTGAGGCGGAAAAGCTCGCGCTCTACCTCGACGCCGCGCCCGACCGCCCACGCGAGCTCGACGACGCGGCCATGGATGCGGTTTCCGCCGATGCCCAAGAAGGCGATCATGTGGCGTTGGTGGAGGCGGCCTTTGACGGCGATGCTAAGGCTGTGTCGCGCGAATTGATGCTCCTTGGCGACCTCGGCTCAGGTGCGGTCACGGTGCTGCGCGCCGCGGCTCGGCGCGCCCTGTTGCTGGCAAACCCGCCAAAGTGGCTCAAGGGTCGCGAGGCGCAGGCGATCCAGCGACAATTGAAGCTTTGGCGTCCCGAGCGATTGGCTCGGGTAAGCGAGCGGTTGTTTTCGGTCGAGGAGAGGTTGAAAGACGGCCGCACCGCTGGGGGCGTCCTGGCCCAGGAAGAACTTGTGCAGATCGCTCGCGTGGCAGCGAAGGGACGCTAGATCCGCTCGCCTGACAAGCGCTGGCAGATCATGTCGAGCTGATCGAGCGTCGCATATTTCACCGTCACGGCGCCACCTTCCGCCCCACCCTCGATCGAAACCTTAAGGCCGAGTACGTCGCTCAACTGACGTTCGAGTTGCTGGACATCGGCGTCTACGACGTTCGCCTTGCTCCCTCTTTTTGCGGCATCACGTCCGTTTTTGCTGACATTCTCGATCTGTCGGACGCTCCAACCCTTGGCGATCGCTTCATTTGCCAATGACAGCGCATCGGGACGGCCAAGCAACGCGCGTGCATGCCCCATCGACAATTTACCGGCAATGACGAGATCGCGGACCGGCTGTTCGGTTTGATCGGCAAGACGCGCCAGATTGGCGACGTGACTGCGCGATTTCTTCACTGCCGTGGCAACGTCTTCCTGGGTCAAGCCGTGTTGGCTCATCAGCATATTGAAGGCGTCGCCCTCTTCGAAGGCGTTGAGTTGTTCACGCTGGATGTTTTCGATCAGCGACAGTTCGACACGCTCTTGCTGCTCGACGTCGCGGATCACGACGGGAATGGTATCGAGCCGGGCGCGCTGGACAGCGCGCCATCGTCGTTCTCCCGCGACAATGGCATAGGCATCCCCGCCCAACGGTGTGACCGTGATCGGCTGGAGCAAGCCATGCCGACGAATCGACTCCGCTAGCTCGTCGAGCGCCGCTTCATCGAAATGACGGCGGGGCTGATCAGGGTTGCGGTGGATCCACGCCACCGGAATGTCACGTAATTGCCCTTGCGGAGCGCCTGCCGCTGGCGCCTCACCGAGAAGCGCCGAAAGGCCACGACCGAGGCCTAGGGGGCGGCGTTTTTCGTCGCTCATGCAGCTTCCTTGAGACGCGGAAGTCGGCCGATGACTTCACGGGCAAGCGCGAGATAGGCTTCGGAACCGCTACAACGTAGGTCGTAAATCAACGCGGGAAGACCGTGGCTAGGCGCTTCGGACAAGCGGACATTGCGCGGAATAACGGTCGTGAACACGGTATCGCCGAGGCATGCCCGAACATCCTCGGCCACTTGCTCAGTCAGGCGGTTGCGCCGGTCGTACATCGTCAGCGCGACGCCGAGAATATACAGGTCGCGGTTCAGACCGCCCCGCACGCGTTCTACGGTCGACAGGAGCTGCGACAATCCTTCCAAAGCGAAGAACTCGCACTGCATTGGCACGATCAGGCTCTGTGCTGCCACCAGCGCGTTGATCGTTAACAGCCCCAGCGACGGGGGGCAGTCGACCAGCATGATGTCCCAACGGTGGGGGGAGGCATCCAGCGCATCGGCCAATCGGTGTGTGCGGCGCTCCGCATGTGACAGCTCGACGTCGGCGCCTGACAAATCCACCGTCGCGGGAACAACATCCAGTCGCGGTACCCGACTGGGCATGACCGCCTCCGCCAGCTGGCAATCACCAACCAGTACCTCGTAAGACGACCGCAACCGATCCGGCGCCTGAATGCCTAGACCGGTCGATGCGTTTCCCTGCGGATCGAGATCAACGAGCAGGACGCGCTGCCCCGTCGCCGCCAATGCAGTCGCCAAGTTGATTGCAGTCGTGGTCTTGCCGACCCCGCCTTTCTGGTTGGCAATCGCGATACGAATCACTTGCCCCTCCGCCGCACGTCCCGCGCCACGACGATGCCGGCATCGGCGTCGGTACGGCTGGGAATGATTTCAAAGTGACCATGCCACGTTCGTCGCACGGCTGCCAACTCTTCCGCTGCCGACCTTCCCTTCGGAAAAACAAAGATGGAGTCCGGGTGTGAAAATGGAAGAGTCATATCAAGCAAGCGGTCAAGCGGCGCGACCGCGCGGGCGGTGATCGCATCGAAAGGGCGTGGGGGAACATGGGCAAGGCTGGAGGTAACAACATTAACATCGCGCAATCCGAGGGTAGCGACCACTTGCTCAAGGAAGGCAGTACGCAAGCGGCGCGGCTCCACCAAAACTGTCGGCACCATGCTAGCTATGGAGATGACGATGCCGGGAAGACCAGATCCACTGCCGACATCAAGCCATGACATTGCTTGAGGCGCACATGGTACGAGCTGCATCGAATTGGCAATGTGGCGAACCCAAATGTTCGCCACTGAGGACTTTGCAATCAGATTTTGTCGGCGGTTTTCTCTAATGAGCAGATCAACAAAGCCAGAGAGAAGAGCGAATGTTTCACGTGAAACATCGATCCTAATTTGCTCAGCCAATGTTTCACGTGAAACACCTCGTAATATTGTTTCACGTGAAACGCTCACGCAGCACGCTGGGCATGGACCATCACGGCCGTAATCGCAGCTGGGGTGATACCTGGGATCCGCTCTGCCTGCTGCAACGTAGAGGGACGAACACGTTCAAGCCTCTCGACCATCTCTAGCGAGAGGCCCGGGATGACGGCATAGCGGACATTGTTGAGCAATAGGTCTTTCGCAGCCCGCTTCGCTAATTCAGTGCTCAGTCGCGCGACATAGGGCGCATAGGCGGCGTCCTCAGCGAGTTCAGCACGTGTATCATCGTCGGTTCCGCCCGCAGACAAACTCTCAAGGCGAGCATTTCCCCAGGCTCGTCTTTCCCGACCCACAAGCCCCGACGCCACTGCGATCGGATGCAGACGGGTCGTCGCGTTATCGGCGCGCAGGGAGAGCCGATGCTCGGCGCGCGCTGTCATCATGCGATAAGGTTCGGTCACACCCGCAAGGACCAAATCGTCGATCATCACGCCGATATAGCTGGAGTATCGCGCCAAAATCAGAGGACTTAGACCACGCGCGTGTGCGGCAGCATTGGCTCCCGCAACAAGGCCCTGTGCAGCCGCCTCCTCATATCCCGTCGTTCCGTTAATCTGCCCGGCACAAAAAGTCCAGCGACATCACGCACTGCGAGATCGTGGCCAAGTATCCGCGGGTCAACATGGTCGTATTCGACGGCGTATCCCGGCGCGACGATGTCGACCGCCTCCAGCCCTTCAATCGTATGAAGCAATTCATTTTGAACTTCGATCGGGAAAGAGGTTGAGATGCCGTTAGGGTATACGAGCGGCGTATCCAGCCCTTCAGGTTCGAGAAAAATCTGGTGGCCGTCACGATCGCCGAACCGACGGACCTTGTCTTCGATTGACGGACAATAGCGCGGGCCAACCCCCTCGATTTCACCCGAATAGAGCGGCGACCGATCGGCATTTTGGCGGATTACATCGTGAGTCGCGTTGTTCGTCCTCGTGATTGCACAGTGGAGTTGTGGCAAAAGGCGGCGCCCGAGCGGTGACATCGTCCACGGGTCCGTTTCGAACTCCTGCCGAGCCAAGCGGCTCCAATCGATTGTCCGCCCGTCAAGCCGCGGTGGCGTTCCAGTCTTGAGCCGGCCGAGCGGCAACGCAAGATCGCGGAGTAAATCAGCGAGCGCGGAAGCCGCGCGCTCTTCGATCCGACCGCCCGCCATACGTTCGTCACCTCTGAAGAGGCGACCACCAAGGAAGGTGCCTGTAGCAAGAACGACGCTTCTGGTCGAAATAGATTGCGCACCGATGGTCACGCCACTCACCGTTCCATTGCGAACTACGAGTGCCGTTGCCTCACCGTTAATTAACGTAATTTTCGGTTCGGCGGCGATCGCGGCGCGCACAAAAGCGCCGAACCGGATCCGATCCGCCTGCACGCGAGGACCCCAAACGGCGCGACCCTTGGACCGATTCAGCATGCGATAATGGATCGCCGCAGCATCACACGCGCGGCCAAGCACACCGTCAAGTGCATCAACTTCTCGAACCATATGGCCTTTGCCGACGCCGCCAATCGCCGGATTGCAAGACATCATGCCGATGTTTGATGAGTCGAACGTGACGAGTCCGACTTGAGCCCCGCGACGCGCGGCAGCCGTCGCCGCCTCGACTCCGGCATGGCCACCCCCGACAATGACAACGTCAAATTGTTCCACGTGAAACACTGCTTAACTAAATTACTTGCCTAGGCAAAACCGCCCGAACAACGCGTCGAGCATATCCTCTACTCCGGCGCGGCCCTCGTAACCGATCAAGTGCCATGCGCGCCACCCGCAACTCCTCGGCTGCGAAAAGTAAATCAGCGCTTGCCGCAGCACGCAAGTGAACCGCAATTTTGACGAGCACGCCCCGCTGACGCTGGTTCAGCGTCAAGTTGTCATCGCGCAGACCTTCGCGCGCCTTCGCGGTAAGCATGTCTCGCAAGACAGACATGCCTTCACCGGTTCTGGCAGACAGGCTCAGCCCCTCCGTGTCGTGACTCAGATCAGCTTTGGCCGCAATCTTAATTGCGCCATCAGGACCGGTGCCGTCACCGAGCCACAACACGATATCGGCGGCATTCATCGCCGCTTCAGTGCGGCGCATGCCTTCTATCTCGATCGCGTCATTGCTGTCGTCGTGTAGTCCTGCGGTGTCGGTAAGCAGCAAGGCAACGTCGCCGAGACGCACGGGTGCCTCGATGATGTCACGCGTGGTGCCGGCTTGGGACGTGACGATCGCCGCCTCTCGTCCGGCAAGCGCATTCAGCAAAGTCGACTTGCCCGCATTGGGCGGTCCCGGCAATCACCACGCGCAATCCGTCACGAAGCCGTTCGGCCGGCGGGGCAGTAAGCGTAGCCTCGATTTCCGCCGCCAACGCGAGCAGATCCGCTTCGCGCGTTGCCCAATGAAGTACGTCGTCTTCGCCGTCATAATCGATCGCTGCTTCCACCTGCGCGGCGGCATCGAGGACATGCCGTCGCCAATCGGCAATCAACCGGGTCAGCGTGCCACCGGCCATGGCGATCGCGGCACGGCGCTGTGCCTCGGTTTCGGCGGCAAGGAGGTCGGCAAGTCCCTCTGCCTCGTTCAGGTCCATGCGGCCGTTGGTAAAAGCGCGGCGGGTAAACTCGCCGGGCTCCGCGGGGCGCAGACCCGTCATGCCGGCAAGGGCGTCAAGCACCGCAGCCACGGTGGCGCGGCCGCCATGGAGATGGAATTCAGCAATGTCTTCGCCCGTCGCACTCGCGGGGCCAGGGAACGTTAGAACAAGCGCGGTGTCGAGTATCACGCCTGTGTGCTTGAGGGTGACGAATGTGGCCTGCCGAGGCGGGGTACACTTGTTGGTCAGGGACCCGGCGGCAATAAGCGCGTGGGGGCCGCTGACCCGCACGATCGCGATGGCGGCGGGGGGTGCGCCGCTCGACAAGGCGAAGATCGTGTCAGTCATGTCGTCGCCGCACGACGCAGGCTCACCCGCTCTTCTTTCCACCCGTCATGTTGTCAAAGAGCCCCTGCCACAGTTTCATCGCGCCATCACCCATTGGCGACCAGCTCTTCATCATGTCCTGCACCATCGCCGGGGTCACACCGTCACGCATCGCGTCCTTAATGCGGCCCAGATACGCTTCATGGACGGATTCCATGTCGGGCAAGCCGAGAAAGGCTCGCGCTTCCTGCGGGGTACAGTCGACGTCGACGGTGAACTTCATGGCTATCCCCCGATCATGCGTGCGGCGTGCGGTGCGACCTCGTGCCAGCCTTCATAGATCATCTTACCCGCGACATACACGATCACGGCCAGCCCGAACCAGGCGATCCAACGATAGCGTTCGATATATTTGGCGATGACGTTCGCGGCGAGGCCCATCAACGCGACGGCGAAGATCAGCCCGACGATGAGGATGCCGGGATGTTCCCGCGCCGCGCCCGCGACTGCGAGGACGTTGTCCAGGCTCATCGACACGTCGGCGACCGCGACGCCCCACGCGGCGGCAGCGAAACGTCTTGGCGGGTCTCAATCCCTCATGTTCAGCGGTTTCGGCGTTGGTATCCTGTCGCAAGTCGCGCCACATGCGCCAGGCCACCCACAGCAACAACAGCCCGCCCGCCAACACCAACCCCACGATGCCGAGCAGCCAGGTAACCATCAGAGCGAAAATGATCCGCAGGACCAGCGCCGCCATCACGCCGATCAGAATGACCTTCTTGCGCTGAACCGCCGGCAAGCCAGCAGCCAGCGCGCCCACGACGATCGCGTTGTCGCCGGCAAGGACGAGATCGATCATCAGCACCTGGAGGAACGCCGCGAATTGCGCGGGCTGGGCGATGTTCGAGAAATCCTGCACGACCGCCGCCCAGATGTCTGCCGGACCACTCAGCGGTTGGGCAGCAGCGGCAGCAAAGGCGAGAAGCTCGAACATCGGTTTGTCCTCAGGAATTCATCGAACTGAAGAAGTCCTCATTGGTCTTCGAATCCTTCATCTTGTCGAGCAGGAATTCCATCGCGTCGATGGTGCCCATCTGCATGAGGATGCGGCGCAGGACCCACATCTTCGACAGCTTGCCCTTTTCGACAAGCAACTCCTCCTTGCGCGTCCCCGACTTGCCGACGTCGAGCGCCGGGAAGACGCGCTTGTCGGCGACCTTGCGGTCGAGCACGATTTCGGAATTGCCAGTGCCCTTGAACTCTTCGAAAATGACCTCGTCCATGCGGCTGCCGGTGTCGATCAGCGCGGTGGCGATGATCGAGAGCGAGCCGCCCTCTTCGATGTTGCGCGCGGCGCCGAAGAAACGCTTGGGCGCTGCAGCGCGTTGGCATCGACACCGCCGGTCAGCACCTTGCCCGAAGAGGGAACGACGGTGTTGTAGGCACGACCGAGGCGGGTGATCGAATCGAGCAGGATGACCACATCCTTCTTGTGCTCGACGAGGCGCTTGGCCTTTTCGATGACCATTTCGGCGACCTGGACGTGGCGCGTCGCGGGTTCGTCGAAGGTCGACGAGATAACTTCGCCGCGCACGCTTCGCTGCATGTCGGTGACTTCCTCAGGACGTTCGTCGACGAGGAGGACGATCAGGAACACTTCCGGATGATTGTCGGTGATCGCCTTGGCGATATTCTGCAGCATCACCGTCTTGCCGACGCGCGGCGGCGCGACGATCAGCGTGCGCTGACCCTTGCCCTGCGGTGAGACGATGTCGATGACGCGCGCCGACTTGTCCTTGACCGTCGGGTCGAGCGTGTCGAGCGACAGCTTCTCCTCCGGGTAGAGCGGCGTGAGATTGTCGAAATTCACGCGGTGACGCACGGCTTCGGGTTCATCGAAATTGACTTTGACGACGCGAGTCAGCGCGAAATAGCGCTCGCCATCCTTGGGCGCCTTGACCTCGCACTCGACGGTGTCGCCGGTGCGCAATCCGTGACGGCGGACGAGGTTGGGAGAGACGTAAATGTCGTCGGGGCCCGCCAGATAGTTCGCCTCGGGGCTGCGCAGGAAGCCAAAGCCGTCCTGGAGCACTTCGAGTGTCCCTTCACCCATGATCTGCTCGCCATTTTCGGCCTCGGTCTTGAGGATGGCGAACATGATGTCGTTCTTGCGCAGCGTCGACGCGCCTTCGATGCCGAGTTCTTCGGCCATCGCGACCAGCTCGGCGGGGGCGGTCTGTTTAAGTTCTTTCAGATGCATGTCTTTGTATTTCCGTGAGATTTCGGTCGAACCGAACGGCGTGACCCGAGGACCGGGCGCCGGCTGGGCCGCAAGAACTGCGGACGGGACTTAGGTTAGTCTAGCGCCCCAAGGGCGTCAATCAGAATGGGCGGACGATGACCATGATGACGGCGACGATCGCCACCAGCCCGGGTATTTCGTTGAGCATTCGCATGCGTCCGGCTGGAAACAAGCTTGTCGCCGCGTTGAAGCCGCCCGGCATAGCTCGACCATCCACAAATGATAGAGGACGAGCAGCCCGACCGCGGCGAACTTGACGTGAAACCAGCCTTCGCGGCCGACGCCGGTGATCCACAGCAACGCGATGCCGAGGATCCAGACGATGACCAACGCGGGGTTGAGGATCAGCCGGATGAGGCGACGCTCGCGTTCCTCCCAGGCTTTCCACTCGCTGGTGCCAGTGCGGGCTTCCTGATGATACGCGTAAAAGCGCGGCAGCATGAACAGCCCGGCCATCCAGAAAATCACAAAGACGACATGCGCCGCCTTGATCCACGGATACCAGTTGGTCAGCCCCGCGAGCATCAGCCCCGCACCCGCTCCAGCAATTGCTCGACATGAGCAATCGGCGTGTCCTGCAGGATGCCGTGGCCCAGATTGAAGATATGGGGACGGCCAGCAAACGCTGCAAGGATGCGATCGGTGGCACGGCTGAGCGTGTCGCCGCCGGTGATCAACGCAAGCGGATCGAGATTGCCCTGCAGCGGCAGCGTCTTCGGAAACTCGCGCGCCGCCCATTCCGGATCGATCGTTTCGTCGAGGCCGAGCGCATCGACGCCCGTGCCGCGCGCATAATCGACCAGCTTGGCGCCCGCCCCCTTGGGGAAGCCGATGATCGGGGTGTCGGGATGCCGTGCCTTCACCGCGCGGACGATCGCCGCATTGGGTACAACGACCCACTCCGCGAATTGCTGGGGCGACAGGCTGCCAGCCCAACTGTCGAACAATTGCACCGCATCGGCACCCGCCAGAATCTGCCCCGACAGATAATCGACCGTGGTTTCCACGATCCGCTCGATCAGCACACCGAATTTGCGCGGGTCGCGATAGGCCAGCCGTCGCGCGGCGGCCTGATCCTTCGATCCCTGTCCCGCAACCATATAGGTCGCAACGGTCCAGGGACTGCCAGCAAAGCCCAGCAGCGTCGTTTCAGGGGCGAGTGCGGCCTTCACCTGCCGCACGGTCTGAAACACGCTCTCGCCGCTTCCCCGGGGTTCCTGCAGGGCCTCGAGATCGCCATCCAGCATCGGGGGGGCCAGGCGCGGGACCTTCACCGACTTCGAACCACAATTTCTGGCCCATGATATGTGGAACGATGAGGATGTCGGAAAACAGGATCGCACCGTCGAAGCCAAATCGACGCAGCGGTTGAAGTGTGACCTCGGTTGCCGCATCGGGATCATAGACCAGGTCGAGGAACCCGCCCTTTTCCGCCCGCAGCGCGCGGTATTCGGGCAGATAGCGTCCCGCCTGGCGCATCAGCCACATTGGCGGCACCGTGGGCACTTCGCCGCGCAGCACGCCGAGTAAGGGTTTGGTCGATAAGTCGGGCAGCGCGTCGCTCCTCTAAAATAGAGTCTTAAGATCTAGGTTGTTGAAGGTTGTTGGCGGGCGTCGAGCGGGGTTTATGCGCCCCGGTTGAATCTGCCAACAGCTTGCGCGCAGACAGACCCCCGAAATCCGCCGAGTCGTGCCGCGCGACTCCCGCTATCCACAATTGTGGATGGATTCGCGTCGCTGTGGACAACACAGTGTGCGAATCGTCGCGCGACTCCCCGGATCTGTCGCTTGCGGGCGATCCCCTCCGTTGCCCTCGCCTTTCACCACAAACTTATGCACAGCAGCGCCGTGGCACGGCTTCACCTGCACATGCTGTCCGACTCGACGGGCGAAACGCTAGAGCATCTTGCCGCCGCTGCGCTGGCACAATTCGACGATGTCGAGACGCTCAAGCATTTCTGGCCGATGGTTCGCTCTGAACGCCACCTCGCGCGCGTCCTGACCGAAGTCGCACAGAACCCCGGCCTAGTGCTGTTCACACTGGTTAATCAGGAATTGCGCGGAAAGCTGGAGAATGCGTGTCGCTCGCTAGGGCTGCCCGCGGTCGGGGCGCTCGATGCGGTGACCGGCGCGCTGCAGGACATGCTCGGCCAGCGCGCGGAAGGACGGCCGGGGCGCCAGCACGTGCTCGACGAAGCCTATTTCGCGCGCGTCGACGCGATCCAATACACCATCGCGCATGACGACGGTGTCGGCGCGGACAATTGGGAGGAGGCAGACATCGTCCTTGCCGGAGTCAGCCGCGCGTCGAAGACCCCGACGTCGATCTATCTCGCCAATCGCGGCTACAAGACCGCGAACATACCGCTGGTCCCCGGCGTTGCGCCGCCGGCGAATCTGTTCACGCTCAGGTACCCGATGGTTGTCGGGCTGGTCACGAGTCCCGAAAGGCTGGTACAGATCCGACGGAACCGGCTGCTGTCGCTGGGGCAGACTGCCGACACCGACTATGTCGATGCCGAACGCGTCGCCAGTGAAGTTGCGTTCGCAAGGCGGATGTTCGCCGACAATGGCTGGCCGGTGATCGACATGACCAGGCGGTCGATCGAGGAAGGTGCCGCGGCGATCATCGGGCTGTTGAGTGAGCGGGATGCAGCGGCATGACGTCATTGGTGCTCGCCTCCACCTCTGTCTCGCGGCGCTCAATGCTGACCAATGCCGGGGTGCCGTTCGAGGCCGTGAGCCCGCTGATTGACGAGGACGCGGCCAAGGCATCGCTCGGCGATCTGGCGCCGCGCGATCTTGCTGACGCATTGGCCGAACTCAAGGCACGCAAGGTGTCCGCATCGCGGCCGGGCGACTTCGTGCTCGGCTGCGATTCGGTGGTGGCGCTCGACGACGGGACGCGGATCGACAAGCCGGGGGAGGAATTGGCCGCGCAATTGCGGCGGATGTCGGGGCGGACGCATCGGCTCCATTCGGCGGCGGTGGTGTGCGAAAACGGCCAGCCAGTGTGGCGCGCGGTGGAAGTCGCGACGATGCATGTGCGGCCGCTGTCGGACGCGTTCATCGCGCAATACGTTGCGAGCGATCCCGAAGCGAAATGGTGCGCGGGCGGCTATCGCATCGAGGGGCCGGGGTCACAATTGTTCAGCCGGGTCGACGGCAGCTGGTTCGCGATCATGGGCCTGCCGCTGCTCCCGCTGCTCGCTTGGCTGCGCGCGCGTGGGGTGCTGGTGTCGTGACGGCACCTTTCGCGGAAGTCATTGGCGACCCCATTGCGCAATCCAAGTCACCAACGATCCACAAGTTTTGGCTGGAGAAGCTTGCGATCAAAGGCGACTATGGCCGCTTCTTGGTACCTGAGGACGAACTGCCTGAATATCTGGCTGGCGCACGTGCCGACGCAAACTGGCGTGGCTGCAATGTTACTATGCCGAACAAGCAAGCGATCATCCCGCTTCTCGATCAGGTCACACCGTTTGCTGCCCGCGTCGGTGCGGTCAATACAGTCACGAGAGAAGCTAACGGCACGCTCACAGGCACTAACACTGATGGTGAGGGGTTTCTGGAGCCTCTCAAACCCTGGCTCGGCCAGTCGCACCTGTTTCGCATGGCACGGGTGCTTGGCGCTGGCGGCGCTGCGCGGGCAGTGACGGCGGCGCTGGCCGATCATGGCTTTACACTGGTTGTCGCGGCGCGCGACACCGCCAAATGCGAAACGATTTTGGCGCAGCTGCCTGGCGAACATCATGTCGCCACACTCGATCACTTCGCCGCGCCGACCGTTTTCGCGTTCGATGACCGCGAGGGGCTGCTCGATCTCGTCGTCAACACCACGCCGCTGGGGATGGCGGGGAATGCGCCGCTCGCATTCGACTTCAGTCATGTGCCGCCGGGCAGCATCGTCTATGACATCGTGACGTCGCCGGTACGCACGCCGCTGCTGATCGAGGCGGAAGAGCGGGGCTTCCGCACCATCGACGGATTATCGATGCTGATCGGCCAGGCCGACATCGCCTTTCGGATCTTCTTTGGAGCACAAGCCCCCCGCGAACACGATGCCGAGCTTCGCGCGTTGCTGACGGCATGATGACCATTGGCCTCACTGGCTCGATCGGCATGGGTAAATCGACCGTTGCGGCGATGTTCGAAGCATTGGGCGTTCCGGTGTTCGACGCCGACGCTGCCGTCCGCCGCCTTCAGGGGCCGGGCGGCAAGCTACTCGCGGAGATCGAGGCGGAGTTTTCCGGCACTACCGGGCCCGCGGGTGTCGACCGTGCGGCACTATCGCAGGTGCTGCACGATCCGGCTGCGCTCAAACGCCTCGAGGCGATCATCCATCCGGCGGTGGGCGAGGCGCGTGCCGCGTTCCTGCACGAACACGCGACTGCGCCGATGGTAGTTTTCGACGTGCCGCTCTTGTTCGAAACCGGCGGCGACGCACGGGTCGACGTCACCGTCGTTGTCTCTACGCCTGAAGATGTGCAGCGTAACCGTGTCCTCGCGCGTGATGGCATGACGCCGGACAAGTTTTCTGCGATCCTCCAGCGGCAAATGCCCGATGTCGAAAAACGCGCGCGCGCTGATCATGTCATCGATACCGGAACGTCGCTTGACGAAACGCGCGCACAGGTCGCGGCGCTGGTCGAGGAGCTCAGTGCCGACTTAGCGGCAGTTGAGACGGGGCCCGAAACCGCCTAGGTTAGCCGCTTCATGCGCGAAATCGTCTTCGATACCGAAACCACCGGCCTCGACCCGCAACAGGGCGACCGGGTGGTCGAAATCGGCTGTGTCGAGCTGGTCAACCGGTGCGAGACTGGCAACGTCTATCATGCTTATTTCAACCCCGGCATGCCGATGCCTTCGATCGCCGAACAGGTTCATGGGCTCTCCGACGCGTTTCTTGCCGACAAGCCGTGGTTCGAGGATCAGGTCGAGGATTTGCTCGACTTCCTCGGCGACGCGCCGCTGATCGCGCACAACGCCAATTTCGACTTCGGCTTCGTCAATAACGAATTGAGCCTGTGCGGGCGGCTGCACTTGCCGATGAGCCGGATGATCTGCACTGCCGCGATGTCGCGCAGCCGCCATCCGGGTGCCAAACACTCGCTCGATGCGCTGTGCACGCGATACGGCATCGACCGCAGCCACCGCACGCTTCACGGCGCCTTGCTCGACGCGCAATTGCTGACCCATGTCTATATCGAACTGACCGGCGGGCGGCAGATCGGGCTCGACATGGCGGCCCCGGTCGCGGTCGTAGAAACAGTAACTCACGTGGCAGTAACGCCGCTGCACCGCACGCCGCGCTATGCCACTGTCACCAACGCCGAACTCGAACGTCACCGTGCATTCGTCGACAAGCTTACCGACCCGATTTGGGCATGGGGCGAAGCAGATGGTTCGAGCGTTGACCTTGCAACCCACGCTGCCTAGTCGGCGCGGCCTTTCGTAACCAGCCAGAGGAGGCGCATTCATGGATATTCGCGTATCGGGTCACCAGACCGACACGGGGACCGCGCTCCAGGGTCATGTCGAAGATCGCCTCAACGCGATTGCCGACAAATATTTTTCGCGGACGATCAGCGCCACTGTGACGTTCGGCAAAGGGCCGCACGACAATGGCTTCACCTGCGACATCATGGCCAATGTGATGAAGGGCACCGTGCTCAAGGCGCATCACGATGCGCAAGACGCCAAGCTCGCGTTCAACGGCGCTGCGGACAAGATCGAAAAGCAGCTGCGCCGCTACATGCGCCGGCTGAAGGACAAGACCGGTAATGGCACCGAAGAGATCGCGGCGATCGAGGCGGGCTATACTGTCTTCCAGGCGCAGGACGATGAGGATGAAGCTGCCGACAACATGCCGATCGTCGCCGAAACGCGCGTCGACGTGCCGGAAGCGAGTGTCGGCGACGCGGTGATGATGCTCGACCTGCGCCACACCAACGCCATGCTGTTCCGCAACAGCGGCACGGGAAATTACAATATGGTCTATCGCCGTGGCGATGGAACGATCGGTTGGGTCGAACCCGCCCGCGCGACCTGAGAGCGAAGAAGACACCAACATGTTCGACATCACGCGCCCCGGCGCGGTGAATCCCGCGATGAATGTCGCGGGAAAGAAAGCGCTATTCCATGATCTCGCTGCCCTGGCGGCGCGTACGCACAGCCTTGACGCGGGCGAAGTGCTCGAACCGCTGATCGAACGCGAACGGCTTGGCAGCACCGGCTTTGGGGGCGGCACGGCGATCCCGCATGCGCGGATTGCGGGGCTCGACCATGTCGTCGGCGTGTTCGGACGGCTGACGCACCCGGTGGATTATGACAGCGTCGACGGCGTGCCCGTCGACCTTGTCTATTTGCTGCTTTCGCCGGTTGATGCCGGCGCGGCGCATCTGAAAGCGCTGGCGCATGTCAGCCGGCTGATGCGCGACAAGACGTGTGTGGCAAAACTGCGCGATGCCGGATCGGCGGATGCGATCGTCGCGTTGCTCGACGCCGAGGACTGGCGTGACGCCGCCTGACATTACCGAAACCGATGCCGCCCCGTCGGCTGCGCATCACCGAGCGCTCGAATCGCTGTACCGCGCGGCGCCGATTAACACGCTGTTTCCTTCCCGGCTCGAGATCGTCGAAGATGGATTTGCGCGTATCCGCTTTACCGTCGGGCGTGAGCATTATCACGCCGCGGGGGCATTGCATGGCACCGCCTATTTCAAGATGCTCGACGATGCGGCGTTCTATGCGGTCAACAGCCTGGTCAGCGACCGTTTCCTCCTGACGACGGCATTCAATCTGCTGTTCACCAAGCCGCTCAAGGCAGGCGAACTGATCGCCGAAGGGCGTTGGGTAAGCGGCAAGCGTCGCGTGTACGTTGCCGACGCCCGGCTAATCGATAGCGCAGGGGACGAGGCTGCGCGGGGCACCGGCACCTTCATGCGGTCGCAGATCCCATTGGCTTCACTCCCCGGCTATGGCCAACTATGACGCTGACCACTGGCCTGGCAGTCTCTGCCATGCTGCGCCGCACACAAGACGCGGGAGGGTTTGCTACCGTCATCGCAAAAGGGGGTGCGGAGGGCGGAAGCATCCTCATCCAGTGCGCCGAGCGCGGTCACGTTGTGGCAATTATAGAACGTCAATTGGGGTCCGCCTTCACCTATGAATGGCGGGATACCGGCCCCGACGATTCAGCAAAGTGGACGGATTATGTTGCGCTGCGGCAAAGATCAGATCCGGATTTGTGGGTTATCGAACTGGACATCCCGGATGCGCAACGGTTCGTCGTGGAAAACTTCGAATTGAATTGATTTGTAAACGGGGTGCGCAGACATGGCCGTCTTCCGACGATGCGCAGCCGCAACGATCCCGATTTCGCGGGATTGGGGCGGACGCAGCCGACCGGACGCGTGGGGCATCACCAGACGTTAAATATACGGTGCTACACGGCGTTCGGACGCAATTGATAATGGTTGAATGTCGCTTTTGTTTCGATCCGCGACCCTCGCGGTCTCTGCTTTCTTCGCTTACGCCGCAGCCGGCGGCCTGACAGGCGGTGCTTCGTTGAGCGCCCAGATCGTCAATCCGGCTATCACTGTCACCGATGCGTTGCCGGCGATGCCTGAAATGGCGCGGGCGGCCAATGACGGCATTTTCACGCCCGATCCTGAGCCGGACGAAGCAGCTGTTTCCAAGCCGGTGGTACAGGCACTGGCTGAAGCGCCGGTCGACGCGGCCCAACAGCGCTGTGTCGCTACTGCGGTCTATTTTGAATCAAAGGGCGAACCGGTTGCCGGTCAACTCGCCGTCGCGCGCGTCATCATGAACCGCGTGAAGGCGGGCCGCTTCGCCAACACGCCCTGTGGCGTCGTGCTCCAGCCCAGCCAATTTTCTTTCGTGCGCGGCGGCAATCTTCCGACTCCGCCCGATAATGCAATGTGGCGTCAGGCTCAGTCGGTTGCCAAGATGGTGATGCAGGACATTTATGCCGGTCCCGCCTCGGCGGCGCTATATTTTCATGCCAAGCGCGTTGCGCCGGGTTGGAACCGCACCAGCCTTGGTGCCATCGGCAATCACATTTTCTATCGCTAGGACGCTTCCCAGCGTTCTCGTGACGTTCTAAAGGGGGTGGATGCTCGATGCATCCGCCCCCCTCGTCGCGCGTGATGTCGCGCGGGGCGCTACGCGACTGCTGCTACGCCACGATTGCGTGGCGATTACCGAGGTCTCGCTGGGAAACGGCCGCCGCGCTGATCTGATGGGCCTGTGTCCGAAGGGCAATGTCACGATTGTCGAGATCAAGGTAAGCCGCGCCGACTTGCTCGGCGACGGCAAATGGACCGAATATCTCGATTATTGCGATCGGTTTTTCTGGGCGATACCGGAACATCTCGATCGCGCCTTGCTCGACCGGGCTGATTTGTTACCCGATCGCGCCGGATTGATCGTCGCGGACCGCTACGACGCAGCGATCATTCGGGAACCCGCGCACCATCCCCTGGCTCCATCGCGTCGGCGGGCAGAGACGCTCAGATTCGCACGGCGCGCAGCGCGGCGCCTGCTGATCGACGTTGACGAGGGGATCGAAGCGCTGATCTGATCAATTCGGGCCGTAATTCGCCTTGGGTTTGGGCTTGGCTTCATCAATCTGGCGCAGAATCGCGGCAGCGCGGGGGCTGCGTGCGGCATAATCGCGCGCGCTGAGCCCCGAACCGGTTTCGGGTTTAAGGGGATTGGCGCCTGCGCGCAGCAACAATGCGACTGCAGTGGAATCGTAATTCTGCACTGCGCGCGTCAAAGGCGTTTCGCCCAGCGCCGAAGCGAAATCGGGCTGCGCCTTGCGGTCGAGCAGCACCGACATGCCTTCGGTCCAGCGCATTTGCACCGCCATCATCAGCGGCGACAAACCCGCCTTGTTGGCTTTGTTCGGGTCGGCGCCGCGGCTCAGCAGATAATTGAGATAGACCAGATCGCGGCGGCGCGTGACGATGTGCAGAGCGGTGTCTCCGGTCGCCTGATCCTGTGTATTGATGATGACTTGGCCGGACCCGGCCTTATTCAGATACTCGTTGATCTTGGCGACATCGGAGTCGCGGATTGCCTTCAGAAAGACATAGCTCGGAGAAAAGCCCATTTGGGCAAAGGCCGGGAGTGCCGGTGTCAGCACCAGCGCGATACCCGCAATGATCGTTTTCAACCGCACGCCATGTTCCTTGTCCGACCGCATTTACTTGCGCCCCCGCGCCTTGCACCGCAAGACTGAGGCGATGCTGAACAGGATCGTTCTTTTCGCTGCCGCGCTTGCACTTGGTGCGTGTCAGGCGGCACCGCCCGTCGCCGAAACCAGCCCGCCACTGCAAGGCGCGCGGATCGGCGGTCCATTTTCGCTCAAGACCGGCGACGGGCGCATCGTCAGCGAACGTGATTTTGCGGGCAAGTACCGCATCGTTTATTTCGGCTACACCAATTGCCCCGACGTCTGCCCGACCGACATGGCCAACCTCGGTCGCGCGGTGGCCCAATTCCGCACCAAAGTGAACAAACCGCCGATCGCGCTGATCTTCATTACCGTCGATCCGCAACGGGACACGCCCGAAGTCGCGGCAAAGTTTGCACATGCCTTCCTGCCCGATGCGGTCGGCCTGTCGGGGAGCGCGGAGGCGATCGAAGACGTCAAGAAGGCATTCGCGGTTTACGGCAAGGCCCAGCCCGGCGGATCGCCCGGCAGTTACCTCGTCGATCACAGCCGCACATCCTATCTGATGGACCGTGACGGCAAGCCGTTGGCGATCCTGCCATCGGAAGTGAGTGCCGAGGCGGTGGCGAAAGACCTGGAGCGATGGGTGAAGTGACAGGGCAGCCCGATCCCTTGGGGGAAGGGACAGCCAAGAGATGGTGGGACGACGTCCCGCTCGAGCAACTCGACGCCGCGCAATGGGAGTTGTTGTGCGATGGCTGCGGCAAATGCTGCCTGCACAAGCTCGAGGACGAGGATACCGGCGACTATTACCCGACCAATGTCGCCTGCCGCCAGCTGGACCGACGGATGGCACAGTGCCGCGACTATCCTAATCGCAAGATCCTGGTGCCCGACTGCATCCAGTTGCGGCTCGACAATCTGACCACTTTCGATTGGCTGCCGCAAACCTGCGGCTACCGGTTGCGCGCGGAGGGGAAGCCGCTGTTCGACTGGCACCACCTCAACTCTGGCAGCCGCGAAAGCGTGCATGAAGCGGGGGTCTCGACGCGCGGCTGGACAATCTCTGAAGTCGATGCCGGCGATCTTGAGGACCACATCATCATGGATCGCGATGTCTGACCTGGTGTTCGCAGGCGGGGGGCGCACGCGCGAACTGCTTGTCGTGCGTCGTCCCAATACACGATCGATGCGCCTGTCGGTGGATCCGCGCGATGCCAGCGTCCGCCTGTCCATGCCGCCCCGCGCAGCGTTGCGTCCTGCCCTCGCCTGGGTCGCCACGAAGCGCGGCTGGATAGAGGCACAATTGGCGCGATTGCCGGCACCGGTGCCGGTTACGCCCGGAATGACTTTCGATCTGGCGGGTCAACCAGTGCGGCTGGGCTGGTCATCAGAATTCTCGCGGAAACCGATGCTGCTGGACGGTGTCCTGTGCATTGGCGGCCCGATCGAGTTGCTCGATAGCCGCCTCATGCGGTGGCTCAAGGCGGAAGCACTACGCACACTCGATGGCGAAACTCGCGCACTGTGCGATGCGCACGACCTTGCCCTCACGACTGTCGCGATCGGCGATCCGCGCGGACGGTGGGGCAGCTGCTCATCGGACGGTGCGATCCGCTATAGCTGGCGCCTGATCCTGGCGCCGCCGGCGGTGCTTAGCGCGACGGTGGCGCACGAGGTCGCGCACCTCGTTCACCTCGATCACTCGCCGGCGTTCCATGCCGAAGTCGCGCGGCTGTTCGGCCGTCCACCAATTGCCGAGCGCCGTTGGCTCAAGAGCCACGGCACGGCGCTTCACTGGTTCGGACGCGGTTCCTGATATTGTGGTGGCGGCAGGCGTTCGCCTCGCCTGCGCTCACGATCGCGCCAATCGGGTTCGGGCCGTCGCCCGGTGATCGATTCGACCAGATCGCCGATGCGGTCGCGACGATCTTCCCGCCGGGCGTCGCGGCGGTCCTCTCGCCTGCCGTCGCGGGCATCGTCACGTGGCCCCACGCCGGGGTCATCGTTCTGCGGATCGAAAGTCGATGTCGTGGTTTCGGTCACGGATCCCGGCGGGTCGGCCGGCATCCCGTTTTCATCGACGAACTGCCCATCGTAACTGTTGCCGAAATACGCTTCGTTATCAGGTTCCAGTTGATATTCGGGCAGGGTCACCCGCGTCTGGAACTGCTCGACCGGCCGCTTCGCAACCGCGACGCGCATATACTCCGCAAAGGCACGCGCGGGAGCGGTGCCGCCCTGTAGCCCAGGCACGCTGCGCGAATTGTCGCGGCCCATCCAGACGCCGGTGGTGATGCCGCTGGAAAAGCCCAGGAACCAGCCGTCCTTGTTCGATGTCGTCGTGCCCGTCTTCCCTGCGACCGGGCGGCCGATCTGCGCCGCGCGCGCGGTGCCTGTGGCGACCGCCGTCTGCAACAGGTCAGTCATCTGCGCGGCGACTTGCGGAGCGACCAGCACATGGCTCGCATCGAGTTCGTGGCGGTACAGGATTTCGCCATCGGCGCTCGTTACCTTGGTGATGCCATAAGGTGCGATGGCGACACCGTTCGATCCGACGCTGGCGAATGCGCGCGTCATGTCGATCAGGCGCACGTCGGACGTACCCAGAACCATGGATGGGTGCGTGTTGACCGGGGTCGTGATACCGAAGCGGCGCGCCATGTCGGCGATCGTCGTCGTGCCGACCTGTTGGCCGATCTTGGCGGCGATCGTGTTGATCGAATACGCAAAGGCGGTTCGTAGGGTGATCGGCCCCAGATTGCGGCGAGACGAATTGCGTGGACTCCACCCATCGATGTTGACCGGCTCATCGACGACCGGGCTTTCGACCGTCATCCCCGCTTCCAGTGCCGACAAATATACGAACAGCTTGAACGCTGAGCCCGGCTGGCGCACCGCTTGCGTCGCGCGGTTGTAGATCGACGCCACATAATCGCGCCCGCCGACCATCGCACGAACCGCGCCATCGCGGTCCAGGCTGACCAGGGCACCCTGTGCCCCCGCCGGGGCATTGGCCTGGATCGACGCCGTGGCCGCCTGTTGCATGCCCATGTCGAGCGTCGTCCATACATCGATCGGCTGAGTCGTTTCGTCGATCAGCGTGTCGAGCTGCGGCAGCGCCCAGTCCGTGAAATAGCGGACGCTATTCTGCCTGGCTTCCGGCGCGAAGATGATCCCATCGGGATTGGCGTCCTCGAGCTCAGCACTCGATAACTTGCCCTGCTCGCGCATCACGCCAAGCACGACCTTGGCGCGTGCGATGGCCGCGTCCTTGTCTGCGGACGGCGAATAGTTGCTCGGCGCCTTGACGAGCCCGGCGATCACCGCCGCTTCGCCCTGGCTCAGCGTGGTCGCCGAATGACCGAAGAACTTGCGGCTGGCGGCGTCGATTCCGTACGCGCCGCCGCCGAAATAAACCTTGTTGAGGTAAAGCTCGAGGATCGCGTCCTTGGTGAACTTGCGCTCGATGGCGAGAGCTAGAATCTGCTCCTTGATCTTGCGCGTCCAACTCTTGTTATTGGTGAGGAACACATTGCGCGCGAGCTGTTGGGTGATCGTCGATCCACCCTGCTTGAACCGTCCGCTCGTCGCTCGAACGTAGAAGCTGCGCGCGATGCCGATGGGATCAATGCCGGGGTGATAGCGAAAACGCTTGTCCTCGACCGACACCATCGTCGTCTTCATCGTGTCGGGAATGCGTGAATAAGGAAGCCATTGCCCATAGCTCGGCCCCAGCGAGACGATCACGCTGCCGTCCGCCGCATGAACGCGGATCATCTGCCCATTGGGACTCGACTTGAGCTCGGCAAGACTGGGCAGCGAGGAATAAGCCACCGCGACCGCCACGATCAGCGCGATCATGCCCGCGCCGAACGCGACCAACCCCCAGCGGAAGACCCGCGCGATCAAATGCCGTAGCCCTCGTTCATCGCGCGCCCCATGGTCGATAGGGGTTAGACGAGGCGTGAACGGGTGGGAAGTGCGCGGTCATAACTGATGCCCAGTTCGCGCCGCCTTGGTCGCGAGATACGCCGCATTGTGCGGATTGGCGGGCAGCGCATGCGCTACCCGTTCAGCGACGGCGATTCCCGCCGCTTCCAGCCCCGCGACCTTCGCCGGGTTGTTGGTCAGGAGCCGGACTTGCTCCTGACCCAAGAGGTCGAGCATACGCGCCGCTATCGCATAACCCCGGGCGTCGACCGGCAGGCCCAGCCGCAGATTGGCATCGACCGTGTCGAACCCCTGATCCTGCAATTGATAGGCGCGCAACTTGTTGATCAAACCGATCCCGCGCCCTTCCTGTCGCAGATATAGCAGCATACCCCAGCCGCTCTTTCCGATCAGCTGCAACGCCTGGTGTAATTGCGGCCCGCAATCGCATTTCAGGGACCCGAACACGTCCCCGGTCAGGCACTCGCTGTGCAAGCGGACCAGCGGCACGCTCCCGTTGTGCTCGCCGACGATCAACGCGACATGCTCCTGCCCTGCGTCGCGCCCGCGAAAGGCGACGATCGAGGTGTTATCCAAATGGTCGAGAGGTAGTCGTGCGCGGCTGACGATGCGCAGCGCATCGGGTGCCTCATAGGTCCAGACCTGATCGACGGAGACGTCCGCGTCAGCCATGACGTGACCGACCAGATAGGCCGGCAATAGTCCGGCCAGCCGCGCCAGTTCGAGCGCCGCGCTGGCCGCTTCCCGCTGGTCCAGCGGCACTGTGCGAAACGGTCCCTTCATCGGCGTCGCCAGATCGAGCGCGGGATCGGCCAAAGCGCGGGCACCCGACAGGTCGAGCCACGGTGCCCATTCGACCATCACGCCTTCGCCGGCTGCATCGATCTGATTGGTCAGCTTGAGCGTCGCGGCGCGGCTCGCCGAGAGCAACACCCCCGATGGGGCGAATGCCGTCATGGCGTCATCGTCGGCGGTCTCGATGGCCAACACTGTCAGCCCGGAGACCGTCACCGGCCAACCGCGGCGCAAAGCGTCGATCGCGCGGGCGACGGCCTTGCTCAGAACGCAAACTCGGTAATCAAGGGTACATGGTCGGACGGCTTGAGCCACGACCGGCACGGCTCGCACACGCGGTGCGCCGTGGCCTGTTCCGCAACCGAGCGGCTGGCCCACATATGGTCGAGCCTGCGTCCGCGATCGCCGACGGTCCAGTCCTTGGCACGATAGCTCCACCACGTGAAATTGCGCTGTGGCGCCGGAATGAAGTGCCGTCCCAGATCGACCCAGTCGTGAACCGCATGCAACGCCGCCAGCGCTTCGATTTCGATCTGCGTGTGGCTGACGGTATTGATCAGCTGTTTGTGGCTCCAGACGTCGCATTCGAGCGGGGCGATGTTGAAATCGCCGGTGAGGATCGTCGGGTGCTGCAAATTGCCGGCCCATTCGGTCATCCGCGCGAGGAAATCGAGTTTTTGACCGAACTTCGCGTTCACCTCACGGTCGGGCACGTCGCCGCCCGCGGGGACATAGACGTTCTCCAGCCGCACGCCGTTGGGCAACCGCACCCCGACATGTCGCGCTTCTTGATTGGCCTGCCAGTCGAAGCGGTCATCCTCGACCACCGGCACGCGCGCGATGATGGCGACGCCGTGATGCATGCGCTGGCCGTGTTTGATGATGTGATCGTAACCCAAAGCGCGAAACGGCGCCTCGGGGAAATCGCCGTCGATGACCTTGGTTTCCTGCAGACACAGCACATCGGGCGCCTCGTCGCGAAGGAATTGCTCGACGATCTCGATGCGAAATCGCACCGAATTGATGTTCCACGAGGCGATTTTCACGACAGGCATGTAGGCGCAGAAAATCGATCGGCAAAGCGTCGCAAACCAGTTTCATTCATGAACCCGACAGCTTCGTGCGATTACTTCGCAAGTCGTGGTGCTCGCCGGAGCGCGAGGGGTTTCCCCCTGTTACCCATCCCCCGGCCGGCATCACACCAGCGTGACGAACGACTGGTCGGCCCTCGCTCCCGCCCCCGGAGCGGGGGCCGCTTCGTATGAGGCGCATGCTGACACCGGTGTTACCGTCGAGACGCCGAATACCGGCCAGACGAGGCGTAGCTTGGGACCGACGAGGCGGCTTTGCCGCGGCGACTGCTCTACCCTTCGGCGCCCTTTACCCCCGCGGCCCTGCCTGTCGCGGATCGCGCCACTTGAACACGCTGTCTGCTACCGCGCCATTGAACCGCTGGTCCGACAGCCTCACCGTCGTGCGGTTATTCTGCGCATCGAGCGCGACCCAGCCTTGCATCCTGAGGCCACCAGGTGACGCCGCATCGCGCGCGAAGGCAAGCGTTATGGCCCCGAATTGCGGTCGCTTCGGGTCCTTGACCAGTGCCAGCACGATCCGCGGATCGGATGATGGGACGATCTGCGCAAAGCGTGAAATGTCGGCATTGGGATCGAGGAGCACTGCCAGCGGTGATCCACCGATCGGCCAACGAGACACCTGCCGCACCGAATAGTCGATGAACCACAGCGACTTGCCATCGGCGACCACGAGGATCGGTACATTCTGGCCGTATTGAAAACGGATCTTGCCGGGGCGCTTGAGCGTCAGCGTGCCGGTCAGCGTTTTCCCGCTACGATCCGTCTGAGCAAAGCCGGCGGTCATTGTGCTGACCCCACGCAAATGCGCCTGGACAAGCGAGAGATCGGTCTGCTGAGCAGCGGCGGGCGCGGCGATGGCGGCCAGCGGGAGGAGATATCGTGCAATCATGCGCCGTTCTTAACGCACGAAGTTGAACTCTGCCTGTCCGATTATACCCGCATCGGCATGAGCACGTACAGTGCCGCCGCCTTATCGTTTTCGCGGATCAGCGTCGGGGCGGCGGCGTCCGCCAGATGCACCTCGACGCTGTCGCCTTCGATCTGGCCGAGAATGTCCATCAGGTAGCGTGCGTTGAAGCCGATCTCAAAGCCGCTCGCCGAATAATCGCCCGGCACTTCTTCCGCGGCAGTGCCGTTTTCGGGACTGGTCACCGATAGCGTGATGCGGTCGCGATCCAGCGCCATCTTGACGGCGCGAGTCTTTTCGCTGGCGATGGTCGCGACGCGGTCGACGCCCTGTGCGAACGATTTCGGATCGATCTTGAGTAGCTTGTCGTTGCCCGTGGGGATGACGCGGCTGTAATCGGGAAAAGTGCCGTCGATCAGCTTGCTGGTCAGTACCGCGCTGCCCAGATCAAAGCGGACCTTGGTGTTCGACAGCGACACTTCGACGGTTCCGTCAATCTCGTCGAGCAGCTTCCTCAGTTCCTGCACGCACTTCCGCGGGACGATGATGTCGGGCATCCCTTCGGCACCGTCGGGGCGCGCGACGGTGACGCGTGCGAGGCGGTGACCATCGGTGGCGGCCGCTTTCAACACATCGTCGGCAACGTGAAAGAAGATGCCATTGAGGTAATAGCGCGTTTCCTCTGTCGAGATGGCAAAGCGCGTCTTGTCAATGATCTGGCGTAGCGTCGCCGCGGGCAGCGCAAATTTGGTGGGCAGCTCACCCTCGGCGATGACCGGGAAATCATCACGCGGCAGCGTCTGGAGATTAAAGCGCGCGCGCCCGGCGACGACCTGCATCTTGCCCTCGGCGGCGCTGAGCGACACCTGGCTACCCTCGGGCAACTTGCGCGCGATATCGAACAGCGTGTGCGCCGAAATCGTCGTCGCGCCCGGCTGATCGACTTGAGCTTCGATCGTCTCCAGCACCTGCAGGTCGAGGTCGGTCGCCATCAGCTTGATCGTGCCATCCTCAGCAGCCTCGATCAGGACGTTGCTGAGGATCGGAATGGTATTGCGCCGCTCAACCACCGACTGGACATGGCCGAGGCTTTTCAGGAGCGTCGCGCGTTCGATCGTCGCCTTCATGGCTGGCCCTATCCCCGTGGCGTAAAACCCTGGGTCGGCTATGCCAGAAAAAAGGGCCGGGGCAAGCGCCCCGACCCTGTTGTCCACATCATATTGTGGGTCTGGATCGCTTAGAAGCGGACGCCAACCCCCGCGAGCACGCCATGGCGCGAGATGCCCTGCTCGTAATTCGAATAACGATATTCGGCCTTGCCGTAGAAATTGCCGCCGAATTTGTGCTCGAGACCCGCGCCGACGCGCACGCCGTCGAGGTTCGCGCCGTAGAGCGTCGACGTGCTGGTGCCGTTGTTCGACGTCAGGCGAACGCGAGCATTGGTGTAGCCGACCTTACCATACAGCAAGGTGTTTTCACCCAGCACGGTACCAATGCGGGCACCGGCGTAAAGATCGCGGCCAGCCTTCACGCACAGGTTCGGATTGGCGGCCGAACCGACGCCATCACATGCGTCGGTGGTCGAGCCGGTGGCTTCGCCTTCGATACCGATCAGACCGAAGCCCGACTGGAAATCGTAGCCGATCTGGCCGCCATAGCTGACGCCGTCCTGATGTCCGCCGTCCGCCTGGACGCGATCGAAACCGACAACAGCTTCGGCACGCGGGCCGGTGAAGGGGGCACGCTCCTGCGCGGCGGCGGGGGCGGCGAGGGCGATCGCGGAAACGAGCGCGGCGGAAACGATGGTACGCATGTTCAACTCCTTGGGTTCTTCCCGGTGGGGGACCGGTGAAGCGCATCAGATGGGTGCTCGTTTCATGAACCTCAGCCAACGAAACCGGGTGTTGCCTTTCGGCCACAAGCCGCGAATGGTTCATTGATGATTCAGATGCCCGGCAAGGCCTATATCGCACGTCACGGAGAGACAGTGTTCAACAGCGCGCGGCGCATGCAGGGTGACCTGCTGCACACGCCGCTGACCCGCGCGGGCATGGCGCAGGCCGAACAGATGGGCGCGGAATTGGCGACGCTGCTCGGCAAAAAGCCGCGCCTGTCCTTGTGGTCGTCCCCGACGGGGCGGGCGCTCCAGACGCTGGCAATCATCGCCGAACATCTCGAACTGGATTGGCACACGACGCATCAGGATGCGCGATTGGCGGAGATTGGCATGGGTGGTTGGGATGGCCGGCCCTACCCCGAGATCATCGCCGAATATGGCGAGATCTACGACACAGAAGCGGGCGTTTTCACGACCGTCGCACCCGGCGGCGAAAGCTACCTACAGGTTGCCGAGCGATTGCGGCCTTGGGTAGCCGAACGAACCGCTGGGCGCGACCGGTTGATCATCATGCACGGCGTCTCGAGCCAGGTGTTGCGAGGGATGCTGACGGGCGGGACCGCACACCCCGTGTGCGGCACCCCGGTTGGCGAGCGTCTGCCACAGGGGTCGGTTGCCATGATCGACGGTGGTGTCGAACAGATCATCGTGCGCGGCACAGGGGCATGATCCTGCTTGCTGCGGCGGTGGCGTTGCTTGCGGTCAAGGGCGGTTGGGCAGCGTATCAGGATGGTAATGTTTGTCGCGCGGTCGCCGAACCGGTGCGCAAGACGACGACCGCGGCTCGACCCTTTGCGGCCGTCTCCGTAGCACCGGGGCGTTCACCGGCACTGACCGTTCGCTTGGGCCGGATTGCCCGGGATGGTCGTGCGACACTGACTGTCGCCGGCCAAACGGTGCCCCTTATGGTGTCTGGCGACCTTGCCCGGACAATAGATTCGCGGGCGATCGACGCTATGCGCGCGGGCCAGACCGCGACGGTGCGCACTCGTTCCGGGTTCGAGATGTATGACCTGCGCGGCTTTCCCACGGCGGTCGACGCCGCGCTGGCAGGGTGCGCATTGCCGCGCTAGGTTTCGCCCATGCCGTCCAGCCTGTTCACCAACGCTTCGATCCCCCAGACCATTCAGCAAGCGACCGCGCCGGTCTTCTTCCTTGCGGGGATCGGTGCTTTCATGAATGTCATCGCAGGGCGGTTGGCCCGCGTCGTCGACCGTGCGCGATCGCTGGAACCGCTGGTGCCCGATACGACGGGCGACGAACGTACTCGTCTGATCGACGAGTTGCGTGTCCTCGAAAAGCGCATGAGCCTTGCCAGCCGGTCAATCTATCTGTGCACCGCCTCGGGACTTACCGTGTGCTTGCTGATCATCATGATGTTCGCGGCAGAGCTGATTCGCTACGATTTCTCGCGTTACATCGCTGCGATGTTCGTTTTCGCTGTGCTGCTGCTGGCAGGCGGGATGATATTGTTCCTGCGTGAAACGCGGATCGCGGTCGCGGCATTGCACGTGCGGCAGGAATTGATCGAACTGGGCGCTCAACCCGAAGCCTGACGCCAGGCCTCCAGCTTTTCGTCATAGGTTGCGCGGACCTGGTCGAGCGCCGCCTGCGCCTTGTCGCGCGCCTTATCCTCGGCCTCGCCGATTTTGCGTCGTTCGGCAGCCAGCGCCGTTTCCCGCCGATCGATTTCGGCGCGTCGGGCATCGAATTCGGTCGCGACCTTCTCCAACGCGGCCTCGGCCTTGTCGAGCGCCGCGCGGCTCGGTCTCGCGACCGGTTTTGCCGCTTTCGTCTTTTTGGCCCTCGGCGGTGGAGCTTCTTCGCCATCGTCGGATCGCGCCACCTTGACGACCTCGCCCGGACTGGCGAGCGGTGCCTCCATCAGCCGGGTGTCGGTAACTTCCTCCGCCGATCCCAAGGCGAACAGGTCGCGCTCGGCACCCCATGCCCTCAGCGCCGCCGCCCGGCTCGGCGCGGCGACATAGGCATCGTGAAACCCGGCGGCGGTGCGATAGACTTTAAGTTTCTTCGCCACCGCCGCCGCAGCGCTTAATGCGCGACCTGCTGACCGCGCTCGAGGCCGGAGGCCGCAAGTTGCTCGTCGATCTGCGCGACGAGGCGATCGAGCCCCGCCTGATCGCCCGATTCCGCGCGTGCGACGAGCACGTCCTGCGTGTTTGACGCGCGCAATAGCCACCAGCCGTCGGGCGTGCTGACACGCGCCCCATCGGTACGGTCGACCGTCGCGCCAGAAGCCTCAAGACGTTCGAGCACCTCGTCCACCACCGCGAATTTGCGGCTTTCATCGACCTGGAAGCGCATTTCGGGCGTGTTGACGATCGCCGGCATAGCGTCCTTCAGCGCGGTCAGCGACCCGCCGAGCAACCGCACTGCCTGGATTAGCCGGATGCGCCGCATATTGCGCATCGTCGAAGCCGTAATAGTCGTGTGCAAAGAAGATGTGCCCTGACATTTCGCCCGCCAAGCGGCGAATCGGTTTCCTTCATCTTGGTCTTGATGAGCGAATGGCCGGTCTTCCACATCATCGGCGTCCCGCCAAGTGCCTTGACGCGGTCGAACAGTGCCTGGCTCGCCTTCACGTCAGCGATGATCGTTGCGCCAGGCATTTCGCGCAGGATCGGCTCGGCAAGAATGCTCAAAATCTGGTCGCCCCAGACCACGCGGCCCTGACCGTCGATCGCCCCCAGCCGGTCACCATCGCCGTCGAACGCCAGGCCGAAATCGAGGCTCTTTTCCGCGACCAGCGTCTTGAGGTCGGCCAAGTTCTTTTCTTCGGTCGGATCGGGATGGTGGTTGGGGAAATTGCCGTCGATCTCGGTAAAGATCGTGTGATGCTCGCCCGGCAGTTGCGCGACCAGTTTTTCGATCACGCGCCCCGCGGCGCCATTGCCCGCGTCCCAGCCGATGCGGAAACGCGCCTCCGGCATAACCCGCGAGCAGGCGGTCAACGTAATCGTCCTCGATCGCGTAATCGCTGACCGTACCTGCGCCCTCTTCCCAATCACCCGCTTCGGCGAGCTTGGCCAGATCCTTGATGTCCGTCGCCGAAGAACGGCGCATGCTGCAAGCACCATCTTGAAGCCGTTATATTCGCCCGGATTGTGGCTGCCGGTGATCTGGATGCCGCCATCAACTTCGAGCGTCACTTCGGCATAATAGAGCATCGGCGTGGGGCCGAGGCCGACGCGGACGACATCGACGCCCCTTTCGGTCAGCCCGCGCACCAGTTCCTTTTCGAGGCTGGGCGAGGACAGCCGCCCGTCGATAGCCCACCGCGACGCGCGTCCCGCCCGCGCGGCGCACACGCGTGCCGAAGCCGCGGCCGATGGCATAGGCGTCCGCTTCGCCAAGCGTTTTGCCGTAGATCCCGCGGATGTCGTATTCGCGCAGTGCGGTCGGGTCGAAACGATGGGTCTGGGTCATGGTCGTCCTTGGTTCGTCAGTGCGGGGCCGCTTGGCCCCTCAAGATTTCAGCAACACGTCACGCGCGCGATTGATCCGCGCAGCGAGTTCGTCATTCCCGCCCATGTCGGGATGAACGCGCGCGATCAGGCGGCGATGCGCCTCGATTACCGTCGGGCCGTCGGCGTCGAGCGTCGACGCCCAGCAGCCGTGCCGCCTCGTCGCGCGGCATCCCGCCGGCGGAGCGCTTCAGCAGCCTCCAGCCGGCCCAGAGCAACGCGACGAAGAGCAGCAGCTTCATCATGCCGCGTCACGTTGTTCGAGGGGCAAATCCAGAGCCCGCCGACCATTTCGCGCAATTCCTGGCGCGCGGCGATGTGGCTCATGCCCGACATTGTCGATCGCCCCGGTGTCGAGCAGCGTCAGGCCCTTGGGAAACAGTTCGCGATAGATGACGCGCTCGCCCAGGCCGGGAATGACGCGAAAGCCGACGCGCTTGCTCAATTCGGTCAGCGCCGCGCCGACGCGGACCATGTTGCGCGCTTCGAGATGCTGCAGGCGGTTGCGCAGCACCACCCAGTCGACCGTGCCGCCGTCGGCCTTGGCGCGCAGTTTGCGCAAGTCCCAGATCAGTTCGGCATAGAAGCTGGGGCGTTTGACCTTGAAGGTTTCGGCATCGACCTGACCGATCAGGTCGAGGTCGACAAAACTGTCGTTGATCGGCGTCACCAGCGTGTCGGCGAGCGAGATCGCCGCGCGCCCGACCGGATCGTCGCGGCCCGGCGTATCGATGATGAAGAAATCACACCCGTCGCCGCGTCATCCGACTCCGACTGCATCAGCCAGCGTCGGCCTCGCTCTGGTCGGTCAGCGCGCCATAGGTCGGCGTCGGCAGCGGCTGTTGCCGCGCCGCCGCGAGGTCGCCGCGCGATTTTCGAAATAGCGCGTCATGGTCTGCTGGCGATGATCGAGGTCGAGCGCGCAACCCGCGCACCCTGCGCAGTCAGCGCGACGGCGACATGGACGGCGGTGGTCGATTTCCCCGTGCCGCCCTTTTCATTGGCGAAGACGATGGCGTGAGCCATGGGCGGTGGCGGACCTTCCGTTGAGCGATTAGGAGCGCGGGCCATAAGCGAAGGGCCACCACCATGCAAACCGTCCGCACCTTGACCGATCTGCGCGCCGCCCGCGCGGCGATGGACGGGCGCGTGGCGTTCGTGCCGACGATGGGCGCACTGCATGCCGGGCATATGGCGTTGGTCGACGAGGCGCGACGGTTGGCGGATCATGTGATCGCCTCGATCTTCGTCAATCCGCTGCAATTCGGGCCGAACGAGGATCTTGCGCGCTATCCTCGGCAGGAGGCGGCGGACGCGGCGTTGTTCGCCGGACATGGCTGCGACCTGTTGTGGCTGCCCCCTGTCGAGGTGATGTATCCGCACGGGCTTTGCGACCACCGTCGGCGTTGCGGGCCTCGACCGACATTTCGACGGCGCGGCCCGGCCCGGCCATTTCGACGGCGTCGCGACGGTCGTCGCCAAACTGTTCGGGCAGGTGCAGCCCGACATCGCGCTGTTCGGCGAGAAGGATTGGCAGCAGCTGGCGATCATCCGGCGCATGGCGACGGACCTCGATATGGGCTCGGAGTTCGTCGGCGTGCCGACGGTGCGCGAAGCCGGACGGCTTGGCGCTGTCTTCGCGCAATGCCTATCTTTCCGCCGAGGAACGCGCGCCGCGCTGGCTCTGCCCCGTGCGCTTGACGAAGCCGTGAAAATGCTATGAGGCAGGCAGCGACCTCAGCCGCTACGCCTTGCCATCGGCGCGCGAATCGATCGCGGCGGCGGGGTTCACCATCGATTATGTCGACCTCGCCGACGACGCGCTGCAACCCACCGAAAATGCCGCCGGCGCGCCTGCTGGCCGCGGCGCGGATCGGCACCACGCGCCTGATCGACAATGTGCCGGTCAATGATCTGCCACGCCGTTAACCTTTTATTCGAACCTGGCTGTCCACAGTCGACACGGTAAACAAGGGGTTTCGGCGATGACCGACAGTCAATTTTCTGATCGAGCGCCGGCTGCGTGATGTGGCGAGGGGGGATGCAACGGCTGCTTATGATCTGGGCGTAGCCTGGTCGAGCGGCACCGACGGCGTGAGTTCGACCTGATTGAGGCGCATCAGTGGTTCAATCTCTCTGCGGTGCTCGGCGATGAACGCGCCGCCGAAGCCCGCACCGAAATCGCCGACGAAATGAGCGCACGCGAAATCGTCGAGGCTCAGCGTCGCGCCCGTGCGCGCCTTGCCACAATTACCCGCAAGGCCGCCTGACCCCTTCAGCCCGTGACGGCCGCCCAATCGATCGGCTGATGCCGGTCGAGCCAGGCATCAGCGGGAGGCATCGGGTATTTCAGCCCGGTGGCGCAGTTGAACAGGATGCAGCGATCGGTCTTGCCGACCAGCCCTCGGTCAACGGCCATCTCCCACGCCACTGCAGTTGCGGCCCCTTCGGGACATAATAAGAGCCCATCCTCAGCCGCAATGCGGTCGCGCGCGACGATGATGTCCGCATCATCGACGGCTATCGCGAAACCGCCGCTGTCGCGCACCGCATCGAGGATCAGGAAATCGCCGATCGCGGCCGGGACGCGAATGCCCGCCGCAACGGTATGGGCATCTTCCCATTTGGCCGCGTGGCGCTCGCCCTTGTCCCAAGCGCGGACGATCGGCGCGCAGCCGGACGCCTGCACCGCGATCATGCGCGGGCGCTCGGGACCTATGAAGCCGAGCGCCTCCAGTTCGCCAAACGCCTTCCACATGCCGATCAGACCGGTGCCGCCCCCGGTTGGGTAGAAAATCGCGTCGGGGACCTGCCAGTCGAGCTGTTCCAGCAACTCGAGCCCCATCGTTTTCTTGCCCTCGATCCGGTACGGTTCCTTCAGCGTCGACAGGTCGAACCAGCCCATCGGCTCCTTTCCCGCACCGACGATCGCACCACAATCGCCGATCAAGCCGTTGACTCGCCAGACCTTCGCGCCTTGCAGAGCGATTTCGCGGACGTTCACTTCCGGGGTGTCGTCGGGGCAAAACACGAAAGCCTCGATCCCTGCCGAAGCGCAGTAGGCCGCCAGCGCGGCCCCGGCATTGCCGTTGGTCGGCATGGCGATGCGCGTGATGCCAAGCGCCTTGGCCATGCTGACAGCCATGACCAGCCCGCGCGCCTTGAAACTGCCGGTGGGGAGTCGTCCTTCGTCCTTGACGATCGGTGCCACCGCATCGTGCCGCCCGCCAAGCTTTGGCAGCGGGATCAGCGGCGTCTCCGCTTCGCCCAGGCTGACGATGTTCGCAGCATTGCGCACCGGCAGCAATTCGCGCCAGCGCCACAAGTCGCGAGGTCGGTCGGCAAGGGCATCCCTAGTCAGTGCGTTGCGCACTCCGTCCAGGTCATAGCGGACCAGCAATGGCTTCCCCGCATGGCTGAGTCCATGAATCTGGTCAGCTTCATACCGTTCGCCAGTCTCCGAACATTCGAGATGGGTTACGAAACTCGGGCGGGCGCCGGTCAGATTGTCGTCATAGTGCATTCCGGCACCCTAGGCGGACGGCACGCGAGCCGCCACTATCCTCATCATGCTGTCCGAATCGATGAACCTTTCGCAAAATCCCGACATCCGCTTCCTGGGAAAGCTGTTGGGGGACGTGATCCGCGACCAGGGCGGCGATGCCTTGTTCCGGCGTACGGAATATATCCGCAGCGCGGCCGTCGATCGCGCACGCGGCGTGGCGGGGGCTGACGCCGTCGATACCGGGCTCGACGCGCTCGATCTCGACTCGACGCTCGCCTTTACGCGGGGGTTCATGCTCTTCTCGATGCTGGCCAATCTTGCCGAGGATCGCGCCGGGGGCGCCAGCGATAGCGCCATTGGCGTAACCGAAGCGCTCGAGCGGCTCGAAGCGGACGGCATCGGTCGTGACGTCGTGGCAAGGACATTGGCCCGAGCGCTGGTCATGCCCGTACTCACCGCACACCCGACCGAAGTGCGGCGCAAGTCGATGATCGATCACCGCAACCGTATCGCCGACCTGATGCTGATGCGCGACGCCGGGGCGGAGGAGACCCCGCAGGGTGAGCAGGTCACCGAAGCCATCGCTCGCCAGATCGCCTTGCTGTGGCTGACCCGACCGCTGCGGCTCGAAAGGCTTTATGTCGCCGATGAGGTCGACACGGCGATCGCCTGGATGCGCGACGTGTTCCTGCCCGTCCTCCCCGCGCTCTACCTTCGCTGGGATCGCGCACTGGGTCAGCGCACCGCTCCGTTCCTGCGCATCGGCAGCTGGATCGGTGGCGACCGCGATGGCAACCCGAATGTCGTCGCGGAGTCGCTCGGCATGGCGCTGGGCCGCGCCAGCGAGGCGGTGCTCGGACAATACCTGGCCGAGGTCGACGCACTCGGCGCACAGCTGTCGGTATCGAGCGGCCTGGCCGAGATCGGTCCAGACGTGCAGACCTTGGCCGACCGGAGCGGTGACAATGCCCCCAGCCGCACCGACGAGCCCTATCGCCGCGCCATCGCCGGCATCTACGCGCGGCTGTGCGCGACGTTCACCGCGTTGACGGGCAAGCGTTGTCCCAAGCCGTCGAAACTGGCGGGTGAGGCTTATGCGGCGCCCGAAGATTTGCGCGCGGACCTGATCGTGCTGGCGCGCGGGATTTCGAAACAGGCCCAGGCGCTGCGGACCGAGGGGGCTCTGGCCCGACTGATCCGTGCCGTGGACTTGTTCGGCTTCCATCTCGCCAGCCTCGACCTCCGCCAGAACAGCGATGTGCACGAGCGCACGGTGGCCGAGCTGCTCGATGTTGCGGGCGTCGAGGGCGACTATCTTGGACTTGACGAGATTGCGCGCACCGCCGTGTTGCGCAGCGTTCTTGCCAGCCCCCGGCCCGTCATGCTGCCGCGACATGGATATACCGAAGAGACGGCGGGCGAACTGGCGATCTTCGCGGCCGCCACGAAAGCGCGCGACACATATGGCACAAAGGCGATCGAACGCGCGATCATTTCCAAGGCGGCGAGCGTTTCCGACCTGCTGGAGCTCACGTTGCTGCTGCGCGAAGCCGGACTCGCAGCCGTCATGCCGATCCCGCTGTTCGAGACCATCGGCGATCTCGACGCCGCGCCAGAGATCATGTCCGACTGGCTCAGGCTGCCCGAGGTGGCCCAGGCCGCCAAGGCTCGCGGCCATCAGGAAGTGATGCTGGGCTATTCGGACTCGAACAAGGATGGCGGCTATCTGACGTCGACCTGGCGGCTGTACGGCGCGAGCCTCGACTTGGCGGCGGTGTTCGCCGAGGCAGGGATCGCGATGCAGCTGTTCCATGGGCGCGGCGGGGCGGTCGGGCGCGGCGGCGGATCGAGCTTCGCCGCGATTCTTGCCCAGCCCCCCGGGACCGTCGCTGGCCGCATCCGCATAACCGAACAGGGCGAAGTGATCGCCGCCAAATATGGTTCGGCCGAGGCGGCGCGCGTCAATCTGGAAGCGATGGCCGCTGCGACATTGCTCGCAACGCTCGAACCGCCGACGCTGCCTGACAAGGACGCGAAACGGTTCGCTTCGGCAATGAACGAGATCAGCGCCGCCGCCTTTGCCGCGTATCGTGACCTTGTCTACAATACGCCTAGCTTCCGCCAGTTCTTTCGCGCCATGACACCTGTCGCTGAAATCGCCACGCTGAAGATCGGCTCGCGCCCTGCCAGCCGCACCAAATCCGACGCGATTGAGGATTTGCGTGCCATCCCGTGGGTCTTCAGCTGGGCGCAGGCGCGCGTCATGCTGCCGGGCTGGTATGGCGTCGGGCAGGCCCTGGCGGGGTTCAAGGACCGTGCACTGCTCAGGGAAATGGCTGGCTGGCCGTTCCTCGCCGCAGTCTTGGCCAACATGGAACAGGTATTGGCGAAATCGGACATGCGCATCGCCGCGCATTATGCCGCGCTGGCGGACAGCGACGGCGCCCCAATCTTCGAGCGTATCCATGACGGCTGGAAACAGACACGCCAGCAATTGCTCGACATCACCGGCCAGTCCCGCCTGCTCGAGCGCAATCCGGCGCTCGACGCCTCGATCCGCCTGCGCCTGCCCTATATCGAGCCCCTCAATCTATTGCAGATCGAATTGCTCAAGCGCCACCGCGCCGGTGAGGACGATCCGCGCATCGCCGAGGGCATCCAGCTGTCGCTCAACGCCATCGCCACCGCCCTGCGGAACAGCGGATGAACGCGCCTTGCACCCGGAAGCGCGCCCCGTCCGTTGTCCGCGCGATGAAATTGTCCTTCCCCCTTGCCGCTGTGCTTGCACTCGCCGCGTGCAGCGCCGCGCCGCCCGCCGCGCATGCCTCGCCGGTGTTCGACCCCTTCAAGTTCTTCGCGGGCCGCTCGCATGGCGACGCGCAGCTCAAGATCATCACGAAGGATTACAAGTCGGTCAGTGTCGATAGCGTCGGACGTGTCGAGGGCGACACGCTGATAATCGATCAGCATGTTGTCGTCCGCGATGAGCCGCCGAAAGACCGCCAGTGGCGACTGCGCCGCGATGGTCCGGGGCGCTACAGCGGAACGCTGACCGAAGCGACTGGCCCGGTCACCGCCGAAGTCGAGGGCGATCGGCTGCACATCCGGTATCCGTCAAAGAACGGCGCGGTCGAGCAGTGGCTCAGCCTTGCGCCCGACACGACCTATGCCGACAATCGTTTGACGGTGAAGAAAATGGGCATTGTCGTCGCCACGCTGGAGGAAACGATCACCAGGCGCGGGGGGCCAATGTAATTCGTGTGTCGTCGTCGATGGCCGCAAAGCCCCCGACCGCGATGACATCGTTCGATTCCCGCGCCTTGCGCCCGTCGGCCAGCGACCAGGTGATGTGGAAGGTCCCGCCACTTGGACGATCCTTGGTCCCCGCAACCTCGATGACCATCGCCTGACAACCCGCACCGTCGTCGGCACAGCCGATGATCCTCGCATGCGCCGGCGGCGGCAGCTCGGGCGTCCCGGCACCATGGTCCGATTGCAGCGTGACATGGTCCGCCACGACGTTGCCGTAGGCGGGCGGATATTTGGCAAGCAGCGCGTCGCGCTCCGCCGCATCGAGTTTCCAGCCGATCGTCATGCGTAATGCAACGCGCAGGGACGGCGGATCGTTGCGGCGTAATGGATCATGTCCCGTTCCTGCCGATGGAGGCCAAGCCTGTCGAGGCTCTGCCCGAGGGAGAGGGGTGGCAGTTCGAACCCAAATGGGACGGGTTTCGTTGCCTCGCGATTACCGGTGCGGGCCCGGCCCACCTCTTTTCGCGCACCGGCAAGCCGCTCTCGCGATACTTTCCCGATGTTGCGACAGCGCTTGCCGATCTGCCCCCGACCATCCTCGACGGCGAATTGATCATTCCCATCGGCAAGCATCTGTCGTTCGACGCGTTGCAAATGCGGCTCCACCCAGCCGCCAGCCGCGTCGCCAGGCTGGCGCGTGAGCACCCGGCGCTATTCATGGCCTTTGATCGGCTCGACGATCTCGATGCTGCCGCTCACCGAACGACGGGCGGCGCTGGAGGAATATCTCTCGGTAAACCGCTCCGGCGTCTTGCGCCTGTCGCCGCTGACTGTCGATCGAAGCACGGCGCAGAAATGGCTGGCGCGCGCTGGTGGGGCGCTCGACGGGGTCATCGCGAAGCGCCGCGACGAACCCTATCGGCCGGACAAGCGCGCGATGCTCAAGATCAAGAACTGGCGCGACGCCGATTGCATCGTCGGCGGCTTCCGTCTGAAGGCCGACGGTGGTGTCGCGTCGTTGTTACTGGGGCTCTACGATGCGGAAGGGAAACTTAATCATGTCGGCTTCACATCCGCTCTGGGTGCGCTGGATCGCCATGCGCTGGCGAAGGAATTGCACCAGATCGGCGGTTCATCCGCCTTTACTGGCGACAGCCCCGGCGGTCCCAGCCGCTGGAACCGTGGGGTCGAAAAGGAATGGTTTCCCATTTTGCCGACCCGGGTTGTCGAAGTCCGTTACGATCATGCTGCCGGCGGCAAGTTCCGCCACGGCACCACGTTTGCACGCTGGCGGCCAGACAAGCGTCCCGAAAAGTGCACCGTCGATCAGTTCCAGACCGAGGTTAGTCCTGCGGTCGTTGCACAGGCCCTGCGAGGGACCGGCTAGGCCGAACAGCTACACTCGGGCGTCCGAGAATACACTGTTGGGGCGGCCTTGCGCTTGACGCGGCGCGTTCACCGGCACATCCAGCGTCACAGCGCATCCCCAGCGGGTGCCAAACAGGATCATTCAGGGAGGATTTGATGGCCACGACCCCGACGAAAAAGCCCAACGCGCTTCAGCAGCCGATGAACCCGTCGCCCGAACTCGAAGCGGTGATCGGCAAGGGCCAGGTCACGCGCGGCGAAATGGTTTCGAAGGTGTGGGACTACATCAAGAAGAACAATCTGCAGAACCCCGCGAACAAGCGCGAGATTCTGGCCGACGCCAACCTGAAGAAAGTGTTCGGCGTCGACAAATGCTCGATGTTCGAGATGAACAAACATCTCTCCAAGCACGTCACCAAGTAAGTTTTGGCGACGATCCGAGGGCGTGCTCAGTTGCTGAGCACGCCCTCAATCGTGTCCGCTTCGTTCGTGGTGGACGCATTGGTCGCATCACTCGCACTTCCCGCCACCTCGGCTGCCTGCCAGCATATGAAGGCGGCAAAGGCCAGCGCCCACCATCGGCTGCCAAAGATACGCTTTCCGGTGAACGGCCACATGGCGGCGAGCATAACCCGCCGCCCCTAATCAAACCTTACTTCCGGAGCGCGCGGACCGCCGCCAGCGTGTTGGTGATGTGTGCCTCGGGGGCGCTGTTTGAATAGGCGTAGGCAATGCGGCCACCCTTGCTGATGACATAGGACGTGCGGTTGGAGCGCGTCGACAGCTGCGGCAGGGTCACGTCATAGCTCTTGATGATTTCGGGCGTGGCCGACGCCACCGCGAACTTGTTGCGGCAATCCTCGACCGAGAATTTGGCCAGCTTTTCGATGGTATCGCCGGCCATGCCGATCACCGTCGCTCCCGCTTTGGCAAAGTCATCGGTCGCTTCGGCAAACTCATGCGCTTCGATCGTGCAGCCCGGCGTGAAAGCGGCGGGGAAGAAATACAGCACGACCGGACCGCGCTTGAGCGCATCGCTCAACCGCAGCGGCGAGGCTTGCCCGCCTTGGCGCTCATCGTCGTAAAGTCGGGAGCCTTGGCCCCGATCGGCAGCGCGGCCGTAGCAGGGGCGGCGATCAGCGCGGCGATGGTAACGAACGCAGTTTTCATGGAGATTCTCCGGGATTTGCCCGCAACCTAGAACTTGCATGCGCGTACGCAAGGGACGACATTCGCTGTCATGTCCGGCCCGAAAATCACCGCCGTGCTGGGACCGACCAACACTGGCAAGACGCACTTGGCGGTCGAGCGGTTTTGCGGCCATGCCAGCTGGCATCATGGGCTTTCCGCTGCGGCTGTTGGCGCGCGAGGTTTACGACCGGGTCGTCGGGATCAAGGGTCCGAAGGAAGTCGGATTGCTGACCGGCGAGGAGCGCATCATGCCGCCCGGCGCGCGGTGGTTGATCTGTACTGCCGAGAGCATGCCGACAGACCGCGACGTCGCCTTCGTCGCGATCGACGAAGCGCAGCTGGGCACTGATCCCGAGCGCGGCCATGTATTCACTGACCGGTTGCTCCATGCTCGAGGCCGGGAAGAAACGATGTTCCTGGGATCGGACAGTATCTCGGGCTTGGTCCGCAAACTCGTGCCGACCGCCGAAATCACGCGCCGTCCGCGTTTTTCGACGCTGAGCTATGCTGGTGCCAAAAAGCTCTCGCGACTTCCAAAACGATCGGCAATCGTCGCCTTCAGCGCCGAGGAAGTTTATGCCGTAGCCGAAATGCTGCGCCGCGCGCGGGGCGGCGCGGCAGTGGTGATGGGCGCGCTTTCGCCACGCACGCGCAACGCACAGGTGGCGATGTTCCAGGCAGGAGAGGTCGATTACCTTGTTGCCACCGACGCGATCGGCATGGGTCTCAACATGGACGTGGCGCACGTCGCGTTTGCCGGGTTGACCAAATTCGATGGGTGGCGGCGGCGGCGGCTGACAATCGCCGAAATGGCCCAGATCGCCGGCCGCGCCGGGCGGCACCAGCGCGACGGGACTTTCGGCTCGCTTGGCGGCGAGGACGCGGCCAATGCTTTTCGCCCCGAGGAGGTCGAAGCGATCGAGGCACACCGCATGCACGCGCGTCGAAACCTTGCACTGGCGCAATAGTGATCTCGACTATGGCAGCGTCCGCGATCTGGTCGGCAGCCTCGAAATGCTGCCCGACCGCCCCGAATTGCGTGCCGCACCCGAAGCGGTCGACCTGGCGGTGCTCAAGCGTCTGGCCGAGGACGACATCGTTCGAAGCCGGGCGCTGGGCGACCGGTCGGTCGCGCGTTTGTGGGCTGCGTGCTCCTTGCCCGACTTTCGCAAGGCGGGCCCCGAGCATCATTCGCGGTTGGTGCAGCGTGTCTTCCAGCATTTGAGCGAGGGCGACGAGCGCCTGCCCGTGCAATGGGTCGCGAGCGAAATTTCCCGCCTCGACCGTGTCGATGGCGATATCGACACGATTGGCGGCCGTATCGCTGCCGCGCGTATCTGGGCCTATGCCGCGCAGCGCGCCGACTGGCTTGCAGATCCAGCGCATTGGGCGGGTGTGACCGCGGCGCTCGAGGAGCGGCTGTCCGATGCGCTGCATGCGCGCCTGACCGAGCGCTTCGTCGACCGGAGGACCAGCGTGCTGATGAAGACCATCGGCCGCGACCTGGCGCTGCTCGACGTGCATCTGGCCGAAGATGGCGCGGTGCGGGTGGAGGACCAGTTGCTTGGGCATCTCGATGGCTTTGCCTTCCGCGTCGATCCGGCAGCCCCGGCGAGCGACCGCAAACAGTTGTTGGCCGCTGCGGAGCGCACGCTTGGCAATGTCCGCGCCGGACGGGCGAGTGAACTGGTCAAGGCGACCGATAGTGACTTCGTGCTGGACGGCGCGACATTGTCCTGGCGCGGCAAGCCCGTCGCGACGCTGACCAAGGGCAAGGCGCTTGACCACACCGCGCATCACGCTCGATCGTGCCCTCGACAGTTCTGAGCGAGGCCGATCGCGCACGGATCGTCGACCGCCTCCTTCGCTGGCGCGAAGAACAGATCGGCCCGCCTGCTCGCGCCGTTGATCGACATGGCGGGTGCCGCCGCCGACCCCCGGACGCCGCCACGGGTGCGGGCGGTCGCTCGCGCCGCTGGCGGCAAGCGGTGGGTTCATTGCGCGCGATGACGTGGCCCCGTCGGTCGAGGCGCTGACCCCGGACGATCGCCAGATCCTGCGCCGCGCCGGTTTGACCATTGGACAGCTCGATCTTTTCGACGCGCGGCTGCTTAAAGCCCGCGCGCAACCACTTTTAGCTGCGATTTTGGCAGCAAGTGGGGCCAAATTACCCCCGATTGCACCCCCCGGAGCGACGATTTCACCCGATTTTCGTCTCGGATTCCGTCATTTTGGTACCCAATTCGTGCGTATCGACGCCGCGGAGAAGGTCTTGCGCGCACTTCATGACAAGCGCGAAGCCGCCGATTTCGCGCCCGACCCTGCGCTGGCGACATCGATGGGTTTGAATGCCGACGCGTTTGCCGCGTTGCTTCGCATCGCGGGTTTCCGACAAAACGGCAGCAAGTGGCGCTATCGTCCGGTCAAGCGCGTCGAGGCAAAAGCTCCCGCGCCGGGCAATCGATTTGCCGCGCTGGCGGCACTCGCGCGGTAGATGCGGATCGACAAATTCCTGTTCTTTGCGCGGTTGACCAAGACGCGCTCCGCTGCGCAGGCGCTTGTTGCCGCCGGGCACTTGCGCCTCGACGGCAAGCGCATCGAACGAGACGCGCACGTCGTGGCGCTGGGACAGGTGCTCACGATCCCGCGCGGAGACAATGTCGTGGCGCTGCGCATCGTGGCACTGCCCATCCGTCGTGGGCCACCCATGGAGGCGGCGGCTCTGGTCGAGGATGCGAACGTCTCGCATCAATCGCTCTGCGATTGACGCTGTTTTCCGGCAATCCTAACGCTCTCCGCCAGAGTACAGGGAACCGAGACAATGACCTACGTCGTCACCGACGCCTGCATCCGCTGCAAATACATGGACTGCGTCGAAGTGTGCCCGGTGGACTGCTTCTACGAAGGCGAGAATATGCTCGTCATCAATCCGAGCGAGTGCATCGATTGCGGCGTCTGCGAACCCGAATGCCCCGCCGAAGCGATCCTGCCTGATACCGAGAACGGGCTGGAAAAATGGCTCGAGCTCAACACGACGTTTTCCGCACAGTGGCCTAACGTTACGCGCAAGAATGATCAGACGCCCGCCGATGCCGACGAGCATAAGGGCGAAGAAGGCAAGTACGACAAATTCTTCTCCCCAGAGCCTGGCGCCGGCGACTGATTTCCGCATTGTCTGGCAATTTTGTGACAAAGCGTGTATAACTGCCATCAAGCAGCGCGAATCTCACGCTGTTTTGTCTGACATGAAGGGGTTGCGCGACATCGTCTGACGGATTTCATCCGCCACGACGGTTTCATTGCCGCACCCTATGGAAAGGTCATTAATGGCTGCCAAGGCGCTACTTTTCGACGTCGGTGATTATGTCGTCTATCCCAAGCACGGTGTTGGCCGCGTGGTCGAACTGCAGAAATCCGAAATCGCGGGCATGCCGCTCGAGCTTTACGTACTGCGGTTCGAAAAAGAGAAAATGACGCTGCGCGTTCCGACCAACAAGGCGGAAAGCGCGGGGATGCGCAAGCTTTCGTCCAACAAGCAGATGGACGATGCGCTGACTACCCTCAAAGGCAAGCCCAAGGTCAAGCGTACCATGTGGTCGCGCCGCGCGCAGGAATATGAAGCGAAGATCAACTCGGGCGACCTGGTGTCGATCGCCGAAGTGACACGCGATCTGTTTCGCGCAGAAGACCAGCCCGAACAGAGCTATTCCGAACGTCAGATCTTCGAGGCCGCCGCCTCGCGCCTCGCGCGTGAACTCGGCGCGATGGAGCAGACCGACGAGAAGACCGCACTGGAGAAGATCCACACGATTCTTCGCGCGGCTGCCGCCATCTACAACAAGACCGCAGCGCCGGCCGAAGCCGCCTAACGCATCGCTGCAAGCACCGCTTGCATCTCAAGGCCTCCAAGTGTATTGCATCTGTAATACACTTGGAGGCCTTGTTGCATGCGCGTTCTTCTTCCCCTGCTCGCCCTGTCCGCCTGCACCGCTTCGGGTGACACCACCACCGGAACACGCAGCTTCCCGGTGCCGGGCAGTTTCAATTCAGTGACGCTGGGCGGGCCGGACAATGTTCGCGTCGTCACCGGCGGAACGCCTTCGATCGTCGCTACGGGTCGCAACGAGGATCTCAACAAGATCGAGGTTGAGTTGCAGGGCACCGAATTGGTCGTGACCCGCCAAAGCGGCGTAAAATTCCAGCTGTTTGGTTGGAACAAGGGTGGCAAGGACGTGACGATCACCGTCACTGTGGCCAAGCCCATTAGCGCTGCAACGCTAAAGGGTAGCGGCGACCTGAATGTCGATCAGGGGGGCGGTGACAGCTTCGAAGCCTCGCTCAAGGGGTCGGGTGACCTGACCGTCGACCGGATCATGGCTCAAGCGGCACGCCTGTCGCTACTGGGCTCAGGTGACATCAAGGCGCGCGGGCAGAGCAAGGGTGTCGAACTCGAGCTCGCCGGTTCTGGCGGGATCGATGCCGCCGAATTGATCGCAGAGACCGCCGATGTCGAACTGCGCGGCTCGGGAAACATTCGGGCGCATGCAAGCCAGTCTGCCAAGGTCGTGCTCAAGGGATCGGGCGATGTGACGATCAAGGGCACGGGTAATTGCCAGTCAGACAAGCGAGGCTCGGGCGAGGTACGTTGCCAGCCTTAAGTCCCCGCTAACCATGACGTGCGATGAGGCGGCATGCGCTGCCTCATCCTATTCCTGCTTGCACTTGCGGTCCCCGTTTCGGCCGCCGAACGGACCCTGACAGTGACCGATTTCGACGGTGTGCGCGTCGAGGGTCCTTTTGTCGTGACGGTGACCACGGGACGCGGCACATCGGGACGGCTCATCGGCGAAACGCGCGCGCTCGACCATGTGCGGGTCGACGTCGAGGGCGCAACCGCAGTAATCCGTGCCACCGAGGACGGCAATGAGGCGCGACCGGCCAGGGTCCTACTTGTTACCCGCACCCTATCGCGGGCGTCGCTGGCGGGATCCGGCACGCTGACGATTGACCGGATGAGCGGCACCGAAACACGCGTCACGCTCGACGGGTCGGGCAGCATTTCTGTCGGCGTGTTAGCCAGTGATAATCTGACCGCGATTTCCGCCGGGACCGGCACCATTACGCTCGCGGGGAACGCGCGCAACGGGATGCTGGAAACGCGCGGAAGCGGTTCGCTCGACGCGACGGGATTGACCATAGCCGACGCCAAGGTTGCACTGGACGGCAGCGGGACGCTGACGGCCACGGCTTCGCGCGCGGCTCAGATCGGAGCCAAAGGCACGGGGAGCGCGACTATTTATGGCAAGGCGGCATGTACCGTGAAACGCGAAGGATCGGTGCGCGTCCTGTGCGGCAAGGCGGCGGGTGTACCTGCGCTGGCCCAAGCTAAACCAGACCCAGAGCCCTCAATTCTCCCGCGAGTTCAGGTGGGAATTCCCCCAAGTCTCCGTCAAGCGCGTCGGGCGGGGCATCCCTAGCCTCGAGATACCGCCATCCCTGATGCGCGCGCTTGGGCTGCGCGATCACCGGCACCATGCGCGTGTCGAGCACGATGGCGCAGCGACCCCCTTCCGCCTCCTCGAAACGCAGAATCGGGGTGCGCGCGACAAGGCGGTGCTTGACGATCCAGAACAGCGAACCGAGTCCGGCAATCTCTTCGGCGCGCTTGGGCTTGTAGCGCGTGACATGGCGGTATTCTTCGCCGCGATTGGCGAACCAGCCCATCACTTCGTCCAGCGATTGCGCGCCGTAACCGACCTTGGTCAGATGCAGCATGTCATCCGCCCAGCCCCGCAAGGGTGGCGAGGCCAAGAAAGCTGAAAAATCCCATCACGTCGGTCGCCATCGTCACGAAAACGGCCGAGGACACCGCTGGGTCCACGTCGCGGCGATCAAGCAGCACGGGAACCGCGATCCCGGCCAACCCCGCCACGACATTATTGATGATCATCGCGGCGGCGATCACGCCGCCAAGCAGCGCATTACCGTAAATCAACGCCACGCCGCTGCCGATCAGCACCGCCAGCGCGGAGCCGTTGAATAGTGCGATGCGAAACTCGCGGACGACCATGCGCCAGGTGTTCGAGCTCGTCAGCTGATTCGTTGCCAGCGCGCGGACCGTCACCGCCAGCGTTTGCGTACCGGCATTGCCACCCATGCCGGAAACAATCGGCATCAGGACAGCAAGCAAGGCAAATTTCGCGATGACGCCCTCGAACAATCCGACGACGCTGGCAGCGACAGCGGCCGTGCCGAGGTTGACGACCAGCCAGGTCAGCCGCGTGCGGACGGTTTGCAGGATCGGTTCGTTGATATCCCCATCGCCAGCGCCCGACAGGCGGGTGATGTCCTCGCCCGCCTCCTCCTGAATGACGTGGACGATGTCATCGACGGTGATCATCCCGACCAGCCGACCGCTGTCATCGGTCACCGCGGCGGAAATCAGCGCGTACTTCTGGAAGCGTAGCGCGACCTCTTCCTGATCCATATCCACCGGGATCAGCGTCTGTTCGCGCTTCATCACGTCGGCGATCGGGATGCCCCGCGACGTTCGGAGGATCCACGACAGCGCGCAGGTGCCGATCGGCTTGTGCGCAGGATCAACAACGAAGATTTCCCAGAAGTCGGTCGTCAGGCTCTGGTTCTCGCGGAGGTAATCGATGGTTTGGCCGACGGTCCAATGTTCAGGCACCGCGATCAGCTCACGCTGCATCAGGCGGCCGGCGGACTCCTCGGGATAGCTGAGCGCGGCCTCGATCGCCGCGCGGTCGTCGGGATCGAGCGCACGAAGCACGGCGGCCTGATCGTCGGCCTCCATGTCTTCGATCATTGCGACGGCGTCGTCGGTATCAAGTTCGGCGGCGAGGTCGGCGACCTGCGTCGCGTCCATCTCGTCGACCATTTCCTCGCGGACATGCTCGTTAAGTTCGGCGAAAACCTCGGCGTCGACCAGACTCGCCCAGCGCGCTGGTCAGGGTGCCGCGCAATTCGCGCGGGATCAGTTCGAACAGGTCGGCGACGTCAGCCGGATGTAAAGGACTGACCAGTTCGCGGGCGCGTGCATCGTCGCCCGCCTCGACCGCGGCCAGAACGTCACGGACGAATTCAGGGCGCAGGCGATCGTCTTCGTCGAGTTGCGTTTCGGGACGTTCGGAGAGGCCGGTCTCGCTCATCGCTGCTGCCTCCTCGGGTGCGGTTCCCCTAGTCCTATGCCGCCAAGCCTAATGCGCGTCCACCACCACCGTTTCCGGTGGACCATCGGCGCGCGACCGCTTCATCGTCAGGATCAGCGGCATGACCGCGATCGCGGCCCACATCATCGCGTAATAAGCATCGATATACGCGATCATCACCGCCTGGCGGTTGACCTCGGCATTCATCATCTGGGTAATGAACTCGCCGCTGAAGCCCAATTGTTCGAAGATCCCCTGGCCGAGAAAAGGCAGGCGGGTTTGCGACAGATGCGCGCCGAGCGTCGCATGGTTGACCTGCGTCTGCTGCGCGATCAACGCGGTCATGAGAGAAATGGCGATCGACCCGCCGATCGAGCGCATCAGATTGTAAAGCGATGCGGCATCCGTACGAAGCGCGCCACCAAGGGTCGACAGGGCGAGCAAGTTCATCGGCAACACCACCAGTCCCAGTCCCAGCCCCTGCACCAGACCGCTCACCATGATCGGCCGCTGGTCCATGCCCAAATCGAACTGCGTCATCTGGTGCAGCGACCAAGCGAGCAATGCCATGCCCGTAAGAATGGGAACGCGGGGATCGACGTATCTGGTCAATCGTCCGGCGATCAGCATCCCCGCCATCGTCCCTATGCCCCGCGGCGAGGTAAGCAACCCCGCCAGAAGCACCGGGTAACCGAACAAAGCCTGGAGCATCGGCGCGACCAGCGCCGCGCCCGCAACCAAGATGCCACCCAGCACAGTGATGGCCAGGCAGGCTGTCACGAAATTGCGATCGGTGAACAGATGGCGTGGCAACACCGTGTCCCTGGCCGTCGCGGTATGGACGATGAACATCCATGATGCGATCAGGCAAGTGCCGAGTTCCACCCAGATCTCGGTCGCGTCGAACCAGTCGAGCTGGACTCCTCGATCGAGCATGAGTTGCATCGATGCGAGCGACGTGGCGAGCAGGACGAAGCCGAAGACGTCGAACCTGCGCCCTGCCTGCTTGCCGCCAGATAGCAACAGCCAGCTGCCGATCGCCGTCAGGATGCCGATCGGGACATTGATATAGAACACCCAGCGCCAGTCGAAATTCTCGGTCAGATAGCCGCCGACCACTGGCCCGAGGATCGGCCCGACCATGATCACGAGGCCCCACAGGGTCATCGCCTGAACGTGCTTTTCGGGGGGGTTGATGTCGTACATGATCGCCTGGCTCATCGGCGCCAGCACTGCACCGCACAGCCCCTGAACCAGCCGCGCCGCAACCATCGTCGGCAGCGAATTGGCGATGCCGCACAGAGCCGACGAGATCGTAAACCCGGCGACGGCTATGGTGAACAACATCCGTCGCCCGAAGCTGCGCCGACAGCCAGCCGGTCAGCGGCAATGCCACCGCGCTCGCCAGGATGTAGCTGGTCAGCACCCATGAAATCGTGTCGGGCGATGCGCCAAGCGCCGCCTGCATGTGCGGCAGCGCCACGTTGGCGATGGTCGTGTCGAGCACGACGATGAAGGTCGCGGCCATGGTCAGCGCCATGGTCGCGAGCCGTTTCCCCGGCGGCGATGACGGCCTCCACCGAGGTCAGATCGCGTTGCCCCGCAGCAGCACGGGCAATTCGCCCAGCTCGCCGCGCGCTTCGGCCATGAAGAAGCTTTTGAGCGGAGCGACCTTTTCGACGATGCCGATACCGAAGCGGCGCGCGGCGCGCGGCAGCTTGCCGGGCACGCCGAACAGGCGGGTTAAAGTGTCGGTCGCGACCGACACCGCCATCGCGTCAAAGCCGCGCCAGCGCTGATAGCGGGCGAGCAATTGCGGGTCGCCCAGATCGAGGCCAAGCCGGCTGCCCTCGACGATCACTTGTGCCAGCGCCGCGGCGTCGCGCCAGCCGAGGTTCAGGCCCTGCCCGGCGATGGGATGAATGCCGTGCGCGGCGTCGCCAACCAAAGCCATCCGTTCCGCGGTGATGTTGGCTGCGTGATGGAAACCGAGTGGCCAGGCGGCGCGGGGGGCGGCAATGGTGAGCTTGCCAAGCAGCCCACCGCATGCCTTTTCGGCTTCGACGGCAAAGGCGTGATCACTGAGCGCCATCATGCCCGCCGCGTCCTTGGCGTGGACGCTCCACACGACTGCCGAACGATGGCCTCCGATCATCGGCAACAGCGCGAATGGGCCGGCGGGGTAGAAAATTTCGTGCGCCACGCCGCCATGATCGCGCTTCGTGATCGAACGCCGTGACGATCGCCGAGTGATCATATTTCCACTGCGCGATGCGGATGCCGGCGGCTTCGCGCGTCGGCGAACGGCGGCCTTCGCGCGACCACGAGCAGGTCGGCGCGGACTTCACTGCCGTCGGACAAATCAGCGAAAACGCCCTCGGCACGGCGTTCGACTTCAGCACGCGCGGGCATTCGCAAGTCGATATTCTTCGACGCCAGTGCGGCTTCGCGCAATTCGCGGCGCAGAATGCGGTTCTCGACCATCGTGCCGAGGGGGCGTTCGTCAGCGAAAGCCAGTGGCTCGCGCTGCAGGCCGTCGCGAACCTCGATGCGGTGGATCGGCTGGCCGTGTGGCATCAGCCGTTCGGCAATGCCGATCGCCTCCAGCATGTTCCAGCTGGCCGATGCGATGGCGGAGGCGCGGCCGTCAAATGCCTGGGTCAGGGTGGCTTCGGGGTCGGCGGGATCGACGACCACGCTGGTGATGCCCGGAACGATCGAGCGCCAGCGCCAGCGTCAGGCCCGACCAAGCCGCCGCCGAGGATGAGGACGTCCGTGCGCTGCATGGCACTGCCGTAGCCCCGCAAAACGCATCTCGTCACCCCGATTGACGCGGACTCCATCGACGTGGGATTCTTCCGATTGAATCGAGCGCGAACGGAGCGGGGACAATGGCGAGCCGGGCCGACGGCAGCTGGCAGGATGCGGTGAAGCGCGGCGCGGTGCGCGGCGGAACGCTGACGGGCGCAGTGCTGCTGCTCGCCTTCACGCTGGCGCTGGGCTTTGCTCTGGTCAGCTATCGCGCGACCGACGGGTCGCTCAACACCGCAGCAGGCGGCATGGTGCATAATTGGATCGGCGCGCCAGGCGCATGGACCGCGGACATCCTGCTTACGCTATTCGGCCCGGCGGCGGCGCTATGGCTGCCGGTAATGATCGTCCTCGCGCTGCGCCTGTGGCGCGATTCGCATCCGGCGGGTTGGAAGCGGCAATTGGGCGGCACGTTGCTGGCCATCGCGTTGTTCGCCGCCGCGATCGGCATTTTCGTCGGCGGCGAAGCGTCGGGTCTGCCCGCGGGCTATGGCGGCATTATCGGCATGCTCGCGGCCAAGGGCGACGAGCGCGGGCGTGGCGCTGATCCCCGATCCCGCCTGGGTCGCCCCCGTCGGCTGGGCGGTCGCCGGGCTGTTCGCCGCCATCGCCACCTATGTCTGGGCGCGCTCGCTCGCGCTGGACGAGGTCGAGCGCGCCTTTCTGTTCACGCGCCGTGAACGCGCCGAATCGACGACTATGACGAACGCCGACGACATCGCCCCGATCATCAAGATGCCCACGGCCCAAGCCGGCGCGCCGCGTGCCGCGCTCGTCGAGGACCGTGCGCTCCAAACCTGTCATCGCCGACCGCGCGCCGCCAAGGCGCCCAACAAGGACCGTCAGCCGAGCCTCGCGCTGCGCGACAAATACGTCCTGCCCTCGCTCGACCTGCTGACGCCCGCGCCGCCCGTCGACGGGCCCGGCGCTCGACAAGGCGAGCCTCGAAAAGAATGCGCGGCTGCTCGAGACGGTTCTCGATACCTTCAACGTAAAGGGCGAGATCAAGGAGGTCCGCCCCGGCCCGGTCGTGACGATGTACGAACTCGAGCCCGCGCCGGGCATCAAGGCCACCCGCGTGGTCCAACTGGCCGACGATATCGCGCGCAACATGTCCGCGCTTCGTGCGCGCATCGCGACAATCCCGGGACGCACGGTCATCGGCATCGAATTGCCCAATGCGCGGCGTGAAGCCGGTAGTGCTGCACGAACTGATCGCCAGCGACGCGTTCGACGACAATGGCGGGTCGCTGCCGCTCGTCCTCGGCAAGAATATCGCCGGCGACCCGGTGATCGCCGACCTGGCGCCGATGCCGCATCTGCTCGTCGCGGGCACCACCGGTTCGGGCAAGTCGGTCGGCCTCAACGCGATGATCTGTTCGTTGCTCTATCGGCTGACGCCCGATCAGTGCCGCATGATCATGATCGATCCCAAGATGCTCGAACTGTCGAGCTATGAGGATATTCCGCATCTGCTCGCTCCGGTCGTCACCGAGCCGGCCAAGGCGATCCGCGCGCTCAAATGGGCGGTCGAGCAGATGGAGGACCGCTATCGCATGATGGCGTCGATCGGCGTGCGCGGCCTCGCCAGCTTCAACGAGAAGGTGCTGGCGGCGAAGGCCAAGGGCAGCAAGCTCGGACGGCGCATCCAGTGCGGTTATGACGCCGAGACCGGCCAGCCGATTTACGAGGAAGAAAGCCTCGATTTCGAGGCCGCTGCCGCAGATCGTCGTCATCGTCGACGAACTCGCCGATCTGATGATGACCGCGGGCAAGGAAGTCGAATTCCTGATCCAGCGGCTGGCGCAAAAGGCGCGCGCGGCGGGCATCCATCTGATCATGGCGACGCAGCGCCCGTCGGTCGATGTCATCACCGGCGTCATCAAGGCCAACCTGCCGACGCGCATCTCGTTCGCGGTCACCTCGCAAGATCGACAGCCGCACGATCCTTGGCGAACAGGGCGCCGAACAATTGCTGGGCAAGGGCGACATGTTGTACATGCCCGGCGGCAAGCAGATCGTTCGCGTCCACGGCCCGTTCGTCAGCGACGAGGAGGTCAAGGCGGTCGCCGACCACTGGCGCGGGCAGGGCACGCCCGATTACATCATGGCGGTCACCGAGGAGCCCGAGGATGGCGGCTTCGACCTCGAAGGCGCGCCAACGGGCGAGGATTCGGCGGAGGATCAGACTGTTCCGCAAGGCGCGGCAACTGGTTGCCGAAAGCCAGAAGGCCTCGACCAGCTGGCTGCAGCGCCAGTTGCGTGTCGGCTATAATAGCGCCGCGCGGTTGATCGAGCGGATGGAAACCGACGGCCTCGTGTCGCGTCCCGATCATGTTGGACGGCGTGAAGTGCTGATGGACACCGACGGTCGACCGCATTGAGGATCGACGCTAGGGGCGGCGCGATGTTGTCACCCCAATCGCCTGTCTCCCTCGCCGATATCCAGGCCGCCGCCGCGCGCATTGCCGGGGCGGTCGTGCGGACGCCGACGCTCAAGAGCCAGACGCTATCAAACTGCTGGGCTGCGACGTGTGGCTGAAATTCGAGAACCTGCAATTCACCGCGGCCTATAAGGAGCGCGGCGCGCTCAACAAATTGCTGCTGATGGCGGAAGTCGACCGCGCGACAAGGGCGTGATCGCAGCATCGGCCGGCAATCATGCGCAGGGCCTGGCCTATCATGGCGCGCGGCTGGGCATCCCCGTGACCATCGTCATGCCGCACTCCACCCCGACGGTGAAGGTGATGCAGACCGAAGGGCATGGCGCGACGGTCGTGCTGCACGGCGAAACCTTCGACGCGGCTTATGCCCATGCGCGCGAACTGGAAATCGAGCGCAGCCTGACCTTCGTCCACCCTTTCGACGATGCCGGACGTCATTGCCGGGCAGGGCACGGTCGGGCTCGAAATGCTGGAGGATGCGCCCGATATCGACACGCTGGTCGATCCCGATCGGCGGCGGCGGGCTGCTGTCGGGCATCGGCACTGCGGCGCGGGCGCTGCGTCCCGATATCGCGGTGCATCGGGGTCCAGGCGGAGCTCTATCCCGTCGATGTATGACGTGCATCACCGGCGCCGAACTGCCGTGCGGTGGCGATACGTTGGCCGAGGGCATCGCGGTCAAGGAGCCGGGCATGCATTACCCGCGAAATCGTTCGCGCGGTGGCCGATGACATCGTGCTGGTCAGCGAACGCGAATCTGGAACGCGCGGTCAGCCTGTTGCTGCAGATCGAAAAGACCGTGGTCGAGGGCGCTGGCGCGGCAGGGCTAGCGGCCCTGCTGGCCAATCCCGAGAAGTTCGCGGGCCGCAAGGTTGGCATCGTGCTGTGCGGCGGCAACATCGACACGCGCCTGCTCGCCAACGTCTTGTTGCGCGACCTGGCGCGGTCAGGTCGTCTCGCTCGCCTGCGCATCCGGCTGCAGGATCGGCCCGGCGCGCTGTATCACGTGGCCAAGGTGTTCGACGAACAGCAGGTCAACATCATCGAGGTGTATCACCAGCGTGTGTTCACGACCTTGCCCGCCAAGGGGCTGGTGACCGAGATCGAGTGCGAAACGCGGGATCGGAGCCCATCTCGACCGATTGGTCGCGGCTCTACGCGCGGCGGATTACGAGGTTGCACCGGTCGAACTGGCATAAAGAGAGTTAACCGGCTTTTCATCATCAGCGCGGGTCACCATAATCTCGACTTGTGAGCGTCCAGACCAAATTTCCGCGGTTCTTCGTGACCACGCCGGCGCCATGCCCTTATTTGCCGGGGCAAACCGAACGGAAATTGTTCACCGAACTGCGCGGACCCGGCGCGGCCGAGTTGCACGATGCGCTGTCGCAGATCGGGTTTCGCCGCAGCCAGAGCGTCGCTTATCGGCCGAGCTGTGCGCGACTGCTCGGCCTGTGTATCGGTGCGCACGCTGGCGCAGGCATTCGTCCCCAATGCGACGCAGCGACGGCTGATGCGACGACATGCGGACCTGACGATCACTGCCTGCCGCCCCTGGGCGACCGAAGAACAATTTGACTTGCTGCAGCGCTATCTCGCAGCGCGTCATGCCCGTGGTGGAATGGTCGGGCATGGACGATGCCGACTTTGCCGACATGGTCGAAGTCTCGCCGGTCGACTCGTATATCGTCGAATATCGCGACGCGCGACGGTCGGCAAATTGGTCGGGGCGTGCCTGACCGACCGGCAAGCGGACGGGTTGTCGCTGATCTACAGTTTCTTCGATCCCGACCTTGACGGGCATGGGCACGTTCATCATCCTCGACCACATCGCCCGCGCGGCCGAAGCCGGGCTGCCGCATGTCTATCTCGGCTATTGGGTGCAGGGCGCCGAAGACGATGGAGTATAAGGCCCGTTTTCGCCCCATGGAGCGCCTGGGGCCGGCGGGCTGGCAGTTGCTGACCGAAGACGAAGCCGCGCCGTCGCTCCGCGCGCAGGGGCCATGGGCGCGCCCGGCGCCAGCAAGTTCTAAGCCGGCGAACGGATCGCGCACTAGGATCGTGTCCTCGCGCTCGGGGCTGGTCGATACCAGCGCCACGGGGCAATCGATCAGTTCCTCGACGCGCTTGATGTATTTGATCGCCTGTGCGGGGAGATCGGCCCAGCTGCGCGCGCCTGCGGTCGACTGGCTCCAGCCCTCGATTTCCTCGTAGATCGGCTCGGCTGCCGCCTGATCGATGGCGTGCGCAGGAAGGTAGTCGTAGGTCCGGTCGCCGACGCGGTAGCCGGTACAGATCCTTAGCGTTTCGAACCCGTCGAGCACGTCCAACTTGGTCAGCGCGATGCCGGTGATGCCGCCGACCGCCGCCGCCTGGCGCACCAGCACCGCATCGAACCAGCCGCAGCGGCGCTTGCGCCCCGTGACCGTGCCGAATTCATGCCCGCGCGTGCCGAGCCGCTCGCCGGTCTCGTCGTCGAGTTCGGTCGGGAACGGCCCCTGCCCGACGCGCGTGGTGTAGGCCTTGACGATCCCGAGCACGTAGCCGGTCGCCGCCGGGCCCATGCCCGATCCGCTCGCCGCGGTCCCCGACACCGTGTTGGACGAGGTGACGAACGGATAGGTGCCGTGATCGACGTCGAGCAGCATGCCCTGCGCACCTTCGAACAGGATGCGCTTGCCCGCACGGCGGGCCTGGTCGAGCTCGCGCCACACCGGCTTGGCATATGGCAGTACGGCGGGGGCGATCGCGGCCAGATCGCGCATCAGGCGCTCGCGGTCGATCGGGGCGACGCCGAAACCGGCGCGGATCGCATCGTGATGCGCGCACAGGCGGTCGATCTGCGGGCCGAGTTGGTCGAGATGCGCCAGATCGCACACGCGGATCGCACGACGCCCGACCTTGTCCTCATAGGCCGGGCCGATGCCGCGCCGCGTCGTGCCGATCTTGAACGCCGACGCGTCCTCGCGCAGGCCGTCGAGGTCGCGGTGGAACGGCAGGATCAGCGGGCAGGTTTCGGCCACCGACAGCGTCTCGGGCGAAATCGCCACCCCCTGGGCGCGCAGCTTTTCGACCTCGTCGCGGAAATGCCACGGATCGAGCACCACGCCATTGCCGATCATCGACGGCGTGCCGCGCACGATCCCCGAGGGCAGCAGGCTAACTTGTAGACCTTGGTGTCTACGACCAGCGTGTGGCCGGCATTATGCCCGCCCTGGAAACGGACCACCGCATCGGCGCGCGCAGCGAGCCAGTCGACGATCTTGCCCTTGCCCTCGTCGCCCCATTGCGCGCCGATCACGGTGACGTTGGCCATTATTGCTCCAAAGTATCAGGATAGATCGAGAAACCGGCCGCGGCTTCGTTCGAGCCGGCGATGGCGTAACTGCCGCCGCGACCGATTTCGCGGTCGCCCGCAAAAAGCGAAAAGCCGAACCAGGCTCTGATATTCGAAACCGTGTCGCTCGGTCGGATCGACGGTGACGCGCGCACCCTGTTTCGCCAAGGCGTCGGCCATATGCGCAATGCCCTCGACGCGGCTGGCCAGTAGCCCGGCATGATCGAACCGTCGCAGCGCGGCCAGCGCGCACGGCAGGCGCGCCCATCGCGCCGAGCAACGGCAACCAGTGACCAAGGCCCGCGGCCACAAGCCCGCCTGCATCTTTCATGTCGAGCAGATGATCGATCTGCGCGACGCGATCTGCTGACTCGACCTTGCCGCACAGCGTGACACCAGATCGGGCAGCGTCAGATCGACCATGATGTCCTGAGCACCCCCGGCGCGTAGCGCGGCGAGTGCAAGCGCGACGATTTCGAGCGCCGCGTCGACGGTGTCCGCCCCGATCAGCTCGGCACCCATCTGCGTCCGTTCGCGCGCTGGATCGAGTTCACCTGCTGCCAGTTTGAGGACCTGCCCGACATAGCCCAGCTTCAACGGGCGGGGGGCAGCGGCCAGGGTTGTCGACGCGATGCGCGCAACCTGCGGCGTGATGTCTGAGCGGATCGCCAGCAGCCGCTGTGATTGGGGATCGACGAAGCGCGCCAGATCCGTGCGCGCACCCTGCAGACGCACCGCGAGCGCTTCTTCATATTCAACCAGTGGCGGCGAGATTTGCGCGAAACCCGCGCCGGTAATCGCGTCGAACATTTTGGCCACGCGAGCAGTTCCCGCCGCCGCCTCGCCGGGCAGGCGATCGCGCAAGCCCTCGGGCAGCAATCCGGCGGGAATCGTCATGCGCGCGCCCTAGTCGAATTTGAGCGCCGTGGCGCGCTTTACACCGGGCAATTGCAAAATCGTCTTGAGCACATCGGCGGGCACCGGTGTATCGACCGATAGCAACAGCACCGCCACGCCGCCCGCTTCGCGACGCCCGAGGTGGAAGGTGCCGATGTTGACACCGGCTTCGCCCAGGGTCGAGCCAAGCCGCCCGATAAAGCCCGGCGCGTCTTCGTTGACGATGTAGAGCATGTCGCCCTGTAGATCGGCTTCGACCTTGACGCCGAACAGTTCGACCAGACGGGGCGCAGTGTTGCCGAACAGCGTGCCCGCGACCGAGCGTTCGCCCGCCTCGGTCTTTACCATCACCCGAAGCAATGTGTGATAATCGCCTTCGCGTTCCCGGCGGACTTCGCGAATGTCCATCCCGCGTTCGCGTGCGAGGAACGGAGCATTGACCATGTTCACCGTCGCCGAGTGGACGCGCAGCAACCCTGCGAGCACCGCCTGCGGTAATGGGTTTGGGATTGAGCGACGCTGCGGCGCCTTCGACTTCGACCGACACCGAGGTCAGCCCGTCATGGGCCAATTGTCCGACCAATGAGCCTAGTCGTTCGGCAAGCGCCATATAGGGTTTGAGCTTGGGCGCTTCCTCCGCGCTGAGCGACGGCATGTTGAGCGCGTTGGTCACGCCACCGGTGACGAGGAAATCCGCCATCTGTTCGGCGACCTGCAGCGCGACGTTGACCTGCGCTTCGTTGGTCGAAGCGCCCAGATGCGGGGTGGAAATAAAGTTGGGCGTTCCAAACAGCGGCGATTCACTGGCGGGTTCGTTGACGAACACGTCGAGCGCCGCGCCGCCGACCTGGCCGCTGTCCAGCGCGTCCTTGAGTGCCGCCTCGTCTACCAAGCCACCGCGTGCGCAATTGATGATCCGCACGCCCCTCTTGGTCTTCGCCAGATTCTCGCGGCTCAAAATATTGCGCGTCTGATCGGTCAGCGGGGTATGCAGGGTGATGAAATCGGCCTTGGCCAACAGCGTATCGAGATCGGCCTTTTCGATGCCCAATTCGACCGCACGTTCGGGGGTGAGGAAGGGATCGTAGGCGACGACCTTCATCTTCAGCCCCAGCGCGCGATCGGCAACGATCGAGCCGATATTGCCCGCGCCGATCAGGCCGAGTGTCTTGCCGGTCAGCTCGACGCCCATGAAGCGGTTCTTTTCCCACTTTCCGGCCTGGGTCGACGCGTCGGCCTCGGGCAATTGCCGGGCGAGCGCGAACATCAGCGCGATGGCGTGTTCGGCGGTGGTGATCGAATTCCCGAATGGCGTGTTCATCACCACCACGCCCTGCGCGGAGGCAGCGGGGATATCGACATTGTCGACGCCGATGCCGGCGCGGCCAATGACCTTGAGGTTGGGCGCCGCGGCCAGGATCTCCTTCGTCACCTTGGTCGAGGAGCGGATTGCGAGGCCATCATATTCGTGGATCCGCGCGATAAGCTGATCCTTGGTTTCGCCGGTGATCTCGTCGACCTCGACCCCGCGTTCGCGGAAGATCTGGGCGGCGAGCGGAGACATTTTGTCGGAAATCAAGACTTTTGGCATTTCAGACCTTTCGTCGCCCCTTCGCTGCAGGAGCCTCATCTTCAAGAAATGTGTCGGCTGACGCGTCGTGTCAGGCAGCGCGTACCTCGGCCCAAGCCCAATCGAGCCAGGGTCCGAGCGCCACGATGTCCGCGGTGTCGACCGTCGCGCCGCACCAGATACGCAGGCCCGGCGGGGCGTCGCGATAGCCGGCGATGTCGTATGCGGCCTCTTCCGCCTCAAGCAGTCCGGCAAACTTCTTGATCAGGGCTTCGTCCGCGCCCTCGACGGTGAGGCACACACTGGTCTTCGAGCGAGACGCCTCATCGACGGCCAGGTGGCCCAACCACGGACGTTCGCGGACAATGGCGTCAAGCGCCGCCGCATTGGCGTCCGAGCGCGCAATCAGGCCCGCGCTGCCGCCAACCGACTTGGCCCATTCGAGTGCGAAGATCGCATCTTCGACGGCGAGCATCGACGGGGTGTTGATCGTCTCGCCCTTGAATACGCCCTCGGCCAGCGTGCCCTTCGACACGAGGCGGAACAGTTTGGGCAGCGGCCATGCCGGCGTATGGCTTTGGAGCCTCTCGACAGCGCGCGGGCCGAGGATGATGACCCCGTGGCCACCTTCCCCGCCCAGCACCTTTTGCCAGCTGAACGTTGCGACATCGATCTTGTCCCACGGCAGGTCGTAGGCGAACACCGCGCTGGTCGCGTCGGCGAAGCTCAGGCCTTCCCGATCCGCCGGGATCCACTCGCCATCGGGTACGCGCACGCCGCTGGTCGTGCCGTTCCAGGTGAACAGCACGTCGTTGTTCCAGTCGACCTGCGACAAGTCAGGCAATTGGCCATAGTCGGCGCGGATCACGGTCGGATCGATCTTGAGCTGCTTGACCGCGTCGGTGACCCAGCCTTCGCCAAAGCTCTCCCATGCCAGCGCGGTGACGGGCTTCGCGCCAAGCATCGTCCACATCGCCATTTCGAACGCACCGGTATCCGAACCGGGCACGATACCAATGCGGTGGGTGTCGGGCAGCTCGAGCAGCTCGCGCATAAGGTCGATGCAATATTGCAGTCGCGCCTTGCCGAGCTTCGAACGATGCGAGCGGCCAAGTACGCCGGTGGCGAGGCGCGAGGCGTCCCAACCCGGGGGCTTGGCACAGGGCCCGGAAGAAAAATGGGGACGCGCAGGCTTCGCCAGCGGGCGGTCAGTTTCAGTCATGTCAGTCTCTCCTCACAGAGAGCACGCGCTGCGTTGGGACAGCGTGGCCCGCTGACCCGCCTAGGGATTTGTTGCGGCGCGTCAAGAAGGCTGCGGCGAGGAAGGGCTCCCTTCTTTTCGGCCACACGCCTAAGCTGATCCGATGAAGTCCATCGCTGCCATCGCGCTGCTCCTCGCTCTTGTATGCTGCATCGGCGCCCCGCGTCGCCAGCGTCCGCCGGCGCAGACCGATCGCGTCATGGACAGCGCAGCGCTGCGTCAATGCCTCGCCAGGCTAGACCTTGGCGTCGCCCGCTACCGCCTGCTGCCCGACCGCGACTTTGGCAACGGGTGTTCGGCGAAGAGCGCGGTGCAATTGCGCGATATCGGCACGCCGATCACCAATCTGGGGGCAATGACCTGTCCGCTCGCGTCGAGTTTCGCACAATGGGTCCAGTCGGACCTGCAGATTCCGGCGATGGGCGAGTTCGGCAGCCCGGTGGTGCGGGTCGAAACTTTCGGGACCTACGCGTGCCGCAACGTCAACAATGCCAGCGCAGGGCGGCTGAGCGAGCATGCCTTCGCCAACGCAGTCGACGTCTCGGCGTTCGTGCTAAAGGACGGGCGGCGCATCGCGGTGCTTGGCGGATGGCGTGGCGACGCAGCCACTGGGCGGTTCCTGCGGGCAGTCCGCGATGCCGCCTGCCGCCGTTTTCGGACAGTGCTTTCGCCCGATTATAATCGTTTGCACGAGAACCACCTGCACTTGGATATGGGCGGCAGCCAACTCTGTCGCTAAGGGGCCGCGATGACCGAAACTCGCATCCCGTCCCGCGTCTTCACTCATGCGCGCGCAGAAGCCGCCCAAGCTGCCGAGGGCATCTCAACGCCCCAGACGATGAGTCCGTCCTACAAGCTGGCATTTCAGGATACCGACTTCCTGTTGCGCGAAGATTTGCGTGCCGTTCGTTTCCAGCTCGAGCTCCTCAAGCCCGAATTATTGCTGGACGAGGCGCACATCGCCTCGACAATGGTATTCTACGGTTCCGCGCGCATTCCCGAACCCGGCGTCAAGTCGTTGAACCCCGATCCGGCGATCGCCGCGCGGCTCGAGGCCAACAGCTGGACCTATGCCGAAGCGCGCAAGCTTGCCGCGCTTGCATCAAACACCCGGCGCGACGAGGACGGCAAGCGCCACTTCGTGGTGTGTTCGGGCGGCGGCCCGTCGGTGATGGAGGCGGCCAATCGCGGTGCGCAGGACGCGGGTGCCGAATCGATCGGGCTCAATATCGTCTTGCCGCACGAACAGGCACCCAACACCTATGTGACGCCTTCGCTGAGCTTCCAATTCCACTATTTCGCGCTGCGCAAGATGCATTTCCTGCTCCGCGCGCGCGCCGTGGCGGTGTTCCCAGGCGGCTTCGGCACCTTCGATGAAACGTTCGAATTGCTGACACTGATCCAGACCGGCAAGATCAAGCCGATCCCGATCCTCATGTTCGGCCGCGAATTCTGGAACCGCGTCGTCAGTTTCCAGGCGCTCGTTGAAGAAGGCGTAATTAGCCCGCAGGATTTGGACCTGTTCCGCTTCGTCGATACGGCGGAGGAAGCTTGGGGGATCGTCCGCGAGTTTTACGCGGTCGACTGACGCTCAGGCGCCGGGCTTGGTAGCCGGCGCTGCAGTGTTCCCCGGCGTGCCACCGGGCTGCTCTCCCGATGGCGGACTGTCGGTCTTGCCTTGGCCCGCAGGGGCTTCGGTCTTGTTCCCCGCTCCCTCGGCCGGCGCGGCGGGTAGCGGCAGGTTCGATCCCTGGCTGTTAAGATAGGCGATCAGGTTGGCACGGTCCTGACCGTTGGACAGGCCGGCAAAGCTCATCTTGGTACCGGGAACATAGGCGCTGGGCTTTTTCAGCCATTGGTCAAGCTCGTCAAAGCCCCACTTCACGCCCTTGCTTTTCAGCGCGTCGGAGAAGGCAAAGCCGCCCTTTCCTTCGCCTGCGGTTTCACCCACCGTCGCCCACAGGTTCGGACCGATGCCGTTCGGCCCGCCCGACGTGATCGTGTGGCAAGACGCGCACTTCTTGAACTGGTCGGCGCCCTTCGCGGGGTCAGCAGTGGCGAGACGCACCGCGATCGGCGGATCGGCGACTTCGCCAGCGCTCCCGGCTTCGGCCTCGACGCCCTCGACGACATAGCCCATTTTTTCGGGACGCTCGCCGTGAAAGAATTCGCCGCTCACGATCGTTGCGCCCAGCGCCACGATCCCCGCGCCCAGCGCCATCATCGCGATCGTGTTGAACCGGTCGTCCATGCGTATTCACCCTGTGCGGAAATATTTGCGCGGGCTTTAGGAAAGCGCGCGGGGTGGCGCAAGCGCAGTGCTGCGGTTACGGGCGCACGCGAAATGAACCGCTTCCCCGCTCCCGCGCGCCCGATAGTCGAAAAGATGCTCGCAGCCGCCGGGCACAATCCGGACAACGCCGTGTCATTCCAGGGTGCACCAGGCGCCAATTCGCACATCGCCATCGAGCAGGCCTGTCCCGGCGCGCTGCCAATTCCGTGCTTTTCGTTCGAAGACGCAATCGACGCGGTCAAGGAGGGCCGAGCCGCCCGCGCGATGATTCCGCTCGAAAACTCGCTCCACGGCCGCGTCGCCGACATCCACTTCCTGCTGCCTGAGAGCGGCCTGCAGATCATCGGCGAGCATTTCCTGCCGATCCATTACTCGCTCATGGGCACTGGTTCGATCGAGGGCGTCAAGGCGGCGATGAGTCATCCGCAAGCTCTTGGCCAATGCCGCCGCTGGCTGCGCGGGCGCGGCATCCAGCCTGTGCAGCATGAGGATACCGCGGGTGCGGCTGCGCAGGTCGCCGAACTTGGCGATCCGACCATTGCGGCGCTCGCCCCGCCGCTCGCCGCAGGAATTTATGGGCTGGAGACACTGGAGAGCATGATCGCCGACTCGTCGGACAACATGACTCGTTTCGTCATCCTGTCTCGCGACGAAGCGCCACCTCCGCCCGCCGGCTCACCGACGATGACGACGCTGATCTTCGAGGTGAAGAACGTTCCCGCCGCACTGTATAAGGCCATGGGCGGCTTTGCGACCAACGGCGTCAACATGACCAAGCTCGAAAGCTACCAGCATGGCGGCAGCTTTTCGGCGACCGAATTCTTCGCCGATTTCGACGGGCACCCCAGCGACCCGGCGGTCGCGCGGGCGCTCGACGAACTGGCCTTTCACTCGAAATGGGTTCGTCTGCTCGGCAGTTATCCCCAAGCGCGGCCGCGTGGCTGAGATCCGCTGCGCCACCGCGGCTGATCTGCCTGCGGTTCATGCTCTCGTCGAAAGCGCCTATCGGGGCGAAAGCGCGCGTCGTGGTTGGACCCACGAGGCCGACCTGCTCCACGGTCAGAGGACCGATCGCGAAACTCTCGGCGCGATCATCGTCGACCCCCAGCAGCACATCCTTCTCGCCGAAACAGATGCCGCCCTGCTCGGCTGCGTCCAACTAACGGCAAAAGGCGAGGGCACCGCCTATCTCGGTCTTCTCGCGGTCGATCCCGAGCGCCAGGCGGGTGGCATCGGCGCGGAATTGATGGCAGCGTGCGAGGCGGCGGCGCGCGACGAATTCGGTTCGACACAGATGGAAATGACCGTGATCGATGGGCGCAACGAGCTGATCGCTTATTATGAGCGAAAGGGCTACGTCCTTACCGGAGAACGCCGCCCCTTTCCGATGGGTGACGAGCGGTTCGGAATACCGACGCGGCAACTCGAATTCGTGGTACTTCGAAAAGCTCTCTAGAGCTTGATCTCGCCCTCTTCCTGTCCGTCCCAATAATGAATGCGCTGGGCATGAACCTTGATCAGGGTCAGTCCGGGTGTGTCGGTGCCCTGTTCGAACCAGAGTTCGAGGTCCTTGTTCCAATGCGCCTCGAACGCCGACTTGTCGCGGATCAGCTCGCCGCGTCCTTCGACCGCGATGAACATGCCGGGCTTGCCGAGCAGCCCGCGCTTGCCCTCCATCGACAACCCGACTTGTGCATCGCGCTGAATGTCCTCGACGGTGTGGGTGCTGTCGAGCGCGAAGAAATAGCTGTCGCCATCATAATCGACGTCGCGGTTGTTCGACATCGGCCGAGTGCCGATCGCGCCATTCTGTGCACGGGTCGAAAGCATTGCAAAATCGATGTCCTTCATCGCTTCGGCGATGTCCTTCACGCTCTTGGTCATGCAACTCTCCTTTGTCGCGATGAACCAGTGCCCGCGCTCAGGGTTCCGCCGCCCAATGCGTCAGCAACGTATGCGCGATCGCAAAGGGGGGCGGGGCAATGAACCGCCCCTGCGCCCCCGCCAGCGCGGCGCGGACCTCGTCGCGGCTTACCCAGATCGCATCGGACAATTCCCTGGGATCGAGCGTGATTGCGTCATCCAGCGCTTCCGCGACGCAGCCAATCATGAGCTGCGATCCACCAAACGGCCAGGGTTGGCTGGCTATATAATGCACTGCGCCCGTCGGCACGCTGGTCTCCTCGGCGATTTCGCGGCGCACCGCTTCCTCGACCGATTCGCCAGGTTCAAGAAAACCCGCCAGCGCAGAATATCGACCCTCGGGCCACCCCGCGTTACGCCCGAGCAACGCGCGCCCGTCATGTTCGGCGACCATGATCACGACCGGGTCTGTGCGCGGGAAGTGTTCCGCGGCACAGGTACCGCATTTGCGCCCCCATCCTCCACGAAAGATAGCGGTTTCGCTTCCGCAACGCGCGCAGAAGCGATGCGACCCGTGCCAGCCAATCAAGCTGATGGCGGTGCCGAACACCGCCGCATCGGCTGCGGGCATCAGGCTCAGCGCGGCAAACATCGCCGGGCTGCGCATCACGGCCTGCACCGGCCCCGACGGGGCCGGGACGAAATGTGCGCGGCCTTGGTCCAGACCCAGAAAGATCAATTCGGCTTCCACCTCGACTTCCGCGAGACTGCCCCAGGACAGTGTTCCGCCTTCACCCAGCCGCGCATCGACCCCGTCGAGCAACAGCACGCGCGCACGCCAGTCGAACAGCGCGGCATAACCGTCGGTGTCCTGCCGCAAATGGTCTGCGCGGTCGAACGGGTAGCCGGTGAGCGCGGCGGCTGGTCCAACCAGATCTGTCACGCGGTGGCATAAACCGTGCGGGAAAACTCGCTACGGAATGGAAGCGCGCTGTCAGGCATGAACTGGACAAAGCCGGAGGCACGCACGCCGCGCACGTGATCGACCCATGCGAGGGTCGATGCCGCCCCGCCCCAGCCATAGGTGCCCGCCTGCGCGCCGATCGCATCGGCTTTCAACTGCACGCGACCGCCCGCACCGAAGCCCTGGCCATCGACGAACGTTCCCCGGGTGTCGCAACCCGGAGCCAACAGGTTCGACATCGCAATGCGTGCGGTCTTTTCCTTCATCACCCGCACGCCGCCGATTGCGCCATAGCCTGCCAACATCCGCAGGAAGCGGTCGTAATCGCGCGGGCTCATCACCAATCCCGCCCCGCCCAGCTTGAGCACCGGCTTGTCGGCGAAAACGGTATTGCTGCCCAGGTCGATCGGGATCCGCCCACGCGGCGATATGCCGTAATTGGTCGTCATGCGCCCCAATTGATCCTGCGGCACCTGAAACCAGCTGCTTGCCATGCCCAGCGGCTCAAACAGCCGTTTGCGCAGGAATGCCTCGAATTCCATGCCGCTCGCCAGTTCGATGATGTGGCCCATCAGGTCGAGCCCACAGGAATAGCTCCAGCGCGTATCCGGATCGGCGATCAGCGGCAGATGCGACAGGCGCTCGGCATAGGCCGCCAGCGTCGGTGCACGCGGACCATCAGGTAAATCTGGCAGCTTCATGCGGCTGACCGCGCCTCCGATCAGGCCCTGATCGATAAACGCCTGCCGAAGCGCACCCTTGCTGATGATCGCATAGCCGAGGCCGCCCGAGTGGGTCAGAACGTGGCGGATCGTCAGCGGGCGGGAGGCGGGCCGCGCATCGAGCGACTTTTCGGGATCGATCGCGACCATCGGCTTTTTAAAGCCGGGTACGAAATCGCCGACATCCTGATCGAGTCGCAGCTTGCCATCTTCGATGAGCATCATCGCGGCCATGCCAGTGATCGGCTTGGTCATCGAATAGACGCGGAAAAGGCTGTCGGGCGTCATCACGTTCGCATTGCCTTCTCGCCCCTGTCGCCCGCGGGCAGCATAGACCGGCGGCATCGTCCCGCGCCCGATCGCCCCGACCGCGCCTGGCAGGCGGTCGTCGGCGATGAAAGTGTCGAACATTGCTTCTGTTGCGGAAACGATCGGATCGATAGGCGCCGGTGACAGCGCCCAGCTCGGCCGCGCCAGCATCGTTGCGCCAATCAATGCGCTGCCGCCTAGCAGTCTACGCCGGTCAATCGTCATGTCGTGCATCGTCACTCTCCTGCATCGCGACTGTGGCGGCCTTGCGAAACAAGGTCGGCAATCCCGCCTCGCCCAGCGTTTCGCGTGGCCACCACTCCACGTCGCCGTCAAGCTGGTTTTCCGCGCCCCGCCGTACATCAAGCGTCAAACGGAAATGAGTGAAGACGTGGGTGACCTGTCCCAGCAGCACACCGTTGCCAACGCCTTCGCCCACGGGCAGCCCGAGCATCCCACCCAGCAACCCCTTGTCCGGTCGCCGGACCAAGGCGACGCGGTCGCCGCGTTCGATCCACCACGCCGTTGCCTGCCGCTCTGGTCGCGGCCTCTTCGCTAATCGCTTGGGGTAGCTGGCTGGATCACCCTCGGCAAAGGCACGGCAATTCGCGAGCAACGGGCACAGCAGGCATTTCGGACCGCGCGAAGTGCAGATCGTCGCACCAAGATCCATCATGGCCTGCGCGAAATCGCCCGCGCGGTTCTGCGGTGTGATGGCGTCGGTGAGCGAATAAATCTCAGTCTCCGCCGGGAGAGGTGTTTCAACGGTGAACAGCCGTGCGACGACGCGCTTCACATTGCCGTCGACCACCACCGCGCGCTGGCCGAGCGCGATCGCGGCCACCGCCGCCGCCGTGTATCGACCAACCCCCGGCAGCCGGCGCCAACCAGCTTCGTTTTCCGGCAGGCCGTCGCGTGCCATGATCCGCGCCGCGGCCAGTAGATTGCGTGCACGGCTGTAATAACCCAGCCCCGCCCACTCGCGCATGACCTCGCGTTCCTCGGCTGCCGCCAGTGCTGCGACATTTGGCCATCGTGCAAGGAAGCATCGGTAGTAGGCCGTCACCGCGGCCACCGTCGTTTGCTGCAGCATGATCTCCGACAGCCACACCGCATAAGGATCGGGCGTGTCGCTCCTCCACGGTAGGCTGCGGCGATGCGCATCATACCAGTTGAGCAGGGAGGCGGAGATATCGTTCAGGTAAAGTCTCTTTAGCGCTGGCCAAGGCTGTGGCATGACGCCGCCCGATGCCCAAGGCCAAAGCCATTACTGCCCTCGTTGAGCGCCCGCGTGGCGGCCGGGCCCGCGCAGTGTCGGAGCTCGTACCCGATATTGGCCGCGTCGCCTTTCGCCGCTTTGGCTTCGTGCAATCCTCGATCGTGAGCCGTTGGCGCGAGATCGTGGGTGAACGCTATGCCGACGTGTCGATCCCCGAATCGATCCGCTTTCCCCAAGGCAAGCGGCAGGACGGTGTGCTGAACCTGCTGGTTCAAGGTGCCCATGCACCGATGATGAGCCATGTCACCGGCGTGATCATCGAACGCGTCAACCGCTTCTTCGGTTATTCGGCGGTGGCCAGGGTCGCGATCCGCCAAGGCGCCATCGCGAAACGTCCCGCCACGGCAAGGCCCGCCGAATTGGTCGCGCTCCCCGTCGAGCTCGGGCAGTCACTGAAGACCATTGCCGACCCGGAGTTAAAGGCCGTGCTTGAATCACTTGCGCGCGGTGTCGCCACCGCGACCAGCATCCCCGTTATCGGAAAGATCAGCTGATGCGTCTCATCTTCGCGCTGATCGCCGCCATCGTCTTGGGCGGCGCGACGCGTTCGCCCGCGATCGACTGGACCCGCCACGTAACGATGACGCCGCAGGGTGCCTATGTCCTTGGCAACCCGATGGCGAAGGTTCGGCTGGTCGAGTATCTCAGCTATACCTGCTCGCATTGCGCGCATTTCACCAGGGAAGCGGCAACTCCGCTGCGCCAAAATTATGTTCGGACCGGCAAGGTCGCGCTCGAATTCCGCCATGCGATCCGTGATGGGCTCGACTTGACCGCTGCCCTGCTCACCCGCTGCGGCGCCCCGGCCGGTTTTTTTGCGCGTACCGAGGCGGTATTCGCCAATCAGGACGCGATGTTCCAGAAAATCGAAGCGTGGCAGGCCGCAAATCCCGCGCCTGCCACTATGGATGCCGCAATCAAAGTTTTTGCCACCAGTTCGGGCCTGTCCACCCTGATGGTTCACCAGGGCGTCCCGCTCGCGCGCCAGAACCAGTGCCTCGCCAGCCCGCAAATGCGTGCCACGATCGAGGCGCAAGCCAAAGAAGCGTGGGAAATCCGCAAGATCGGCGGCACGCCCACCTTCTTGCTGGGCGACCAGCAATTCGGTGGCGATTGGACCACCGTTCAAACGCAACTCCGTGCGAAAGTGAAATCATGAAAAGAACCGTTGCCCTGATGGCCATGCTCGCTCTCGCCGCGTGCAAGAAGGAAGAAACGACCAACACCGTTGCGGCGACCGCGCCGGTCGCTGGCACCGCCGCGCCAACGGGACAGGACTGGACAAGCACTTTTGCTGCGTCTCCCGAAGGCGGGTTCGTGATGGGCAACCCCAACGCTCCGATCAAGCTGGTTGAATATGGCTCGTTGACGTGTCCGCACTGCGCCGAGTTTTCAGAAAAGGCGACCGGCCCGCTCAAGGCCTTGGTCCAGCAAGGCAAGATCAGCTGGGAATACCGCAATTATGTCCGCGACGCGATCGACACTACCGCAACGCTGATCGCGCGCTGCAACGGTCCGGCGACCTTCTTTGGCATGCAGGAAGCGATGTTCGCCAATCAAGCCGATTGGTTCGCAAAGATCCAGGCGCTGCCGCAAGCGACATTCGAATGCTGTGCAGAACCTGCCGCCCGCACAGCAATTTCCCAAGCTCGCCGAATTGACCGGGATCAAGGAATTCGCGGCGCAGCGTGGTGTTCCGGCCGCCAAGAGCGATGCCTGTCTTGCTGACGAGGCGGCCGCGCAAAGGTTGGCCAAAATGGTCGAGACCGCCAACGGCATGCCCGGCTTTGTCGGCACCCCGACATTCCTGATCAACGGCAACCTGGTGCCCAACGCCGCGACGTGGGAAGCGCTGCAGCCCGCGCTCAAGTCCGCGGGCGCTTGAACCGCGCCTGAGGCAAGTTAAGCTGCCCTGAGGGGAGGGCCGCAGTTGCGCCTGTCGCGCGTCAAACTGACCGGGTTCAAGAGTTCGTCGACCCGGCAGAACTGCGCGTTCTGCCGGGGCTAACCGGCGTGGTCGGCCCCAACGGTTGCGGCAAGTCCAACCTGCTCGAAGCGATCCGCTGGGCGATGGGCGAAGGGTCAGCGCCAAGTCTCTGCGCGGCGGGGCGATGGAAGACGTCATCTTCGCCGGCACCGCCAGCCGCCCCCAGCGCCAGTTCGCCGAAGTCGCGATCCTCGCCGACAATGACGGGGGAGAGGTAGAGGTCGTGCGGCGCATCGAACGCGGCGCCGGATCGGCCTATCGAATCAACGGGCGGGACGTTCGCGCGCGCGACGCGCAATTGCTGTTCGCCGACGCGGCGACCGGCGCGCACTCGCCCGCCTTGGTCAGCCAGGGGCGGATCGGCGCGATCATCGCCGCCAAGCCTGCCGAGCGCCGCCAGATGCTCGAGGAAGCGGCGGGGATCTCGGGCTTGCACGTCCGCCGCCGCGAAGCCGAGATCCGGTTGAAGGCGACCGAGACCAATCTCGAAAAGGTCGCGCAGAGCCTCGCCGAACTCGAAAATCGCGCCGGCGTGTTGCGGCGTCAGGCGCGCTCGGCCGAACGCTATCGCCGGCTTGACCGACGATCTGCGCATGGCCGAGGCCCGGCTTGATCTTCGCCCGCTGGCGCGATGCCAACAAAGCCGCTCGCGCCGCTCGGGACGAAGCGGGCAAGGCAGAGGGTCTCGCCGCGACCGCCGCCGAAGCTCAGCGCGCCGCCGCCGCCTGGGCGCGTGACGCGACCGGCCGCCTCGCCGAACTGCGCGCCAAGGCGCAGACCGCGCGTGACGGCGCCGCCGAAGCGCGCCACGCGCAAGCCAGTGCCGAAGCTGAGCGAAACCGCATCGAGGCGCGTTTGGCCGAACTGGGCCACGCCCGCCGTCAGTTGGAGGCCGACCGCGCACGCGAAGGCGAACTGGCAGGGGATGCCGCCGACGCGATCGCTCGTCTCACCGCGGAGGCAGGCGCGCTCGATGCCATAATGGGCGAAACCGCCGCGCGCCGTCCGGCATTGGCCGACCGCCTCGCCGAAGCCGAGCGAGAGGCCGCTGCAGCCGAACTTGGCCGGGCCAACGCGGTAGCGGCCCAGGCGCGCGCAGATGCCGAGCGCCGCGTCGCCGAAGCAGCCCTTGGTGCGGCGCAGGCAGTGCTGCATCGCGCGCAGGCCGAACAGGATCGGGTCCAGCGCGACGCCGCCGCATTGCGCCCCCTCGTCGATCTCAAGATAGACGTCGACCTTGCGATGAAGGCGCGCCTCGCCGCCGAGACAGCGCAAGTCGATGCCGTTGCCGCGATGGCGACGCGAGAGGCCGCCCTGACCACCGCCGCCGAAGCCATTGCCACCGCCCAGCCGGCACTGGCGGCGGTCCGCGTGGCGCTCGCCGCCGCCGACAGCGAAGCACGCGCCCTCGCCGCCTCCGCGCATCAGGGCACCGGCGTGCTCTCGTCCATCCAGGTCGCACAAGGTTATGAAGCTGCACTCGCCGCAGCGCTCGGGGACGATCTCAACGCCGGCGTTGACGGCCCCGTTCGCTGGACGACGGCGTTGGGGAGCGACCCCGCCCTCGACGCCGGCCCCTCGCTTGCCACCTTTGTCACCGCGCCCGACCAACTCGCTCGCCGCCTCGCCCAGATCGCGGTGGTCGACAAGGATGACGGCCAACCGCTCGCGATCGGGCAACGTCTGGTAACCCGCACCGGCCGCCTGCGCCGGTGGGACGGTTTCATTGCCGAAAACGCCGGTGCCGCCACCGCCGAAACCCTGCGGCGCCGCAACCGCCTCGCCGCGCTTGAAGCCGAACAGCCCGCGCTGCGCGACGCCGTTGCCGTTGCCGAAACTGCGCTCTCCGCCGCGCGCGCTACCGAGGCTGATACTCAGGTGGCGCTCAAGGCCGCCCGCCGCGCCCGTGACGACGCGGATGCTGCGCTGCGTTTGGCGCTACGCGCCGAAGATGCGGCGGTCGCCGAGCAGGAGCGCATGGAAGCGCGTCACGCCGATCTGGCAGAGCGGATCACTGCAGCTGAAGTAACAGCGAGAAGTGCCAAAAAAGCAGCCGAAGGCGCCCAAACGACGGTTGATCTGCTCCCCCCGGGCACTGGAAGCGAAGAAATTGCCGCCCTGGACGTCGTGGTGGGTGAAACCAGACGCGCCTTGAGCGCTCTGAATGCCGAACTTTCAGGCCTCGATAACCGTATCGCCGCCGACCGATCGCGCCTAGCTCAGGCTCGCGCCGAAGCCGATGACTGGCGCGCGCGCTCAGGTGCTGCGGGCCGCCGCGTCGCCGAGATGGACAAGCGCGCGATCACCCTCACTGCGGAAGCCGCAAAGCTCGAAGTCGATCCTCACCGCGCCACGCAAGCCGGCGCCGCGCTGGCCGGCGAAGTCGAACGCACTGCCCTTGCTACGGCCGCCGCCGCCCGCGCTGAAGCCGAGGGAGAAACGGTCCTGCGCGAACGCGAAGCCGCCGCCAACCAGGCTGGCGAAGCGCTTGCCGAAGCACGCGAAGCGCGCGCCGGTGCCGCCGCCCGGGCCGAGAACGAGGAGAGCCGCCGCATCGAAATGGGCCGTGTTTCCGCCGAACGTTTTCAGTGTCCCGCGCCCGTTCTCCCCGAGAAGCTGGGTTTCGACGAAGCCGCGGTTGGCCCTGTGGCCGAAGAATCTGCCATGCTCGAAACGCGTCACGCTGGAGCGCGAACGCCTCGGCCCGGTCAACCTTGTGGCGGAAGAAGAACTCGCTGAGATTACCACGCAGCTTGGCGCGCAGACGGATGAAATTGCCGAACTGACGGAGGCGACTGCGCGTTTGCGCGGCTCGATCGGCAGCTTGAACCGTGAGGGTCGCGACCGTCTTCGCGCCGCCTTCGAAGCCGTCGATAGCCATTTCCGCCGTCTGTTCAGCACCTTGTTCAATGGCGGCGAAGCGCATCTTGCACTGATCGATTCGGACGATCCGCTCGAGGCCGGGCTGGAAATCATGGCCCAGCCGCCCGGGAAAAGGCTGTCCTCGCTCACACTGCTCTCGGGCGGCGAGCAGGCCCTGACCGCGGTCGCGCTGATCTTTGCCCTCTTCCTGACCAACCCGGCACCGCTATGCGTGCTCGACGAGGTTGATGCGCCCCTCGACGATGCGAATGTCGAGCGGTTTTGCGACCTGCTCGACCGGATGGCGGCGGACACCGACACGCGCTTCCTCGTGGTCACGCATAACGCGTTGACGATGAGCCGGATGCACCGCCTCTATGGCGTAACGATGGTCGAACAAGGCATCAGCCGGCTCGTCTCCGTCGACTTGGGCGGCGCGTCCGAGTTGCTCGCGGCGGAATAGCCTAGAAATCGACACCGATGGTCAGCGCCGGACCAGAGCGTGGCGTGGCATCGCCAGTCACGCGAAAACGGTACTCACCCGCGACACGAAGGCCCACAGCGCCGGCACGGACGCGTGCCTCGATCAGCGGTCCGGCTTCGACCCGCCGCGCGCCCTGTTGCGCGCTCGCCCAGGCGCCGCCGCCTGCGCCGAAGCTCACCCTGGTCGAAAGCGCCGCCCGTTCCGTCACTCGCGCCTGACCATCGGTAAACCAGCGCCGCTGGTGGAGACCCGCGACCCCGCCTTGCACGAAGCCGTCGAAGCGCAGCCCGACGGGCAGACGAACGTCATAGATTCCGCCATATCCGGTGACGACGAACGCGCCGTTGTGTACGTCTAACCGCTGGCGCCGTTCGACCAGCAGCCCCATTCCGCGCGTCCGCAAGCCGTAGCCTGCCGAAACTTCGGTATCGCGCGCGCGGCCAAGTGCCCGGCTGACGCGCGCGGTCAGCGCCAGAGGCGCGGATTTGCCTTGGAGAAACAGCCGAACGCCCGTCTGCGACCCCCCGAGCGAGGGCACACCAACAGCTCCACCCGTGCCATTGACCAGCGCCCATCCGCTGCCCGTGAACGCGTGATGCTGTGTGCGCGGACTTGGGGTGTAGCCGGTGACTGTGCCCATGCGCCCCTGAAAAAGAGGTGGGCCGGTTTCGACAACGTTGGCCGTGAGCGTGGCCACGGCGGGACCGGACGCGACCGGATTGGCGAAGGCACGCAGCGCTGGTGACCTATAAGCGCCCGATCGGACCCGCGCTTTCGGATTCCGTTGCCTGACCTGCCTTGCGATGACCACGGGTGACTGTTCCTCGGCCGATGTGACGACAGGAGGTGCAACGCCTCCGCGCGGCACGGCACTAGCCCGTACCCTGGCTTCCTCGGGCAGGGGCATGAGCATGGTAACGCGCACCGCTACCCAAGCCAGCACGATAGCGACAGGCGCCCCAATCGGTCCGAGCCGCGGGCTCACGAACTAACGCTTTCGGGGAACACGTGCGCCGTTTTGTCCCACACCACACCGCCGCCGCGCCGGGCACGAAGATAGATCCCGATCGCGCGCCAGCTCGCCCCGATCGTAATGGCGTTGGCGACGAACACGCGCGGGATGCTCAGCAGTCCCTGCCGCCAGCCGTAAGATGCGGTGACGAACGCCGCGCGCAGGCCGAGCCGCCACATCATCAGCAACGTGACGGTCGTGGTCAGCCATTCGGGCAGCGCCAGCGTCACGATCCGCCCCGTCACGATCGTCAGCCCGATCCACAGGATGAGCGCGAGATAGCCTGCCAGCAGGACGAATGCCGCGATCAGGCTGCGCCGGTCCCGCGCGCGCATCCATCGTTCGGCGACGCCGCCGCCCCAGGCGAGCCGGTCCCAACCATGGAGTGCGATCCCCGCGATCCAGCGCGCGCGCTGCCGCACCGCCCCGTCATATCCGCCCGGAAAATGTTCTCGTGTCGCGACCAGTTGCCCATCCGCGCCGGCGATCCGCACGAACGCCGCCCGCCCGCCATCGGCGCGCAGGCGCAGACCGAGTTCATAATCCTCGGTCAGGCTGGCGGCATCAAACGGTCCCTGACGATCACCCGCGATCCGGCCCAGAGCCTTGCGCTCGAACACGCAGCCGACGCCAGCCGAGGGAACCCCTGCGCCGGTTTCCTCACGCGCCAACAATGTCTTGCCATGATGTTCCGCGAACTCATCGAGATAGGTGCCTGCGACCCACCGCGAGTTTCGATCCACCAGAGGCAATACCGGCAGCTGAATCAACGCGAAGCGATCGATCAGCCCCGCGAATACGCGCAGCTCGTCGGAATGCACCACGTCCTCGGCATCGTGCAGCACCACCCCCAGGAATCGCGCCTTGTCCCGCGCCTCGTCCAGGATCATCGCGCGCCACAAGGTGTTGAGCGCGTCGGCCTTGGTCGTCGGGCCGGGACGCGGGTTGATCACCACGCGCACGCGGTCGTCGCTGATTTGTCGCAACACCGCCTGCGTTGCCGGGTCGTTGGGATAGGCCGCCACATAGACCGCGCAGTCGCCGAACGCCGCCAGCAAGTGGCGCAGCATAGGGCCGATTACCGCGCTTTCGTCCCATGCCGGCACGAACACCGCGAAGCGTCCGGCGGCGGCAGGTGGCAAGCTATCAGCCGTGGAACGGGGACGGTTGCGGAATACCAACAGCCGCCGCATGGCACGCGCTGCCCAGGCCAGGTCGACAAGCAGTTCGTCGATCCCGCCGACCAGGAAGCCGGCGGCAGCGAACAGCGCGAATTCGCGCGCTGTTGCCTCGATAATTTGTGCTAGTTCCACGCCCCCCGCGTTACCGTCAGGGCGCCCAGTGGATGTCCACGGGGAGCTCGCAGTCGGCGAGCACGCGACCAATCGGCGTCGGCGACGCGGCACCTTCCTCGATTGCGCGTTCGACCAGGCTGCGCTTTTCCTCGCCGGTAATCGTCAGGATCAGCGTGCGTGCAGATACGATCGCCGCCCTTGACAGCGTGACGCGATCGACCGGAGCTTCCCTGGGCATCTCCGCCGGGCGCACGCCCAAGGCGCGCCGTTCGCGTGGCCCGTTCAAGGCCTCATCGAAATCGTCACCCGGAAAGATCGATGCCGTGTGCCCATCGGCGCCGACGCCGAGCCAGACCAGGTCGGGTGGCCAGCCGAGATCGGCGAGCAACGCATCTGCTGATCGTCCCGCTGCCTTGTAGTCTGGTGCTTTCTCACTGCTCAACGGTACGACCCGTGCGCCCTTGGACAGGAACAATTTGGCGATCATCGTCACATTGGACAACGTATCGCCCATCGGCACCAGCCGATCGTCGGTCGGGATGATCGTCACGCGCTTCCAGTCACGTTTTTGCGCGGCAAGTTTGGTCAGCGCCGCGACCGGGGTCGATCCACCGGGCACAGCGATCAGCGCGGCCCCGCGCGCCTCGATCGCCGAGTCCACGATGAAGCCGACATCGCCGGCCACCGCGTCGGCCAGTTCGTCCGCGTCGTCATAATCCCACCATTCGGCTTCGATCGCCATAAACTCTTAATTCTCCAGGGGTTGCGGGTTGAGCGGGTCAGGGCGGGTTAGCGCCTCCGCCTCGATCAGATCGAGCGCGTTGTGCGCGTCGACGTAGCGGCGAGCAAGCGCCAGCCAGGCGCTGGTCTGTTGCCCTTGCGGCAGGCGCGCGACTTCGGCCATCGCACCGTCGACTTGCCCGTTTTCGACAAGCAGCCGGGCGCGATCGAGCCGGGCGTCTGGGGTCGGAGAGTTGGCGCCATCGCGGCGGACAACGAAAAGCGAGCCCAGCGAGTTGCGGGTCGCCTGCCACCAGCCCTTGCTAGCAGCCGATCGCGTGACGATTGGCTGAAGCTGCGTGAGTCCGGCGCGCAACGCGGCGATCGTCACTGGTGCCTGCGCAGCGGTGATGATGCTGCCCACGGCACGCGGTTGGCTGTGACCAAACCGCTGGCGCAGCGGCTGCTCGACAAAGCCGAGGCCCACACCCCGATCGACCGCCCGACGGGCGGCAAAGGCAAGCAACAGGCTCTCGGCGCGGTCGGCATTCCCGGCGGCGGCGGCCGCGCGCAGATCGACACGCGCCATCCGTGTTTCGATCTCCGCGACGCGCGTGTCGATTGCCTGCGCCTGACCGGGCGTTGGTTCGGGTAGCAGGCTGGTGAGCGGCTGGCTGGTCGGCCCCGCAGGAACCGGCGCAGTCTCGACCGAATTTCTGACGTCGTGACCGCGCCACGTCTGCCAGCGCGGCACGGCAAGCGCCATCACGCCTAGTCCCGCGACGAACGCGATCAGCACCGCGGCGATCAACGTACCGAAGGTGCGGCTGCCGGGGTTAGACGCCATGTATCGAACCTTCGCACAGCCGCGCGGCCAATGCCAGCATCGCTGCATCGCGCGGTTGGCCGGCGGCAAGGACCGACCGCCAGCCCGGGCCGGCGGCTTCGGCCACGGCCGGGCTGATCGCGATGAGGTCGTAAGTGGCGCGGGTGTCGACGATCGCGGCAAAGCGGCGGGCAGCGCGAGGCGAATGAAGCAGGACGACACCGTGATCCGGAACTAAGGGCGGCGGAAGCGCCTCGGCGGCATAGACCGGGATCGACGTCACGCGCGGGTCATTGACGGGTGCATGACGACGCCCCGCCAGATGCAGCAGGCGCGTGAATTGGCTGGCGGCGACAACCGCAGCTCCATCCGCGTCACCGACCTCCACGATGGCCAGCCCGGCGAGGCGTGCAGCGTCGGCGGTCGCCTCACCTACCGCGACGACCGGCAAATGCGCGAACTGATGGAGATCGCCGGCAGCCCGCACCGCGCTGGCGCTGGTGAAAAGCAGCGCATCGAATTTCGCCGGGTCGGGCGCATCCCAGGGGATCGGCTGGATCGCGAATAGCGGCGCGACCGCCGGCTCCAACCCGAGTGCCCTTGCACGTCCCGCACTAGCTGTCGGCACCCGGCTGTGGACGCAGGATGATGACGGGCAGGGTCACATCGCGAACAGCGCACGAAGGGCTGGCGACGCGCGATCGAGCAGTTCGTGTGCGAGCTCCGCGGGGTCATTGCCGCTGCCACGCACCGCTTCCCGGCCATCCTCGGTCAACAACTGGCCCCTGAGCACACCGTCGGCGAAATGTGCGCCGATGGGCGAATGACAGTTGCCGCCCAGAGCGGCAAGGAAGGCACGTTCGTTGAGCGCTGCCTGCATCGCAGCGGCGTCACCGATTGCCGCGAGCGCGTCGTGCGTGGACGGATCATCGCTGCGCGCTTCGATCGCGACGATGGCTTGCCCACAGGCCGGCAGCATCAGCTCGACAGGGACGGGCGCGCCGACGCCGCCTTGGCCGAGGCGGTCAAGACCTGCGGCCGCGAGGAACGTGGCATCGGCCTCGCCCGCGCCGACCTTGCCGATCCGGGTGGCGACATTGCCGCGCATGGGCACGACCTGCAGGTCGGGGCGCAGATGCAGCGCCTGTGCGGCGCGGCGGGGCGAACTGGTGCCGAGACGGGCACTTTGCGGCAAGACATCGAGCGATGACGCCCCAATCAATCGATCACGCGGGTCGGCTCGCGGCAGGCAGGCCGCAAGCGCGATGCTGTCCGGGCGGATCGTCTCAACGTCCTTCAGGCTGTGCACGCCGAAATCCACCTCGCCCGCCAGCAATGCCGCGTCGATCGCCTTGGTCCACAACGCCTTCCCGCCGATTTCGGCGAGTGGTCGATCCTGTACCCGGTCCCCGGTCGTGACGATGGTGACGATCTCCACCGCATCCATTTCCCAGCCGTGCACGCGAACGAGCGCGTCGGCGGTCATGCGCGCCTGGACGAGGGCGAGCGGCGAACCGCGAGTGCCGAGGCGGAGTTTGGCGGTCATCGGGGCGCGTGCTACCGCCCCGGACATGGCGTGGGAAGCACCGCTGATCCTCGGTATCGAGTCGAGCTGCGATGAAACGGCAGTTGCGTTTGTCCGCGGCCGGCATTGCTTGTCGCACAAGCTGGCAACGCAAGAGACCCATCACCGCCCATTCGGTGGCGTGGTACCAGAAATCGCCGCGCGCGCGCATGTCGAAGCGATCGGGCCGCTGGTCGAAAGGGCGCTGGCCGAAGCGGGCGTTGAACTGAACGATGTAGACGCAATTGCGGCAACAGCAGGGCCGGGATTGATCGGTGGCGTGCTGGTCGGGCTGATGACCGCCAAGGGGCTGGCTTATGCCGCCGACAAGCCATTGATCGCGGTCAATCACCTTGAAGGCCACGCGCTCAGCCCGCGCTTTTCCAAACCCGACCTGGTGTTCCCCTATTTGCTGCTGCTCGTCTCTGGCGGCCATTGCCAATTGCTGCTGGTGGAGGGCGTCGGTTGCTATCGACGGCTGGCGACGACGATCGACGACGCGGCAGGAGAGGCGTTCGACAAGACGGCCAAGTTGCTCGGTCTCGGTTTTCCCGGCGGTCCGGCGGTCGAAGCGGCGGCGCGACGGGGTGATCCCGAGGCGGTACCTCTGCCCCGCCCGCTCAAAGGCTCGAAGGAGCCGCATTTCTCCTTTGCCGGCCTGAAAAGTGCCGTGGTTCGCGCAGTTGAGGCAGGAATCTATTCACCGGAAGACATCGCCGCCTCGTTTCAGCAGGCCGTCGTCGATTGCCTGATCGACCGCACCGTGCGCGCGCTGGACCAGGTCCCGCAGGCGACCGCCCTGGTCGTTGCCGGCGGCGTCGCTGCGAATGCTGCCATTCGCGCAAGCCTCGAGGAACTGGCAACCACCCGCGGTCTGCCATTCGTCGCGCCGCCTTTGTGGCTATGCACCGACAACGGCGTCATGATCGCCTGGGCGGGCGTCGAACGTTTCGCGCAAGGCCTCACGGACCCGCTCGACACAATGGCCCGAGCGCGGTGGCCACTTGACCCGGATGCGGAAAAAGCACGTGGCGCGGGTGTCAAGGCGTGAGGATCGGCGTCATCGGCGGCGGGGCGTGGGGAACCGCGCTGGCGCAGGTCGCGGCCGACAAGGGCGAGCCGGTCACCCTGTGGGCGCGCGAGCATGATGTTGTCCATTGTATCAATGCCGAGCACGAGAACCGCCTGTTCCTGAATGGTGTCAAGCTGTCGCCTTCGATCAAGGCGACCGAGGAACTGGATACGCTGACGGCCATGGATGCGTTGCTGGTGGTTGCCCCGGCCCAGCATCTTCGCTCCGTGCTCGAGCAATTGCCGCGCTTTACGGGATCTTTGGTACTGTGTGCAAAGGGGATCGAGGCGGGCGGCCATGCGCTGATGTCCGATGTCGCCGTCGATGCGCAGCCCGATGCGACAGTCGCAGTGCTAAGCGGGCCGACCTTTGCCGCGGAGGTCGCCAGGGGGTTGCCGACGGCAGTTACCCTGGCCTGCGCCGATGCCGCCTGTGCGCGCACCTTGGCGGAACGTCTGGGGCGGCCTAATTTTCGAGTCTATGCGTCGGATGATGTCACGGGCGCGGAAATCGGCGGCGCGGTGAAGAACGTGTTGGCCATTGCCTGTGGCGTCGCCGAGGGACGCGAATTGGGGCAGAATGCGCGTGCCGCGCTGATCGCGCGCGGCTTTGCCGAAATGACGCGCTACGGCTTGGCCCGCGGCGGACGAGCGGAAACGCTCGCCGGTTTGTCGGGACTGGGCGATCTCGTGCTCACCTGCTCGTCGACGCAGTCGCGCAATTTTTCGCTGGGCGTCGGACTGGGCGAGGGCAAGGCGGCAAAGGATTTGATGGCCGACCGCGCCACTGTCGCGGAGGGCGCCTTCACCGCGCCGGTCCTGCGCGACTCCGCGCACAAGCTCGGCGTGGAAATGCCTGTCGTCGAAGCGGTCTGCACACTGCTCGACGGCGCGGTGGCGATCGATGACGTCATGACCGCATTGCTTAGTCGGCCGCAAAAGTCCGAAGCCTAGAAATCCCAGGCCCGACCGTTATTTTCCCAGTCGCCATAGCGGGTCGGCTCCAGGCCTTTTGGCCCACCATTTTCATGTTGCTCGTGGATCGGCGCCGGATCGGGAACGGGCGGAGACGGCGTTAAATAGGATGGCGGTTTGACGTGGGGGGGCCGCTTGCTGTTCATGACGTCCATGTCGGATCCCGCAGACGAAGAGACAAGAGGCGTTCCCGCACGCATGGCCGCCCTGCGCATGCTCGATGCGGTCCTCAACAGAGGGCAGACGCTCGACACCGCGCACGGCAACTTCACCCGCACGCTGCCGCCCGAGGATGCCAGCTTTGCACTGGTTATCGCCAGTGAGAGCCTGCGTTGGCTGGTCGACCTCGACGCCTTGATCGACTCAGCGACGCCGCAGCCGCTTGCCAAGGATGTCAAGGCTCGCAGCGTCTTGCGGCTGGCGCTGGTCCAGGCACTCAAACTTGCCACACCGCATCACGCCGCCATTGCCACCGCCTTGCCCCTGGTCAGCGGCGGACCCAAGCGGCTCGTGCATGGCGTATTCGGTGCGCTGATGCGCGGAGGCAGGTCGCTTCCCGCCAAGCCGACCTTGCCCCAATCGGTGGCGGCACGGTGGGGACATTGGGGCTTTGGTGCGCTAGGTGAGATCGCCGCGGCCTTGGGCGAGCAGCCGCCGGTGGCGATCACGCGAAAGGACGGCACTTCCGAAACCTTGGTGCGCGGCACCCGCATCGCGGAGATGCCCGGCTATGCCGAAGGGGATTTCTGGGTGCAGAATCCCGCAGCGGCGCTGCCCGCCAGACTGCTCGGGGCGGGCGATGGTCGGCATGTGCTCGACTTGTGCGCCGCGCCGGGCGGAAAGACGATGCAACTCGCCAGCGCGGGCTGGCGAGTCACCGCGGTCGATAGCTCGGCCAAGCGAATGGAGCGATTGCGCGAAAACCTGGCAAGGACGCGGCTGGATGCCGAGATCATCGTTGCCGATCTGCGCGAGTGGGAACCGGCGGAACCGGTCGACGCAATCCTGCTCGACGCACCCTGTACCGCGACCGGGACGCTGGCGCGGCATCCCGACGTGATCCACCGCATAGGGATGAAAGATATCGCGACCCTGGCCGATCTGCAGGGCAGGTTGCTCTCCCGCGCCTATGGCTGGCTGAAGCCGGGGGGGCGGCTGGTCTATGCCACCTGTTCGCTCGAGCGCGAGGAAGGCGAGGCCATCGCCGCCGCCGCGTCGGTGCCCTTCGATCCGATTGCAGAGCCGTTGCCCGGTTGGGTTACGCCGATCGCGGACGGTGGTCTGCGCATCCTTCCCCGCCCCGGGATCGACGGATTTTACGTCGCGCGGTTCGTGAAGCCCGACTGACCGCCGCCCCGTATCATTGTCATTAAGACGAATCGGCCTATCTTGAAGGCTGAAAGGCGATAGCGCGGATGAATGACGACAAGACCCCTGGAAACCCCTGGGTGAAAAGCCTGCTGATCTGGGTCGGCATCCTTGCCGCGCTGGCGCTGTTCGTCAGCCTGTTTGACAGCGGCAAGAAGGCTCCCGCCGGCGCCGCGATCGCCTATTCGGATTTCCTCGCCAAAGTGAACGAAGGATCGGTCAAGGACGTCAAGATCGCCGGGGACGTCATCTCCGGCACGCAGACGAACGGCGAGGCGTTCAAAACCAATGCCGTTCCCGACCCGACGCTGATTCCGCGCCTGACCAAGGCAAACGTCCGCTTCTCGGGCCAACCGGAGGAGAGCGCGTCGATCTGGCTCGTGCTGCTGTATCAGGCACTGCCGTTCGTGCTGATGATCGGCCTCGCCATTTTCGTCATGCGTCAGATGCAGAAATCCGCAGGGTCGGGCGCGATGGGTTTCGGCAAGAGCCGCGCCAAGATGCTGACGCAAAAGGAGGGTCGCGTGACCTTCGACGATGTCGCCGGCATCGATGAAGCCCGCGAAGAATTGCAGGAGATCGTCGATTTCCTGAAGGACCCGACGAAGTTCGCTCGCCTCGGCGGCAAGATTCCCAAGGGCGCTTTGCTGGTCGGCTCGCCAGGCACTGGCAAGACGCTGCTCGCCCGTGCCATCGCCGGCGAAGCCGGTGTGCCATTCTTCACGATTTCGGGTTCGGATTTCGTCGAAATGTTCGTCGGCGTTGGCGCCAGCCGCGTGCGTGACATGTTCGTCGAGGCCAAGAAGAACGCGCCGTGTATCCTGTTCATCGACGAAATTGACGCGGTCGGCCGCCATCGCGGCGCGGGTCTCGGGAACGGCAATGACGAGCGCGAACAGACGCTCAACCAGCTGCTGGTCGAAATGGACGGGTTTGAGGCCAACGAAGGCATTATCATCGTCGCCGCGACCAACCGCCCCGACGTGCTCGACCCCGCTTTGCTGCGTCCGGGCCGCTTCGATCGCCAGGTCGTCGTGCCGCGTCCCGACATCGAGGGCCGCGAAAAGATCCTCGAGGTTCACACGAAAAAACTGCCGCTGGCCCCCGATGTCGATATCCGCACCATTGCGCGCGGCACCCCCGGCTTCTCGGGTGCCGATCTGGCCAACCTTGCCAATGAAGCAGCGCTTCTTGCCGCCCGCAAGGGCAAGCGCCTCGTTGCAATGCTCGAATTCGAGGAGGCCAAGGACAAGGTCATGATGGGTGCCGAACGGCGCTCGATGGTCATGACCGAGGACGAGAAGAAGGCAACCGCCTATCACGAAGCCGGACACGCGTTGGTCTCACTGCACGTCCCAGGCTGCGATCCCCTGCACAAGGTGACCATAATCCCGCGTGGCCGTGCGCTCGGCGTGACGTGGAACCTGCCCGAACGCGATCGTTATTCGATGAACATGAAGCAGATGAAGGCGCGTCTCGCGCTCGCTTTTGGTGGCCGCATCGCCGAGCAGCTGATCTATGGCGCGGAGGAACTCAATACCGGCGCGTCGAACGACATCCAACAAGCGACCGAAATGGCACGCAACATGGTCATGGAATATGGCATGTCGCCCAAGCTCGGCTGGCTGCGCTACAAGGACAACCAGGATGAGGTTTTCCTGGGCCACAGCGTGTCGCGTTCGCAGAACATCAGCGAGGAGACCGCGCGCCTGATCGATCAGGAGGTTCGGCGGTTTATCGAGGAAGCCGAGGCCACGGCACGAAAGGTGCTGACGGATAATCTCGACGAATTGCACAAGCTGGCCGAGAAGTTGCTCGAGCTCGAGACTCTGTCGGGCGATGAAGCCAAGCGGGCCATCAAGGGCGAGCCAATCGACCGTGAGCGTGCCCGCAACGATCGTCCAACGCAGATCGTCGGCGGGTCCTCGATCCCGAACACGAAGCGTCCCGGCATCGGCGGCGCCGCCCCGGCCAGCGCCTGATCCAGCCTCGAATGCTGTTCCGGCGCGGTTAAGCCGCGTTCAGGCATCTCGACATCCTGTGACGGCCAGCTAGGGTCGGTTGATATCAAGGGGTTGGAATGAAGCTTCGGGTCGCAAGTGCCGCCGTGCTGATGGGGTTTGCCGCGCCTGCGTCGGCGATGACAGTCGCCGAATTCATGGGTAAGGTCGCAGGGTTAAAGGCCAAGGGGCCGATGGCGCTGTTCTCCTCGGATATCGGTGTCCTGAAACGCGAGGGCATGGCCGCAGGTCAGTCGATAAAGGCGGACCAGGAAGCTGCTGCCGCCGCCGGTCGGCCCGCCGCGACCTGCGTGCCCAAGGGCGCGAAGATCAATTCCAACGAGCTTCTCGCTTATTTCGACAAAATACCGGCCGCGCAGCAGCGCGCGATGACCGTCAAGCAGGGCATGGTGTCGCTGTTCCGCCAGAAATGGCCTTGTCGATAATATGCGAGAGGGGGGCCAGCAGACCGATCACCCGCTCGAACGGCTGATCTTCTTTTCCGACGCGGTGTTCGCGATTGCGATCACCCTGCTGGTCATCGAGATCCACGTGCCGACGCGTGAGGCTGCCGCTGTCGCTGGAGGCTATGGTCCGGCGCTCCTTCATCTTGGACCGAGCTTTTTTGGCTTCGGTGTCAGCTTCCTAGTCATTGCGCGCTTCTGGATGGGTCATCACGCTGCTTTCAGCCAATGTGGCCACTTCGACAGTCGGCTGCTGTGGCCAAATACCCTGCTGCTCATGGCGATCGCCTTCATGCCCTTCGCGACCGGTTTTATGGCGCAAAATCTTGGCACGTTGGTCCCAACGCTGTTTTACAATGGCGTATTGCTGGTCACCGCGATCCTCAGCACGAATGTCATCCGCATCGTCACGCAGCCCGGCATGTTGCGCGCCGATGCCGATCAAGCAGTCGTCGCGCGCTTTCCAACCATGGGCTGGGCCGTCGCGCTCGGTGCGGCGACGGCCTTGGCGCTGACCCCGCTGGCACCGCAGTTCAGTCAGATCGGATTGCTCACCATCCCATTATGGCGCCTGCTGCTCCAATCGATCTGGCACGTCAGCCCTCGCTGAGCGTCATCAACAGTTCGTTTCGACGCAGCGGACCCGGCATCATTGGCGAGTTGTAAGCCGCATGTTCGGCCTTTGCGTCGTGCGGGTAACCCTTGAGTTGCAGCCACGAACGCAGGGCACCTTCCTTCGTTTCCAGCAGTGCATCGGTCCAAGTGCCGCCGAACCGCACCGCGGCGGCACGTCGCGGCGGATGAGTTTCGAGCGACACCCCCTGCGGTGCCGCGGGCAGATCACTTTTGGCCTTGTCCGACGGCATCACAAAACGGGTCGTCCAGCCATCGGTTGCCGAGCCACCCGTGGTCACCGGCACAGTCATGGCGAGCTTTTCGCCCGGCCGTGATTTTGCGAAGATATAATCTGCCAACGTGCGAAAATTGCGGTCCATGGCATCGCGCCGCGGGCCGCGCGAGCTGGTCGCGGCGGTCGTCATCGCGGGATATTCCCGAATTTCGAAATCTCCATCCTGCTCGACCACCTTATAATCCGGCTGGTCTGCCCGCGAACTGCGCCACAGGAATACCGCCGCGCCGATCCCGGCCAGCAACCCCGCGCCGATGGCCGCACGTTTCGGAGTGACTTCGGGCAACTCGGGCAGCTTGACCTCAGGCAGTTTGACCTGCGGCACCTTTACATCGGGCAATTTGGCCGCGACTGCAGCAGCAGCGCCAGTAACAGCGTTACGGGCCTTCTCCGTACGCGTGACAGTCGCGCGGCTTCGCGGCCGCGCGCGAACGCGGCTTGGCTTCGCGACGCTTTGCTCGGCAGAAACACCGGTCGCCGTCGTTTTCGACTTCGCTCTTGTCGGCGTTTTGGCTTTGGCTGGCGCCTTCGGTTGCTTCGGCGCGTGCCCTTCGTCACTGGCGAGGCCGCGTGCGATCTTTGCCTGCGGCGGATTTACGCGTGGCCTTAACTGGGGCCGCAGCCGTCGCCTCGCCATCCGTGCCCCCGGTTTCACTCGCCGCAGCCTTTGGCGCACGCTTAACGGCAGGCTTCTTGGTCGTCGTGCTGGTCCGTCGTGTCCCGCCGCGAGGGGTCGTGTTACGCGCCATGTGTTCAACTCCGTACGGTTCGCTGATCCAATGATGTGCGAGCGTAACGGTTCCCTCGAGGCGCTGGCTACAGCGTCCCGAATAGAGCATGCGGCCCTGCCCCAGCATCGCAAGGACCTGGGGCAGCATGTGGGGGGCGACCGCGAAACAGCCTTGGCTGCGGCCCAATTTGCCTTGCATCGCGAGAACGTTTTCGCCGACATACGGCGCACCGTGCATCACGATCGCGCGCGGTTCCGCCATGTCATTGGTCGGGTCGAGTCCGAGCAACCGCATCGACTGGCCGTGCTGCGCCTTCGTAAATATCCCCGGTGCGGAACACGCCGTCCGACGATGCCTCGCTGTCGGGAATGTTCGAAAAGCGCTGGAGCCAACCCGAATGTTCGGGATCCGACCCCTTGCCGTGCGCCACGAGATAGGCGTTCATTCGCCCGTCGACAGATCGACGATGTGAAAGCGCAATTCCTTCGAAGCGCGCGAAAAATCGGCGATGGCGATACGATCTCGCAGCTGGAATTTGTCGGCATGCGTGTCGAGCGCTGCCTTGGCGCGCTCGATCAACTGGTCGCGGCTGGACAAGCGGCGTAGTCGGCCGCAGCCGTGCCCAGGCCGCCATAGCCGCCCTCGAACTGTGCGACCGTGGCATGGGCCAGCGTGCTTGGCATCAACGCCAAACCGAGCCCGACCAGGCCTGCGCCAGCAACCTGCCGACGCGCTAACAACTTGTTTTCCCATAACTATTCATATGGGCACTCGCCTATTTCCGTTCAACCGGGGCGGTCGCGTCGTCCTGCTCGGCCGATGCCTCACGGTCGGTTCGCGCGGTCATGCCGGTGGCGTCGGCATCCTCTTGCGTCTGCTGTTGCTCGTCGATCGAGGGCGGAGGCAACGGCGGCTTCGGCAATGTTCGCGACGTCCACAGCCGAGTTCTCGACGGGCGGCACCATGCTCTCATCGGGCATCATGTTTTCATAGGCGTTGTCGGCGACGATATTGACGCTGTTCTCTTCGCTCGGCCCTTCACGCTTGCACCCGGCAACGGCCAGTGTGGCGGCGATGGCAATCAGAAACTTCTTCATCGACCCACCCTCGTTCAACGCGACGACTCGTCGCCTGTTCCGCACGCTTGGACGACGCGGCGATCTTCCCCGCGAGCAACTTGTCCCATTTATAAGGATCGTCACGGAACCCTAAGGTCCCGTTAGCATTGGCGAACGCCGTCCAGTAAAGCAGGTAAACGGCAACCCGTTCCGGAAGCGCGACGCGTTGCGTCTTGCCGGTGGCAATCTTGGTCTGCACCTGCCCGGCCATTTCCGGATCGCCCTTGAACATCAATTCGGCGAGCTCGACAGGCTTTTGCAGCCGGACGCAGCCATGGCTGTCCAACCGGTCGAAACTGTCGAACCGTCCACGCAATGGCGTATCATGGAGATAGACCGCGAACGGATTGTCGAAATCGAATTTCAACCGGCCCAGGGCGGCGGTCGGGCCCGGCAGGCTGAACGATGCGCTCATTCGGGCGCGGTGCCGACGATCTTGTAGCCCTTGCGGGCTAGGGCGGCGCGGCCCTGAGGCCACAATTCCTTGTCGGCGATAGATTTGGGGACGTTCCATGGGGGATTGACGACCACCGAATGAATGCTCGACTGCAGCATTGGCGTCTCGTTGCCCGGACGGCCCGTGACCGCGCGCATCGATGAAACGGGGCTGTCGCCTTCAAACACCGTCAAGACCGGCAGCGGCGATGTTCACCTGCACGCGGTGCGTCGGCAATTCGCGCGGCAGCCAGCGCCAGCGCTCCATATTGGCCATGATCGCCGCGACGCGGTCGCCCACCGGCACGTTGAGCGCGCGCGAGCGTTGCTGGCATCGAGGCGCCCGGTCGGGTTGAGGCCATAGCGCTTCTGCGTCCGCTGCAAGACATCGATCAGAGCGCCACTGGCGCCGGGATCCTCGATCTGAATGCGCGCGATCACCGCAGCGGGTTTCGAAGTTGCGGCGAGCATCGGCCAGCCGCCTTTGGCGCGGATCGCCTGATAGGTTTCGAGACCTTTTTTGAGACCGTCATAACCCGCATAAGGCGGGTTGAGGTCGCTGAAGAAGGACGGCAGCCGATTGGCCGCCGCAGCGGCGGTAAAATCGGCCTGCGGATCCCATGCAGCGGGGCGCAAGGCCCAGATGCTCAGATAATCTTCGCTGGCCAGGCGCCCGGTCTTGAGCGCACGGGCGCGGTCGAGTGCGGCGCGGACCAGCGCGTCGCCCTGTCAGCGCCGCGCGCTCGGCGCGCTGCTGCTCGGTGCTGATACCCAATCCCTCATGCCGACCCCTGTGCCAGCCAGCTGCGCACCTGTTCCTCCTGCCGTGCCGTCAGCCTGGGCAGCGGCATGGCCGGCGCAGGGGGCGGAAGGATAGACGCGGGCGGCGGCAACGTGCCGGGAGCCGCATCGGGCGCATTGGTCGGCGGCGTGTCCCGGGGGGCCGGGGTAGCCTGCTGAGCGGCGACAGAGGTGCCTACCAAGGCAAGCGAAATCAGAAGGTTGCGAGCTTTCATCGACGGCGCCTTAGCATGGATCAAGAGAGGCTTACAGGTTGAGCAGCGACGGATCGCCGCCCTGCGCGGCGATATTGACGCTGACCGCGCGCTCGACCGCATAACGCAGCAAAGCGTGCGGCCCGCCAGCCTTGGGCCCTGTACCCGACAGGCCCTCGCCGCCAAAGGGCTGAACACCGACGACCGCGCCGATGATCGAGCGATTGACGTAGATGTTGCCGGCCGGGACCAGTTCCTGGACCTCCTCGGCAAAGCGGTCGATCCGGCTGTGAACGCCAAGCGTCAAACCATAGCCGCGTGCGGCAAGCTTGCCGGCAACAGTGGCCAAGTTGGCGGGATCATAGCGATAGACGTGGAGGATCGGGCCGAACACCTCGCGTTCAAGGAAATCTGGCGACGGGACTTCGGCGATGACCGGGCCGAAATAATGGCCTGGACGATCGCCCACGTCTTTCTTGTAATGGACGTTGGTTTCCCTGCGCAGCCGCGCTTCGTGGGCCTGGAGCATTGCCAGAGCGTCGGCATCGATGACCGGGCCGATGTCCGTCGCCGGATCTCCCGGATCGCCGACCACCGCCGCATCCAGCGCGCCCGCCAATGTTTCGATCAGTGCATCGGCGCTGTCGTGCGGGACGTAGAGGCAGCGCAGCGCCGAACAGCGCTGTCCCGCCGAGCCGAATGCCGACGCCATGACGTCATCGACCACCTGTTCCTTCAACGCCGTGGTATCGACAAACATGCCGTTCAGCCCGCCAGTTTCCGCAATGAACGGCAGGATCGGACCATTTCGGGCGGCGATCGTACGGTTGATCGCCCAGGCGGTGTCAGTGCCACCGGTAAAGGCGACGCCGCTGATACCGGGATGCGCCACCAGAGCCGCGCCAACCGTCGCGCCATCGCCGGGAAGCAGGGAGAGCAGATCGGCGTTCAGGCCCGCTTGATGGAAGAGCCGGACCGCCTCCGCAGCGATCAGCGGGGTCTGTTCTGCGGGCTTTGCCAGCACCGCATTTCCTGCCGCCAACGCAGCCGCTATCTGGCCGGTGAAGATCGCTAGCGGAAAATTCCATGGCGAAATGCACACGAAGACCCCACGCCCGCGCAGTTCGAGGCTGTTGGTTTCGCCCGCTGGCCCCTTGAGCATCTCAGGCGCGGCAAACTGCTTTTCGGCGAGGTGCGCATAGTATCGGCAGAAATCGACCGCTTCGCGCACTTCGCTGACCGCGTCGTTGAGCGTCTTGCCCGCCTCGGCAGCGAGCATCGCGACCAGATGGTCGGTATGACTTTCAAGCGCCGCACCCATCGCGCGCAAGACGCGGCCCCGGCCAGACCCACGTAGAGCGTCCCAGTGCGGCTGTGCCGCCTTGGCAAGCGCGATCGGCGCGATCGATGTCCGCAGTTGTCGCTTCGGCGACATGGCCGAGCACACGAGACGGATCGGACGGGCTGACGACCGCTGCGCCATCGACACTACTCCTGCCGCCGACGATCGGGCCCGCGCTCAACCGGTCCAGAACGCGATCGGCGCGCGCCGCTGCCTCGCGTTGTTCGCGGATCGAATAGTCGCGCCCAAGTGGGTTCCTGCGTTCGGCGCCGTAAAGGTTTGCGGGCGAGGGAATCTTGGGGTGCGGTCCGGGCTGGGCTGCGACCAGCGCGACCGGGTCCTGCACCACCTGATCCGCGGGCACGCGCGCATCGAGCAGCGCGTGAACGAAGCTGGTATTCGCGCCATTTTCCAGCAGTCGGCGCACGAGATAGGGCAGCAATTCCTCATGTCCCGCCGACCGGCGCATAGGCGCGGACAGTGACGCGAGCCGCCGCCTTGTACAGCGCCTCGCCCATGCCGTGGAGGCGCTGGCACTCGATCGGCGTGCCCTTGCGCCCGGCCATCGCCAGCACCGCTGCGAGGGTGTGCGCGTTGTGTGTCGCGAATTGCGGGTAAAGGTCAGGCGACGCCTTGATCAACGCGTCGCCACAGACGAGATAGCTGAGGTCGGTCGCGGGCTTGGTGGTGAAGACCGGGTAATCCTCGCGCCCCGCGATTTGGGCACGCTTGATCTCCGAATCCCAATAGGCGCCCTTGACCAGCCGGACCATGATCCGCCGCCCGGTTTCCCGGGAGAGCTTGGCGAGCTCGGCGATTACCGCGCGGCCGCGTTTCTGATACGCCTGCACGACGACTCCGAGGCCGGTCCAGTCGCCCAATTCGGGTTCGCGCGCCAGTCGATCGATCATCTTCAGCGAAATGACCAGGCGGTCGGCCTCTTCAGCATCGATCGCGAAATTGAGGTCGTGTTTGGCCGCGATCAGCGCCAATCGCTTTACGCGCGGATAAAGTTCCTCCCATACGCGCGCTTCCTGCACCGCTTCATAGCGCGGGCTGAGCGCGGAGAGTTTGACCGATACGCCATGGCCATCCTCGGGTCGAAGGCCCGGCCCGCGGCCGCGGCCGACCGCGTCGATCGCCTCGGCGTAGATTTGCTCGAATTTTTCGGCATCGGCTGCCGTCCGAGCGCCTTCGCCAAGCATGTCGAAGCTGCACAGCCAGCCCTCACGCTTCGCTCGCCTGAGCGCGGCTTCGATGTCGCGGCCTAGGACGAATTGCTCGCCCATCATCTTGACCGCCGCGCCGACCGCTTGGCGAATCACCGGCTCGCCCATCCGCGCGGTCAGCCGCTTGAGCCAGCCGCCAAGGTCCGCCTTTGCCTCAGGCTCCACATCGATCAGCTTGCCGGTGAGCATCAGCCCCCAGGTCGAGGCATTGACGAACAGGCTGTCCGAACCGCCAAGATGCGAGCCCCAGTCGGCATTGCCGATTTTTTCGGCGATCAGCCGGTCGCGCGTGTCGGCATCGGGCGTGCGCAGCAGCGCTTCCGCCAAGCACATCAACGCCAGGCCTTCGCGCGTACCGAGTGAAAATTCCTGCAGGAAACTCTCGACGACGCCCTGCTTCTTGGTCGCGTCCCGCGCAGCTTGAACCATGCGGATGGCGTCGGCGACGATCGCGGCGCGCTCGACCGACGACAACGGCTGCGCGGCGAGCAATTCCTGCACCGCTTCGCTCTCGTCCTGATATTTGAGGTCGTCGAGGGCGTCCCAGCGCGTCGGTTCGGTCAGCATTGTTGCCATCTAGTGAGCCGCGCGTTTGCGCGCTAGCACTGACGCCATGAAGCCAGCTCTCATTGCTCTCGCCGCCGCGCTCCTCGCGACCCCCGCGATCGCCAAATTGTCCGCATCCGAAGCGGCAATGACCCGGACGGTCGATACGGAGTATGAGCGCAGTGTCGCGTTGCTCGAACGGCTGGTGAACCAGAATTCGGGAACGCTGAATTTGCCTGGCGTGGAAGCGGTCGGCAAAATGATGCGTGCCGAACTCGAACCGCTCGGCTTTACTGTCCGCTGGGTGCCGCAAGGCGAGGCCAAGCGGGCTGGCCACCTGATTGCGACCCATGCCGGGAAGCTGGGGACCAAGAACCTGTTGCTCATCGGGCATCTGGATACGGTCTTCGAACCCGATTCGGGATTTTTGAAATTCGAGCGGCAAGGTGATCAGGCCAAGGGACCCGGCGTGGGCGACGACAAGGGCGGTATGGTTGTCATGGTTGCGGCGCTGCGCGCGATGCAGGCGGCGGGCACGCTCAAGGGCGCGAACATCGAAATCCAGCTCACTGGCGATGAAGAGGATTCGGGCGATCCGCTGACAATTTCGCGACGGGATCTCGTCGCGGCGGGCAAGCGCGCCGATGTCGCGCTCGATTTCGAAGGGCTGGTCGTCATCGACGGGCAGGACTGGGGCTCGGTCGCGCGGCGCAGTGCGGGCAGCTGGACGGTCAAGGCAACCGGAACATCCGCGCACTCGTCGGGCGTTTTCTCGAAGGACGCGGGTTACGGCGCGATCTACGAACTGGCGCGGATCCTCGACACGTTTCGCCGCGATCTGCCCGAAACCAACCTGACCTATAATGTCGGGCTGATCGCCGGCGGTCAGTCCGCAACGCTCGATGCCGGGCAAGTCCGCGCCGAGGCCACCGGCAAGACCAATATCATCCCTCCCATCGCCATCGCGCGCGGCGACCTGCGCGCGCTGTCGAACGACCAGATCGCGCGAACACAGACAAAGATGCGCAAGATTGTCGACCAGCATCTACCCGGGACCGGCGCGACGTTGAGCTTTGACGAGGGTTATCCGGCCATGGCGCCGACAACGGGCAACACCGCGCTTTTGACGCGTCTTAATGCCGTCAACGCAGACTTGGGGCTCAAGGCCATGCCGGCGCTCGACCCGCTCAAGCGCGGTGCGGGCGATATCGCTTTCGTGGCGGAGGATGTCGATGGACTGGTCGGTTTGGGCACCGACTCGATTGGCGATCACACGTCCCGAGAAACGGTCGATCTCGGCAGCATCAAGCGGCAGGCCAAACGCGCCGCAATCCTCATGACGCGATTGTCGGCCGAGCAGGCTACTGTAAGGTAACGCGCTCTTCGCCGTCGTGGCGACCGAAGAATTGCAGCAACTGGACAATCGTGTCGCAGCGATCGGCCAGAGTGTCGGTTTCCAGCAACGCCTGCTTGGCGGCCGCGTCGAATGGCGCGATCTGCGCGATGCCGTTGACCAGCGCCTCGTCATCGAGGCGAGAGACCGCGTCCCAATCGACCGCATAGCCGTGCGCCTCGGCAAACGTGCGGCCTTCATGTTCAAGGCTGGCGCGCCGGCCGAGCGTCAGGTTCACGTCATTGGGGTCTTCGGGCAGGATCTCAGCTTCGACCTGGCGAAACGCGGTGGTTACGTCGAGTTCGCGACGGATCCTGAAACGCGCAATGCCTTCGAGCACCACATTATAGCGACCGTCGTCGAGCGCCTCGACTTGCGCCATGCGGCCGATGCAGCCGACGCGAAACAATGGCGGCGGATCGCCCTCCGCCCGCGGCTGGACCATGCCGATCCGCCGGTCGCGCGCCATCGCGTCGCTGACCAGCGCACGGTAACGCGGCTCGAAGATATGAAGCGGCAAATGCATTCGCGGGAATAGCAAAGCGCCCGCGAGGGGGAACACGCTTAGCCGCTGCACATCCGCCAGTGCTTCAAAGCTCATGTGAAGAGCACCGCCGACAGCCGCCGCCGCTGTTCCTTGACCCACGGGTCCATCAGCCCGACGACATCAAACACCTTGAGCAGTTGAGCCTTTGCCGCGCCATCACCCCACTCGCGATCGGCAGAGATGATCTGAAGCAGATTGTCGGCCGCAGCATCGCGCTGTCCTGCGCCCATCTGCGCATTGGCAAGATCAAGACGCGCCTGATGATCATGCGGGTCGGCAGCGACTGCGGCCTCGAGTGGCGCCAGATCGCTCGCCGGCACCGCAGTCTTCGCGAGCGCGATCGCCGACCGGGCGCGTTCCAGCGCCACATCATCGGGAGCGCCGGTCAGCATGCCCTCGGCTTCCTCGACCCGCCCGGCGACGACCAGCGCTCGTACCAGCCCGCCAAGTGCCGACAGATTGTCAGGCGCCATATCCAGGATTTGCGCGAATATGCTCAGCGCCCGCTCGCCATCGCCGTTCGCCAGCACCTCTTCGCCCATTGCCAGCAACGGCTCGATCTCGGCTTCCAGCGACTGCGCCTCACCCTGCACGGGCAGCTGCTTGAGCAACTGATCGAGCATTCGCGACAATTGCCCCTCACTGCGCGCAGGGGTCAGGTCGGCCACGATCTGGCCTTGAAACACCGCATAGACGGTGGGGATCGACTGGATACGGAACTGTGCGGCAATCGCCTTGTGCGCATCGACATCGTATCTGGCGAGAATGACACCCTTGGCAGCGTAATCGCCGGCAACCTTGTCGAGGACAGGTCCGAGCGCCTTGCACGGTCCGCACCACGCCGCGGTGAAATACAGGATGACGAGACCGGTCATCGACGGCTCGATCACGTCGGTTTTGAATTGCTCGATCGCCACCTTGTCTTCCGCGCTCATGCCCAGCGTCGCCACGTGTCATAACTCCTTGCTTGGGTGTGAAGATGGCAACGACGCGCCTCGCTGCCAAGGGTTGCGTGGGCGGCGGGCCGCTGCTAGTGGCCCGCCCCTACCCGGCAGGGCAGGCCAATGCGCCGCTTCGCCGATGACGCCAGAGCGGGCGTAGCTCAGGGGTAGAGCACGACCTTGCCAAGGTCGGGGTCGAGGGTTCGAATCCCTTCGCCCGCTCCAGCGATATGCTGCATCCGTCAGATTTGGCTGCCGGACTGCGGTGCGCCGAATGAAACAATCTTCACCGAATGGTTCTGGCAATCATCCAGAGATGAAGGAGCTGGACCGCAAGAAAACCTAGCCCGATCGTGATCAAGGCTGGGACGGCCATATCTTCCTGACCGGGCCGTGGCTGCATATAGAGCGAAACAACGAACAGGCCCGCAAAACTCATGATTGCAAGTCCGGGTATGAAGGCAAGTGCGATAAAGCGCGGCGCAGACCAGCCGACTTCGTTAGGCAACACCCATTGCATCGGCAAACGGTCCTCGGCTCGAAAGCGCGAATTGGCCACGACAGCTACGCCGCAGAGCACGACGCACAAGACGATCCCGATCAAGACCGTTGTCATCACGACCTTGCATAGCATGTTTTTATGAGCTGATAACGACCGGGGCCGATTGATCGTCCCGCCCGAAGGCTCAGGAACCGCTCAAGGCTGCCCGCTCGTCACATGTCGGCAATTCATAGTGCCGCTGTTTGCGTAAGTCCTCGGCAACGATGCCGTCGCGCACCAGGCTGCATCCGACGTCCTCCCCGCTCGAAAAGCGGCATGTTGCAATCAGATGCCCCGGGCCCTTGCTGTCAAACCCCTGACAGCGCAGCGTCTGGGCGACCAGCGCCGCCGACACCTGACCCCTGGCCACCGGGCGCACTGCCGCCAATTGCACCCGCGTGTGATCGCTGCACCTAAAGGTGCCGGGAGCACTGACCGAGGTCACAGCGCAAATGAAGGCAAGAAGAAACATGACCCCCGCCCAACAAGCAAAAATCTACTTAGATGCAGATTAACCGTATGATTTTGTTCGGAACGAACTCAAACGACTGACCTGGTGTGCCTGGGGAAGACGGAACCGCACCCCGGAACTGTCGCCCCGATCAGCCCTCGTAATCGCCACCCATGTTCTGGTTGCGCGGCGGCGCGGCGGCGGTCAGGCGAAGCGCCTCCGCCGACTGCGCCAGACTGCCCATTTCGTCGATCGCGTCTTCTTCATCGATCTGGACGCGCTGCAGCCCGCCAACGATCGATTCGCGCAATTCCTCGGGCTCCACCAATTCCTCTGCAATTTCACGCAGAGCGACGACCGGGTTCTTGTCGCGGTCGCGATCGACGAGCAATTCCGCACCCCCGGAAATATGCCGGGCACGTTGCGCCGCGGCCAGTACCAGGTCGAACCGGTTGGGAATCTTGTCGACGCAATCCTCGACTGTAACGCGCGCCATCGAACGCTTCCTTCACATCAACGCTATCGGAGAAAGACAGGGTATTAACGCGGCACTCGCGAAAAATCAATGTTGTTGCTCGGGCAGGCCAATGCAAAGGCGTAACGATGGGTCAGGTGTTTCAGGTCGGCGGCAACAGTCTCGAACTGCTGACCGAAGGACCTGCTCGTCTCGAACGATTGATTGCATTGATCGACGGGGCCGGCGAATCGCTCAGGGTCATCTATTACATCTACACCGATGGTAACGCAGGACAGCGGATCGCGGCGGCGCTGATCCGCGCGGTCCAACGCGGCGTCGCGGTATCTTTGATCGTTGATGGCCTGGGCAGCGGCGAAGCGGACAGTCGCAAATTTTTCGATCCCTTGCGTGATGCGGGAATCGATATGTGTCGCTTTGTCCCGCGCTGGGGTCGTCGTTACCTTTTGCGCAATCATCAAAAATTGGCACTGGCGGACGGGGCGCGCGCGATTATCGGCGGGTTCAATGTCGACGATGCCTATTTCGGCACAGTCGCCGACCAGGCATGGCGCGATCTGGGCCTGGCGGTCGAAGGGCCGGCGGCGAGATCTCTCGCCGGCTATTTCGATGCGTTGTCGCGGTGGTCGAAGCAGGAACGCCCGCCGATGCGCGCGCTGACGCGCGTGCTGCGGCAATGGAGCGAACCCGCCGGGCCGACCCGCTGGCTATTCGGCGGCCCGACCCGGCGCCCCTCGCCATGGGCGCGCGCGGTGCGCGGGGACATGAAGACGGCGAACGCCATATCGCTGGTATCCGGTTATTTCGCACCAAATCCGGCAATGCTTCGGCGCCTGGACCGCGCCGGGAAGCGCGGCAGCGTGCGCATCGTGCTGCCGTCGAAGAACGATCATGTCATGGCGATCTGGGCGTCACGCTTCACGTATCGCGGACTGATCAAGAAGGGCGTCGAAATTTACGAGTATCAGCCGACCAAGCTGCATACCAAGCTGTTCGTGATTGACGATGCTGTTTACATTGGCTCAGCCAATTTCGACATTCGCAGCCTGTTCCTCAACCTTGAGCTGATGCTGCGGGTGGAGGATAAGGCCTTTGCCACGGAAGCCCGGGCCTATGTCGATGGCGAAATCGCGCGATCTGAACGGATCACCAGTGAAGTGAACAAGGCGCGATCGCCGCTGGTCGCGCGGATCAAGCAGGCTGCAGCCTATTTCGTTATGGCTACCCTCGACCTGAACGTCACCCGTCGCCTGAATTTGGATTCGTCATCGAAGCGCTAGGCTTTATGCGCCCAGTAAAGTTGCGCGGGCGGGATGTTCCATGGCTCGAACGCGTGGTCGATCTGCCCGAAATGGGGCGCGATGAAATCGCGGACCTTGGGGCTAAACTGGTAGACGAGGAACTGCCCCCCCTGGCGCAATACACGGCCGGTCGCCGCGGCGATCTGGTCGCCGACCCCTTTTGGCAATGTCGAAAACGGCAGTCCGGACAGCACATAGTCGGCATGCGCGAAGCCGGCATCGGCGACGATCTTCTCGACCTCTGCCGCGGAACCCAGCACCGGGCGAAAGCGCGGATCGTTGATGGTCGCGCCAAGGTAGTCGATGAAGTCCGGGTTGGTATCGATGGCAATATAGCAGCCATCGTGCGGCAATCTGGCGAGGATCTCGCGGCTGAACGTCCCGACGCCGGGCCCATATTCGACAAATACCCCGCACGCGGCCCAATCGACCGGCCCCAACATATGTCGGATAAGCTTGTTCGATGACGGGATGATCGACCCGACCATCACGGGATGCTTCACAAAGCCCTCAAAGAACATCACCATTGGCGTGCGCGGCAAGCTGAGGCCCAGGATGCGCGACCGCTTGAGCGGCTTTACTGTCGTGGAGGTCATTCTGCGTCCCGGAGTTGATTTCGGCGGCGGCGTTCGCAAAAACGATCGCATGGCGCAAGCGATCCTTGGGCGGCCCCCAACAGCAAGGTCGTGAAAATGGTGGGAAAGCGTCTCGAAAGCGATTTTGCGTTGCTGTTTGTGGTCATGCTCGTGATCGGCGCAGGCAACACCGCGCTGCAATCCGTACTTCCGGCGATTGGACGGTCGCTAAAGCTGCCCGACAACCTGATCGCGCTGGCCTTCTCTGTATCGGCGCTGGTGTGGGTGATCGCCGCGCCGCGCTGGGCCAAGCGGTCCGATCGAACCGGGCGACGACGCATGGTGTTGACGGGGATGGCCGGGTTCGCGGTTTCCGTGCTGCTCTGCGGCTTTTTCCTCACGCTTGGCATCGACGGGGTCATCGGGCCGGTCGCCACGATCATGGCCTTCATCGGCGCGCGGGTGATCTATGGCTATTTCGGCGCAGCGGCACCGCCGGCGGCGCAAGCGATCCTCGCGTCGCGGACGACGCGGGCGGAGCGCACCAGGGCGCTAACGCTGCTCGCCAGTGCGTTTGGCCTCGGCACCATTCTTGGCCCCGCGCTCGCACCCTTCTTTGTTTTCCCGCATGTCGGCCTGGCAGGCCCGGCTTATGTTTTCTCCGCGATTGGCGCGGTCGTGCTCGCGCTCGTCTGGCTGCGGCTGGGCGATGACACACCCGGCAGCAACGCGCACGGTGCGGCGAACAGTTACCCATCAATCGGTGGCAACCTGTCGGGCGCAAGCGTTACTGCCGCAACGACTGACGCTACCGGGCAGGACATCCGCTACATGGACGCGCGCATCATGCCGTGGCTGCTGGTCGGCGTGGTCATGGGCCATGCACAGGCAATGACTGGCCAGGCGATGGGCTTCCTCGTTATCGATCGGCTCGGGCTGCCGCCCGAACTGGCTCAGCAATCGATCGGCCTCGTCCTGATGACGGGAGCATTCGCGGCTTTGTTGGTCCAATGGGGCCTGATCCCGCTACTCGATCTCAAACCCCGCGCCCTTGTCCTGTTGGGGCTGGCGCTGGCGGCGGTCGGCTGCGTCGTCAACGCTCTGGCAGTGACCTTGCTCGGAACGGCGTGCGGCTTCGCTTTGGCCTCGGCCGGGTTCGGCTTTGCGCGCCCGGGCTATACCGCTGGCAGTTCGCTTGCGGTCGGCCCACACCTGCAGAATGCAGTCGCGGGAAAGATCACGAGCGTCAACGGCGCTTCGTTCGTCCTCGGACCCACGATCGGCGTCGCCTTGTACGAAGCATGGCACCCGCTTCCTTATCTTGCCGCAGCGGCCATGTGTGCTGTGCTGACGCTCTACGGCCTAAAGGTTCTCTCGGCCCGAGACTAAGCGATTGCAAAAAAAAGGGGCCGGTTCCGAGGAACCGACCCTTGAAAGTCTTTAGGAGAGGATGCCTGAAAGGCCTGCTCTATGTGCAGTGCAGCATAGCAGTTCGCAAATGCGAAAAGAGCAATCGCACTTGCGAATCCTGCAACCTTGCATTCTTGGATTAAGCCGCCATGATGCAGTGCAGCGAGATCCGATCAACGGACTGGAGTGGATATGCGTCGATTGCCGTCTCTTTCGGGCATCGAAGCCTTTGTCGCGGTTGCGCGTAGCCGGTCGCTGAAAACTGCGGCCGAGGAACTTGCCCTGTCGTCGCCCGCGCTTAGCCGTCGTATCCAGTCACTGGAAAGATCCGTTGGCAAGCCACTGTTCGACCGCGGGCATCAGTCGATCACACCGAATGCCGACGGCGAACGTTTGCTGACGCTCATCGCGCCAGCGTTGGACAAGATGACCGACGCGATCGAGGCCGTGGGGTCGGAATTCGATGTTGCGCGCTTGCGCCTGGGCGTCCTGCCGCTGTTTGCCGCGCAGCAGTTGATGCCGCATCTAGGCGAGCTGCGAGAGGCGCATCCCGAACTCCACCTGGATCTCGATACCGCGCCTCATGCGTCCGCGCGACTGGGTGACGGACTGGACGCCGCGATCGTCCTGACGCGCGATCCCGATCCTGCTCTTCACGCCAAACGCCTCGACCGCAATCGCGTGTTCGCCATCGCTGCCAAGCATTACCGGTCCGGCCCCGGCGCGATCACCAGCCCGGATCGTTTGCGCGACCTGACGGTAATCATTCATCGCGATATGCCCGACACCTTCAGCGAATGGCGCAAGGCGGTGGGCATGCCCAATCTCGAGCCCGCGGCGATCGACCATTATGATTTCGGGCCAGTTGATGCTCGACGCGGCGGCGCAGGGCCTGGGTGTCGCATTCATGCACGCCAGCCACTTCAGCGCGGCGCATGACGACCGGTTGGCGCACCTGTTCGATGTCGAGGTCGAAAGCCCCTACAGCTATTGGTTCGTGTGCAAGCCCCGCGCGCTAGAGCAGCGCCCGGTGCGGGTGTTCCACGACTGGTTGACGGCGAAAATGGCGGCTTGAAGGCTGAGCGCCCCGGCAAAGCTATCGATCAGGTTGATCATGCCCGGCATGACCTAAACGGTGCGAGGCATCGTTTACCTGATCGATCGTCGGTCCTCAGCTACGCAGAGGTCGGCTGGCGAAGCGCGAGCCGGACATAAGCATCGCTTGCTGCGCTTCGCCCAGCTTAAGTCTGCCGCTACTCTGCGCGCGCCTTCAGTATCTTCCCCGGTGTGCGCGGCGGCTCTCCCTTGGGCAGCTTGTCGACCGCATCCATCCCCGACGTCACTTCGCCCCACACGGTGTACTGACCGTCGAGGAAGTTGGCGTTGGCGAGGCAGATGAAAAACTGACTGTTGGCGCTGTTCGGTGCCGAGGTGCGCGCCATCGAACAGACCCCGCGCTTGTGGGGCTCGCGGCTGAATTCAGCCTTCAGGTCGGGCTTGTCCGATCCACCGCCGCCGGTGCCCGTGGGGTCGCCGCCCTGCGCCATGAAACCGTCGATGACCCGGTGGAACACCACCCCGTCGTAAAAGCCTTCATTGGCCAGTTCGGAAATCCGCTCGACATGGCCGGGGGCCAGGTCGGGACGCAGCTTGATCGTCACTTCGCCCGTGTCGAGCGTCAGGGTCAGCGTTTCGGCCATTATGTGTCTCCGTAAATTCGAGGGCTTCGTTAGGCGGCGAGCGCGACGCTTGCCAGTCCATATTCGTCCGCGATCAGCTGATAACTGCGAACACGGGCGGCGTGATCGGGCATGATGTTGACGAGCATGATCTCGTCCGCGCCATAGTGTTGGGCAACCTCGTCCAGCTGTGCACGCACTTCGGCAGCGGTGCCGAGCGAGGTGCGACGGCGGCGCTGCGGCACGGGGTTCTCGGCCAGCCAATGCTTGGCCTTGGCGACGCTCGGTACGGGGATGAGGTCACCGCGCATCAGGTGCGCAAACATCATTTGCGCGGGGAGCGCGTGGTCGAGCGCCTCCTCGCGGGTGTCGGCGGCGATCGCCCAGGTGGCGACGATCAGTTCGGGCTTCGACAGCCGCGCCGACGCGCGGAATTCGCGGCGATAGATGTCGGCGAGCATCGCCGCTTCGGAATTGATGAAATCGGCGATGACATACGGCAGTCCTGCCTCCGCCGCCCAATGCGCCGAATTGGGGGATGAGCCGAGCAGATAGACCATCGGCGTTTCGCCGCCGTGCAAGGTGCCGCTGAGCGGCGCGAACGGATGATCTCCGGGCAGCGTGCCTTCATAGTAAGCGAGCAGCTCGGCGAGATTGTTGGGAAAGTCCTGCGGCGAAATTTGCCGCGACCGGTCACGCTGCAACGCCAGCGCGGTGCGTTGATCACTGCCCGGCGCGCGCCCCAGCCCGAGATCGATTCGACCGGGCGCCAGTTCGGCCAGCAGCGCGAAAGTTTCGGCGACCTTGAACGGCGAATAATGCGGCAGCATGATTCCGCCTGATCCGACCTTGATGCGTTGCGTCGCTAGTGCGACCGGCCCGATCAGCGCTTCGGGCGCCGCCCCCGCCAGGCCCGGTGAAGCGTGATGCTCCGCCAGCCAATAGCGGTGGTAACCGGCTGCATCCGCGACGCGAGCAAGGTCGAGTGTATTACGAAGCGCGTCGCCGGGGGTCGAACCCTCGGCAATCGGTGTCTGGTCAAGAACGGACAATCGGTAGGTCATCGAACACAGATAGGAACGCTGCGGAACGGAATCGATGCCACGACATTGAATCGGGTTCGTAACGGTAAAGGGTGAACCGATGGCAGCACGACCTTATTGGCAGGGCCAGATCCGGCTCGCGCTCGTCTCGATCCCCGTCCAGGTCTTTTCCGCGACCAAATCGGGCGCGCGGGTGCAGTTCAAGCAAATTCATGAACCGACCGGAAAGCCGGTCAATTACACCAAGACGGTCAAAGGCGTCGGCCCGGTCGATACCGACGACATCAAGCGCGGCTATGAATATAAGAAGGGTAGCTTCGTCCTGCTCGAGGATGAGGAACTCGATGCGGTCAAACTGGACACCAAGCGCACGCTGACCCTGACCCAGTTCGTCGACTATGACGAGATTGCGCCGATCTATTACGAAAAGCCCTATTATGTCGTCCCGGCGGACGACCTGGCCGAAGAGGCGTTCATCGTCCTCCGCGAATCGCTGCGCAAGGCGAAGAAGGTCGGGCTGGGCCAGATTACCATTCGCGGGCGTGAATATGTCGTCAGCGTGAAGCCATGCGGGCGCGGCATCATCATGGAGACGATCCGCTACGCGGACGAGGTCAACAAGGCCGACGGCTATTTCCGCGATATTCCCAACGACAAGCCCGACCCCGACCTGCTCGATCTGGCGGGTACGCTGATCGACAAGAAGTCAGGTGACTTCGACCCCGAGATGTTCACCGATCACTATGTGGCGGCGCTGAAGGATCTGGTCGCGCGCAAGTTGAAATCCAAGGGCGACATTGTCACGCCCGAGGACGAGGACGAAAAGCCCGCGCGCGGGAGCAATGTCATCGACCTGATGGCTGCGCTCAAGCGCAGCGTCGGCGGCGACGAGGACGAAAAGCCGGCGAAGAAAGCGCCCGCCAAGAAAGCGCCGGCGAAGAAAGCCGCAAGCTCAAGCAAACGCGCCGCCTGACATGGCGCGCGATCCGCTCGCCAAGTATAACGAGAAGCGCGACTTCAAGGAAACCGCCGAGCCTGCGGGCAAGATCGGCCGCGCCACTGGCCACAGCTTCATGGTTCAGAAGCACGATGCGACGCGGCTGCATTACGACTTCCGCCTCGAAATGGACGGGGTGCTGAAAAGCTGGGCGGTGACGCGCGGCCCATCGCTCAACCCCGACGACAAGCGCCTGTCGGTGCGCACCGAGGACCACCCGCTCGGCTATGCCACGTTCGAGGGGACGATCCCCAAAGGACAATATGGCGGCGGCACGGTCATGTTGTGGGACCGCGGCGAGCTGGATTCCGCATCCGGGCAAGGATCCGCGCAAGACGATCGAGGAGGGCCATCTCCACTTCACGCTCGAGGGTGAGCGGATGAAGGGCGAGTGGCTGATGATCCGCCTGAAGCCGCGCGGCAAGGAAAAGAATGAAAACTGGCTGCTGCGCAAGATCCAGGACGAGTATGCCGCTGGCAGCGATGATCTGGTCGAGCGCTATCTGACCAGCGTGAAGACCGGCCGGACGATGGAGGAAATTGCCGGCGGCAAGGCGGCAACTGACAAGCCCGCGCCGAAGCCCAAGGCGATGAGGCGCGCCCCTGTGGCCAAGGCCAAGGCCGGCAGGATGCCGACCTTCAAGGCGCTGCAATTGGCCACGCTGGTCGATGCCGTGCCCGGCGGATCGTCCTGGATCCACGAGATGAAATATGACGGCTACCGGGCGCTGGTCGCGGTGGCCGGGGGGCGAGCGAAGGTTTTCACCCGCTCTGGCCTCGACTGGAGCGACAAGTTCCCGACGGTCGTCGAAGCCGCCGAAGCGCTCGAAATCGGCAGCGCGCTGATCGACGGGGAGATCGTCGCGCTCGATGCTGAGGGGCGGCCCAACTTCTCGGCGCTGCAGGCGGCGATCAAGGGCGATCCGTCGCAGCTGGTGATGTTCGCGTTCGACCTGCTGAATGTCGACGGTCGCGACCTGACCAAGCAAGGCAATCTGGCGCGCAAGGAAGCACTGCGGGCGATCCTGCCCGACGGCGGCAATTTGCGCTACGCCGACCATGTCATTGGCAAGGGCGAAAAGCTGTTCGAGGCGATGTGCCAGGCGGGAGTCGAGGGGATCGTCTCCAAGCTCGCCGAGGCGCCCTATTCCGGCAAGCGGACCAGCGCATGGCAGAAGGTCAAATGCACCCGGCGGCAGGAATTCGTGATCATTGGCTGGAACGAGAGCGACACGCAAGACGCGGCCGTTTTCGTCCCTGCTGCTCGGCCTGAACGAGGACGGGAAGCTGCGCTATGCGGGCAAGGTCGGGACGGGTTTCGACGGCGCGCTTGCTTACCGAGATCGGCGGCGAAGCTGGCCAAGCTCGAACGCAAGACCGCGCCGACCGAGGTGCCGCGCGTGGCGGCGCGCGCGTGCGCATTGGGTCGAGCCGAAGCCTGGTCGCGGAAGTCGGCTTTGCCGAATTCACCGCCGACAATGTGGTCCGCCATGCGAGCTTTGTCGGCCTGCGCGAGGACAAGGCGGCGAAAGACGTGGTGCCGGAAAAGCCGGTCAAGGTCCGGCGACCCTGCCGCAGCCGACATTCCGCATTACCAATCCCGACCGCGTGATCGACGCTGATTCGGGGCATCACCAAGGGCGAGCTCGCGGCGTTCTACGAAGCCGTCGCGCCGATCATGCTGCCGGTGCTGGGCCATCGGCCGGTCAGCCTGGTGCGCTGTCCGCAGGGGCGTGCCAAGCATTGCTTCTTCCAGAAGCACGATGCCGGGTCGTTCGGCGAGCATGTCCATCACGTGCCGATCAAGGAGAAGGACGGGCACAGCGAGGACTATCTGTGGCTCGACGATGCCGAGGGCATCCTCAATTGCGTGCAGATGGGGACGATCGAGTTCCACGGCTGGGGCAGCCGGATCGAGGATGTCGAGACCCCCGACCGGATGATCTTCGACCTCGATCCCGACGAGGGGCTGGACTTCGAGGCGGTGCGCAAGGCCGCGTTCGACATTTCCGGCACGCTGGCCGACCTCGGCCTGGTCGAGCTTCCCGATGCTGTCGGGCGGGAAGGGCGTGCATGTCGTCGTGCCACTGACGCCCAAGGCCAAATGGCCCGCGGTCAAGGACTTCACGCACCGCTTCGCGCTGGCGCTGGAGACGCAGGAGCCCGAGCGCTACGTCGCCAACATGGCCAAGGTCGAAGCGCGTCGGGCGCATCTTCGTCGACTACCTCCGCAACCAGCGCGGGAGCACGGCAGTGCTGCCTTATGTCGCCCGCGCGCGGTCGGGCGTGCCGGTGTCGGCGCCGATCAGCTGGGAAGAGCTGCGCACGATCGACAAGCCGTCGCATTTCAGCATCCGCGACGCCGACGAACTGCTCGAACGAGCAACGTCCCCCAACCTTGCCGGCTGGGGGGTCGCCGAACAGGTGCTGCCCGACTTCTAGGCGCTTACGTTGTCTTACGTTGACGCCGACGCGGGGTTGCTATCGCCCGCCGGCGGCGATCCAGGCGTCGATCTTCTTCTCCAGGATCGGCAGCGGCAGCGCGCCGGTATCGAGGCATTGCGCGTGGAATTTGCGCGGATCGAACTTCGCACCCAACGCCGCCTGCGCCTTGGCCTTGAGCCGCAGGAAGGTCAGCTGGCCAAGCTTGTAGCCCAGTGCCTGCCCGGGGATGGCGATGTAGCGTTCGACCTCGGCGGTGGCGTCGGTCAGCGACATCGACGAATTGTCGCGCATATATTTGATCGCCTGATCGCGCGTCCAACCCTTTGCGTGCAGTCCCGAATCGACGACCAGCCGCATCGCGCGCAGCATTTCATCGTTCAGCCCGCCAAACCGCGAATAAGGATCGGTCTCCAGTCCGAGCGCCGGCCACAGCGTTTCCGCATACAGTGCCCAGCCTTCGACAAAGGCATTGTTGCCGCCAAAGCGCATGAAATTGGGAAGCTGCGTATTTTCCTGCGCCAGGCTGATCTGGAAATGGTGCCCGGGGATCGCTTCGTGAAGGTAGAGGGTATCGAACCCCCAGGTGAACCGTGCGGGCAGGTCGTAGGCGTTGTAATTGAAGACGCCGGGCCGGGAGCCGTCGGGCGTGCCTTCGTTATAGCTGCCCGCGGCATCGGTCTTTTCGCGGTATGACGGGACCGGCCGGATTTCGAGCGGTGTCTTGGGAATGGTCGAGAACTGGTCGCGGACGTGCAGGTCGACCGTCTTGCCGATCGCGATGAAGCGGTCGCGCATGTCCTCGCGGCTTTTCGGCGTGAAGCGCGGGTCGCTGTTGAGAAACGCGAAGAACTGGTGAAGGTCGCCCTTGAACCCGGTCTGGACGCGGATCGCCTCCATCCCCGCGGTGATCCGCGCGACTTCGCTCAGCCCAAGATTGTGGACATAGTCCGCCGTCAGCGGCAGCGTCGTGTTGGCCTCGATCTGATAAGCGTAGAGCTTGTCGCCACCGGGCATGCCCGACAGGCCGACGCTGTCGCGCGGCGACGGGCAGGTAATCGTTGCGCAGGAAATCGCGCAGCCGGACGTAAGCGGGAAAGATGCCGTTCGCGACAACCGCCTTCGTCTCGGCGGTGATACGCGCCTGATCGGTGGCGCCAATTCCGGCCGGGAAAGGACTTTAGCGGGCCCATGAAGGCCGATCCGTCGGGCCCGTCCTTCAGGATCAGGTCGAGCTGGTCGATCATGTTGCGGACGACCAGCTTGGGTTGGACGACTCCCGTTTTCATCCCTTCGCGAAAGCGCGCGATGGCCATGTCGATCTGACCGGCGAATTGTTTGTGGCGGGCGATGTTGGCCTCGTAATCGACCAGTGTCTTGAACGGCGCGCCGCCCTGTCCCGATGCGAAATCGGCATAGGAGGTGTGAAAACCGTAGAAGTGATTCATCGGCCGCACGTCGTTCAGGACGCGCAGCGCCGGGGCGTTGCCGCGCATGTCGAGGTCGCGCTGGGCGATGAACACGTCGAGCGCGATATTGTCGGTGGCGTCGAGCCCATGGCGATCCCATGCGCGGGCCTGAGCCACTTCGCGTTTCGCCGCCTGATAATCGCGTTCGGCCTGGCCGCGTCGGAAAACAAGTCGCCGATTTGGGTCGCATAGCGCAGATCGCCGCGCGCGGTGGCGGACATGGGTGGCGTTGAAGATTTGCTTCGTCGCTGGCGTGAAAGAACGCGAACAGGCGGTCGTGCGCGGTTTGCGGCGCGGTGGCGGTGGCGGTGGCGGGGGCGGGGGCCGGTGCGGCGAGGGCGGCGCTCGATACAGAAGCGGCGAGCAGGACGAGCGGGAAGAGAGCACGATTTTCATGGCGCCGTCCGCACCACAGGATTTCCTATTTTGGAAGCGGTAATTTGCCGTCCCTGCCCTGTCACACCGGGCCGGCACACGGCGACGCGGTGGATCGTCCTTCGGCAGCGTTGTTCCCGGCAGTGCGATGGCGGCCGGCCCTTGAGAGCATGCGCCGACTGGGCGATAGATCATTCAAGCGGGGGATTGCGATGCGCGTGTCAGAGATTGCCGGCGGAGCGCCGGCGTGGGTCTATGTGCTTCTGTTCGCGCTGATCGTCCTCGGCGTTCGCCGGTTACGCACGCGTGAGACGCCGGTAGGCATCGCGTTGATCGCGCCAGCGGCTTTCCTCATCTGGAGCGTCCTGGGCGTTGACGCCTTTGCCCATCGCGCCGGCGCCGGGTTGGCGATCGGCACCTGGCTCGGCGGCGCCGCCATCGGCGTGCTCACGACGATCGTCCTGCCCGAGCCGCGTGGGCAGATCCTGCCCGCTGGCCGCGTTCGTCAGCCGGGATCCCGAATCCCGCTGGTGCTGTATCTGGGTGTTTTTGTGGTTCGTTTTGCCTGTGGCGCATGGGCCGCCATCGTCCCCGCCCAGGCGGTGACTGCCACCGCGACCGGCCTTGCGGTCAGCGCGGCGATGACCGCGCGGCTCGTCGTCGGCGTCATTCGCTGGCACCGGACGAGTCTGGTTCGCGGCGACGACCAAATCTAACCGAGCCCGGCCTTCACAAAAAAAAGAGCCGCCGGTTCTCACCGACGGCTCTTCGAATTCGCGTTTAGATCGATCAGGCGAAGCGAACCGCCACTTTCGCGCGGCGACGCATCGCGAAGCCGACCAGGCCGAACCCGCCGATCATCAATGCCCACGACGCTGGCTCAGGCACCGCGCCCGAGACCGACACGTTGTCGATGCCGATATCCTGATTGAAGCTGTCATTGCCGGCAACGTCGGTGAAACGGATGATCGACGAGCCGGAAAGCGCGCCAAAGCTGATCGTTGCCGTTTGCGGGGTCTGCGACGACGTCGAGACGAGCAGGCTCGCCAGTAACGTGGAGGTGGTGCCATCGAGCACCGACGCGATCAGCGACTGATTGCCGCCATTCGTGACGCCATAGTCGAACGAAAAGCTGTAAGTGCTTCCGACAACCGTGTGGAACGACTGGGACAGGGTACCATTCGGCGCCTGGTTGCCGCCGTTGAACGCCGCCAGATATTGGCCGTACGTGCCGCTGTTGAGACCGAAATAGGGCACCGAGCCGATATTCACGTTACCGGTCGTCGTCCAGCCGGTGAAACTACCGGTTTCGAAATTGCCATTGGTCAGGACTTCGGCGGCCGAAACGGGCGCAGCGGCCAGGACTGTGCCGGCAATCAATGCGCTCAAGATCTTGTTCATCTGCTATCCCTTTTTCGCCCTATTGGCAGTTGGGGCCGACTACGCGATCCAGCGCTCCTGGTAAACGACGGTTTTGAAGTCGGGCGTGGCCGCCTATCCCGATTTGGCACAGTTCCGTTGGGCGGCGGCGCAACGTCATTGCGTTCGTCGAGCACCGGGTTCCGCATGGGAGATGACAAGGCTAGCCGTATGCGATGACCGAGAATGACTTCATCGCGCTGCTGCGACCACTGGCGAGCGACGGCGCGCGCGATCTGCGCGACGATGCGGCGGTGATCGGCGACCTGGTTCTGACGCACGACGTGATCGTCGAAGGGGTGCATTTCCGGAGCGAAGACGTCCCCGAGGATGTTGCCTGGAAACTGGTGGCGGTGAACCTGTCCGACCTGGCGGCCAAGGGCGCGGTGCCGGTCGGGGTGCTGATCGGATATCCGTTAAGCGACGACGCATGGGATCGCGCTTTCGTCGTCGGGTTGCGTACGGCGCTGGCGGCGTTCGATTGCGCGTTGCTGGGCGGAGATACGGTCAAGGCGCCCGGCCCCCGCAACCTTTCGCTGACCGCCATCGGCCGGGCGGGGGCCGTGGTGCCGTCTCGTTCAGCGGCGCGCGCGCGGGCGATGCGCTGTGGGTGACGGGCACGATGGGCCTGGCGGGGCTGGGCTTGCGCGGCGAAGGCGGCGGGACGGCTGTGCGCCGCCTATCTCCGTCCGCAACCACGCCTGGTCGAAGGGCGCGCGCTGGCACCGCTGGTAACGGCGATGATGGACGTGTCCGATGGCCTGTTGATCGATGCCGGGCGCATCGCCGCGGCTTCGGGCGTCGTCGATCACGATCGCTCTGGATGTCGTGCCGGTCGCCGGAGAGGTCATGGCCGCGGCGACCGCTGGCGACGATTACGAACTGCTGTTCACCCTGCCACCCGATACGCCCTGTCCCGTCGGCGCCACGTGCATCGGCACGGTCAGCGAAGGCGGGGGCCTCACCCTCACGCACCATGGCGCTGCCGCGCCGCTCCCCGCTAGTCCTTGGCTATCTCCACGCAATAATCTTGCCATTGGCGCGGCGCGTCGCCATAGGCCCGCGCAAACAATCATGGCGGCGTACAGCCGTTTGCTAGGGGCCCGACACTCATGAACCTCGTGATCTTTGCGATCGTCTGCGGCTTTATCGCCATCCTTTACGGCGTCATCACGTCGCGCCAGGTGCTGGCCGCATCGGCGGGCAATGCGACGATGCAGGACATTGCGGGCGCGATCCAGGAAGGTGCGCGGGCCTATCTTGCGCGCCAGTACCGCGCGATCGCCATCGTTGGCGTCGTTGTCGCGATCCTCGTCGGCTACTTTCTCGGCCTGACCTCGGCGACCGGGTTCATCCTTGGCGCGGTGCTGTCGGGCGCGACCGGGTTCATCGGCATGAACATCTCGGTCAAGCGCCAATGTCCGCACCGCGCAGGCCGCGTCGCTCGGACTGCAGCAGGGCCTGACCATGGCGTTCCGCGCAGGCGCGATCACCGGCATGCTGGTGGCGGGTCTCGCGCTCCTCGCGATCGCGGTGTTCTTTTATTACCTCGTGTTCATGGCCGGCCACACCGTCGGCGGTGCAGACCGCACGGTGGTCGATGGTCTGGTGGCGCTGGCCTTTGGCGCATCGTTGATCTCGATCTTCGCGCGTCTGGGCGGCGGTATCTTCACCAAGGCGGCCGACGTCGGCGCCGACCTGGTCGGCAAGGTCGAGGCGGAACATCCCGGAAGACGACCCCCGCAATCCCGCCGTCATCGCCGATAACGTCGGTGACAATGTCGGCGATTGCGCGGGCATGGCTGCCGATCTGTTCGAAACCTATGTCGTGACCATCGGCGCGACGATGGTGCTGATCGCCTTGCTCGTGAAGAATGCCGGCGACCAGTTGCTCGCGCTGATGAGCCTGCCGCTGCTGATCGGCGGTGTCTGCGTCATCACCTCGATCATCGGCACCTATTTCGTCCGCCTCGGCAAAGTCGGGCTCGATCATGGGCGCGATGTACAAGGGCTTCCTGGTCACCGCCGTCCTGTCGCGCGGTCGTGATCTGGTTCGCGACCAGCTATGCGCTGGGCGGCATGGAAACGGCGATCGGCGCCAACCTCGACGGCACCGGCGGCTTTACCGGTCGCACGCTGTATTATTGCATGCTGCTCGGCCTGGTCATCACCGGGCTGCTGATCTGGATCACCGAATATTACACCGGCACCAATTATCGCCCGGTGCGCTCGATCGCCAAGGCGTCGGAGACCGGCCACGGCACCAACGTCATTCAGGGGCTGGCGATCAGCCTCGAATCGACCGCGCTGCCGACGCTGGTGATCTGCGCCGGCATCATCATCGCTTATCAGCTGGCAGGCGTGATCGGCATTGCCTTTGCCGCGACCGCGATGCTCGCGCTGGCCGGGATGGTCGTCGCGCTCGACGCTTACGGCCCGGTCACCGACAATGCCGGCGGCATCGCCGAAATGGCAGGGCTGGACGACAGCGTGCGTGAAAAGACCGACGCGCTCGATGCGGTCGGCAACACCACCAAGGCGGTGACCAAGGGCTATGCCATCGGTTCGGCGGGCCTCGCCGCGCTGGTGCTGTTCGCGGCCTACACCAACGACCTGCGAGGAGTTCTTCCCCGACCTCACGGTCAATTTCGGGCTGGAGAATCCGTACGTCATCGTCGGCCTGCTGCTCGGCGCGCTGCTCCCGTATCTGTTCGGCGCGATGGGCATGACCGCGGTCGGCCGTGCGGCGGGTGACGTCGTCAAGGACGTCCGCGCGCAGTTCGCCGAAAACCCCGGCATCATGGACCGCACCTCGCGCCCGAATTACGCGCGCACCGTCGATCTGGTGACCAAGGCGGCGATCAAGGAAATGATCGTCCCGTCGCTGCTGCCGGTGCTGGCGCCGGTGGTGGTGTATTTCGTGATCACCGCGGTCGCGGGGCAGGCCGAAGGCTTCGCTGCCCTCGGCGCGCTGCTCCTCGGCGTGATCGTCGGCGGGCTGTTCGTCGCCATCTCGATGACCTCGGGTGGCGGCGCGTGGGACAATGCCAAGAAGTACATCGAAGACGGCAATCACGGCGGCAAGGGTTCGGAAGCGCACAAGGCGGCCGTGACCGGCGACACCGTGGGCGATCCGTACAAGGACACCGCCGGCCCGGCGGTCAACCCGATGATCAAGATCACCAACATCGTCGCGCTGCTGCTGCTCGCGGCGCTGGCGGCGGGTCATGCCGCGGTCTGACCGCTCCGCCCCGCTTATCTAGAAACGAAGCGCGCGTCTCCGCTAAGGGGGCGCGCGTTTGTTATTAGACTGCTGCAACCCAAGGATTTGAATGGCCAAGGAAGAATTGCTCGAGATGCGGGGGATGGTCATGGAACTCCTCCCCAATGCGATGTTCCGCATCAAGCTCGAGAACGATCATGAAGTGCTCGGCCATACGGCGGGCAAGATGCGCAAGAACCGCATCCGCGTGCTGACCGGCGACGAAGTGCTGGTCGAAATGACGCCCTATGACCTGACCAAGGGACGGATCACGTACCGCTTCATGCCGGGCCGCACCGGTCCCGGGCCAGGCGGCGGGCGCTAAGCGCTTCAGTGGTCGCGCCCCGGGCCGGCGCGAAAGCCCTATATCGAGATGCGCGCCCGCATCGGCGCGCCAGACCTCACCAGTGATCGCGCGGTTGCGGGATCGAGCAGCATGACCACCGGCGCGGCGATATCGTCTGGGCCGTGGCGGCGATCCCCATCGGTGTGGCGCGGCGATGCGATCGTTGAGTTTGGCGAACCCTTCCGTGCCCAGATCTTTTCGAACCATTCGGTCCCGACATAGCCGGGTGCAACCGCGTTGACGCGGATGCGCGGCGCGAGCACGCGCGCCAGGCTTTGCGTCATGGTGATCAACGCGCCCTTCGACGCGGCATAGGCAATCGACGAGCCGATCCCGTGAATGCCGGCAACCGACGCGATGCTGACCACCGCGCCCATTGGCGATGCCTCCAGTCCCGTGCGGCAGGCACGGACCATCTGGAACGCGGCGACGGTGTTCAGGCGATAAATGTCGATAAAGTCATCGGCATCGAGACCGTCCAGATCCTCGTGCGCGACATGTTTGGTGCGCCCGGCATTGTTGACGAGGAAATCGAGCCGCCCGAAATGATCGAGCGCGGCGGCGGCCAGTGTGCGGCACTGCGCATCGTCGGCGATGTCCGCCTGAACGGCGATCCCTTCATGCGCGGCAGCGACAGCTTCGGCTTCATCGCGGCTATGCGCGTAATTGACCACCGAACGCACGCCGCGGCTGGCCAGTATTGCGACAGTCGCCGCGCCGATGCCGGTGCCACCGCCGGTGACGATAGCAACGGCACCGTTCATTGAGTCGGTCATGCAGGCTCTCCGATTTGTGGGAGAGCCTAGTTACAAAACCCGGCCTCGTCATTCCCGCCTGCGCGGGAATGACGAGAATAAGGACTACCGCCCGACGCGCTGAACCGCACCGCGGTGTGTGCCGACGCCCTTGGGCGCTGCGGACGAAAACGGCGCTGTTCGCCGTCGCCGCCGCCGCTGCTGCGCGGAGCGTTGTGGCGATGACCACCGTGACCCGCGTCGCGTCCGCGCGGCGCATCACGCGTGATGACCGGCTTGGGCAGCTTGGCGGCTTCCTCGGCGAAACCCTCTGGCAGCGGCACCGGCTGCAGCTTGACCCCGGTCAGCTTTTCGATGCCGCGCAGATAAGCCTTTTCCTCGCCATCGACGAACGCGACCGCGATGCCCGCGGCGCCGGCGCGCGCGGTACGGCCGATGCGGTGGACATATTGCTCGGCAACATTGGGCAGTTCGTAATTGAACACGTGGCTGACGCCCGACACGTCGATGCCGCGCGCGGCGATATCGGTCGCGATCAGGATCGGCGTTTCACCCTTGCGGAACGATGCCAGCGCCGCTTCGCGCGCATTCTGGCTCTTGTTGCCGTGGATGGCGACCGAGCGAATGCCCGCGGCGGTCAGGTGCTTTACGACCTTGTCCGCGCCATGCTTGGTGCGGGTAAAGACCAGAGCGCGGTCGATCGGCTCTTTCTTGAGGACGATCGACAGCAGCGCCTGCTTTTCCTTGGCAGACACGAAAGTGACATATTGGTCGACGCGCTCGGCCGTCGACGACACCGGCGTCACCGAAACCTTGACCGGATCGGTCAGGAAGCGATCGCCCAGTTCGGCAATCGTCTTCGGCATCGTCGCCGAGAAGAACAAGCGTCTGACGCTGCTTGGGCAGCAGCTTGTCGATCGCCTTCAGCGCATGAATGAAGCCGAGGTCGAGCATCTGGTCGGCCTCGTCGAGGACGAAGATCTCGACATCGCGCAGCGACAGCGCGCGCTGATCGATCAGGTCGATCAGGCGGCCGGGCGTGGCGACGACGATGTCGAGGCCGTGCGCGCACACCTTGATCTGGCGGTTGATCGGCGCACCGCCGAACACGACGCCGGTGCGGATATTGAGGCCGCGACCATAATCCTCGAACGATTTGGCGATCTGCGCGGCAAGCTCGCGCGTCGGCGACAGCACCAGCATGCGGCACGTGCCGGGCTTGCGCGGCTTTGGGTCGGCGGCAAGGCGCATCAGGCTGGGCAGCGCGAACGCCGCGGTCTTGCCGGTGCCGGTCTGGGCGATGCCGCACAGGTCGCGACCCTCGAGCAAAGCGCGGGATCGCCTGCGCCTGGATCGGCGTCGGGCGTATCGTAATTCTTGGCAGCAAGCGCGGCGAGGATCGGGGCCGAAAGCCCCAAGTCGGTGAAATTAGTCATGAAATATACTCGTCAAATGCGAGCGGCGCGCGACGAGCAAGGCCCTGCACGAAGCAAGCGGGTTTTTAGACAACCCGCGTGAAAGGGAAGCCGTTTGGCTAAAGCGTCTCTGGATCGTGCCCGGCTCTGAAAGAGCTATTCACGCTGGCCGATCCGCATGCGCCGGAACAACGTCCGCCGATGCTGCGCTGCAACGTATATGCGCCGAGTGCAACGCGAATTTGCAAGTCACGCAAGATTGACCGCCCGCGGCGGCGCCCCCACATGCGACGGGATGCTGATCGAAACCGAAACGACGCCAAACCCGGCGACGCTCAAATTCATGCCCGGGCGCGAAGTGATGAGCTTCGGCACGCGCGACTTCGCCACCCCGGAAGAGGCCGAGGCTTCGCCGCTCGCGGAGGCCCTGTTCGATCTGGGTGACGTGACGGGCGTGTTCTTTGGACGCGACTTCGTTTCGGTGACTGCAGCCCCCGGCGTCGATGGACGCAGCTCAAGCCCGACGTGCTGGAGATCCTGCTCGACCATTTTTCCGCCGCGATGCCGCTTTTCCGCCCGGCGACCGCCGCCGGCATCGCCGTCGGGCCCGAAGTCTCCGACCGACGATCCCGCCGATGCCGACATCATCGACCAGATCAAGGACCTGATCGAGACCCGCGTGCGTCCTGCGGTCGCCAATGACGGTGGCGATATCGTCTATCGCGGGTTCGACCGCGGGAAGGTCTATTTGCAGATGCAGGGGGCCTGCGCCGGCTGTCCGTCGTCGAGCGCGACGCTGAAGCAGGGCATCGAATCCCTGCTCAAACATTATGTGCCGGAAGTGACCGAGGTGCTGGCGGTATGAAGCAGCCGCTCAATGGCGAAGCGCTCGACCGCCTGTTCCGCGATGGTCGCAGCTATAACGGCTATCACGACACGCCGGTTACGCGCGAGCAGATGAACGCGATCTGGGAACTCATGAAATGGGGTCCAACCTCGGCCAATCAGCTGCCCGCGCGCCTGGTGTGGTGCGATAGCGAAGAGGCCAAGGCGCGCCTGGCAGCACATGCGAGCGAGGGCAACAAGGACAAGATCCTCAGCGCGCCGGTAAGCTGTGATTATCGGCATGGACATGGAATTCTATGAAAAGCTGCCCGAACTGTTTCCGCCGGCCGATGCGCGCAGCTGGTTTGTCGGCAAACCCGAACTGATCGAGGTTTCGGCGATCCGCAATTCGACGTTGCAGGGCGCGTACTTCATCATGGCGGCGCGCGCGCTGGGTCTCGATACCGGGCCGATGTCGGGGTTCGACAATGCTGGCGTGGATGCCGAGTTCTTCGCAGGTACGCCGGTGCGTTCGAATTTCATTTCGACACTCGGCTACGGCGATCCGGCGACGATCTTCGGTCGATTGCCACGACCGGCGTTCGACCGCTTCAACACGATCATCTGAACGATCTTGCGGCGGCTGGTGATCGAGACCGCGGGTCCGGCCGCCAGCGTCGCCATGTTTGATGGCGATACCCTGCTTGCGTCACGCCATGAGGATACCGCGCGCAGCACCGCCGAACGGCTGATCGGAATGATTGACGCGCTGAGCCCGCGCGCTGTCGAGGAAATCCTCGTCGATGTCGGGCCGGGAAGTTTTACGGGATTACGCCTCGGGCTGGCCGCGGCGGTCGGGCTGGGCATCGGTTGGGGTGTGCCAGTGCGGGGCTATGGTGCGACAGCGCTGGTTGCGGCACGCGCGGTGGCTGAAGGCTGTGCCGCTGACGCACTGCTGGCGGTCAACGAAGGCGGCCACGGCCAGTATTTCGTTCAGGCTTTTTCGGCGAGCCCGCTGAGGGCTGAAACCCTGCCTGCATCCTTGCTGCCGGACGGCGTCCGGGGCGAGGGGCGGACGATCGTCGGCAATGCGGCCGATCGCTTCGGCGGTATGGCGGTCGATATGGACGCGCGTTCCGTCATGCAGCTTCCTGCCGATTTGCGCAGGTTGCCGCCGGTCCCTGTCTATGGGCGCGCGCCGGACGCGAAGCCGAAAGCATGACTGAATTGGTCATCCGCGAGGCGGCGAGTGAAGAGATCGGCGAGGTCGTCGACCTGATGCGGCGTGCCTTCGATCCCCAATTTGGCGAGGCGTGGACGCTCTCCCAATTGGCGGGGGTCCTGGCGATGCCTGGTGCGCGGTTGATGGTGGCGCGGCGGCGGAACAGGCTGCTTGGCTTTGCCTTGACCCGCAGCGTGATCGACGAAGGCGAGTTGATGCTGATCGCGGTCGACCCGGCGGTCCGGCGCGCCGGCATTGCCACCGCCCTGCTGGCCGATGTGGAGCGTGTCCTACGGGCCGGCGGCGTCGCCAAACTTCACCTTGAAGTGCGGCGCGGAAACGACGCGACCGAATTGTACCGCGCACATGGCTTTTCGAAAGTCGGCGAACGGCTGCAATACTATCGCGGACCTGAGGGAGAAGTCTTCGACGCAGAAACGCATGTTCTCCATTTAGTCACGCAAGAATAGCATGGCCTTTGTTTGGTTAGGAGCTATAGCGCGGTCGCCGTAGTCGCGCGGCTAAAGATTTCCATAAGGATACACGATGAACGACAGCAATGAAATGAACGAAACTCTGATCACGCTGACCGCCGATATCGTCGCGGCGCATGTCAGCAACAACAGCGTTGCGGTAAACGACCTGCCGACGCTGATCAGCAACGTTCATGGCGCGCTGGCCGGTCTCAACAGCGGCGAGAATACTCCGGAAGAAGCGGCGCCTGCCGAAAAGCGCCAGCCCGCGGTGTCGGTGCGCACGTCAATCAAGAATGATCACATCGTCTGCCTGTACGACGGCAAGAAGATGAAGATGCTGAAGCGTCATCTGATGACCGACCACGGCGTGACGCCGGCGCAGTATCGCGAAGAATTCGGCTTGCAGGCATCTTATCCGATGGTCGCTCCGGCTTATGCCGAGCAGCGCCGCACGCTCGCCAAGTCGATCGGCCTGGGCACGAAGCGCAAGCGCTCTGCCAAGTAAGGCGCTTTTCGGGGACGCCTGACTAGGTTAGGCGTCCCCCATGCACCGCCCGATCGACATCGAAGCACTTTGCGCGGCCAAGGGGTTGCGCATCACGGATCAGCGCCGCGTCATTGCGCGCGTATTGGGTGAATCCGATGATCATCCGGATGTCGAGGCGCTCCATGCACGGGCATCGGCCATCGATCCGGGCATTTCCATCGCCACGGTTTATCGTACCGTGCGCCTGTTCGAAGAAGCCGGTATCCTCGAACGCCATGAATTCGGCGACGGCCGCTCGCGATACGAAGCCGCAGCGGAAGCGCATCACGACCATTTGATCGACGTCGAAAGCGGCAAGATCATCGAATTCGTCGATCCGGAGCTCGAATCGCTGCAGAAACAGATCGCGGAAAAGCTCGGCTTCCGCCTCGTCGATCACCGCATGGAGCTCTATGGCGTCGCCCTCGACCGCAACGGTTGAGGGTCGCAGCCACGGCCTGATCGGCAGTATCCGCATTGCCGCGCGCATTGCCGCGCTGTTGACGACATTGCTCGTCCTGATGCCGGTGCATTTCCTCTGCCGGCTGTTGCATATGCCCGTGTGGATCCCGCGCCATTTCCTCGGGCGCGTCGCCTGGATCGTTGGCGCGCGTGTGCGGACGATAGGCAATCCGCTTCGCCGTGATGTCGTCTTCATCTCCAACCATGTCAGCTGGATCGACATCCCGGCGCTCGCCGGGACCACGGGCAGCGCTTTCGTGTCCAAGGCCGAATTGCGCGCTGCTCCGGTCGTCGGCTGGCTGTCCACGCTCAACCACACCCTGTTCGTCGAGCGCGACGATCGCATGGGGGTGGCGGAACAGATCGCCCGGCTTCGCGATGCGCTGGCCGAATTGTGGTCAGTGACGATCTTTCCAGAGGGGACGACGAGCGACGGCTTCGCCTTGCTGCCATTCAAGGGCGCGCTGCTCGCGGTGCTTGAGCCGCCGCCGCCTGGCGTGATGGTCCAGCCGGTGTTCCTCGATTACCGCGCCGCGCCCGACGTGGCTTGGGTCGGAGAGGAGCCGGGCATCGACAACGCGCTGCGCATCTTCGCACGCGGCGGAAGTTTCCCGCTCACGATCAACTTTCTCGAGCCGTTCGACCCCGCGATGTTCGACGGCCGCAAGGCGGTTGCCGCCGAAGCGCATGCGCGGATTGGCGCGGCGATGACTTGAGCGCTCGCATCCGCTAGGGGCGCCCCCATCATGTCCGCGCCCAAAACCTATCATGTCAAATCCTTCGGCTGTCAGATGAATGTCTATGACGGCGAACGGATGGGCGAATTGCTCGCTGCCGACGGGATGGTCGCCGTGGCGCAGGACGATGCCGATCTGGTCGTGCTCAATACCTGCCACATTCGCGACCGCGCAACGCACCGCGTCTATTCTGAAATCGGCGCGTTGCGGCGGGACGATGGCAGCAAGCCGATGGTCGCGCTCGCCGGCTGCGTTGCACAGGCGGAGGGAGAGGCCGCACGCGCACGCACCAAGGACATCGATATCGTCGTTGGACCGCAGGCCTATCACCGCCTGGGCGAACTCGTCACCGAAGCGGCGTCGGGCAAGCGGGCGATCGACACCTCGATGCCCGCTGCGTCCAAATTCGACGCGCTGCCGGTGCGTCGAAAGTCAGGGCCAAGCGCCTTCCTGTCGGTACAGGAAGGCTGCGACAAATTCTGCACGTACTGCGTCGTCCCGTACACGCGCGGGGCGGAGATCAGCCGCCCGTTCGACGCGGTGATGGACGAGGCGCGCGCGCTGATCGACGGTGGGGCGATCGAACTCACGCTCCTCGGCCAGAACGTGAATGCCTGGGGCGACGAGCAGCGCGGATTGCACCACCTCATCGCGGCGCTCGACAAGCTGCCGGGGCTGGCGCGAATCCGCTATACCACCAGCCACCCCAACGACATGACCGACGGGCTGATCGCCGCGCACCGCGATGTCGAAAAGCTGATGCCCTATCTGCATCTTCCCGTGCAGTCGGGCAGCGACCGCATTCTCAAGGCGATGAACCGCAGCCACACGCGAGACAGCTATCTTCGCCTGATCGACCGTGTTCGCGACGCGCGGCCCGATATCGCGCTGTCGGGTGATTTCATCACCGGTTTCCCCGGCGAAACCGACGACGATTTCGCGCAGACCCTGAGCATCGTCGATGAGGCGGAGTACGCCGCCGCGTTCAGCTTTGCCTACTCATCGCGCCCCGGCACCCCGGCGGCGACGATGCCCGACCCTGTCGATCCGTGGGTCGGCACCAGCCGCCTTCACCGCCTGCAGGCGGCGATCGGTGCGCGGCAATATGCGTTCAATCAGGCGAGCGTTGGCAAGACCTGCCAGATCCTCATCGAACGTCAGGGCAAGTTGCCCGGCCAATGGCTCGGCAAATCGCCGTGGCTGCAATCGGTGCACGTCATTGGCGATCACGCCATTGGCGACCTGATCGACGTGACCCTGGTCGCGGCGGGGCCGAACAGCCTGACTGGCGAACGCGTTCTCGCGAAAGCCGCTTGACGCGGGCGGCGGCAATGCCAAGCTGTCAGCCGATGGATTTTTCCAAGGCATGAGCCGCAAGCCCGTTCCCGCCCAGGCGGGAGACCGCAGCCGGATCGAAGTCGTCTTCGATCGGCCACAATTGCTCACCCTCTTGTTCGGGCAGTACGACCAGAATCTGGTGGCCATCGAAAACCGCCTGGGCGTGTATATCGCCGCGCGCGGCAACAAGCTGCAGATCGAGGGCGAGGCGACCGCCGCCGCGCGCGCGCGCGACGTGCTGACCAATCTCTACAACCGCATAGTGCAGGGGCATGAGATTGACGCGGGGGCGGTCGATGCGACGATCTCGATGAGCGCGGAGCCGGTGCTCGACGGCATCATCCGCCACGATAATGACCTGGCCGGCGGGATCATGATCCGCACGCGCAAGAAGACCATCCTGCCACGCTCGCCGACGCAGACGCGCTACATGGAAGCGCTTGTGAAGCACGACGTCATTTTCGCGCTCGGCCCCGCGGGAACGGGAAAAACCTATCTTGCGGTCGCACAGGCCGTGGCGCAACTCATCACCGGCAGCGTCCAGCGCCTGATCCTGTCGCGCCCGGCGGTCGAGGCGGGCGAAAAGATCGGCTTCCTGCCCGGTGACATGAAGGAAAAGGTCGATCCCTACCTGCGCCCGCTATACGACGCGCTGTACGATTGCCTGCCGGCCGAACAGGTCGAGCGGCGCATCGCGTCGGGCGAGATAGAGATTGCGCCAATCGCTTTCATGCGCGGCCGCACGCTCGCGGAGAGCTTCATCATTCTCGACGAGGCGCAGAATACGACGCCTGCACAGATGAAGATGTTCCTCACCCGCTTCGGCCAGAACAGCCGCATGGTCGTGTGCGGCGACCCCAACCAGACCGATCTGCCCAAGGGGCAGGAATTCGGGCTTGAACGACGGCGTGGAGAAGCTCGAGGGTGTCGAGGGCATCGGCATGGTCCGCTTCGGCATCGGCGACGTCGTGCGCCACCCGGTCGTCGGACGCATCGTCGAGGCCTATGAGGGGCCGACCAGGGGTGCTTGACGTCGCGGTGGCGCGCGAGGCGCCGTGGCCGGAAGGCGCTTGGGAAGAGTCTGGCCGAAAAGGCCGTAAGCGCCGGGTTGCGAGCGCACCCCCTATGCCGACCTCGCCGACTTTCGCGCGTCAGTCGAAGTCGCGGTCCGACTGACGTCGGACAGCGAAGTGCAGACGCTCAACCGGCAATATCGTCACAAGGACCAACCGACCAACGTCTTGAGCTTCCCCATGGTCCAGGCGGACCTGCTGCCATCACTGGCGAATACCGACGACGGCGAAATCCTGCTCGGCGACATCGCTCTGGCGCTCGAAACCTGCGCGACGGGAGGCCGAAGAACGCGGCGTCACGCTCGAAGCGCATGCCGCGCATCTCATTGTTCACGGCACGCTGCATCTGCTAGGCCATGACCATATGAACGATGCCGAGGCGGAGGCCATGGAGGCGATCGAGCGAGACGCGATGGCGGCGCTTGGCCTGCATGATCCCTATCCAATCGAGGACGACTGACAGTGCCGGAGGGTGACAGTAGCAGCGAAGGCGGCCGGTTGTGGCAGGGCCTGCGCACACTCGTTTTCGGCGAAACCAACGAACCGACGCTGCGCGACCAGATCGAGGAAGCCATTGCCGATCACGAGGGTGAGCCGGGCGCCGACGAGCCGGGTGACCTGACCCCGGTCGAACGACAGATGGTTCGCAACCTGCTGCATTTCGGCGAACGCCGCGTCGATGATGTCGCGGTGCCGCGGTCGGACATCATCGCGGTTCCCGATACGATCGGCTTTACAGAACTGGTCAACAAGTTTGCCGAGGCCGGACACAGCCGCTTGCCGGTGTATCAGAACAGCCTCGACCAGATCACCGGAATGATTCACGTCAAGGATGTCCTCGCGCAGCTGGCCAGCGGCGCCACGCCAGAGACGATCGAGCCATTGATCCGCCAGCCCCTGTACGTCCCACAATCGATGGGGGTGCTCGACCTGCTGGCCCAGATGCGCGAGCACCGCGTCCACCTCGCCATCGTGATCGACGAATATTCGGGCACCGAAGGTCTGGTTACGATCGAGGACCTGGTCGAGGAGATCGTCGGCGACATCGAGGACGAGCATGACGATGCGCCCGAAGCCTTGCTCGTGCCGCTCGAGGACGGACTGTGGGACGCCGATGCGCGCGCCGAGCTCGAGGATGTTGCCACGGAAATCGACCCGCAGCTGATCGACGCCGAGGATGATGTCGACACGCTCGGCGGCCTTGCCGCGACGCTTGCCGGGCATGTCCCGCAGCCGGGCGAAATCCTGACTCCATCCGAGCGGTTGGCGGATCGAAGTGACTGCGGGCGATGCGCGCCGCGTGACCCGCCTGCGACTGCATCCGCCGCTGCGCGTTGAAGCCGAAACACCCGCCTGAGGATCGCCAGAATGCGCCTGTATCAACGCCTGCTCATCCTCCTCGCGATCATCGTCGTCGCGCTGGCCATCGCCTGGTTCGCACTGACGCGGCCCGATGTCGCCAAGCTGACGCCGAAGCGGTGTCGGGCGCAGAACCCGAACCTCACGCCGGCCGCGCTATCCAGTCGATCCCGACGGTCAAGATCGCCAAGGTCGTCGGCTGGCAGAACGGCGCGACGCCGGTGGCGGCGCAGGGCCTCGCAGTCGGGGCATTCGCCGCCGGTCTCGATCACCCGCGCTGGCTGTACGAACTGCCCAATGGCGACGTTCTGGTCGCCGAAACCAATTCGCCGCCGCGCAAGGCCGATGGCATCGCCGACATCGTCATGGGCTGGTTGATGAAGCAGCGCGGGCGCAGGCGTGCCGTCGGCAGACCGCATAAGCTTGCTTCGCGACACCGATGGCGACGGCAAGGCCGATGTGAAAACCGCGTACATCACCGGTGTCGCTTCGCCGTTCGGCATGGCGCTGGTCGGCGACCGGCTCTACGTCGGCGCGCACGACGCGCTGCTGGCCTATCCCTATGTCGCGGGCGCCAATTCGATCACGGCCAAGCCCGAAAAGATCCTCGCGCTGCCCGGCGGCGGCAATCACTGGGCCAAGAACGTCGTCGCCAGTCCCGATGGCAAGTCGCTGTATGTCAGCGTCGGCTCCGCCACCAACATCGCCGACAAGGGCATGGAGATCGAGGACAAGCGTGCCGCGATCTGGGAGGTGCCGGTCGGCCGCAAGTCGATGCGCATCTTACGCCTCGGGCCTGCGCAACCCGGTCGGCATGGCGTGGAACCCTCAGTCGAACGCCTTGTGGACCGTGGTCAACGAACGCGACATGCTCGGCTCCGATCTCGCGCCCGACTATCTGACGATGGTCGATTTCGGCGCGTTCTACGGTTGGCCCTACACCTATTGGGGCGGCTACGTGGACAAGCGCGTCGAGGAACGCCCCGACCTCCAGCAATATACCCGCCGCCCCGATTACGCGCTCGGCCCGCACACCGCTTCGCTCGGGTTGGCCTTCGGCTCGCTCGGCGGCGTTCCAGAACGGCGCGTTCATCGGCCAGCACGGCTCGTGGAACCGCGTGCCGGTTTCGGGCTACAAGGTCGCATTCGTGCCGTTCGGCGCGAACGGCTTCCCATTCGGGCGCGATGCGTGACGTGCTGACCGGCTTCCTCGACAAGGATGGCAAGCGCGCAGGGCCGCCCGTCGGCGTCATCGCGCGCAAGGGCGGCGACCTGCTCGTCGCGGACGATGTCGGCAACGTGATCTGGCGGGTGACCGCGCGCTAGACGCAACAGCTTGGGCAGTTCGGTCCCGAGCACGCCGCGCACCTTGTCGGCGAACAGCGCGAGCATCGGCGGCAGATCGACCACCGCATGGACGTTCTTGTCGCTGACCGTCGCGGCGCAGCGCATCTCCTGACCCATGGCGGAAACGGTGAAGTTCATCGTGTCGCCGTCCCAGCTGTGCTGCACGCGCCCGCCGCCGGGGATCATGCTGCCGATCTTGCCGATGCCGCCATCGAGCCGCTGGCGCACCCCGTCCTTGCCGAGGCTGTGCGGGATATCGAGCGAGATGGGCGTGGTCATGCGAGTCAGTCCTTGGCGAAAATCATCGAGTCGTCGGCAAACGCCTTGAACTCCAGTGCGTTGCCCGACGGGTCGCGAAAGAACATCGTCGCCTGCTCGCCGACCTGGCCCTGGAAGCGTGTGTGCGGCGCGATGCCGAACTGAGTGCCCGCCGCCTCGAGCCGTGCGGCCAGCGCCTGCCAGTCGGCCATGGTCAGCACGACGCCGAAATGCGGCACGGGGACGTCATGCCCGTCGACCGGATTGCTGCCCGCATCGCTCGCTGCGCGGGACATGGTGCGCGACGATCTGATGGCCGTAGAGATCGAAATCGATCCAGCTGTCGCTGCTGCGCCCCTCGGCACAGCCGAGCACCTCGCCATAGAAGCGCCGCGCGGCGGCGAGATCGTCGACCGGGAAGGCGAGGTGGAACGGCCTCACTTCTTGGGCTCCACCGCCAGCCGCGCGCAATCATTAAGCTCCTCGCCGTCGATCGCCGGTTCCTTGCCGACCTTGTCGACCTCGGCGGCGAGCTGTTCGGCGGTCATCCCCTGCAATTGCGCGCGATAGGCCACGACGGGGGCCAGCGCAGCTGATCTCACGCGTGTTGTCGGTGTCGGGTTCGTCACGCTTGGCAAGCGTCGCCGCATGAGCCATCACCGCGGCGCAGCGCGTCAGGCTGAGCGGCGGCACCACGACGCGCATCCGCGCGACGCATTTGCTGACCACGGGCTGCTTGAGCGGGCCCGCCGCGCTGCAGGCCTTGGCCTCGCCGATCAACAAATCGCGCACCGCATCGCTGCGCGATGCCGCGCTCGACCAGCGAATCGCCAACCCGCGCGGCAAAGCGCGGGCCATCATCGCGCAACGGCGGCGATCTCGCCCCACAATGCCGATCGCCTGTTCGTGCGCCACGACCGCGAGCACTGCGACGCATCGCAGATCGTCACGATCGGCCTGGGCAAGCGGTGCGGGAAGGCTGGCGGCGGCGGCGATAAATAACGCGATCATCGGACAACCTTAGCGGTTGGGTGCGGCTTGTCGAAGGGCTATCGGGACCGCCTTGGCTTACCTCATCGCCCTCGCCGCCGGCCTGATCTCCGCGCTCGGCTTCGCGCCGACCGGTTGGTGGCTGCTGAGCTATGCCGGGCTGGCCGCGCTGCTGATGCTGGTGCGGCGGGCGGCAAGCGTGGCGCGGCGCGGCGTTGCTCGGCTACGCCTTCGGCTTCGGGCAGTTCGTCGTCGGGCTGAACTGGATCGCCGGGGCGTTTCGCTATCAGGAGACGATGCCCGTCTGGCTTGGCTGGGTCGCGGTCGTGCTGCTGTCCGTCTATCTCGCGGTCTATCCGGCGATGATGGCGCTCGCGGCGTGGCGGTTCCGCGCGCAATCACTGGCGTATCGCGCTGGCGGCGGGCGCGGCATGGATCGTCAGCGAATGGCTGCGCGCGACGATGTTTACCGGCTTTGCGTGGAACCCGCTTGCCGCCGCCATGGCCGATACGCCCGCGCGCGGTCTGGCGCGTCTGGTCGGCACCTATGGCCTGTCGGGGACGTCATGCCTCGGCGCGGCGGCGCTGGCCGACCGGCGGCGGCTGATCGCTTTTCCGCTCGCGCTGATCGCGACGCTTGGCGCTGGCTGGCTGCGCTCGGCGCGATCCGGGCCGCAGCGCGACACTGATCCGCGTCGTCCAGCCCAATATCGCGCAACAGGACAAGCAGGACGAGAGTTTCGACGCGATCAATTTCGACAAGCTCGAGGCACTGACCGGCCCGCCCGGTCCGTTGCCCCGCCTGATCCTGTGGCCCGAAGCGGCGGTGCCCTGGTATCCCGAACTGCAGCCTTGGGCACGCCGTCGCATCGCCATGCTGCTGGGCCCGCGCGACACCATCTTGTTCGGCGCCGATTCGCTGATCTTCGAGCGCGGCGAGATGGTCGCGCGCGCGCAATGCCCTGTTCGCGATGGACGCGCGTGGCCGCATCAGCGGGCGCTACGGCAAGGCGCATCTCGTGCCTTATGGCGAATATCTGCCGATGCGCCCGGTGCTGTCGGCTATCGGCCTGTCGCGGCTTGTACCCGGCGACATCGATTTCTGGGCGGGCCCCGGGCCGCGCAGCCTGAACGTGCCGGGTGTCGGTCAGGTCGGCGGCCAGATCTGCTACGAGATCATCTTTTCCGGGCAGGTGCTCGACCGCGCACAACCGCCCGCGCTTCCTGTTCAACCCGTCGAACGATGCATGGTTCGGCGATTGGGGCCCGCCGCAGCATCTGGCGCAAGCCCGACTGCGCGCGGCCGAAGAAGCAATGCCCATCGTCCGCTCGACCCCCACTGGCATTTCGGCGGTGATCGACAGTCACGGCGCGCTGCTCGTCGCGCTGCCGCTGCACCGCGCCGGGTTTATCCAGACGACTTCTGCCCGAAGCCCGGCGCCCCGACGCTTTTCGCGCGCGTTCGGCAATCTCTTGCCTTTGCTGTTCGCCCTGCTGCTTGCCGCCGGGGCAGTTGCCTTGCGCCGCCGCGGTCGCGATAAAGGCACATAAAGCTTTCTTTATATCCGCTTTCTCTTGGAGACGCTCTTCCCATGCGCGCCAATTATCTGTTCACGTCCGAATCGGTCAGCGAAGGCCATCCGGACAAGGTCTCCGACCAGATTTCGGACGCCATCGTCGATCTGTTCCTGTCAAAGGATCCCGAGGCGCGCATCGCCTGTGAAACGCTGACGACCACGCAACTGGTCGTCCTCGCCGGAGAGATCCGCGGCAAGGGCATCATGGACGACGGACGGCAACTGGGCGCCGGGCGTGAAGGACGAGGTCGAAAAGGCCGTCCGCGATACCGTAAAGCGCATCGGCTACGAACAGGACGGCTTCCACTGGGAAACGCTGCGGTTCGAAAACAACCTGCACCCGCAATCGGCGCACATCGCGCAGGGCGTCGACGCAGGCGGCAACAAGGACGAAGGCGCCGGCGACCAAGGCATCATGTTCGGTTACGCCGCCAACGACACCCCCGACCTGATGCCGGCGACGCTCGATTACAGCCACAAGATCCTGGCGCAGATGGCGGCCGATCGCCACTCGGGCGCGGCGCCGTTCCTCGAGCCCGACACCAAGAGCCAGGTCACGCTGCGCTACGAAGGCAGCAAGGCTGTCGCCTGCACCGCGGTCGTCGTCTCGACCCAGCATGGCAAGGGCTATGACGAAGGCGACAAGGAAGCCGAGCTCCACGCTTATGTGAAAGGCGTGATCGCCAAGGTCATCCCCGCCGAATTGCTTTCAGGACGAGACCGAGTATCACATCAACCCGACCGGCAGCTTCGAAATCGGCGGCCCCGATGGCGACGCCGGCCTGACCGGGCGCAAGATCATCGTCGACACCTACGGCGGCGCGGCCCCGCATGGCGGCGGCGCGTTCAGCGGCAAGGATCCGACCAAGGTCGATCGTTCGGCGGCGTATATCACGCGCTATCTGGCCAAGAACATCGTCGCCGCCGGCCTCGCCGAGCGCTGCACGATCCAGCTGGCCTATGCGATCGGCGTGTCGAAGCCGCTGTCGCTCTACGTCGACACCCACGGCACCGGCACCGTCGGCGACGACAAGATCGAGGACGCGATCGGCAAGATCGAAAAGCTCGGCGGTCTGACCCCGCGCGGCATCCGCACGCATCTCGGCCTCAACAAGCCGATCTACGCGCCAGACCGCCGCTTATGGTCATTTCGGGCGCAAGCCCGAAGGCGACTTCTTCCCGTGGGAAAAGACCGATCTGGTCGATGATTTGAAGGCGGCTCTGGCCTAGTGCGAAACAGTCGCGCGGTTGACTGCCTCGGCGGCCGCGCCGATGATGGCCCCGGCGGTCACGTCGCTGGCGTAATGCGCGCCGCGCGGCATCTGGAGCGCAGTCCGGTCATGGCGGCGACGGCATAGGCGGGGACGGCTGCGCCGGGATATTCGCGCGTGACGGCGCAAGCGAGCGCGACGGCATTGCCGGTATGGCCCGATGGAAAGCTGTTCCACGGTCCCTTCGTTCTCTTGCCCTTGCCAGAAGCGTAGCCGTTCTCGGCCGCCTTGCTCGGGCGGGTGCGGTCGACCGTGGACTTGACCAGCGACTTGGCGAGTGTCGTCAGCGCGAAGGCGGCGCCCATGCGAACAGCCCGTGCGAGTCAGGCGGAGATCCCTGCGTAACAGTCCGGCAGCCACGGTGATTGCGCAGATCACCGCGACAGGTGGCTGATCGGCGACGCCGCTCAATGCGCCCAGCATTCAGCGGATCGGCGCTGCTGCATTGGCCTTGTCGGCCTCATGCGCGACGGCGCGATCGGCTTTTTCGACTTTGCGGACTGTTTTGGGTTTGGCCATGCACGTCCAACGCTTGCGCGCGCGCGTTGTTCAGGGAACAGCGCGCTTCATGAACGATCCACTATCGATCGGCCGGCTGTACGGACGGCGGCAGGGGCACAAATTGCGGCAGGGCCAGGCGGCGCTGGTCGACGATCTGTTGCCGCAACTGACCGTCCCGGAAGGCCCGCTCGATGCGCACGTACTGTTCGGCGACGATCGCCCGCTCGAAGTCGAAATCGGCTTTGGCGCGGGCGAACATCTCGCCGGGCGCGCAGCGATGTGCCCTGATCACGGGTTCATCGGCTGCGAACCATTCCTCAACGGCGTGGTCGGCGCGCTGGGGCACATTCGCGACGGCGGGCTGAGCAATGTCCGCCTGCACATGGGCGACGCGCTCGACGTGTTGCAGCGGCTGCCCGATGCCGTCGCTCGACCGCGTCTATCTGCTCCACCCCGACCCCTGGCCCAAGGCGCGCCACGCCAAGCGCCGCTTCATGAATGCGGGGCCGATCGGCCTGGTCCATCGCAAGCTGAAGCCCGGCGGCGAATTCCGCTTCGGCACCGATCACCCGGTCTATGTCGCGCACGCGATGATGGTGATGCGTAACCTACGCGAAAAATTCGCGTGGCAGGCGGCCACCCCCGCCGATTTCCTCAACCGTCCCGCCGACTGGCCCGAGACGCGCTACGAGCGCAAGGCACGGCGGCTGGGACATGAGGTGTGGTATTTCCGCTATTTGCTCAATAACGTTCCGGCACGTACATTTCGTCGGGCACCGGCTGGCGGTGATAATCCTCGTGCCGGATGCGTTCGGGAAGGCGCGGACTTTCGCGGATGACGTCGCCATAGGGAATTTGCGACAGCAGATGCGCGATGGCGTTAAGCCGCGCGCGGCGCTTGTCGTCGGCTTCGACGATCCACCACGGCGCTTCGGCGATGTGCGTGCTTGCGCCAGCATCACTTCCTTGGCCTTGGTGTAGTCCTCCCAGCGCCGCCGCGCCTCGATGTCCATCGGCGACAGCTTCCACTGTTTCAGCGGGTCGTTGATCCGCATGTTGAAGCGGAATTCCTGTTCCTCGTCGCTGATCGAGAACCAGTACTTGATGACGATGATGCCCGAGCGCACCAGCATCCGCTCGAACTCGGGCACGGTGCGGAAGAACTCGTCATATTCCTCGTCGGTGCAGAACCCCATGACGTGTTCGACACCGGCGCGGTTGTACCAGCTGCGGTCGAACAGCACGATTTCGCCGGCTGCGGGCAGATGCGAGATGTAGCGCTGGAAATACCATTGGCTGCGCTCGCGCTCGTTGGGCGCGGGCAGCGCGACGACGCGGCAGACACGCGGGTTGAGGCGCTGGGTGATGCGCTTGATGACGCCGCCCTTGCCCGCCGAATCGCGGCCTTCGAAGATCACCACGACCTTCAGGCGGCATGTGCTGGATCCAGTCCTGCAATTTGACCAGTTCGTGCTGCAGCCGGAACAACTCGGTGAAATAGGTCTGCGCGATCGATTTCGGAATGATGCGCCTGAATGTTGTCCTCCAGCGGAAAGGCGTCGCTCGACGGTCTCGCTGACCTCCAGTTCCAACTCTTCGTCCGCGGTGTCTTCGGCGGCGGCGGCGGCATAGCGGATTGGATTGCGTCCATCTTGGCCACTTCTGCTCCGATGGTGCGGAGTGGCCGCGCAATGATGTCAAGTTCGTGACAGCCTGCGGTTGCGTGGACCACGCGCTTCGCGCAGGGCGCAAGGCGATGTCGCTGCTTACCGCTCCCGATCGCACCGACGCGCGGCGGGCGATCGTCGATATCGGCTCCAATTCGCTTCGCCTGGTGATCTATGCCGCGCCGTCGCGCGTGCCGGTGATCCTCTATAATGAAAAGGTCGCGGTCGGGCTTGGGCGCAATCTGGCCGCCAGCGGTGAGATCGGCAGCAAGGCCTTTTCCGCCGGTGTCGCAGCCTGCCGCCGCTTCGTCGCGGTGCTGAAGGCGGCGGGGGTGCGCGACGTCCGGACAGTCGCCACCGCCGCTGCGCGCGACGCGCGCGACGGGCCCGATTTCCTGAAGGCAGTGCGCGCCACGGGGCTGAAACCACAATTGCTGCGGGGGGAGGAGGAAGCGATCGCCTCGGCGCCTGGGCGTCCGCTCGGCCTTTCCCGCGCGGCAGGGATCGCCGGCGATATCGGTGGCGGCAGCCTCGAACTGGTCGATCTGTCGGACGGGCGGCTCGCCGTCCCGCCGAGCTTTCCGCTCGGCACGCTGCGCCTGCCCGCCTTGCGCGGCAAGAACGGCACGCTTGACGGCAAGGCGATCCGGCGCATGCTGACTGACGGCGGCTGGCCACCACGCGCTGGCAACGACCGATTATTTTTCGGTGGGCGGGACCGGGCGCGCGCTCGCTGCGCTCGACCTCCATCTGCTCGACGTGCGCGTGCCGCTCGTCCACGGCCATGTCATCCCGGCCGATCGGCTGGGATTGCTGCGTGCAGCGATCGCCGCGCGGGACACCGCCGAACTGCGTCGGATTCCCGGCATCGCCAGTGCGCGCGTGCCGATGCTCGACGATCTGGCGGCGTTGTTCGAAGTGCTCGCCGGGCATCTGGACATCGTGAATTTCGTCATCTCGGGGTTCGGCCTGCGCGAAGGTCTGTTGTTTCAGTCGCTCGCTCCGGCCGTGCAAAAACTCGATCCGCTGATCGAAGGCGCGCGGGGGTGGCAGCAGCGTTCGGGACGTCCCGGTTGGGACGGCGCGGCCGTGGCCGACTGGATTGCACCGCCTGTTTGCCGACGAAGCAAAATCGCGAGGCCTCCATCCGCGTCGCCACCTGTCTCGTCAGCGGCGGCGGACTGGAGGAGGAATCGGAGGCGCGCGCCGAACACGCGCTTGATGTCGCGCTGCTCGGCGCGTGGGTCGGTATCGACGCGCGAGGGTCGCGAATTACTGGCGCAGGCGCTTTACACCGCCTGGGGCGGCAAGGGGCGACCAGTGGCGCTCAGCGGTACGCACGCACTGGCCATCCGCTGGGGCGAGGCGATCCGGCTTGCCGAACGGCTTGGCGCGAACCACAGCGCGCCGCTGTCCCGTGCGCAATTGTCGCGCGAGAAGAACGATATCGTGCTGACCCTCAAACGCGGCCGACGAGCCGCTTTATGGCGATGTCGTACGCAAGCAGCACCGCACGCTTGGCCGCCGCCTTCGGCGGCGATGCGGTGCTCGAACTCGCCTAGTTCTTGCTCAGCCGGATCAGCCGCCCGCCGGCGCCCTTTTCGCCGTCCTCCAGCACCCAGATCGCACCATCGGGCGCCTGTGCCACGTCGCGGATGCGCGTGCCCATCGCGAATTGCTCAGCCGGCTTCGAGCCTTGTCGCCGTTGAGCGCGACGCGGATCAGCGCCTTGCCCGACAGGGCCGCGACGAACATCGACCCGCGCCAAGCCGGCCACATCCCGCCCGAGTAGATCATCATCCCGCCCGGGCGAGATTGACGGGTTCCACCACAGCTTTGGCGCGACGAAGCCGTCACCCGCCTTGTGCGCGGGGATCGGCGACGCCGTCGTAATTGTCGCCGTTTGACGCCTTGGGCCAACCATAATTCCCGCCGCGCGTGATCAGATTCACCTCGTCGCCGCCCTTCGGCCCCATTTCGACTTCCCACAGCCGCCCGCTCGCATCGAAGGCAAGTCCGTAGGGATTGCGATGTCCGGTCGAGAATGTCTCGGCACGCGTCGTCGGATGCCCTGCGGTCTGGCGCGTCGGCGCCGATCCGGCGAGCGTCGTGTTCTTCGGCGGATCGAATACCGCGACGGTTGCCGGACCCGGCCTTGCCCGGGTCCACCGGCTGGCCGTCAAGCGTCAGGTGCAGAATCTTGCCCAAAGCCTGATCGGGATCCTGCGCGGGCGTAAAGCGCTGGCGCTCGCCTGACGAGAGAAACAGCGATTGGCCATCAGGCGCAAAGGCGATGGTTGGCGCCGAACTGACCGCCCTTGCCCGCCGAGCCCGAGCGCCACAGCACCTCCACGTCCGAAAGCATTGCGTGCGGCGGACAGGGCGCGCGGATGCACTTGACCTGTGCCTGCGACCAGTTTGCCGCGCGCCATGGTCAGTTCCGAATTGTCCGTCTGCCGCCCGGAATAGGTCAGATAGACCATATCCGCTCGTCGCAAAATCGGGTGCGATGGCGACATCGAGCAACCCGCCTTGCCCGCCCGTCACGACCGTCGGTACGCCCGAGACATCGGCAATGCTGCCGTCAGGCGCGCGCATTTTGAGCATTCCGGCCTTTTCGGTGACGAGCACCGCTCCGTCCGGAAGAAACGCCAACGCGAATGGCGCGTCGAATTTTGCGAGTTCCTGCTGCCGAAATGGCGGCTGCGTCGGCGTGATATTGGCCTGGCCATTGCCCTCGGGCGGCGCAGCGGCCGTGGTGCATGCCGCCAGCGCCAATAGCGGGATCAGCCGATAACGGGCGCCAACAATGTGTTCGCGCGTGGGCCATCCCATTCCAGTCCGCCGACGATCCGCCATACTTCCTTGCCTTTCGCGTCATACAGGACCGAAGTGGGCAACACGCCCGTGGCATAGGCGCCCGCGAGCGCGGACTTCGGATCCAGGTATAGTCCTTAACGCCGAAAACTTCTTTTCGGCCCAATATCCTTTCGGGTCCGACGATTTCGGGTCGTCCTGGCTGACCGCGAGAATCTTCAACTTGCTGCCGGCTTGTCCTGCCAGCCGATCGAGCGAGGGCAGTTCGCGCACGCACGGCCCGCACCAGGTGGCCCACAGATTGACCAGTACGGGGGTGCCGCGGAACTGGTTGATCGTCACCGGCTTGCCCGCGGCTTCGACGAAACCCGCGGCCGGTGCGCTTTCACCGCGGTGCGTCATGTCCAGCTTGCCGGCCAGCTCGACTTCGGGCGCAGCCTGCTCGGCGCTAGTCGCAGCGTTTGCTTGCGATGCCTCCTGCGCCTTCCTATCGCAGGCGGCCAGCGAAGCGAGCAGAGCGAGGGTAAGTGCCAGACGCATGAAAAAGGGCTCCGATCCGATGTGGGGCGGGCGGTTCGATGAAGCCCCCGATGCCGTGATGCGTGCGATAAATGCGTCCTTGCCCTTCGACAAGGCAATGTGGCGACAAGATATTGCCGCATCCCGCGCGCATGCCGCCATGCTGGGCGCGAAGGGCATCGTCAGCGCGAGCGACGTGGCGGCGATCGACGCGGGGCTGGCGCGACTGGTCGAAGAGTTCGAGCGCGACGGGCCACCGGATGGTGACGACGAGGACATCCACATGGCGGTCGAGGCGCGGCTGACCGCGCTGATCGGGCCGACTGCCGGCCGGCTCCATACCGCGCGTAGTCGCAACGATCAGGTCGCGACCGACTTCCGGCTATGGGTGCGCGATGCCACGGATCGCGCATTGGCAGGCATCGGCAAATTGCGGGCGGCCTTGCTCGATCGCGCGGAAGAACGTGCCGACGCGGTGATGCCCGGCTTCACGCATTTGCAAAGCGCGCAACCCGTGACGCTCGGGCACCACCTTATGGCATGGCAGGAAATGCTGACCCGCGATGCCAGCCGTTTCGCGGACGCGCGCGCCCGCGCCAATCTGCTCGCCCTTGGGCAGCGCGGCGCTCGCCGGAACCGGCTTTCCGGTCGATCGCCACGCGACGGCGCAAGGCTCTCGGCTTCGACGGACCCGACCGCCAATTCGCTCGACAGCGTCAGCGACCGCGATTTCGCCATCGAATATCCTCACCGCCGCCACGCAATGCGCGCTGCATCTGTCGCGCATGGCGGAGGAAATCGTCATCTGGGCGTCGCAGCCGTTCGGCTTTGTCCGATCTGCCCGATCGCTGGTCGACGGGCAGCTCGATCATGCCGCAAAAGCGCAATCCCGATGCCGCCGAACTGGTTCGCGGACATAGCGGGCGCATCATGGGCTGCCTCACCGCGCTGATGGTGACGATGAAGGGCCTGCCGCTCGCCTATTCGAAGGACATGCAGGACGACAAGGAGCCGGTGTTCGAGGCGGCGGGGCTGCTCGAAGTGTCGCTCGCGGCGATGACCGGCATGGTGCGTGAAGTGACGTTCCGCACCGAACGGATGCGCGAGCTGGCCGAAAGTGGCTTTGCCACCGCCACCGATCTCGCCGACTGGCTGGTCCGCGAAGCCGACGTGCCCTTTCGCGAAGCGCACCACATCACCGGACGCGCGGTCAAACTGGCCGAGACACGCGGTTGCGGGCTCGCCGACCTGTCGCTCGCCGACCTGCAGGGCATCGACACGCGGATCGACGAGCGGGTTTATTCGGTTCTCACCGTCGACGCCTCCGTCGCCAGCCGCACCAGCCATGGCGGCACCGCGCCGGTGCGCGTAAGGGAAGCCATCGCCGCGGCTCGCGCCGCGCTGGAGATGTCCGCATGAAGCTCGCTGCCGTTCTTGCCCTGATGCTGCTTGCCGGCTGCGGCTCGCGGCAGCAACTGCGCCTGGAGAATGGCGCGAGTTTGCCGCCCAAGCCTTATGCCGTGGCGACCCAGCCGACCGCGCAGGAACTGATGACTCCCGACAACCAGTCGCGGCCCGGGCGCAGCGACGACCTGCTCAATCGTTCGCAGGAACGGCGCGACGACAAGTTCGACCTGCCCCCGCCCGGCTGATGAACCATTTCGCGTATAGGGACGGCGTCCTCCATGCAGAGGACGTGCCGCTGCCCGCCATCGCCGACGCCGTGGCGACCCCCGTCTATGTCTATTCGCGCGCCACGCTGACGCGTCATGCGCGCGTGTTCCAGGATGCGCTCCTGCCCGCCGGCGACGTCGAGGTGGCTTTCGCGGTCAAGGCCAACCCCAATCTCGCCGTGCTGCGCGTGCTCGCCAGTGTCGGGATGGGCGCGGACGTCGTTTCCGGAGGGGAACTGCGGCGTGCGTTGGCCGCGGGAATTGCGCGGGAAAAGATCGTGTTTTCGGGTGTGGGCAAGACCGAGGCCGAGCTGGCCCTGGGGCTCGACGAGAGCATCGGCCAATTCAACCTGGAGTCCGAGGAGGAGGGGCATCGAGCTCTCCGCCATCGCTGCCGCAAAGGGTGCCGTCGCCTACTGCACCTTGCGCGTGAACCCCGATGTCGACGCGCGCACGCATGCCAAGATTTCGACCGGCAAGGCGGAAAACAAGTTCGGTGTCCCGATCGATCAGGCGCCGGCCATCTACGCGCGACTCGCGGCACTGCCCGGCCTCAAGCTTCGCGGCATCGCGGTGCATATCGGCAGCATGATCGCCGACCTTGGCCCGATGGAGGCGGCGATCGGGCGAATGGGCGAACTCCTTCGCGTCCTGCGCGCCGACGGCCACGATATAACGCATGTCGATCTCGGCGGTGGGCTCGGTGTCGCCTATCGCCCCGGTGACGCGCCACCGACGCCTCAAGATTATGGCGCGATGGTCGCGCGAGCGACCAAGGGTGGGGCGTGCGGCTGATGTTCGAACCCGGCCGTGTCATCGTTGGCAATGCCGGCCGTGCTGCTGACCAGGGTCATCCGCGTGAAGCCCGGCGCGACGCATCCGTTCGTGATCGTCGATGCGGCGATGAACGACCTTGCCCGACCCGGCGCTGTACGATGCCTATCACCATTTCGAACCGGTCGTGGAAACCGCCGAAACCTTCACCGCCAACCTTGTCGGACCAGTATGCGAATCGGGCGATACCTTCGCCATGGCGCGCGAATGCGGCGTGGTTCGTGCAGGCGACCTAGCGGTGTTCCGCACCGCCGGTGCCTATGGCGCAACGATGGCCTCGACCTACAACAGTCGGGATCTCGTCCCCGAAGTCCTCGTCGATGGCGACCGGTTTGCCGTGGTCGCGGATCGCATCCCGGCCGCCACGGTCATGGCCGCGGAACGCGTGCCCGACTGGCTCTAGGGAGCAAACGTCACCACCACGAAGGCCGCCGCGCTGCATGTCAGCCCCGCTAGCAGGATACGGTAGGCATAGCCCAACAGACGGTATTTCTTGCGCGCCAGCACCCGCCCGTTCTGGTAGATATCGCCCACCATCGCGCGATAGATCGTCTCGTCCTCGCCCAGCACGTCCAGCACCCGCTCGACATAATCGTCCTGGTCGAGCTGCGTGAACGATCCAAAGAACAGCAGATTGACTGGCCCCGTGTGACGCACGCTCGCCGCCGGCAGCACAGCCAGGATCGCGAACACCGCGGAGAAGAACGCAAAGCCGCCCAGGATCATCATCGGCATGACGCGCTGGCCGTTATGCGCCTGCCCGATGGTGATGGTGAAGATGACGAACGTCGCGCCCATCAGGATCGACGCCTTCTGATCGGCCATCTGGCTCAGCTGGACATGAATTTGCTGCGACGTGCGGACCAGGTGAACGGCGTTGGGCGAGAAAGCGCCGCTTGCCGTCGGTATCGCCCCCCTCGGTCATCACCGCCCCCTCGCGCACAGTGTCAGGCGAACCGGTCCTTCAGGTCAAGCATGGCGATCGCCGCGCGCGCCGCGTCGCCGCCCTTGTCGCCCTGCGCCGGATCGGCGCGGTATATCGCCTGCGCCTCGTTCTCGGTGGTCAGGATGCCGTTGCCGATCGGCATCCCGTCCATCGTCAGCGCCATCATCCCGCGCGCGCTTTCGCCCGCTACGATCTCGAAATGATAGGTCTCGCCGCGAATGACGACGCCCAGCGCGACGAAGCCGTCATAGCGCCCGCTCTCGACCGCCAGCGCCATCGCGCCCGGCACTTCGAGCGCACCGGGCACGGTAACGGTGTCGTGCGCATGCCCCGCCGCCTCGATCGCGGCGCGCGCGCCAGCGAGCAGCATGTCGTTGAGGTGCGCGTAAAACCGCGCTTCGACGATCAGGAACTTCGCCATTACTCGCCCCCAGTACCCGGGATGGCGCGTTCGTCGACGATCGACAGCCCATACCCTTCCAGGCCCGCAAAGGCGTGGTGCGTGTTGGTCAGCAGGATCATGTCCTGCACGCCGAGTTCGGTCAGGATCTGCGCGCCGACGCCATAGTCGCGCAATTCCTCGACCTCGCGGTCGCCCGCACCCTTGCCCTCACCGCGCAACGCGATGAAGCGAGACACCGCACCCTGCATCTGCCGGTTGATCAGGACGATGACGCCGGTCCCGGCTTCGGAGATCGCGCCCATCGAACGGCTGAGCAGGCCCGAGCGTTCGCTGACCTCGCCCAGCACGTCGACGAACATGCTCATCGTGTGCATCCGGACCAGCGTCGGCTTGTCCGGATCGATGCGTCCCTTGACCAGCGCCACGGTTTCGTCGCCTGTCGCCTTGTTAAAGAACGTCACCGCTTTCCATTCGCCGCCGTGGCGGCTGACGAAGTTGAGCTCGGCGCGCTTCTGAACCAGATGATCATGGCGGCGGCGATAGGCAATCAGGTCGCGGATCGTACCGATCTTGAGATTGTGGTGCTGCGCGAAGGAGACGAGGTCGTCCATGCGCGACATTGTGCCGTCCTCGTTCATGATCTCGCAGATCACGCCCGACGGGTTCAGTCCGGCCAGTCGTGCGACGTCGACCGCTGCTTCGGTATGTCCGGTTCGGATGAGCACGCCGCCGTCGCGCGCCACCAACGGAAAGACATGGCCCGGGGTGACGATGTCGTCGCGGTCCTTCGTGCCATCGATCGCCACCGCGATGGTCCGCGCGCGGTCTGCCGCCGAAATGCCGGTCGTAACGCCTTCTCGCGCCTCGATCGACGTGGTGAAGGCGGTTTCATGCCGGGTGCCGTTGGCGCGGCTCATCAGCCCGAGGCCAAGCTCGTCGACGCGACGCTTGGTTAGCGCAAGGCAGATCAACCCGCGACCGTACTTCGCCATGAAATTGATCGCGTCGGGTGTCGCCATCTGCGCCGGAATGACCAAGTCGCCTTCGTTCTCGCGGTCCTCGTCGTCGACCAGGATGAACATCCGGCCGTTCTTCGCTTCGTCGATGATTTCTTCGGGCGACGACAGGAATGCGTGACGAATGCGGCTAATGGGCTGCGGAACGGGCACGATAGGCCTCCATGCGGCTGAGGTAGCGGGCAAGCACGTCGATCTCCAGATTGACTGTGTCGCCCTGTTTGAGTGCGCCGAGCGTCGTCACTGCGGCGGTGTGCGGAATGATGTTCAGGGCGAAATCTGTGCTGCCGTCTGGCTGGTCGGCGACCTCGTTTACCGTCAGCGAGACCCCGTCCACGGTGATCGACCCCTTGGCAGCGAGGTAGGGCGCGAGGGTCGCGGGCGCATTGATGCCGATCCGCGTGGAATCACCTTCAGGACACAGGCCTTTCACCGTGCCGACGCCGTCGACATGGCCAGTGACGATGTGCCCGCCCAGTTCGTCGCCCAGTTTCAGCGCGCGTTCCAGGTTGAATTGCGTGCCTTCGCTCCAGCGGTTGGCGGTCCGGCTCATCGTTTCGCCCGACACATCGACCGCGAACCAGTCGGGCCCCTTGTCGACCACGGTGAGGCACACGCCCGAACAGGAGATCGAGGCACCCATCGCGGCGTCTCCAACGCCTTCCGCGCCGATCACCACGCGCAGGTCGCCGCGCTGCTCCGCGGATCGGACCCTGCCGATGCCTGTGACTATGCCGGTGAACATCGCCGTTCCTTAAACCCTGTTGCGCTCGTAGACCTGCAACCGGTCCACGCCAAGCATCCGGGAGTCCGTAGCGGTCCAGCGACCGTGTGCCGATTCGAGGTTCGCCAGCCCCAGTTCGCCGATCGCTGGCTTGCCGCCGATCAGGACGGGTGCGGTATATAGCAAGAGGCGGTCGACCAGATCGGCCGCGATGAACGATGCTGCCGCTTGCGCGCCCCCTTCGACAAGCAGGTGGTCGGCCGGCAATTGCGCGATGTCGGCCGGTTCACGAATGGCGATCCAGCCATCGGGAGGGTTGCCGTTGGTCAGCACGACACGCTGCGGCGACCGCGCCTCAAGCCCAGACAGCCGCACGTTGAGCCTTGGCATGTCCGCCTCGACCGTCCCGCGGCCTACCAGGATCGCTTCGTGTCGGGCACGCTCGACATGCACATGCGCGCGGGCCGCCTCGCCGGTGATCCAGCGGCTCTCGCCATTGGCCAGCGCGATACAGCCATCCATCGATAGCGCCAGCTTGAGCGTGACATGGGGTCGCCCCGATTGCTGGCGGGTCAGGAACCCGGCCATTGCGCGTCGCGCATCGTCGGCGCGCACGCCTTCGATGACGATCACACCCGCCGCGCGCAGTGCGTGGAAACCACGTCCGCAAGTCCGCGGGTCGGGGTCGCCCAACGCCGCCACGACGCGCTTGATCCCGGCCGCCGCCAGCGAGGGCGCACAGGCGGCGCCGCGCGCTGAGACATGGGCACAGGGTTCCAGTGTGACGAAGGCGGTTGCGCCTCGCGCGGCTTCGCCCGCATCGGCCAACGCCATCTGTTCGGCATGGGGACGCCCGCCCGGCTGGGTCCAGCCGCGCCCGATGACCTTGCCGTCCTTGACGATGACGCAGCCGACATTCGGGTTGGGAAACGTCCGCCCGCGCCCCCGCTCACTCAAGCGCGAGCGCCGCACCCATCCAGCGCGGGGCGTTACTTTTTATAGTCGATTCCCATCATGTCGGCGACGCGCTGGAACTGGCGCTGACGTTCGAGCTGGAGCCTCTTGAGTTCCTCGGCGCGCGCCTTTTCGATCGGCGCATCCTTGGCCAGCCGCTTTTCGACATCGGCGCGGGTGCGGTCCGATCGCCATTGCTCGACATAGACGATTTCGGGCGGCTTATAGGCCTTTTTGGTCGTGAACTGGAACACGAACATCCACACGAGCACGCCGGTCGCAACGATCGCCAGCGCGAGCAGCACCCATTGATGTCGCCGCCGCTCGCGGAGCACCGACCACAGGTCGGACAGCGCAGCGCGGGGGCTCGAAGGACGGGGCAATATCGCCATGCCACCAATGTAGGCGTGCCGAGCGCTGCCCCGCCACCCCGGTCATTCGCTCGGGTTCATTCCATCGTGAAGCGCACTGTCAGGGTGAACCAGCTTTCGACGGCCGTGCCGTCCTCGGTTGCCGGCTTGAAGCGCCAATGGCGCATCCCCCAATTCCTGGCAGCAGCGAAGAACTGCGGGTCGTCGGTCCGCACCAGCACGATGTCGCGCGGGCGTCCGTCGCCGCCGACCAGCACGCGGACCGTGACGCTGCCCTCGACCTCGGCACGCTGCAGCGGCGGCGGGTAGGGGGGCTGCATCTCCGAAGGCGACGTCGTCATCGTGACGCCGCGCTTGACGGTCTCCCGTGTCCGCGGCGGGGGTAGGGGATCGATGACCATCGTCCCGCCCCAGCCCCGAGTCGACTGTGGCGGTCTTGAACGCGTTCTCGTCCGTTACCCAGTCGGGGTTGGTGTACGATTTTGCGGTCACGACTGGACGAGGACTGTCGATCGGTTGCGCGGTTTCGGTTCGACGGATTCGTCGATCGGTGGCGGGCGGCGGCGGCTTCATCTCACCGATCGGCAGGGTCCGGAACGGTCTGAACATCTCTTTCACCACTGTTGGATTCCACGCTGCGACCGCGATCACCGCGGCGGCATTTAATCGCGATCGTCAGACCCAATGCGCCGGGATTGGCGGCGCGCTGTTCGGCATAGGCCATGGCACCTCTCCTTCGTTTTCGGCGATCTTGGCGTCGCCGACTCGAGTAACGTGACAACATATCATTTGTGTCAAGCCTTCGCCACCTTGACCTTCTTGTCCGGCACGGGCTTGGAGAGGGGCATGACCGACAGCATCGACAGCAAGCTTGCCGCACGCGGTATCACGCTTCCCACGCCTGCCGCGCCCGTCGCGGCCTATACCCCCGTCGTGATCGCAGGGGGCATGGCCTATCTCTCGGGACAGTTGCCCTTCGCCAAGTCGGGTGAGGTGATGACGGGCCGACTCGGCGAGACCGCCGATGTCGAGACCGGACGCCGCGCGGCCGAGGCCTGCGGGATCATGGTGATGGCTCAGCTGAAGGCCGCGCTCGGATCGCTCGACCGGGTCGAACGCATTGTCCGCCTGGGTGTTTTCGTTTCCTCGGCGAGCGACTTCACCCAACAGCCCAAGGTTGCCGATGGAGCTTCGCAATTGATGCTGGAGATCTTTGGCGATGCCGGTCGCCACGCCCGTTCTGCGGTCGGTGTGCCCGTCCTGCCGCTGGGCGCGATGGTCGAAGTCGACGCGGTCGTCGCCATCCGTGACTGACACCCCCCGCGGGGGGAGACTTTCGGCCACGATCGGCAAGAGCATTGCCGCCATCGATGCGGAGGAATGGGACGCGGTGGCAGGGGATGCCAACCCGTTCGTCAGCCACGCTTTCCTGAGCGCACTGGAGGAATCGGGCAGCGTTGGCGGCAAAACTGGGTGGCAGCCTGCCCGCTCGGCGTGCCGGGCGGCTATGTTCCGGCCTACCTGAAGTCGCACAGCCAGGGCGAGTATGTCTTCGATCATGCGTGGGCCGACGCGTGGGAACGTGCGGGCGGCGATTATTACCCGAAGCTGCTGATTGCGGCACCCTTCACACCGGTGCCGGGGCCGCGACTATTGGCGTGCGACGAACTCAGCCGCTCGCGCACTGATCGCCACCATCCAGGCGGTCACCGATCGTAATGGCCTGAGTTCCGCGCACGCCAATTTCGTCGAACCCGCTCAACTCGAACTGTTCCGGGACGCTGGCTGGCTGATCCGCGAGGGCCAGCAGTTCCACTGGACACAACCGCGGCTACGCGGACTTCGAGGCGTTCCTCGCTGACCTGAGTTCGCGCAAGCGCAAGGCTATCCGCAAGGAACGGCGCGAGGCCGCCGCAGGGCTCGAGATCGTTCACCTCACTGGCGCGTCGATCACCGAAGCCGCATGGGACGCCTTCTGGATCTTCTACCAGGATACCGGCAGCCGCAAATGGGGTCAGCCGTACCTGACCCGCGCGTTCTTTTCGCGTATCGGGGAAACCATGGGCGATCGGTTGCTGCTGATGCTCGCGCTGCGTGGCGGCGTGCCCATCGCCGGCGCATTGAACTTCATCGGTGGTGACGCGCTCTACGGTCGTTATTGGGGCTGCACCGAAGACGTCCCGTACCTCCACTTCGAATTATGCTATTATCAGGCCATCGAAACCGCGATCCGGCTTGGGCTGTCGCGCGTCGAGGCCGGTGCGCAGGGCGAGCACAAATTAGCGCGCGGCTATCTGCCCGTGCCAACCTGGTCGGCACATTACATTCCCAACCCCAGCTTTCGTGAAGCGGTCGCCGACTTCGTGGAGCGCGAGGCACGCGCTGTCGAACATGGGATCGAAATGCTGACCGAGATGGGGCCGTTCCGCCGGAGCTAGCCGATCTTGCCGGCAATTGCCGCCGCGCGCCGCCGCTGGATCGAGGAACCGAGCCCGATCGCTTCGCGATATTTGGCGACCGTACGGCGGGCCAATCCGAAGCCCTGGTCCTTGAGCAGTTCCACCAGTGTATCGTCGCTGAGGATTGCATGGGGTGCTTCTGCAGCGATAAGTTCTTTGATCGCTGCCTTGACGGCTGTGGCTGATGCCGCCTCGCCATCTTCGGTCGCAACGCCCGAAGCGAAGAAATAACGCAGTTCGAACGTCCCCAAAGGTGTGCCGAGAAACTTGCCCGATGCCGCCCGGCTCACCGTAAATTCGTGCATAGCCACCGTCTCCGCGACGCGTGTCATGGTCAGCGGCCGCAACGCGGCGACCCCGTGGCGGAAGAAATCCTGCTGATGCTTGACCACCTCTCCCGCGACGGCGAGCAAGGTCCGCCGCCGCTGCTCGAGCGCGCCTAGCAACCAACGGGCGCCCGTCGCGCACTCGCTGATCCACGCCTTGGTCTTCGCATTGTCCGGCAAACCCTTGCCGTAGCGCGCGTCGAGCGTGATCGTCGGCAGTGTGGCCTGGTTGATTTCGACGGCGAATGTTCCTCCTCGCTCGATTACGAACAGGTCGGGCTCGACAGTCTCGGTGCGGGTCGCGCCGAACCGCAACCCGGGCTTGGGATCGTAGTTTCGCAGCTCGCGGATCATGTCCGCCATGTCCTCGTCATCGGTGTCGCACAGTCGCTGGAGCTGCTGAATGCGCCCCGCCGCAAGCAGGTCGAGATTGGCGATCAGCGTCGCCATGCACGGGTCGTAACGGTCGGCAGCCCGCGCTTGCAGTTCGAGACATTCGGCGAGGCTGCGCGCGCCGACACCAACGGGATCGAAGCCGTGGACCGTTTCCAGCACCGCCTCCGCCTCACGCGTCGAAATCCTCAGTCTTGCCGCGATCTCGCTCAACGGCTCGACGAGGTAGCCGGCGTCGTCGATGCAATCGATGATCGCGCGGGCGATGATCAGTTCGACCCCGTCGAGTACTTCGCCGGCCTGCGACGTCAAATGATCGCACAGGCTCCCCTCGGCGCAGGCCAGCTGGTCAAAATCGAAACCTTCGTCACTCGATGGCCCGTCGAGCCGCGAGGCGTGATCGACCGTTTCCTCGGACCAACCAAGGTCGAGCGGGGCATCCACTGTTGCATCGCCGTGGTCGACCAGCGCCTCGGTCGTTTCCGCTTGCTTATCATGCCGCGCCGCTTGTTCACCGCCGCCATCGTCGACGACGAGCATCGGGTTGCGCTCGACTTCCTCCGCCACCGCCGCCGCGAGTTCGACATTGGTCAGCGTCAGTAAGTGAATGGCGTGCTGCAACTGCGGCGTCATCGCCAGCGCTTGCGTATTGCGGATGTCGAGGCGGGGCGCGAGGCTCACCGCGGTAGCTTACAGCGAGAAGCTCTCACCGAGATAGAGGCGACGCACATTCTCATCGGCGACCAGTGCTGCGGGCGAGCCGGCAAACAGCACTTGCCCGTCATAAATGATGCAGGCGCGATCGCAGATGTCGAGTGTCTCACGAACATTGTGGTCGGTAATCAGAACGCCGATACCGCGTTTCTTCAATTGACAGATCAGGTCGCGAATGTCCGAGATCGAGAGCGGATCGATGCCCGCGAAGGGTTCATCGAGCAGCATGATCGAAGGATCGGCGGCAAGTGCGCGGGCGATTTCGGCACGGCGACGCTCGCCCCCAGACAGGGCGGTCGCCATCGAATCACGCAGTCCATCGAGGTGGAATTCGCCGAGCAACTGATCGAGCCGACCCTGCCGCGTCGCTTTGTCAGGTTCGGCGAGTTCGAGCACCGACATGATGTTCTGTGCCACCGTCATGCCGCGAAAGATCGAGGTTTCCTGTGGCAAATAGCCAAGCCCGAGGATCGCGCGGCGATACATCGGCAGGCCGGTAATGTCCGCGCCGTCGAGCAGGATGCGCCCCGAATCGGGTTTAACGAGGCCCATGATCGAATAGAAACACGTCGTCTTGCCCGCGCCGTTGGGACCGAGCAGGCCGAGCACTTCGCCACGCGCGATCGACAGAGACACGTCGGTCAGCACCTGCCGCCGGTCATAGCTCTTGGCGATCGACACCACCGACAGGCCGTCGTTGATCGCCGGCATGGCGGCCGATCGGTCGAGGATCGCTGTGTCGGCCATCAGTCGCGGCTAGTTGCCAGCCCGTTGCGGCACGGTGAACCGGCCAGTGACGCGCCCGCCTTGGCCCGAGACGGTTGCGCCGCCCGAAGCCGATCCATCGATGACCGAACGGCCCGAATCGAGATCTATTACCAAACGCCCCCCGCGCACGGTATTGCCCCCCTGCACCAAGGTCACTCCGCCCAGCATGGTGATGATCCGGCGGTTGAGATCGTAGATCGCCGTCGATCCGCGGGCGGTCTGATCCGCGCTCTTGATGACGACGCCACCCGTCGCGTCGAGCCGCTGGATCGACGGATTGCCACCACCGCCATTGGCATAAGCCACCGTCAATCGCGCCGCATCGATGACCAGCCCACTCTGCGCGACATGGACATTGCCCGCGAACACCGCGCGATTGGCGCGATCCTGCACCTCAATACGGTCAGCCGTGACGTCCACGGGCGCGTTGCTGTTGTGATTCTTGAGCGCCTGTGCCCCGGCCATCGCCGGCGCGATCAGGAGCGTCGCGGCGATAAGCTGGCGCATCATCGTCCCTTGGCCGCACCCTGCACGATGTGCAAGCGCGCGCCGCCGGACAGCGTGACCGTGCGGCTGTTGAGGTCCGCGCTCATTCGCTGGCCCGAAAAGGTACCAAGCGGCATGCGCCCCTGCACCGGCTTGTCGCTGGTCAGCGTCTTTGCTGGCAGGTCGGCGAGCACGTCATGGGTTTCAAGCCGGTAGCCGCCTTGCAATTCATATGTCATCGGCCCGTCGACCTGGAGCTGGCGCTCATCCATATCGTACCGCGCGGCGGGAGCACGAATGACGCCCGGGCCATCGTCGAGGATCATGCGCGCGGACAAGTCGCCAAGCTGTACCACCGGCACTTTCGAACTGGCCTGGACACGCCGATCCCGCATCAACGCTGAATGGCCGCCCCTGATTGTCGGTACCGCGATAGCTGGCGCGCGTCAGGCGCATGCGCTCCTTCGCGCGATCGACCTTATCCTTGGCGAGGACGAAACTGACTTCGTTGCGTTTGGCGAGCGGCGCCACGACCAGCACTGCGACCAGCGCGCCGATGATGATCGGCAATATGCGGTTGGCGGTCTGCACCAAACGGTCGTGGCGGCTCCCCGGCCGCGCCCAAACGCGCCGCACGTCGCGCGTCTGGGCTGCGAGTTCAGACATGCGCGAAAATGTCGACTTCCGGCCAGCCGGCAAGGTCGAGCGCGGCGCGGGCAGGCAGGAAGTCGAAGCAGGCCTGTGCGATCTCGGTCCGGCTTTCGCGCGCCAGGCGGATGTCGAGTGCGTCACGCAGACGATGGAGATAGCGCACGTCCGACGCGGCATATTCGCGCTGCGCATCGTTGAGCTCGGGCGCGCCCCAATCTGACGATTGCTGCGCTTTCGAAATGTCGGTCTGCAGGATTTCGCGCACCAGTTCCTTCAGGCCGTGGCGATCGGTGTAGGTCCGCACGAGGCGTGACGCGATCTTGGTGCAATATACCGGTGCCGCCACGACGTTAAGATACGCCTGGATCGAGGCGATGTCGAAGCGCGCGAAGTGATAGAGCTTGAGCCGCGCCGGATCGGCGAGCACCGCCTTCAGATTGGGCGCCGCGAAGTCGCTGTGCGGACCGAACCGAACCAGATGTTCGTCACCTTGCCCGTCCGAAATCTGCACGAGGCATAGGCGGTCGCGTCCGGGATGGAGGCCCATCGTTTCGGTATCAACGGCCACCGGGCCCGGTACGAGTACGCCCGTTGGCAAGTCTTCTTCGTGGAAATGGACAGTCATTCTTGCCTAGTGGCACAGCGCGTCCTTTCGGAAAAGGCTCGCAGTCTTGCAGAATTTCCGATACGCCTGAAGTCTGGCGCACTGGGTTTTGTGCCGCAAATCGGTTTCGCCCCACGTCCGGGGCTGCGGTTCGGCGAGTGACGGCGGGCGAGCAGACGGGAATACGAGAATTAATATGGGTTTCAACAAGGGTGGCCGCGGCGATCGCGGTGGGCGTGGTCGCGACAAGCGCGACGGTTTCGGTGATGAGGGCGGCGGCGGCTTCGGCGGCGGTAGCGAATTCGGCGGCGGCGGCGGCGGATATGGCGGCGGTGGCGGCGGTTACGGCGGCGGCGGCGGCGGTGGTTTCCGTGGCGGCGGCGGTGGCGGCTATGGCGGTGGCGGCGGTGATCGCGGAGGCTTCGGCGGCGGCGGCGGCGGTTTCCGTGGCGGTGGCGGCGGCTTTGGCGGTGGCGGCGGCGGACGTCCGCAAATGCCCGCACAGGTCGTTGGCGAAGGCACTGGCGTCGTCAAGTTCTTCAATGCGGCCAAGGGTTTTGGCTTTGTCGTCCGTGACGATGGTGGCGAAGACGTGTTCGTACACATTTCCGCGGTCGAGCAGGCCGGGCTGACCGGCCTGGCTGACGGCCAGCCGCTCGGCTTCACGCTGGTCGATCGTGGTGGTCGCATTTCGGCGACCGACCTGAAGATCGACGGCGAGCCGATGCCGGTCGAGGATCGCGCGCCGCGGGAAGACCGCGGCGACCGTGCTGGCGGCGGTGGCGCTGGTGGCGGTGGTTTCGGTGGTGGACCGCAGCGTCAACTGACCGGCGAAAAGGGCACCGGGACAGTCAAATTCTTCAACGCGATGAAGGGCTTCGGCTTCATTCAGCGCGACGATGGGCAGCCCGACGCGTTCGTCCACATCTCGGCCGTCGAACGTGCCGGCATGTCGGGACTGAACGAAGGCGACCGTGTGTCGTTCGACGTCGAAGTCGACCGTCGCGGGAAGCAAGCAGCGGTGAACCTGGCTCAGTCCAGCTAAGCCAGACGGCTGAAAGAATGAGCCCGGCCTGCAATAGTGGGTCGGGCTTTTTCGCGTCTATGACGTCAGGACGTGAACTTCGCGATCGCTTCCAAGAAGGGCGCGCCATAGGCGTCAAGCTTGCGCTCGCCGATCCCCGCGATTCGACCCAGTGCAAAGCGGTCCCTGGGACGCAGCGCGACCATTTCTCGCAGCGTTAAATCGTGGAAGATAACGTAAGGTGGCACGCCGGCTTCTTTGGCCAGTGTGCGCCGCGTCTCACGCAGCGTATCGAACAGCGGATCTCCGACCGGGTTTGCCGTGCCGCCGCCTCCGCGCTGGCGGGCGGGCTTGGCAGGAACGACAATCTCGACCGGATGCTCGCCCTTCAAGATTGCGCGCGATCGCCCGCCGAGCATCAAACCTCCATGTTCATTCGGGATCAAATGCCCCTGCGCCTGCAGCGCACGCGCAACGGGTTTGATCAGCGACGCTTCGTCGGTTTTGGCGATGCCGAATACGGAGAGGCGATCATGCCCACGTTGGACAATGCGGTCGTCGGTGACGCCGGTCAGCACGCGTTCGAGGTGAGTCATCCCAAAGCTCTGACCGGTGCGATAAACGGCAGAGAGCAACTTTCGCGCAATTTCGGTTGCGTCGATCACCCCGGGCGCGTCCAGGCAATTGTCGCAATTGCCACAGTACTCCGGCGGGTATTCGCCAAAGTGACGTAGCAAGATGGCGCGGCGGCAACCCGCAGTTTCGACGAGCTTCGACAAAGCAGTGATGCGCTCGCCCTCCGCCGCGCGACGTTCCTCGGCCTGTTCCTTCAAACGGTCGCGTGCAGTGGTGAAATCCCCGGGCGACCAGAACAGATGTGCCAGCGCCGGATCGCCATCGCGTCCTGCACGCCCACTCTCCTGATAATAGGCTTCGATCGACTTTGGCAGTCCGGCGTGCGCGACGGTCCGTACGTCAGGCTTGTCGATGCCCATGCCAAAGGCGATCGTCGCAACCATCACCATGTCTTCGGATGCGACGAACTCGGCTTGCGCGCGCCGGCGCTGCTCGGGCTCCATTCCGGCGTGGTAAAAGCGCGTGATCCGCCCGCTGGCGCCGATCAGGCCGGCATATTTTTCGGTGCGTGCGCGGCTGGTGGCGTAGACAATCGCCGGGCCCGGATTGCTGCGCAGCAATTGCACGATCGCCGAGCCCTTGTTGGCAACATTGGTGGCGGCATAGCGGATGTTGGGGCGGTCGAACCCGGCAACGATTTCGCCATCGGCCGAGATGCCAAGCTGTTCGAGGATGTCCGCCCGGGTATGCGCATCGGCCGTGGCAGTGAGGGCGAGGCGTGGGACATCGGGGAAGGCATCCATGAGCGGACGGAGCAAACGGTAATCGGGACGAAAATCGTGACCCCATTCGCTGACGCAATGCGCTTCATCGATAGCGAACAGACTGAGTGGAGACTGGCCGAGCAATTCGCGGAAATGCCGTTGCGAAGCGCGTTCGGGGGCGACGTAGAGCAGATCAAGCGCGCCGGCGCGGAAGCGCTCGATGGTTTCCGCGCGATTATCGTCCGCGCTCGTCAATGTCGCCGCGCGAATGCCGACCGCCTGGGCCGCGCGCAGTTGGTCGTGCATCAACGCGATCAAGGGCGACAGCACGACACACGTGCCCGGCAGCATCACTGCGGGTAATTGATAGGTCAGCGATTTGCCCGCACCGGTGGGCATGACTGCCAATGTGCGCTGCCCCGCGAGAATCCGCTTCACGACCGCTTCCTGCATGCCGCGAAACCCTGGAAAGCCGAAAGTGGAACGTAGAATGTCGAGTGCGGCGTCCATCAGGTCGCCGTAGCGGCGAGGCTACTCAGCCGCCACCGCTTCGTCCTGCTCGCTGGCCTGACGATCCCACATTTCGGCGTATAGTCCGCGAAGGCGCAGCAACTCTCCGTGCGTGCCTTGTTCGCGGACGCGACCCTGATCGAGCACGACGATCTGGTCCGCGTCGGCAATGGTCGACAAGCGATGCGCGATGACGACGGTCGTGCGGCCCTGTTCGACGGCATGAAGCGTCTGCTGGATCTCCGCCTCGGTACGGCTGTCGAGTGCCGAAGTCGCCTCGTCGAGAATAAGCAGCGGCGGGTTCTTGAGAAGCGTACGGGCGATGGCGACGCGTTGCTTCTCGCCGCCCGACAGTTTCAGCCCACGCTCACCGACCATCGCGTCTATATTGGTCCGGAAGGGCGGCGATGAAGCCGTGAATAGCTGCGCCCTTGGCCGCTGCGACCACGTCCGCTTCTGTCGCGCCTTCGCGGCCATAGGCGATATTGTAGCCGATCGTGTCGTTGAACAGCACCGTGTCCTGCGGCACGATGCCGATGGCGCTGCGCAGGGAGGACTGAGTTATCTCGCGCAGATCCTGGCCGTCGATAGTAATGCGGCCGCCGGTGACATCGTAAAAGCGGTAAAGCAACCGCGCGAGGGTCGACTTGCCCGCGCCGGAAGGGCCGACGACCGCCAGCGTGCCGCCCGCCGGCACGGTCAGGCTGATGTCATGCAGGATGGTCCGTTCAGGATCGTAGGAAAAAGCGACGTTTTCGAAGCGGATCTCGCCGCGCGTCACGTTGAGCGGCGGCGCGCCGGGGGCATCGACCACTTCGGCGGGGGTGTCGATCAGTCCGAACATCGCTTCCATGTCGATCAGGCCCTGGCGGATCGTGCGATAGACCATGCCGAGCAGGTCGAGTGGCCGAAACAACTGGGCCAGGAGTGTGTTGACCAGCACCGTGTCGCCGGTCGTAAAGCGGCCTTGGCTCCACCCCCATATGGTGAAAGCCCATGGCCCCCGCCATCATGAGATTGGTGATCAACGATTGGCCGACGTTGAGCCAGGCGAGTGAGTTTTCGGATTTGATCGCCGCATTGGCATAGGCCCCGGCGGCGCGGGCATAGCGCTCCGTTTCACGCTGTTCCGCACTGAAATATTTGACGGTTTCGTAGTTCAGGAGCGAGTCGACCGCTTTGGCACTCGCCCCGGTGTCCATTGTGTTCATTTCTTCGCGCAACTTGGCACGCCAGTCGGTCACGGCGCGGGTAAAGGCGATGTAGATGACGACCATCGCCAGCGTACCCGCAACCAGCCCGACGCCGAACTTGAAATAGAAGATGATCGATACCGCGATCAATTCGAACACCGTGGGGGCGATATTGAACAAGAGGAAATACAGCATCGTGTCGATGCTCTTGGTCCCGCGCTCGATGATCTTGGCTACTGCCCCGGTCCGCCGCGCGAGGTGGAATCGCAGGGACAGGGTATGGAGATGGCGAAATACGTTGGTCGCAAGGTGACGCGTGGCATCCTGGCCGACGCGTTCGAACACCGTGTTGCGCAAATTGTCGAACAGCACGCCGGTGAAGCGCGCGCCGGCATAAGCAACGATCAGCCCGATCGCGAGCATCACCGGTGCATTGGCTGGTATCGTCATGGCATCGATTGCGCCCTTGTACAGCCACCCCATGGAGAGGCCGACCGTCTTCGAGGCGAGCACCAGCACCATCGCGACGACAACCCTGATGCGCAGCTTTGCGTTATCCCGGGGCCATAAATACGGCAGAAACCGCCGCAACGTGGCGAGCGCGGCGGGCGCGTCGGCAGTGGCTTCGGCGGGGGGCATAGGCAGTCGGACTCCAGCGGGGAACCGGAAGGCGGTCCCGCGCGCTTAACATTAGAACGACCTATATGGTCACGCCGAAGGAATGTGCCAGTGGAACCGCTTGCCTTTATCATCGCCATTCTCGGTTGTGGGGACGCGGGTGCGGGATGCGAGCGGGTGAGCATCGAGCCGGTACGCTACGAGACCCGCAGCGCCTGCCTCGCGGCTACACAGACGGCACTTGCTCAGCATACCGACTTGTTGTTCCCGCAAGTCGTGGCGCGTTGCGAAACGCGCGGCTTGCAGGTTGCCAGCCGCTAGACGAGGGTTGACCGCGCTCGCCTGATGCCGTCGAGCGGCGACGTGAACCGCTACCCCGCCATTCCATTCGCTATCGCCTGCCTCGGCATCGCGCTGTTCACATGCATGGACACGGTGATGAAGCGCCTGTCGATCGAACTCGGTGCCTATGCCGCCATCTTGTGGCGCCAGGGGCTGGCCGCGGTGATCGCGGGGGCTCTGTACCTTCCCGGGCGACAGGCGTGGCCGGGGCGCACGGCACTCCGCTTTCACGTCATGCGCGGCTGCGTGGGCGCCTTCATGGCGATCAGCTGGTTTTACGGCCTGGCGCGGTTGCCGATGGCGGAAGCGGTCGCGCTCAGCTTCATCGCCCCGATCATCGCATTGTATCTGGCGGCGTTGCTGCTCAGCGAAACCGTACCGCGGTCCAGTGTCATTGCTTCCATGCTCGGCGCTGCTGGGGTCGCGGTGATGCTGGCTGCGCGCGTTGGATTTGGTGGAGAACGGCATTTGGACGGCGTCGCGGCCATCCTGTTCTCGTCGGTGCTTTACGCCTGGAACCTGATCCTGATGCGGCAGCAGGCGTTGGTCGCAAAGCCGATCGAGGTCGCCTTTTTTCAGAACCTGATTTCAGGCGGCTGGTTGCTGACCGCCGCACCGGTGCTGCTGATCTGGTGGCCCGATCTTCTGCCCCCGCCGGGCGGGGTGCAGTGGCCCTTGATAGCGCTTGGTGCGGCGCTGACCGTCGCATCGCTCTTCCTGCTCAGCTGGGCCTATGCCCGTGCGGAAGCCAGCGTTTTGGTGCCGGTCGAATATACGGGTTTCTTGTGGCTGGCGCTGTGGGGCGCGCTGTTCTTTGGTGAAGTCCTGACGGCTTCGACGCTGGCCGGTGCTATACTGATCGTGACCGGTTGCCTGATCGCGGCGCATGGCAGCCGCCGCGCCGCTGTATTAAGCCATGTGGAGGTTGGCGCTTGACCGTAAGAATTCGCCCCGCAATCGAACCCGATACCGCGACGATCCTGCAATTTGTCCGCGATCTTGCGGCATATGAACGCGAGCCCGACGCCGTGTTGGCAACCGAGGAAATGCTGGCACACGCACTGTTCGGGCCTGATCCCGCGGCTGAGGCGCTCATCGCATTGATGGATGACCGCCCTGTCGGTTTCGCGTTGTTCTTTCACAACTTTTCGACCTGGAATGGGCGGCGCGGGCTCTACCTCGAGGACTTGTACGTCACCCCCACGCGCGCGGCTCGGGCGCTGGCAAGGCATTGCTGGCGGCTTTGGCCAAACTGGCGGTCGATCGTGGCTGCGCGCGGTTCGAGTGGTCGGTACTCGACTGGAACGAGCCGGCGATCGGCTTCTACAAGTCCTTCGGCGCCACACCGATGGATGAATGGACGGTGTTCCGTGTCGGTGGCGACGCGCTGATCAAGCTGGCTGCATCTTGACCGGCAGGCCACTGCACCCGGCACACTTGGCTCTTGCGGTGGCGGTCATGGCTGTGTGGGGTACAAACTTCGTGGTCATCAAACACGCGCTGGGCGAGCTGCCGCCGTTGCTGTTCGCGACCCTGCGGTACACCGCCGTGCTGCTGCCCGCGCTGTTCTTCGTGAAGCGGCCCAAGGTCGGCTGGGGCAATCTCGCCGCCTATGGCCTGCTGATCGGTTGCGGCCAGTTCGGGCTGCTGTTCATCGCCATGCGCAGCTCGATCTCGCCCGGCATCGCGTCCCTGGTGATGCAGACGCAGGTCATTTTCACGATCGCCCTGGCCGCGATCTTTGGCGGCGAACGGCCCCACCCGCGCAATATGCCGGGCTGGCGCTGTCCTGCGCGGGCATCGCCACGATCATGATTTATACCGATGGCAGCATCACGCCGATGGGGCTCGGCCTTCGCGTTGGGCGCAGCGTTCAGCTGGGCCGCGGGCAACATCGTCGCGCGGAGAGCGGGACAGGTCGACATGCTCAGCTACGTTGTCTGGGCCAGCAATCTTCGCCGTGCCGCCGCTGTTCGCGTTATCATGGATTATGGAAGGCCCGCAGGCGATGGCCGCGGGTGTTTACACACGCCAGCGCCGTCCCACATGGGCTGCGGTCGTCTGGCAGGCGGTCGGCAATACGATGTTCGGCTACGGCGTGTGGGGCTGGCTGCTCGCCCGCTATCCTGCAGCGACCGTCGCGCCGCTGGCGCTGTTAGTCCCGATTTTTGGCATGACCTCAGCCGCCGTTCTGCTCGGCGAGCCGTTGCCAAGTTGGAAACTCGGCGCGGCCGCGCTCGTCATGAGCAGCTTGGTGCTCGGCCTGTTCTGGCCGCGCGTTCGCCGCGCCTTCGGACGCGGTCAGGGCGAACCCGCCTAACGCAGC
>CAVUFE010000009.1:0-202829 GCA_963740775.1 uncultured Alphaproteobacteria bacterium | reverse complement strand
CCCGGAAACGCCGCATGGGCAAGCAACAGCATGGCCACACTGTCCGGCCCGCCGGAGACGGCAAGGCCGTAGCGCACACCCGTCCCCGTCAATGTCTCGCAATCGGCGCGAAAGCGCTCGATCAGTTTCCTGATCTGGCGCAGCCGGCTTCACTGCGGCCCCGGACGGCGCGGGCGCGGACGTCCGCCGCGGCCTTGGCACCGTAAACGTCATCGAATTCATCATAAACACGGCAGGCGTCGGGCTTCTTGCCCAAACGGATGAGGGCCGTGCCCAGCCACGAGAGACTTTCCGCGGCGCGCTCGCCCTGCGCATTTTTTTGATAATTTTCGAGGAACGCCATTGAGGCAAGCGCTGGCTTGCCGTCATCAAGATAAGCGCGGCCCAGCAGATTACGCGCGAAACTGACGCGCTTGCCGCGCGGATATTTGGCGACATAATCCTTCAGACTGGCCTCAGCCTCTGGATATAGCTGCGCCTGGTAGAGGCGGAAGCCATAGCTGTAGGCGTCCTCCGCGGCATCGCCCGTCGCTGGCACCTCGATAGCCGCAACGGCCTGCTGGCGTGCAGCCTCGGTACGCGCACCTGCGGCGGTGGCAGCGGCATTTGAACGGGTTGGCTGCGACGTGGTTCCTAGGCGGCGCGTGGGCACGGTTTCAGGCGCGGGGGCCGCTTCCGCCGTGTCGCCAGCGACCGGCGCGCCCTCGGTCGGAACTGCGTTTAGGGGCAATTGCTGCGGCATGGTCTTCAGCTGATCTTCGACCGCGCGCAGGCGATTACCCTGCGTTTCGACCTGTCCGGTCAGCGCCGCCAGGCTCTTTTCGATCGCATCGACGCGCGCGGTAAGATCGGTGATCGGCGATTGTGACGGGCGCACCTCCGATGACGGTGGCGGCGGGGCCGGTTTCGGGTTCGACCGGCTCGCCATTCGGGAACACCTTGCGCTGCACCGCACGCAGTTGCTTCTCCACTTTGCCGACGCGCTGGTCGATGGATGGGTTGGTTTGGGCGAGCAAGCGGTGCGGCACCGAGCGCCGACGCGGCGAGGATCAGGGCTTTGAAATTTCACGATAACTCTACTGTGCGGGGGCAGGGGTTGCGGCATTATCACCGCTTGTCTGAACGGGAGCAACCGGGGCGCGCCGGAAAGCGGTCGTCGGCCTTTGAGCGACATGTTCTTGATCGTCCTCGCCGGCGGACCCAGCGGCGCAACGGGCTTGCCGTCGACGGTTACCGTCAACGCCTCGGCCTTGCCTGTCTGGATGCGCGGATCGGCGGCCGTCAGGGGAATATCGAAGCGCTCGTTCACCGCGAGTTCGCGCATCGCGAGGTTGTGTTGTCGCCATCGCTGATCTTGACCCAGACCGGCGCGGTTGCGGTCAATGTCACCTGCCCGACGGTCGCCGCGGGGGCGACCGCTGGCGGTCGTGGCGTTACCCGGTCGACTGGCGCTGGTGCCCCGGCAGTCAGTGTCTCGGGGCTGTCACCGCCGAGCCGCTGGCTTGCGCCACAAACCGTAGCCGCCGATGACGAGGATCGCGAGGACCAGCGCCGTCCAGGCAAGCAGCTTCGAAGGCAGCGCGCGCAGGATCGACGGGTTCGTAACTCTGCCGACCCCGGGCGCGGGCAGCGGTTCGCGACCCAGTTCGGCGCGGAGTTGTGCGGCAAGGTCGATATCGCTGGCGCCGACCGCCCGGGCATAGGAACGGACGAAGCCGAGAGCATAGGTTTGCGATGGAAGCGCTGCATAATCGCTCGCTTCGACCGCCTCGAGATGGCGCAGCGGAATGCGCGTTCGCGCGGCAATGTCAGACAGGTCGAGGCCCTGCGCCTCCCGCAGGCTGCGCAGCTGATCGCCGACCGGCGCTGCGCTATCCTCGCTCACTCGGGCCTCCTCGCGATGTTTTGCGAAGTCTTCACAGATTCGGGCTGGCAGGGTCAAATGCGTCGGTCGCAGATCGCTACCACTCGACCACGCCCCATTTCATGTTCTGAGCCAGCTTTTTGAGCGCAGCATGCGCGTTGACCGCGAAGCCCTCGTCCGCCCAGCCAAGCAACGGCGCATCCGAGATGTGGTCCGAGTAAAATCGGATATGAGCATCATCTCGCGAAATACCTTCGCGCTTCATCCAGGCTTCGACCATTCGCATCTTGCCGGGGCCGTAGCAATTTTCACCGTCGATCCGGGCGATGATGCGCTTGTCGAGCCCGATCAGGCTGTTGGTCGCGATGACGTCGTCAAAGCCGAGACGTTGCGCGATCGCCTCGACGTACAGGCGGTAGGATGCGGTGGCGAGGACGAGGCGATAGCCTTCGGCACGATCCTGCTCAATGCGCTCCGTGCGCGCCGGGACGGACGTTCAGCCGCACTGTCTTGTCGGCAAAACTGTCGACCACCTTGGCCAGCCGCGTGCGGGCGAGTCGCCGAGCCGAGCAGCATCCACTGCATCATTTCCTTCAGCCGCGTGCGGTCGATCAGTCCCGGCAATATAGCCAGCGTCCACAGTCCGACGAGCGGCAGGGTCAGCAGGCGCAGCGGATTACGGCGTGCCGCGGCATGGATCAGGAACGGGGTATAGGTCGGCCGCCGCGTCACCGTTCGGTCCATATCGTAGATCGCGATGCGCATCGGGCGCTTGCTGCATTGCAGTCATGTCGCTTGCCGTGCCTCATTTCTTCGCCCATGTCTCCCCGCGATGAGCGCGGCGGCCGATTTTCAGGAGATCGACACGCGACGGGCGGCGCATGCTCGCCTTTTCGGGCGACCTCGCATTGTCTCGGATTGGCGACCTTCCCCGGCGGCTGGAAGGCGTCAGCGGCTTTCAGGCGATCGACCTGTCGGCAGGTCGGGCGGCTCGACACCGTCGGCGCATGGCTGGTTCATCGCGCCGCATCCGACAATGATGCCAAGGTCGAAGGAGCGAGCCCCGAAGCCGCGCACCTGATCGAGCGCGTCGCAGCTGCCGACCAGCCGGTGAAGATGCGGCCTGACCGGCGCAGCGCGTGGATCCAGTCGCTCGACCGCATGGGCGCAGCGACGATCCGCGCCGGCCAGACGATGATCGGATTGCTCGGCTTTCTCGGCGCGATCGTCATGGCCACAGGCGCGCTGATCAAAAATCCCAGGCGCTTTCGCTGGCACGCCACGGTGCAGCAGTTCGAAGTCGTCGGCGTCGATGCGCTGGCGATCGTCGGGCTGATGAGCTTCCTGATCGGCATCGTCGTCGCGCAGCAAGGCGCGGTGCAGCTGCGGCAGTTCGGCGCAGAGGTCTACACCATCAACCTGATCGGCCGGATCACCGTCCGCGAACTGGGCGTGCTGATGACCGCGATCATGGTCGCGGGGCGCAGCGGTTCGGCCTTCGCGGCACAGATCGGTACGATGAAGCTGACCGAAGAGGTCGCGGCATTGCGGACCATCGGCGTGTCGCCGGTCGAGGCACTGGTCCTGCCGCGGATGATCGCGACGACGTTCCTGATGCCGCTGCTCGGCTTTTTCGCGATGATGGTCGCAATTTTCGGCGGCGGGCTGTTTTGCTGGGTCGGCCTCGGCATCCCGCCGATCACCTTCATGCAGCGGATCAACGAAGTTACGCCGATGACCGATTTGTGGGTCGGGCTGACTCAAGGCTCCGGTATTCGGCGCGATCATCGCGCTATCGGGCTGTTTCCAGGGCATGCAGGTCGAAGGCGATGCCGAGCAGGTCGGCCTGCGCACGACCGCCGCCGTGGTGCAGGCGATCTTCCTCGTCATCGTGCTCGATGCATTTTTTGCGGTGTTCTTCACTGCGCTCGGATGGGCGTGATGCCAGACGCCGAAATGAACCAGCCGTCCGATCGAGAAATCGCCATCAAGGTGCGCGGCCTGCATAACTGTTTCGGCGATACGGTGATCCACGATGATCTCGATCTCGACGTGCGCAAGGGCGAGATCCTGGGCGTGGTCGGCGGGTCGGGCACCGGCAAATCGGTGTTGATGCGCTCGATCATCGGGCTGCAGACGCCAGTCGCGGGCGAAGTCGAGGTGCTCGGCCAGCCGATGGTTGGGATGAGCGACGAGGAAACGCTGGCGATCCGCAAGCGCTGGGGCATCATGTTTCAGGGCGGCGCGCTGTTCTCCACGCTGACGGTGGCCGAGAACGTGCAGGTGCCTTTGCGCGAATTCTATCCTCAGCTGGACAAGCCGTTTCTCGACAGCCTCGCCGCGTACAAGATCCAGCTTGCCGGGCTACCTGCCGATGCCGGGACCCAAATATCCTGCCGAATTGTCAGGCGGCATGGTCAAGCGCGCCGCTCTGTCGCGCGCGCTGTCGCTCGACCCCGAGGTCTTGTTCCTCGACGAGCCGACCGCCGGGCTTGACCCGATCGGCGCGGCGGCGTTCGACGACCTGACGCTGGAGTTGAAACGCGCCCTGGGGCTGACGGTGTTCCTGATCACGCACGATCTCGACACGCTGTATGCGATCTGCGACCGCGTCGCGGTGCTGGCGGACAAGAAGGTGATTGCGGTGGGGACCATCCCCGAACTCCTGAAAACCAATCACGAGTGGATTCAGGAATATTTCAACGGCCCGCGTGGCCGCGCGGCGACGGCTTCGCGCCGAACAGCGCGCCGGAATAAAGAGGACGCCTGATGGAAACGCGCTCGAACAATGTGCTGGTCGGCGCGGTCGTCCTCGCGCTGCATGGCGGGGCTGGCGATCTTCATCGTCTGGCTGGCCGGCAATACCAAGGGCGCCACCAAGCCATATGACATCTTCTTCACCCAGTCGGTCGATGGCCTGGCCAAGGGTGGCGCGGTCAGCTTTTCGGGCGTGCCATCGGGCGCAGATCACCGAGATCGAATTGTGGAAGAACGATCCGCAATTCGTCCGCGTACGCATCGAGGTGAAGAACGAGACGCCGGTGCTGCAAGGAACCACCGCGACGATCCAGGGCAGCTTCACCGGCCCCTCGACGATCATCCTCGACGGCGCGGTCAAGGGTGCGCCGCCGATCACCGCTGACGGGCCGGCGGGCGTGCCTGTCATTCCGCCACGGGCTGGCGGGTTCGGCGCATTACTCAATTCGGCGCCGAAGCTGCTGCAGAACGTCACCGAACTGACCGACCGGCTGAACAAGCTGTTGTCGCCGAACAATCGTAAATCGATCAGCGGCATCCTCGCCAACACCGATCGGCTGTCGCGCGCGCTGGCCGATCGCGGGCCTGAAATCGCCGCGACGATCGCCGATACGCGCATCGCCATTCGTCAGGCTGGCGATGCGATCGAAAAGATCGGCAATCTGGCGGACAATACCAACGGCCAGCTCAATCCCGCTGCTCGGCGATCTGCGCAAGACTGTGCAGTCGGCCGACCGCTCGATGCAGACGCTCGACGATACGCTGCAGGATGCGCGCCCCGGCGTGCAGAATTTCAGCAAGAACACCCTGCCCGAAATCGGCCAGGCGACGCGTGACCTGCGCGCGTTGACCGAAAGCCTGTCGAACGTCGCCAACGGCTCGACAACGAAGGCGCGGTAGGATTGCTCGGCCAGCCCAAGCTGCCCGATTATAAGGGAGGTAAGTGATGACCCGGAACTTCGCCATCGCGGTCTCCCCGCGCTTGCGCTGGCCGCCTGTTCGTTCGGGGGCAAGCCGCCCAAGCAATTGCTCGCGCTGACCCCGCCGGTGGTCCAGCCCAATAGCGGCGCAGTGCGATCGACCCGGCGCGCAGCATCACGGTGATCACGCCCGACGCCGCCGGCGGCGATCGCCGGGCCGCGCGTGCCCGTCTATCAAGGCCCGAACGCCTTTGCCTATGTCAAGGACGCGCGCTGGATCGAACCGCCCGCGCGGCAATTCCAGTCGCTGCTGACCGAGGCGTTGCGCGCCAAGGGCGGGCGGCTGGTGCTCGACGCGCGGCAGACGACGGTCGATCCGGGCCAGCGGCTCGGCGGCAGCCTGCTCGCGTTCGGCATGGATGCGACGACCAGCCAGGCGGTGGTGACCTATGACGCGATCCTGACCCGCGGTGTCGAAGCCTCGGCCAGCCGCCGCTTCGAGGCGCGCGTGCCCGTGGCGACGATCGATGCGCTGGGCAGCGCGGCGGCGCTCGACAAGGCGGCCAATCAGGTCGCGAGCGAGGTTGCCGCCTGGGTCAATTGAGCCGGTGACGCTGCTGCCGATCCTGCTGCTGATCTGCTCCAACGTCTTCATGACGCTGGCCTGGTACGGCCACCTCAAATTCCCGACCGCGCCGTTATGGGGCGTGATCCTCGCCTCCTGGGCGATCGCGCTGATCGAATATTGCTTCGCGGTGCCGGCCAATCGCATCGGCTATTTCCATGGCTGGACCGGCGGCCAGCTCAAGATCACGCAGGAAATCATCACCCTGGTCGTGTTCGGTGTGTTCGCCGTGTCGCGTTCTGCACGAGCCGCTGACTGGCGCCATGCGGGGCGTTCGCCTGCCTGATGGGCGCCGCGGCGTTCATGTTCGTGGGCAAGGGCTAGCAACCCGAAGCGCGCCGGTGCGTTCGTTACGCAGCCAAACAGAGGAACGCCTGTGAAGACGCTACTCCCAATGCTTGCCATGGCCGCGTTGGCCGTTGGCGGCTGCACCAGCAAAACCGACAATTCGACCACGGTCGCCGCAGAGAACGTGACCGACCTGAACTCCACAGGGGCCAAGCCTCACCGCCAAGCTGTTCGGCGGCGGCAAGGCGCTGCCGCTCAACCAGCAGAAGATTCTCGCCAATGGCGTCGTCGTCACGCTCACCTCGTTCCAGGCCAAGGCCGACGAAGCGGTGCTCGGCGTCCGGATCAATAACGGCTTCGAACGCGACATCGAACTCGATTGGGCGGACCAGAAGACCTTTCTCGTCGCGGCTGGGCAGAAATTCTATCTCTCGCCGCCCGTCGAGAACAAGGACGTCCACGTCATCGCTGGTTCCAAGATGGAAGGCGAACTTGTCTTCCTCGGCGCGGTGCCGAAGGGCGCGAACGTCACCTTGGTCGTCAATGACAGGATGAGCGACGGACAATATAGCAGCAACCCCGGCTTCTCTATGCCGCTTCAGGTGACCGAGGCGGCTTGGAGCGACGACGGCTCAAAAAAAAACTCAGCAGTCTAGCCTTCAAGTCTGACGTCGCGCGGTCGCGGCTGGCAGCCGATCGCGGGGTCGCATGCGAGCTCTGGGCGCCAGCGCGACACCGGGACGTCCGAAGCTGACCCAGGTCGATACGTTGAAGTCCGAACTCAGCGCGACCGAGACCGACCGCGGCACGCTCGTCTCCCTTCCGGGCGACGTGCTGTTCGATTTCGACAAGGCGACCATCCGCGCCGATGCGCGCCCGACGCTCGACAAATTGGCGCAGCTGATCAAGGCGCAGAACCCGGGAATGTCGCGATCGAAGGCCATAGCGACAGCAAGGGCGACGATGCCTATAACCAGCGCCTGTCACAGGCCCGCGCATGCAGCGTACGCGACTATCTGATCTCGGTGGCGACGGTCGACGGCACCAAGCTAACCGAAAAAGGCTATGGCGAGCTGAAGCCGGTCGCGCCCAACATGACGCCCGATGGCAAGGATGACGAAGCCGGACGGCAGAAGAACCGCCGCGTCGAGGTCATCCTGGGCAAATAGCCGCCTGTTGGCGCGCCGTTCGCGCTCCCCACTTGAGCCTTATGAGCGGGAACAATGCAGCCGGTCCGACATGGCACGGCACCACCATTCTCGGCGTCCGCAAGGGCGACAAGGTCGTCATCGCCGGCGACGGCCAGGTGTCGATGGGCAATACGGTGATGAAGCCCAATGCGCGCAAGGTGCGACGCCTGGGCGAGGGCAATGTCATCGCCGGCTTCGCCGGCGCGACGGCGGATGCCTTCACCTTGTTCGAGCGGCTGGAAAAGAAGCTCGAGGCGCATCACGGGCAGTTGCTGCGGGCGGCGGTCGAGTTGGCCAAGGACTGGCGTACCGACAAATACCTCCGCAATCTCGAAGCACTGATGATCGTCGCCGACAAGGACGTGCTTCTCGTTCTTACCGGCAATGGCGATGTGCTCGAACCCGAAGGCGGCATCGCGGCGATCGGCTCGGGCGGCAATTACGCGCTCGCCGCGGCGCGCGCACTGGTCGATTATGAGCCTGATCCTGAGACGCTGGCGCGCAAGGCGATGGCGATCGCGGCGGAGGTCTGTGTCTTCACCAACGACCGCGTGACCGTCGAGACGATCGACGCCTGACTGAGCCGCCATTTGGCACTTGTGAATCGTGTGAATCGAACCGGAAATCCATGAACGAAAATCTCACCCCCAAGACCATCGTCGCTGCGCTCGACGCGCATATCGTCGGACAGGGCGACGCCAAGCGCGCGGTCGCCGTCGCGCTGCGCAATCGCTGGCGGCGGCAACAGCTGCCCGCCGATCTGCGCGACGAGGTCAGTCCCAAGAACATCCTGATGATCGGGCCGACGGGCTGCGGCAAAACCGAGATTTCGCGCCGTCTGGCCAAGCTCGCCGACGCGCCGTTCGTGAAGGTCGAGGCGACCAAGTTCACCGAGGTCGGCTATGTCGGCCGCGACGTCGAACAGATCGCCCGCGATCTGGTCGAGGAAGCGATCCGCCTCGAAAAGGAACGCCGCCGCGTTGCGGTCAAGGACAAGGCGGAGGAAGCGGCGATGGGCCGGCTGCTCGACGCGCTGACCGGCAAGGGTGCCTCGGAGGCAACCCGTGCTGCCTTTCGCCAGCGCTTTTACCGACGGCCATCTTGATGACACCGAGATCGAGATCGAGCTGGAAGCCACGCCGCAAATGCCGTTCGAAATTCCCGGTGGCGGCAATGTCGGCATGATCAATCTCGGCGAAATGCTGGGCAAGATGGGCGGGCAGCAGACCAAGCGCCGCAAGCTCACCGTGCCCGCGGCGTGGGACAAGCTGATCGAGGAGGAGGCCGACAAGCGCCTCGACCAGGACGAGGTCAGCCGCGTGGCGCTGGCCGACGCCGAAGCCAATGGCATCGTTTTTCTCGACGAGATCGACAAGATCGCAGTCAGCGATGTGCGGGGTGGTTCGGTCAGCCGCGAGGGCGTCCAGCGAGACCTGTTGCCGCTGATCGAAGGCACCACCGTCGCGACCAAATACGGGCCGATGAAGACTGACCACATCCTGTTCATCGCGAGTGGCGCGTTTCATGTCGCCAAGCCATCCGACCTGCTGCCCGAACTGCAGGGCCGCCTGCCGATCCGTGTCGAGCTGAAGGCATTGACCGAGGCCGACTTCGTGCGGATCCTGACCGACACGCGCGCCAGTCTTGCCGATCAGTATGTCGCGCTATTGGGTACCGAAGGCGTCAAGATCAGCTTTACTGATAATGGCATCGCCGCGGTCGCGCGCATGGCGGCGGAAGTGAATGCCAGCGTTGAGAATATCGGCGCGCGACGGCTGTCGACGATGATGGAAAAACTGCTGGAGGACGTCAGCTTCCACGCCGAGGAACGCGGCGGCGAAACGCTGACCGTCGATGCCGCCTATGTCGACGCGCAGCTGGCGAGCCATTACGCGCGACGTCGATCTGTCGAAGTACGTGCTTTAGCGGGTCGTCAATCCACGGGCCGCACGATCATCCGCGCGGCCTGCCCATCGACCAGCCACTTTGCTGCGCTCGCCTGAAGATCGGCGGCGGTGATGCGCGCGAAATCGCGTAGTGAGCGAAAGGACGTTGCCGACCCGCGTCGCGTCGCCGCTGACGCCCGACAACTGGCCCAGCCAGAACATGTTGCCTGTCGCGGCACGGCTGTACATCTGCTTCATCGGCCCCAGCGCGCGGGCCAGTTCGTCATCCGTGATCGGTGCCGTTGCCAGATCATGCGCGATCTTTTGCGCGACGGTGTAGAACACCGGGATGCTGCCCGGGCGGATTTGCGACACGACGACGAAGCTGCCGCCCGATGCCAAGGCGGTGGGCCAGCTGCTACTGACATTGGGCGAATAGCTTTCGCCATCGGCCTCCCTCAGCGCATCGAACATGCGATCGTTGAACACTTGCGCCAGCACGTCGAGCTTGCGGCTTTCGTACAGATCGGCGCGGCCGGCGCCAGTCGGCCATGCGAGCACTGCGGCCGCCTGATCCTTCGGGCCACGGTGCGTCAGTTCGAGGGTGGAGCCGGGCGCTGGGCCCTGCGGCGCGGGCTGTGGCAAGGTAACGGGCGCGCGGACGGGCAGCGCGCCGATGGTGTCGGCGGCGGCGGCGATGGCGGCTTCGACCGTCGTATCGCCATAGATCGACACTTCGACGGGCCCGGCGGCAAGCAGGGGTTTCCAGAACGCTTCGAACGCCCCGGGCGTCGTCGCGGCAATCTGCGCCTTGGTGGGGGATGCCCAGCGCATGTCGCCGCCGCGTAGCCAGCCGGGCATGTTGCGCTGGACCACACCCATCGCGGTGGTTTCGGCGGTGTCATAGCCTGCCAGCGCGGCGGCGCGGGCGCGCTGCACCGGCGCGGCGTCGAAGCGCGGATATTCGAGCTTGGCGGCGAGCAAGCGCAACTGGTCATGCAGATCGGCGGCGCTGGTCGTGGCCTTCAGCGCAAAGGCATCGTCAGTGACGTCGAAATCGAGCCCGATACGCCGCCCGTTGGTCAGCCGTTCGAGCGCGTCGAGGCCCAGGTCACCAATACCACCAGCGACAAGAGCATATTCGGCGGCCCAGGCTGAATTGGGCTGATCGGCGGGAAACGCGGAGCGTCCGCCACCCCACCGCGCCGACACGTAAATCTTGTTCTTTTCCGCATCGTTGGCGAACACGACGAGCGTCGCCCCGTTAGACAAGTCAATCCGCTCGAACGGCAGAGGCGTGAGCGTGGCGCGACTGGTGACCGTTGCGGGGGTGCCTAGTTTGGGCAGAGCATCGAATGACACAGGCTTGGCGGTATCAACATGCACCGGAGCCACCCGCTGGGTGATTGCCGTGAGCAGGCGACCCTCCGCGCCCGGTTCCGCACGCGGCAGGGTCAGCACCGCGCGGAGCGGCGTTCCGGCAAAGATGCGGCGAGTGGCGGCGAGCAGGGCGGCGGGAGTCAGTGTCTCGCTTTGACCCAGGAATACATCACGCGCGACAGCGGCGCTGGCGACAGTTTCACGGATATTGACCGCCTCGACCAGCGTATCGGCGATCTGGCGATCGTCCTGCCCGCTTTCGGTTTCGACTGCGGCGTCCAGGTTGGAACGGTAATCCTCGATCTCGCGGGCGATCTCGGCCGCGGTCGGCGGGCGGGTCAGCGCATCCGCGATAACCGCGCGAACGTCGCGAACGGCACGACGCCAATCGTTGCCGACGGGCGTAATCTGGATGATCGTGCCATTAGCCGATCGCAGCACGTCGGAATAATCTACGCTGGCTTGGAGGAAGCTCGCCCCGGCGCGCGCACGGGTCTCGAGACGGCGGCTGATCAATCGAGCGGCAAGTTCGAGCGCCTGTTTATCGCGGTTGTACGCGACAGTGTCGGCCTTGGCCTGCCAAGGGCGTAATACACCGAGGATCACGCTGGGCGCGACGCCGGGTTCGACAATTACGCGCGCACGCGGCGCGGATGCCCGGGGCAGCCCGAAATCTACCGTTCCCGCCTCTTGCACGCGCGGGCGCCAGCCAGAAAAATTGCGCGTGACCATTGCGGCCATTTCCGCGGGTTCCATGTCGCCGACGACAACGACAAGAGTGTTAACAGGGCGGTACCAGCGGTCGTGGAAAACGCGCAAGGTCTTCGCGGTCGCGGCCGCGACCGACGCCTGCTCCTCCATGTTCGACGCATCGCCGAGGCGCTGACCTGCGTAGAGCGTGGCACGGACACCCTCTCCGATACGCTGCCCCGGCCCTGCGCCTTCGCGCAACTCGGCAACGATGGTCCGCTTCTCGGTTTCGACCGCGCCGGGCCTGATATCAGGCGCAGCAATCATACCAGAGAGGATGTGAAGGCTTTCATTGACCCCTTCGGGCGTCGCCGATGGAAGGTCGAGCTTGTACACGGTCTGAGTGGGGCTGGTGGTGGCGTTGGTATCGGACCCAAAGGTCGCGCCAAGGCGCTGCCATACGCGCTTGGCTTCCCCATCGGCGACAAAGGCCGAGCCGCGAAAGGCGAGATGTTCGTTGAAATGAGCATAGCCGCGTTCGCCTGGCCCCTCCATCATCCCGCCGGCATCGACCGCCACGCGGATCGAAATCTGCTTCGGCGGCACGCCCGAGCGGCGCACGGCATAGCGCAGACCGTTGGGCAGTTCGCCGAAGATCCACGCGGGATCGGGCGGAATGTCCGACCCGCGATAGAGCCAAGGCTGAGCTACTGCAGCCGGAGCGGCGGCATCCTGTGCGCAAGCGAGCGAGGCGGTGGAGACAAGCGCGACGGCGAGCGCGTGGCGCGCTTGAGCGAATAGCATTTGCCTCCTTAACCGAGGCGATCCTTTCGGGCCAGTGAACCGGACCGCGGCGCGAACAATCGCGCGCGCAAGGACGCGCAGCTATCCGCCTAGATACATCGCCACGAAATCCGCTGCGCGTTCGCCGATCATCTGGCTGGGAGCGTTGGTATTGCCGCTGATCAGGCGGGGCATGATGCTCGCGTCGGCGATGTAAAGGTTTTCGACGCCGCGTACGCGCAGGCGCGGGTCGACCACGGCGCCGTCGTCGCTACCCATGCGCGCGGTACCGACAGGGTGATAAACGGTATCAGCGCGTGCGCGAATATTTTGAATCAAGGTGACGTCGTCGGCCACGCTGTTCGTATGGCGCTCGGTGGGATTGTGGCCGTTCAGCGGTGCGGCCTCGCAAATCCGGCGGGTAAGCTTCACCCCCGCGAGTAGCGTCTGGACGTCGCGGTCGTCAGCAAGGAATTGCGGGTCGATCAGCGGCGCGTCCTTCATGCGCGAGCTTTGCAGGCGCACAGTGCCGCGGCTTTCCGGTCGAAGAACGCAGACGTGGCAGGAAAATCCGTTGATGCGGACCTTCGTTCGACCGTGATCCTCCAGGACGGCGGGCACGAAGTGGAATTGGACGTCCGGGATGGCGACATCGGGACGCGTCTTCGCGAAGCCGCCGGCTTCAGCGAGAGGCGAGGTGAGGAAACCGCTCTTATGCTTGCGCCATTCGAGCAGCGCCTTGAAGCCGCGCCACTGGCCCTTCAGTCCCATTCCATGGAAGATGTCGCCGCCGGTCTCATAACCCGTGACGTAATCGATGTGGTCCTGCAGGTCGCTGCCGACGGCGGGGCGGTCGAGCAGCACGGGAATACCGTGTTCGCGAAGGTGGGCAGCGGGGCCGATGCCCGAGACCATCAACAATTGCGGCGTGTTGAAGGTACCCGCTGCCAGAATCACTGCGCGGCGAGCCTTGATGATCTGTTCCCCGCGCCAGCCCATCTTGACGACGACCCCGGTCGCGCGCTTGCCTTCGAACACAAGGCGTTCGACGCGGGTGCCGGTGCGGACGGTGAGTTTGCCCGAGGCCAATGCGGGCTCGACGTATGCGCGTGAGGCCGACCAGCGTTCGCCGCCTTTTTGTGTCGCCTGATAGAGGCCGACGCCTTCCTGTTTTTCGCCATTGAAATCGGTGTTGCGCGGAAGTTGGAGCGAGGCGGCAGCCTCGATCCAGTCGAGGCTGCCTGGATTGGGCCATTTCTGGTCACAGACGTTGAGCGGACCGCCGATGCCGTGGAATTCGTCCGCGCCGCGTTCGTTATTCTCGTTACGCTTGAACCACGGCAATACGTCGTCGTACGACCAGCCGTCGCAGCCAAGCGCAGCCCAATTGTCGTAATCCCATCTGTTGCCACGAATGTAGACCATTGCATTGATTGCCGACGATCCGCCGAGGCCGCGCCCACGCGGCTGATACCCGCGCCGGCCGTTCAGCCCGGGTTGTGGCACGGTTTCGTAGCGGTAATTCGACTTCTTGCCGATCTGTCCCAGCATCGCGGGAGCCAGCACCTGGGTATAGTTGTTCGTGCCACCGGGTTCGATCAGGCAGACCGTGTATTTGCCGTTCTCGCTCAGGCGACCGGCGGCGGCGCTGCCCCCGGAGCCGGCGCCGACGACGACGACGTCGAATTCCTTTTCACCGCTCGGCACGCTTCTCTCTCCTCCCAGCGGCGGCGGATCATGTCCGACGTCTCGCGGCTACCATCATGCGACCAGCCCGGTGCGCGGATCGCGTAGCCGAGCTTGGCGCGCCACGGGGCGCTCCACAAGTCGCGCACTATGCCGATCCATTCATGAAACACGCCGTAGAGCAGTCCGTGATGGGGCAAATTCCTGACGATGCCGTAGCGAATCTTGTCCCGGTCATCACTGGGTTCATCCTCCGCCACGAAGCTGCCGAATAATTTATCCCAGACGATGAACACCCCGGCATAGTTGCGGTCGAGGTAGCGCGGGTTGGTCGCGTGATGGACGCGGTGGTGCGACGGCGTGTTCATGATCGCTTCGAACCAGCGTGGGCAGCGGCCGATCGCCTCGGTATGAATCCAGAACTGGTAGATCAGGTTGAGGGCGCCGACGAAGAACAGCATCGCCGGCGGAAAGCCGATCAGGACCAGTGGCATGCGGAACAGGAAGCTACCGGCGATGAAGCCGGTCCAGGTCTGCCTGAGCGCGGTCGAGAGATTATAATGCTGCGAGCTGTGGTGATTGACGTGGCTCGCCCAAAACCAGCGGACGCGGTGCGCACTGCGATGAAAGATGTAATAAGCGAGATCGTCGAGGACGAAGCAGGCGATCCAAGCCCACCAGGCGTAGGGGATCGTCACCAGATCGATGTCCGTACAGCGCGTTGGCGAGGCCGTAAATCAGGCCTGCGCTGAGCGCCCCGGCGATGGTCGAGCCAAACCCCATCAGCATCGAGTTGAGCGTGTCACGCGGGCAGTAGCGGCTTTTGTTCTTGGCCCGCGCGATGATCATTTCAATGAGGATCAGGAGAACGAAGCCGGGGACGGCGTAGTCGACCGGGTTGGGAAGCTTGGTCATGCGATCACCCACCGCGCGCCCAGCCGGCGGATGCGGACGATGCGGCCATCCACCCCGGCCACCTCGGCACCGTCAGCAGTGACCGTTGCTGATATGGCATCGAAGCCTGCCACCTGCGCCTCGGCTTCGTCCATTGCCTCGCGCTCGTCGGCGAACTCTACGCCGCCCAGGCCCAGCCACCGCGCGATGCCGGCGACCGCGAACACCGCGACGACGGACGCGGCGGCGAGCGGCCAGTTCACCTGCGAACCTGCTGGAGCAGTCCGTGCACATCATAACCAGCGTCGGCGGCTTTGGCGGCGATCTCGTCGGCGTCGCCACCCGCCACGGCTTCGGACAAGGCCCACAGGAGGCAGGACCGCGTGCCAGAGCGGCAATAAGCGAGCACCGGCCCGTGCGCACCGCCCATGATCCTGCGCAACGCCGTCGCCTGATCCTGCGAAAATCCGGCATGCCCCACGGGGATCGCATGGTAAGCAAGTCCCGCATCGGCGGCAGCCCCGGCGATGTCCGCGCCTTGCGGCTCATCGGGTGCCTCGCCATCGGGGCGATTATTGACGATGGCGACAAAACCCGCGTCACGCGCGGCGGCGACATCCGCAATGCTGATTTGCGGCGCGACCGAGATGCGGTCGTCGATCCGGCGAAACTCTCCCATAGCGCTTTCTATCGGCCCGTTGACGCACGCTTGCAACGCGCTACCCCTCCGCATCGATAAAGGGAGATTCCATGCGCCGCCTTGCCTTGCTGCTTGCCGCTACGATGTTTGCCACGCCCGCGCTGGCGCAAGGCGCTCGGACAAGGGGAGCAAGGCTCCCGACAAGGCTGAGGCTCGCGCGGACATCCCGCCGCCCAACGTCTCGGTGACGCGCCACAGCGGCACTTTCGGCGGGGTAAAGATCGCCTACACCGCGACCGCCGGCGAAACCTACCTCAAGGGCGAGGACGGCACGCCCAAGGCGGCGATCTTCTCGACCGCCTACGTCAAGGACGGGCCGCGCGACCCGAACCGCCCGGTCACCTTCCTGTTCAACGGCGGTCCGGGTTCGGGATCGGTCTGGCTGCACATGGGCGCGTTCGGGCCGAAGCGCGTGGCGATCCCCAGCGACGCGCGCGACGACGGCGCGCCGCCCTACCCGATCATCGACAATGCCAATTCGCTGCTCGACGTCACCGACATCGTCTTCATCGACCCGGTCGGCACCGGTTTCAGCCATGCGCTCGGCAAGACTCCGGCCAAGGATTATTGGGGCGTCAAGGCCGACGCCCAGTCGGTCGCGCAATTCATCCGCATCTGGCTGGGCGAGAATGGCCGCTGGAACGCGCCCAAATTCCTTGGCGGCGAAAGCTATGGCACGACGCGCTCGGCGACCGTCGCCAACGAACTCGACGGCGGCTACAACGACGTCGCGCTCAACGGCATCATCCTGATCTCGACGATCCTCGATTTCGGCGCGCAGGCCGAGGTGCCGGGCAACGAGATGCAATATCTCGTCAACATGCCGACAATGGCCACGACCGCACAATTTCATGGCAAGGCCGGTGCCGGCGTCCCCGTCGATCAATGGGCCCAGCAGGCGCGCGATTTCGCAAACGGCGCTTATCTGTCGGCACTGATGAAAGGTAACCGGCTCGGCACGGAAGAGCGCGCCTCGGTGCGCAAGGAATTGTCGCGGCTGACTGGCCTCAGCGAGACCTTTCTCGACAATGCCGACCTGCGCGTGACGCCAGGGCGCTTTTACAAGGAACTGCTGCGCGACCGGCGGCAGAGTGTTGGCCGCCTCGACTCGCGCTATCTCGGCATCGATCTCGACGCCGCAGGTGAGGAGCCCGACAACGATCCGAGCTTCTATGCCATCGACGGCAGCTACACGGCGGCCATGAACAGCTGGGCGCGAGATGGCCTGGGCTACAAGACCGACCGGCAATACGTCACCATCGGCGGGGTGGGCGATTGGGACTGGAAGCTTGGCAGCGGACGCGGCGGGGACAGCGCGTTTTACTGGAATGTCGCACCGTATATCGGTCGTTCCCTGCGCGAGAATTCAGGCGAGCGGGTGTTCGTCGCGGCGGGTTATTATGACTTCGCCACACCGTTCTTCGGTGCCGAATATTCGCTTAGTCGCCAGGGCATCCCCGCCAATCGCGTCGAATTCCACTATTATGGCGCCGGCCACATGATGTACGTCCGCGAAGACGATCTCAGCGCCCTGTCGCGCGACATTCGGGCCTTTATCCGCAACCGGTGAGTTCAGCGGGGGTGAGCGCGCTTATCCCCGTCCTGGGCGACCAGTTGTCACTAGACCTGTCGTCGCTGCGCGGTGCCGATCCGGCGGACAGCATCGTGTTGATGATGGAGGTGGTCGACGAGGCGACCTACGTCCGCCATCACAAGCAGAAGCTGGTCTACATCCTGTCGGCCATGCGTCACCATGCCGAGGCGCTGCGCCGGGCGGGCTGGACGGTCGATTATGTGACGCTCGACAATCCCGACAATGCCGGCTCGTTCACTGGCGAAATCGCCCGGGCGATCGAACGGCACGCACCCGAACGGATCGTTATCACCGAGGCCGGCGAATGGCGCGTACGCGGCATGCTCGAAAACTGGGAGACACTCTTCAGCCTGCCCATCGAGATCCGCGGCGACGATCGATTCATCGCCAGCCATGCTGAATTCGACTCTTGGGCGGATGATGGCCGCAAGGCGCTGACGATGGAATTTTTCTACCGCGACATGCGGCGCAAGACCGGATTGTTGATGGATGGCGGCAAGCCCGCAGGCGACCGGTGGAATTTCGACAAGGAAAACAGAAAGCCGGCCAAGGCCGACCTGCTCATGCCGCGCCCGCACAGCTTTGCACCCGACGCGGTCACGCGAGAGGTAATCGACCTCGTCACCAAAGAATTTCCCGACACCACGGGAAGTCTGGACGATTTCGACTATGCCGTGACGCGCGAGGATGCCGAGCGGCAGGCAGACGCGTTCTTCGCCCACGCCCTGCCGCAGTTCGGCGATTACGAGGATGCGATGGTCACTGGCGAGCGCCATTTGTGGCACTCGATCCTGTCGCCGTACATTAATTCAGGCCTGCTCGATCCACTCGACCTATGCCGTCGCGCAGAAACCGAATATCGCGCGGGCCGCGCCCCGCTCAATTCGGTAGAGGGCTATATCCGCCAGATCATCGGCTGGCGCGAATATATGCGTGGCATTTATTGGCACGAGGGGCCGGATTACCCGCGTTCAAATTTCCTCAACCATAACAGGAGGCTGCCCGCCTTCTATTGGTCAGGCGACACCGACATGAACTGCCTGAAGCAGGTGATCGGCCAGACGCTCCAGACCGCGCACGCACACCACATTCAGCGACTGATGGTCGCGGGCAATTTCGCATTGTTGATTGGTGCCGACCCCTATCAGGTGCACACCTGGTATCTCGAAGTCTATCTCGACGCCTATGAATGGGTCGAAGCGCCCAATACCGTTGGCATGAGCCAGTTTGCGGATGGCGGCACGGTTGGGTCGAAACCGTATATTTCGTCGGGCGCGTACATCAACAAGATGTCCGATTATTGCGGGGCTTGCCGGTACGATGTGAAGCAGCGCACCGGCCCCGACGCCTGCCCGTACAACAGTCTCTACTGGGATTTCCTCGCGCGGCATCGCGACAAGATCGGCGAAAATGGACGCTTGTTCGGCCCCTATCGCAGCTGGGATCGCTTTTCGGAAGAAAGCCAGACCGAGGTGCGCGAGCAGGCGGCGCAGTTTCTCGCGCAACTCGACGCCGCCCCCGATGGTTACTAAGGCCGAGCAATCAAAGGAGTGACGTGCATGGATTTGCTGGTTTCGACCGAATGGCTGGCAGGCGAGCTGGGAGCTGACGACCTGCGCGTGGTCGATGCGACCTATGTGCTCGACAGCGATGGACGCGACGCGGCGGCGGAATATGAGGCGGCGCACATTCCTGGTGCGGTGTTCATGGATCTGAACGACGTGTCCGACGACAAGGCGGACCTTCCCCTGACGCTGCCGTCCGCCGAAAAGTTCGCCAGCCGGATGCAGTCGCTCGGTCTGGGCGATGGCAGCCGCATCGTGATCTATGACAATTCGCCCTACCATTCGGCGGCGCGCGCATGGTGGATGCTCCGAACGTTCGGCGCGCACTCGATCGCCATTCTCGATGGCGGGCTCGCCAAATGGCAGGCCGAGGGGCGTGATACCGAGAGCGGCAAGCCAACTCTGCGCCACCGCCACTTCACGGTTTGGAAGGACGAGGCGCATGTGCGCACGAAAGCGCAGATGCAGGACCTCGTCGACCAGCAAGGCCGAACAGATCGTCGATGCGCGCAGTGCGGGTCGCTTCGAGGGGCGTGAGGCCGAGCCCCGCCTGGGCGTGCACCCGGGTCACATCCCGGGCAGCCGCAACCTGCCGATGTCGAACATCTTCAACCCCGACGGCACGTACAAGACCGGCGACGCGCTGCAGTCCGCGTTCGGGGCGGCGGGCGTGAACCCGGCCCAGCCGATCGCCGCGACCTGCGGGTCGGGTCTGACCGCCGCGACGCTCGTCTTTGCCGCGCATCTGCTCGGCAACGACAAGACAGCGCTGTACGATGGCAGCTGGAGCGAATGGGGTGCAGATGCCGGCACGCCCAAGGAGATCGGGGCCGCTGCCTAAATCCAGTCCCCCGCAACCACCGCTGTGACTGCGGGCCGCCGGGCCGAGTGGACCGGCCCGGTGGTCAATCCGCCGGTGTGGCGCGCATCGACGATCCTGTACGAAGACGCGGCCGCGCTGAAAGCCGGCGTTCGGACCAATGCCGACGGCGAGTGGTTCTACGGCCGCCGCGGCACGCCGACGCAATGGAGCCTGGCCGACGCGATCACCGCGCTCGATCCGGCGGCGCATGCCACGATGCTTTATCCTTCGGGCGCGGCGGCGGTGGCGTACGCGCTGCCTCAGCGTGGTGAGGCCGGGCGACCACCTGCTCATGGTCGATACAGCCTATGACCCGACGCGCCGGCTGTGCGACGTCTATCTGCCGCAGCGTGGCGTCACGACGACCTATTACGACCCGCTGGTCGGCGCGGGCATCGAAGCGCTGATCGAGCCCAACACGCGCGCGATCTTCATGGAATCGCCGGGCAGCCTGACGTTCGAGGTGCAGGACGTGCCCGCAATCGTCGCGGTCGCCAAAGCGCGCGGCATCATCACGCTGATCGACAATACCTGGGCAACGCCGCTTTATTATCCGACGTCGTCGATGGGCGTCGACCTGACGATCTGCGCCGTGACCAAATATATCGCCGGCCATTCGGACGTGATGATGGGCAGCGTGTCCGCGCTTGAGCCGCATTGGCTGGCACTGCGCGACACGGCGCAGGTACTCGGAAATTTCGTCTCGCCTGACGACGCCTATCTCGCCTCGCGGGGGTTGCGCACGCTGGACGTGCGGATGCGTCAGCATGGGTCGACCGCGCTGGCGATCGCGCGCTGGCTGGCAGATCACCGCAAAGTCGCGCGAGTGCTTCATCCCGCCCTGACGGACGACCCAGGCCACGAGTTTGTTCGCGCGCGATTTCGCAGCGGCCGGCGGCCTGTTCGGCTTCACATTGAGGCAGGATGATGCGCGCGAGCGGTCGTCGATGCGCTGGCGCATGTTCGGCATCGGCTATAGCTGGGGCGGCTATGAAAGCCTCGCCTTGCCGACCGAGCCGGCAAAGCGCCGCAGTGCGACACGCTGGGATGGCGGCACCGTCATCCGGCTCAACATCGGGCTGGAAGCCGAGTGTGACTTAATTGCCGACCTTGATCAGGCTTTGGCAGGCTTTGACACTTTTTTCTTGTGCAGCGCACAAAAGCCCGTCATCTTATCTCTCGAACGGCAATTGCACCCCGCCAAGAGGGCGCCAGGCCGGACGCAGGCGGAACGCGACGCAATTTATGGAGGATTCCATGCGCACGTTCCTCGGCTGCTGCGGCAGCGCATTCGCTATTGCCATCGCCACTCCCGCCGTCGCGCAGGACACGGCCCCCTCAAACCCTGCGATCACCGTCAGCGGCAGCGTCGGCGTGGTCAGTGACTATCGTTTTCGCGGCGTGTCACAATCCGATGAGGAAATTGCCGTTCAGGGCGGCATCACCATCGCGCACGACAGCGGATTCTATGTCGGCACATGGGGTTCGAACCTCGCCGGCTGGGGCACGTTCGGCGGCGCGAACCTGGAACTCGATCTGATCGGCGGATTCAAGACCAAGCTGGGCGAAGGCACGACGCTGGACGTCGGGCTGACCTGGTACATGTATCCGGGCGGCGCCGACCTGACCGACTTTGCCGAGCCTTATGCCAAGATCAGCGGCACGGTCGGCCCCGCGTCGCTGACCGCCGGCGTCGCTTATGCCCCCAGGCAAAAGGCGCTCGGCAAATGGTTCAACAACGGGGCCGCCGCCGCAGCCGGGACCGTCAACAATCCGGGCGCGAAGGACGACAATCTGTACCTGTGGGGCGATGCCGCAGTCGCGCTCACCGGAACGCCACTGACGTTGAAGGCGCATGCCGGGCACAGCTGGGGCCAGGACGGGCTCGCCCCCAATGCCACGGCGGTCACGCCGACGGGCAGCTATTGGGATTATTCGGTCGGGGCCGACCTGACGTACAAGAACCTGACGTTCAATGTGTCGTACATCGGCACCGACATCTCGAACCGTGATGCCGCCTATCTCCGCCCGAGCTTCAGCCGCGGGCAGGATGGTACCGGCAATATCGCGGGGAGCACGGTCGTCGTCGGGCTATCCGTCGCCTTCTGACCGGTTGACGGCCCTTCGGGGCCGTTTGCTGCGGGCCTGGCGTGCTGGGGGATAGCCGCGCCAGGCCCCTATCGCGACCGTCAAAAGCGGGCGCGAATGCCAGCTAACTATTTCTTTTTCTTGGACTTTCCAAGCGCTGATACATCGGCTGCTGGCACTGCGTTGGGCGCCGCTTCGCTTGGAATCGTAGCGCGCGCATCCTGACCATCGCCTTCGGGAGCCGCGACGATGTCGCGCGTTATCGCGCCCTTATCGACCACCGTGGTGCCGGGATCGTCGACTGCCGAGCGGATCCCGGCGGCTGCGCGATCATTGCCCGCGGCTTCGAGCGCGGCGGCTTCGGTCTCGCTGCGCGGCGTCGCTCCGCCAAACATGGCGTCGAGTGCCTGGCGCGACGAATCGCCTTCGGTCACGCGGGCTTGTCCCGGCTTGGGCGGCACCAGCGCAAAATCGGGGGGGACGACCAGCGGCGCGGCGCGCGCGACGGCGAATTCATCCGGCCCAGATTTGCCAAGGCCGCCGCGGCGGTTGCCGCAACCGGCAAGCACCAGAACCATCGCCGAGGCGAGCAGCAACTTACGCATCAATCACTTCCTTCTTCGTGCCCCCGAAGAACGCCCGAGCCAACAGCACGACGACCCCAAGGGATATAGCGGCATCGGCGGCGTTGAACACCAGAAACGGACTCCAGTCGCCAAAATGCAGATTGAGGAAGTCGACCACGGCACCGAACCGGATGCGATCGGCTATGTTACCCAAGGCCCCTCCGAGGATTGCGCCGAGGGCGAGCAAATCAATGCGGTGCGTTTCGCGCGCCAGCCATACCGCTACGCCAGCGGCGATGGCGCAAGTCAGCGCGATCAAACCCCACACACCCGCAGGCGTTTCGGCGCACAGGAAACCACCCGACACGCAGTGATTGGTCACCCATTGGAAGCGGAAGATCGGCAGGAATCTCGATCTCCCCGCGCGACGGCAGGTCGAGAGGACCGGCGATCCACCATTTGCTGATCTGGTCGACGATGGCGATCGTCGGCGCAAGAAACAGCGCGGGAGTTTGGCTCTCACGCGATCACCATGGCGCAACGGTTGCATAGGCCCTCAGGTTCAACTTCGGGCAGATGGCGCCAACACCGTTCGCACTTTTCATATTCGGTTTTCTTCACTTCAACGCGGACGTCGGCGGTCGAACTCGCATCGTCGCTGGCGAGCGATGCATCGCCTGCGCAAAGCTCGGCCTTCGCGACGATCGCCAGTTCCGACAGGTCAGCGGTTTCCATCAATGAACGATCGCCCGCATCATAGGCGATGACCGTGACGTCCGCTTCCAACCCCGAGCCGATCACCTTTTCACGCGCGTAGGGGCTCGATCTCTCCGAGCACGACACCGCGGATCGCACGCAGACGATCCCAGCGTTCGCCCAGTGCCGCATCGTGCCAGTTGCCGATCACCGGCCAATCGAGCAAATGCACGCTGTTACGCTCAGGGTAGCGCGTGCCCCACACCTCCTCTGCGGTGAACACCAGTACCGGCGCCGCCCAGCGCACCAAGCGCATGGAACAGCGCGTCGAGCGTGGTGCGATAGGCCATCCGCGTCGGCGCATCCGGCCGCGTCGCAATACAGGCTGTCCTTGCGGATATCGAAGAAGAATGCCGACAGATCGTCATTGGCGAAATCGGCCAGCGCGCGCGTGTAGGTGTTGAAGTCGAAATCGGCGATCGCGCGCTTCAGCACGCCGTCGAGCGCGTGGACGCGGTGGAGGATGTAGCGCTCGAGCTCGGGCATCGCACGGACATCGACCCGCTCGCGCCTCGCTGAACCCGTCGAGCGCACCGAGCAGATAGCGGAAGGTGTTACGCAGCTTGCGATAACCGTCGGCCACGCCGCGCAAAATCTCGTCGCCGATGCGGTGATCCTCGGTGAAATCGACCGACAGCGCCCAGAGCCGGATGATGTCCGCGCCGTACTGCTCCATCACCTTCAGCGGATCGACGGTGTTGCCGAGCGACTTGGACATCTTCTTGCCGTCGGACGTCCATCGTGAAGCCGTGTGTCAGCACCGCGTCGTACGGCGCCCGCCCGCGCGTGCCGCAGCTTTCCAGCAGCGACGACTGGAACCAGCCGCGATGCTGGTCAGAGCCTTCGAGATAGAGATCCGCCGGCCAGCGCAGCTCGGGCCATTTGCCGCTTTCGAGCACGAAAGCGTGGGTGCAGCCCGAATCGAACCACACGTCGAGAATGTCGGTGACCATCTCGAACGCGTCGGGATCGTGCCCGCCGCCGAGCAGTGCGTGGCTGCGTCTTCGGCATTCCACGCATCGACGCCGCTTTCGCGGACCGCCGCGATGATGCGTTCGTTGACCGCGTCGTCGACGAGATACTGCCCGGTCAGCTTGTTGACGAACAGCGTGATCGGCACGCCCCAGGCGCGCTGGCGGCTGATCACCCAGTCGGGCCGCCCCTCGACCATCGCGGTGATGCGGTTCTCGCCCTTTGGCGGAACGAAGCGCGTCGCGGCGATGGCGGCGAGCGCCTTTTCGCGCAGCGTCGCGCGTGTCGTCCTCGTCCCCTCGGTCCTGATCGACCGGGATGAACCATTGCGGCGTCGCGCGGAAAATCAGCTTGGCCTTGGACCGCCACGAATGCGGATAGCTGTGCTTGTAATCGGCACTCGCCGCGAGCAGCGCGCCGCCTCGCGCAAATCCGCGCAGATCGGCCCGTCGGGCGCGTTGAACTTGGGGTTGATGACCGACCCCTGCCCGCCCAGCCAGCCCCAATCTCGCGATACTTGCCATCGCCCTCGACCGCGAACACCGGCTCGATCTCGTTGCGCCTTGCACAGGTCGAAATCGTCCTCGCCATGATCGGGCGCCATATGGACGAGGCCGGTGCCCTGTTCGGTCGTGACGAAATCGCCCGGTAGGAACGGCCGCGGCCGCGCGAAGAACCCGCCGAGATGGATGCATCGGGTGGCGGGCGATGGTGTGCGCGAGGTCGGAGCCTTTGACCACGCCGCAGACTTCGACGTGCTTCAGTCGCTCAGCCGACGTCGCGACGGTTCGCCGAATTCGAGCAGGTCGACTCTTGGCGACGCAGATAGCGTCTTCGCGCCGTCGTCGCTCCCCGATCGGCACAGCATATACTCAACCTCCGGCCCGTAGGCCAAAGCCTGGTTGACCGGGATCGTCCACGGCGTCGTCGTCCAGATCACCGCATAAGCGCCGACCAGTTCGGCGATCGGCGACTCCACAATCTCGAACGCCACATCGATCTGCGTCGAGACGATGTCCTCATATTCGACCTCGGCCTCGGCCAGCGCGGTCTTTTCGACCGGCGACCACATCACCGGCTTGGCGCCGCGATAGAGCTGGCCGCTTTCCGCGAACTTCATCAGCTCGGAGACGATCGTCGCTTCGGCTGTCGAAATCCATCGTCAGATAGGGCTTGTCCCAATCGCCGTTGATGCCGAGGCGCTTGAGCTGTTCGCGCTGCGCATCGACCCAATGCTGCGCATAGGCGCGGCATTCGGCGCGGAACTCGACCGCGGGCGACCTCGTCCTTGTTGAGCTTCTTCTTGCGATATTGCTCCTCGACCTTCCATTCGATCGGCAGGCCGTGGCAGTCCCAGCCGGGCACGTAGGGCGCGTCCTTGCCGAGCAGCGTCTGCGTGCGCACCACCATGTCCTTGAGGATGTGGTTCAGCGCATGGCCGATATGCATGTCGCCGTTGGCGTAGGGCGGGCCATCGTGCAGGATGAACTTCTCGCGGCCCGGCGCGGCTCTCGCGCAGCCGCTGGTAAAGGCCCGCCGCCTGCCATTGCGCGAGGATCCCCGGCTCCTTTTGCGGGAGCCCGGCCTTCATCGGGAAATCGGTTTTCGGCAGGAAGACGGTGCTGCGATAATCGTGTCATGTCGCGGGGGCGCTTAGGATGCGGCGCGCTTCATCGCAATCGCGGTCCATCTGCGCGACCAGCGCATCGAGGCTGTCGAACTTCGCTTCGTCGCCGCAGAATGGCGGACAGCGACACTTCGATCGCACTGTCCGTACAAATCCTCGTCGAAGTCGAACAGATAAGGCTTCGAGCAATTCCTTGGGCGGCTCGAACTGCGGTCGGATGCCGAGATTCGCCGCGCCTCGACGCACGCGCCCGTCCGCCAGACGCACGCGCACCGCATAGACGCCGTAGCGCGGGCGCAGATAGCTGCCGAGCGTCGAGGTTCGCGGTCGGATAGCCGATCGTCCGCCCCAGCGCGTCGCCATGCTGCACGCGCCTTCGATCGCGAAAGGCCGGGTCAGCAGTCGCGTCGCGGTGGTACAATCGCCCGCCTGCAGCGCCTGCGCGGATGCGCGACGAGGATACCGGCTCTCCCGCCAGCGTGCACCGCGGCAACGGCATCCACAGTCATGCCCTGTCCGCGCGCCGAGTTCAGCGAGCAGCTGGACATTGCCACCGCGCCCCTTGCCGAAGGTGAAATCCTGCCGGTGACCACGCCCGACGCGCCTGCCAGCCAATCGCGCACGAAGTCTTCCGCTGTCACCGCAGCAAGCCGCACGCCGAACTCGAAGACCATCATCGCTTCGGCACCGGCTTGCGCGAACAGCCTCTCGCGCTGATCCAGTGTCGTAAGCCGGAACGGTGCCGCGTCGGGTTTGAAATGCCGCACCGGATGCGGGTCGAAGGTCGCGACGATCGCCGGGGGCGCCGCGCCGCCTCGCGGTTTCGACGGCACGGCCGACGACCGCCTGATGCCCGAGATGAAAGCCGTCGAAATTGCCGAGCGCGACGACCGCCCCGCGCAGGTGCGGCGGCAGCGGCTCTCCTCCCTTGACCCGCTCCATCAGACGCTCACGCGTCCTGCTTCGCCAACCACTCTTCCAGCCATTTGATCGAATAGTCGCCGTTCACGACCTCGCTGTCCTGCAACAGCGCGCGGTGCAGCGGAATCGTAGTCTTGACGCCGTCGATGACCATTTCCTCCAGCGCGCGCCGTAACCTCATGATGCAGCCTTCGCGCGTGCGGCCATAAACGATCAGCTTGGCGATCATCGAATCGTAATAGGGCGGGATCCGATAGCCGGCATACAGCCCGCTATCGATGCGCACGTGCATGCCGCCCGGCGCGTGATAGGTCGTGACCTGCCCCGGCGACGGCGCGAACGTGCGCGGATCCTCGGCGTTGATGCGGCATTCGATGGCATGGCCCTTGAACGCGATATCGGCCTGTTCAACCGACAATGGGCGCCCTTCGGCGATGCGGATCTGTTCACGGACAAGATCGAGGCCGGTGATCATCTCGGTCACCGGATGTTCGACCTGCAGCCGCGTATTCATTTCGATGAAGTAGAATTCGCCATCTTCCCACAGGAATTCGATGGTGCCCGCGCCGCGATAACTCATGTCCGCCATCGCTTTGCGGACCACTTCGCCCATGCGGTTGCGCTCTTCGGTAGAAATGACCGGGGACGGCGCTTCCTCCAGCACTTTCTGGTGGCGGCGCTGCAGCGAGCAATCGCGCTCGCCCAGATGAATGGCGTTGCCCTTGCCGTCGCCGAAGATCTGGAATTCGATGTGGCGCGGGTTGCCGAGATATTTCTCGATATAGACCGTCGCGTCGCCGAAGGCGGCCTTGGCTTCACTGCCAGCCTGCGCGATCAGCGTTTCGAGCTGATCCTCGGACGTGCAAACCTTCATGCCGCGACCGCCGCCGCCCGATGCGGCCTTGATGATCACCGGATAGCCGGCGTCCGCCGCGATCTTTTTCGCTTCGGCCAGGTCGCTGACCGCGCCGTCCGATCCCGGCACCAGCGGAAGCCCGAGCGCGCCGGCGGTGCGCTTGGCTTCGATCTTGTCGCCCATCGTACGGATATGCTCGGGCTTGGGCCCGACAAAGATGATGCCGTGATCCTCGACGATGTCGGCGAAACGCGCATTTTCGCTGAGGAAACCGTAACCGGGATGGATCGCGTCGGCGTGGCTGATCTCGGCAGCCGAGATGATCGCAGGAATGTTGAGATAGCTGTCGGCCGCGGCGGGCGGGCCGATGCAGATCGCCTCATCCGCCAGCCGCACATGCATCGCGTCGGCATCCGCGGTGGAGTGCACTGCCACCGTCTTGATGCCCATTTCGTGGCAGGCACGATGAATGCGCAGCGCAATTTCGCCGCGATTGGCGATCAGCAGCTTTTCAATAGCCATATGCGCAGCTCTCCGCCGTGCCACTGCCCATAGCGTGTCGAGGGATCGCCATTATTCGATGATGACCAGCGACTGGTCGAATTCGACCGGCTGTCCGTTTTCCACGCAAATGCGCTTGACCGTGCCGGCCTTGGGCGCGGGGATCGCATTCATCACCTTCATCGCCTCGATGATGACGATGGTCTGACCTTCGGACACCTGGTCGCCGACGCCGATGAACGGCTTCGCTCCGGGTTCAGCGGACAGATATACCGTGCCGACCATGGGCGAGCGGGCGTGAGTGCCGCTATCCGTTGCAGTACTGGTCGGCGTCTCCGCCGGCAAGGATGCCGAGGGTGCGGGCAGCGCCGCGGCGGCTGCCGGGGGCGGCGCATAGCCGGCAATCGCCGCCGCCTTTCGCGCCACGCGAATCTTGCGTGTGCCGTCCTCGACTTCGATTTCCGTCAGCTTGGTTTCGTCCAGCAGCTCGGCGAGCTGGCGAACCAGCCCGACGTCGACCTGCATCGGTCCCACTTCGTCGCTCATGCGAACCTCGTTTTTAGATCGTAATGCCTCTGTCATGGCTTCGCAGCATCGGCAAGCGCCGCTAGGGATATGCAGATGACCCCTGACGGCACGATTTCCATCCGCGTCAACGGCGAACACCGCCGCGTCGCCGACGACCTGACCATTGCGGCGCTCGCGCTCGAGCTCGGCCTCGAACCCGCAAAAGTGGCGGTCGAGCGCAATCTCGAGATCGTGCCGCGCTCAACAATTGCGGATGTGCGCGTGGAGGACGGCGACGAAATCGAGATCGTCCATTTCGTCGGTGGCGGCGATCGTCCCACCGCGCTCGAAGACGACAGCTGGACTGTGGCGGGGCGGACCTTTCACAGCCGACTGATCGTCGGCACCGGCAAATATAAGGACTTTGCGCAAAACGCCGCCGCGCTGGAGGCTTCAGGTGCGGAGATCGTAACGGTAGCCGTGCGCCGCGTGAACATTTCCGATCGCAACGCCCCGATCCTGACCGATTATATCGATCCGAAAAAGGTCACCTATTTACCCAACACCGCAGGCTGCTTCGATGCCGAGGCGGCGGTAAGGACGCTGCGGCTGGCGCGCGAGGCGGGCGGCTGGGACCTGGTCAAACTGGAGGTGCTTGGCGAAGCGCGCACGCTCTATCCCGATATGCGTGAAACGTTGAAGGCGACCGAAACGCTCGTTCGCGAAGGCTTCAAACCGATGGTTTATTGCACCGACGATCCGATCGCCGCCAAGCAATTGGAGGAAGCCGGCGCGGTGGCGATCATGCCTTTGGGCGCGCCGATCGGGTCGGGCCTTGGCATCCAGAACCGCGTCACCATCCGCCTGATTGTCGAAGGCGCGAAGGTCCCGGTGCTCGTCGATGCCGGTGTCGGCACCGCGAGCGACGCGGCGGTGGCGATGGAGTTGGGTTGCGACGGCGTTCTGATGAACACGGCCATCGCCGAGGCAAGGGACCCCATCCGCATGGCCAGCGCCATGAAACTGGCAGTGGAAAGCGGGCGATTGGCCTACCTTGCAGGCCGGATGGCGCAGCGTCGCTATGCGGACCCGTCGAGCCCGCTGGCAGGACTGATTTAACGCTTGAACGGGTCGAACAGCGCTTCGGCCGCGGGCTTCGGCTCGACTTCACCGCGCGCCACAGCTTCGGCATAGCGCGCCGCGTCCTCGCGTTCCTTATGAAGCTGCTCGACCAACGCCGCGCGGTCGCCTTCGATCCGCGTGTCGGGCTGGGCCTCGATCCCCGCCGCCTTGGCCGCCTTGGCCACCGCGGCATCGAGTTCACGCTGCGTGGTCAGGCCCAAAGTCACAGGATCCTTGGGCGTGATGTTCGTCATATTCCAGTGCGATTTGTCGCGAAGCGCGGTGATGGTGTTGACCGTGGTGCCAATCAGCTTGCTGATCTGCGCATTGGTGACCTCGGGGTGATTGCGGATGATCCACGCAATGCCGTCGGGCTTGTCGGCGCGCTTGCTGACCGGAGTGTAGCGCGGGCCGCGCGTGCGCGAAGCGGCCTCGGGCTCGCGTTCCATTTTCAGGACATAGTTCGGATCGGCCTGACCGCGGTCGATCTCTTCCTGCGTCAGTTCGTGGCTGCGGATCGGATCGCGCCCGGTGAGCTTGCTGCCCGCCGTGTCGTCCGCGATCGCCTGAACCTCAAGGATGTGCAGCCCGCAAAACACCGCGATCTGGTCAAACGTCAGCGCGGTGTTGTCGACCAGCCAAGCGGCGGTCGCGTGGGGCATGAGCGGCTGGGCCATCTCGAAAATCCTTTAAATACACAAATGGCCGCCCCTTTCCGGAGCGGCCCAATAAAGCACGGTCTTAACCGCCGTCCGTAACGAGGGCAAGTCGGTGCGGAGCGGTGCGCGCGGTGAAGGTGTCCGAGCGTACCAGCGCTAACCTTTATCGAGGTGCGGCGTCAGCCCGGGGTCTGCATCTCCTCCATCAATTTGGTGTCGATCGCCTTTGCGCGTTGATAGGCCGGGCGGGCATGGAGCCGGTCGGCGTAAGCCTCGAACTCGGGACGCGTCGGGATCGACTTGAACATCAGTCCCCAATCGACCTGCGACCCGACATAGACGTCCGCGGCCGAGAATTCAGGTCCGGCAATCCACGCATCGCCCTTGGGCATTGCACCCGCCAGAGCGTCGATGGTTGCCTCAAAACTGCCATAGCCGACCATTGCTGCTTTTTCGGGCGGAGCCAAAATGTCCAGTGACCGTGCGGTCACTGCGCTTTCGACGGGGCCCGCAGCGAAGAACAGCCAGCGATAATAGCTGCCGCGATCCCCGGCGGGCGGGGCCAGTCCGGCGTCGGGAAAGGCATCCGCGAGGTAGGCGCAGATAGCCGCCGCCTCGGTCACGATAACGTCCCCGTGCTTTATTGCGGGAACCTTGCCCAGTGGATTGATCGCGAGATAATCATCCTCCTTCATGGTCGAGCCGTAGTCGAGCACGACCTGTTCATATGACTGGCCGACCTCCTCCAGCATCCAGCGAACGATCTGCCCGCGCGACATCGGATTGGTGTAGAATGTCAGTGCCGCCATCGATCGTACTCCCCAAATGCTTCAGCATGAAACATTCGAAGAACGCCGATAACGAGTCAAGCGATCACAATCCGCCTCCGCCGCCGTGCAGTTAGTCCGGCAAGGCCGAATCCGCCAATCATCATCGCCCACTGCGCCGGTTCGGGCACCAGGCTGATCTGCTGGCCGTTGAACTGGCCTGTACCATCGAAGGTCAGGCCGGTGATGAAGCCCGACTGGCTGCCCGCGTCGATCCCCGCAGCGGCTGGAATGCCATAGATGCGAAATCGATCTACGCCGGTCGCGAAATTATAGGCAACCCCAGCCTGAATTTTCCCCGCATAGCTGTAAGCCGAGCCGTTCCACAGCGCGAGTGTGTAGCTGTCGCCTGGAGCGATGCCGACGGGCAGCGTCACGCTGGCGAAATCGACATCATCGCCGCTCAGATATTCGAACCCGCGCGCGAAACTCGGGTCGATGTAATATGTTTGGCCCGCCCTGACGTTGAAATCAAAGTCGCTGACCCCGTCAGGCGCCGAGCCGTCGTCGACCGGCAGAAACACGACGCTGCCGTCCGGTGCGACAGGACCGCCAATTGTATAGATGAATTGGCCCACGTCGGACGTCAGGACGAACGAGCCGGTATCGTTGACGCCGAATGTCTGCACGTAGGTGGCGCCTGGGACGTTGATATCGGTGAAGGTGCCGTTCTGCTGATCGAAGCGGAAGGCGTCCGAGTTGAAATCCTCGTCATTATACATGCCAAGGATCGTGCCGCTGTTGTTGATCGCTTCGAAGATCGTGCCGTTCACGCCTAGCGGATGGTTGTAGAAACTGTACGCGCCCCCCCTGCAGGATAAACGCTTCCCCCGTGGAACTGGCAAAACCGACGACGGTGCCACTGTTCGTAATTCCCCGCGCACTGATCCGGTAGGCTTCGTGGTCGGGATAGCTCAATTCGGTGAAATTCGATCCGTCCAGGATGAACCCATGAACCCGCTGCGCACCTGACGGCGTTGCAAAGCGAAGGTCGCCGACGATCGCGCCTGATGCATTGATGCCCTGCGCAATGCCGGCCAGCGGCTCGCCAGTCGTCGGATTTGTCAGCGTCGTAAGTTGGCCAGCCGGATCGCGAAGGAACTCGCGCGAAGCGAGCCCGACGCCGGCCGCAGGATTGGAATAACCGACGATGGTGTTGTCGTTACGGATCGCCCGCCCTGAAGTGAAAGGCCCGTGGCTGAACAAGGTATAGGTCCCGTCCGGCGCGCGAATGAAGCCATCGCCGACCGTGCCGTCGCCGAATGCGACAGTACCGGTGGTCCAGCCGGCATCGTTGATTCCGAGGATCGAGGTTCCCACCGCGCCCGGACCCGCATAGCCCGCAATCGCAGTCAACGTGTCGGCCAGTGCAGCGGTCGATGTGAGCAAGGCGCCGGCCACGGCCGCAATGCGCGCGAAGTGAGACGACATTGAGAAATACTCCCGATGAAACTGGAAGCGATCGCCCATTCACTCGTCTGTTGCGAGCGAAAGCTGGTTCCTACAGGGTTAATAAAGGGTCAACTCAAAAGCTTGTCCCACGGCTGGACGACGTTAGGCTAGTGGCAAAGGAGTGCCCCGATGACCCCCGACACCAACCGCCCGTCCGACACTGAAAGCTGGATCCGCTCAACTACTTTGGGACGCCGCGGCATGATGGTCGGCGGGGCGGCGGTGGCGGGCTATGCGCTAGCCGCACAGCCGGTTGCGGCGTCGGCGGTGCAGACGTCCGCAACTGGGCTCGACGCCGAATGGGTTACCGTGCCAACCGGCGACTTTGCCATGCGCGCCTATCGCGCGCGTCCAGCGGGCAAGAAGAACGCGCCGGTCATCCTTGTCGTCAACGAGATATTCGGGCTGCACGAATGGGTGCAGGACATGGTCCGCCGCTACGCCAAGGCGGGCTATCACGCGATCGCACCCGACCTGTTCCAGCGCGAAGGCGATGCATCGAAGGTCGCTGACATCAAGACGCTGATCGAAACCATTGTCGGTCCGACGTCCGACGCGCAGGTGATGGCCGATCTCGACGCCACTGTCGTGTTTGCCGGCAAGGACGGCGGCAACACTAAACGGTTGGGTATCACTGGCTATTGCTGGGGCGGGCGGATCACGTGGCTCTACGCTGCGCACAGCCGCAAGGTTCAGGCCGGAGTTGCTTGCTACGGCGGATTGGCCAAGGGCCGTAATGCGACTGCGGTGATCGATATCGTAAGCCAGCTCAAGGCACCGGTGCTCGGCCTCTACGGCGCACTCGACAAAGGCATCCCGCAAACCGACGTGGCGGCGATGCGCGCCGCGCTGACAGCGGCGCACAGCCCGTCCAAGGTCAAGGTCTTTGAAGATGCCGACCATGGCTTCATGGCCGATTACAGGCCCAGCTACAACGAGGCCGCCGCCCAGCAAGCCTGGGCCGACGGCCTCGCATGGTTCAAACAGTGGCTGGTTTGACCGCGCTCAGTTGAACAGCGCGGCCTTGTCCTCACCCATATAGCGGTCGAACTGTTCGGCGTATTTGGTCGTCAGCAAGGCCTGATCGACGTCATGGCTCTGCGCCAGATCGGCAAACCAGCCGCTCTCTTCCTGATAGACGTGTTGTTGCACGGCGCCGATGATGTGCTCCAGCTTGTCGTTCCATTCCTGGCTGGTCGGGTCGAGCCCTTCGAGCAGAAACATTTCGGTCTTGGCCATTGCCTGTTGTCCATAAGCAACGGTGGCCTTGCCCTGATCATGGGCCTTGGCCATCGCCGGATACAAGACGGCTTCTTCGGCAATCGAATGCCCGGTGAGCAACAGGCCGAGCTCCTTGAGGGCAGCCTGGCGGTCGGCAACGCCGCTCGCCGCCCGCGCGCGACCGAATAACGTGTCGATCTGTTCATGATGATCCAGCACCTGGCCCAGCCAGTCGTTGCCGCGCGACAGGGCACGGGCATCGGCATGAGCTTTGGCACGTGTCTCATCGCTCACGGCGGGAGCGACAGCGGCAGCAACTTTATCGAGTAGGGACATGTCAGCACTCCTCAAGGATATGCCGTCCAAACCCGTGTAATCGCAGAAGGTTACTCTTGCGATTCACTCTCACTGGTTGCCTAGGGCACCAGCACCGTATCACTCGCCACCGCCAGCGTTTCTGGATAGTCCAGCGTGTAATGCAGCCCCCGGCTTTCGTGCCGGTGGAGCGCCGAGCGGACGATGAGGTCCGCGACCTCGACCAGATTGCGCAATTCGATAAGATCGGGCGTCACGCGGAAATTGCCATAATAGTCGGCGACCTCCTGCCGTAGCGTCGCGATGCGATGCGCCGCGCGTTCGAGCCGCTTGGTCGTGCGGACAATGCCGACATAATCCCACATGAACCGGCGGATTTCACGCCAATTATGCTGGACGATGACCTCTTCGTCCGAATCCGTCACACGGCTGGCGTCCCAAGCGCGGATCGTGGGCGGATCGGCCGATTGGCTCGCCAGGATATGCTTTGCCGCGGCTTCGCCGAACACAAAACATTCAAGAAGCGAATTGGACGCGAGGCGGTTCGCGCCGTGAAGACCCGACTGCGTGCATTCGCCCGCCGCATACAGTCCCGGCAGATCGGTACAGCCATGCTCGTCGATCAGGATGCCACCGCATGTATAATGCTGCGCCGGCACCACCGGGATCGGCCCGGTGGTCATGTCGATGCCCAGCCCGATCAGCTTTTCGTAAATGTTGGGAAAGTGCCCCTTCACGAAGTCTGACGGCATATGGCTTATGTCGAGATGGACATAATCCAGGCCGTCGCGCTTGATCTCGGCGTCGATTGCGCGGGCGACGATGTCGCGCGGCGCCAGTTCCTCTCGCTTGTCGTAATCGGGCATGAAGCGGCGCCCGGTCTTGGGGTTGACCAGCCGCCCGCCTTCACCGCGAACCGCCTCGGTAATCAGGAAATTCTTGACCTCCAGATTGTAGAGGCAGGTCGGATGGAACTGCATGAATTCCATGTTGGAGATGCGGCATCCTGCGCGCCACGCCATCGCGATGCCGTCGCCAGTCGCACCCCTGGGGGCGGTTGAATAAAGATAGGTCCGCCCCGCACCGCCCGTCGCAACGATCGTTGCGCGACCCAGGATCGGTTCGATCTCCCCGGATTTGCGGTCGAGCGCGTAGACGCCCCAGACATGCCCATCGCCCGAATATTTTTCAGCATGCCGACCCGTGACCAGATCCACCGCAGCATGATCGGTGAGCAGAGTGATATTCGGATGCGCCACCGCCGCGCGCTCCAGCGCTTGCTGGATGGCCCAGCCAGTTGCATCATTCACATGGACGATGCGGCGGTGCGAATGGCCGCCTTCACGAGTTAAATGCAGCGTGCCGCCCTCGGTGTTGAAAGGCACGCCAAGCTGTTCGAGTTGGGCGATCGCGGCGGGTGCGCCTTCGACAACCATCTCGACGATCGCGCGGTTGTTGAGCCCGGCGCCCGCGATCATAGTGTCCTCGATGTGGCTATCGAAGCTGTCGCCTTCCTCGAGCACCGCAGCTATCCCGCCCTGTGCCCAAGCTGTTGAGCCGTCGGAGAGGCCACCCTTGGCGAGGACCGCGACCTTCTGATGCGGCGCGAGATTGAGCGCCGCGGTCAGCCCCGCAGCACCCGAACCGATAATGACGGTATCGTAAACCAGCGGGTCAGCCATTCGACCGCGTCAGGTTGAGGAATACATCTTCGAGATCCGGCTCCTTGGTAGAGACGTCAACGATACCGAGGCCGGCGCCGCTGACGGCTGCCAGAACCTCGCCGGCATTCGCGCGGTCCTTGCGGTAGGTGATGGTCAGGACGCGCCCCCCGGTCAGCGTGGCCCTTTCGAATACCGGCGATTGCGGCGCCTCGACCAGATCGCGGTCGACGGTCAACTCGACGACTTTTTCCTGCGCCATGTTGACCAGTTCGCGCGTCGGCTGGTTGGTGATCAGCTTACCGTGATTGATGATGGCGATGCGATCGCACAGCTCCTCCGCCTCCTCGAGATAGTGCGTCGTCAGCACGATGGTGATGCCGTTCGAGTTGAGTTCGCGCACATAGGCCCATAGTTGCTGGCGCAGTTCGATATCGACGCCTGCGGTCGGCTCGTCGAGCACGAGCACCGGCGGCGAATGGACCATCGCCTTGGCCACCAGCAACCGCCGCTTCATCCCGCCCGACAGTGTGCGAGCATAAGCGTCGCGCTTGTCCTCCAAGTGCATGGCTCGAAGCAGCTCCATCGATCGCCGCTGCCCCTTGGGTACGCCATATAGTCCGGCTTGCAGTTCGAGTGCTTCAAAGGGTGTGAAGAACGGGTCGAACAGGATTTCCTGCGGCACGATGCCGATCGACGCCTTCGCGTTACGCGGGTGTTCGTCGATGTCGAAACCCCAGATTTCTGCAGAGCCGCCGGTCTTGTTGACCATGCCGGAGAGGATATTGATCAAGGTCGACTTGCCCGCGCCGTTGGGGCCGAGGAGCCCGAAAATCTGGCCACGCGGGACGTCGAAGGTGACGCCATCGAGCGCGCGCTTGCCCCCGGCATAGGTTTTCTGAAGGTTCTCGATGGAAATCGCAGCTTCGCTCATGGCGTCGGCTTAGCGGCGCGCGCGCAAATGCCAAAATTCGTTTTTCAGCGACCTATTCCGCTTGCGCCTCTGCGCTGCTAACTCGCGCTGCATGGCAATCCCGGTTCCCGAAACGATCCGCACTCCCAAGCGCCGCGTGGCCTGCGACGGGGGCGGCGACATTCCTGCGGCGCTCGGTCATCCGCGTGTGTGGCTGGAGATTGACGACCGGGGTTGGGCGGATTGCGGATATTGCGATCGCCATTACGTTTTGATCGGCGGTCCGGCTGATGTCGAGGCTGGCCACTGAGGGTTCGGCACCCTATCTCAAGCGGATGAACCCTCGCGACAATCTGTATCGTGACCTGACGCCCGAGCGTGCGGTCGAGCTCACTCAGAATGCCATCGGCAAATGCGACGATGGCGAACTGTACCTGCAATATGGTGTGCACGAGAGCTTTGCCTTTGACGATGGCCGGCTGAAGGTCGCCGATTACGGCACAAATCGTGGCTTTGGCTTGAGAGGCGTCAGTGGCGAGACCACCGGTTTCGCCCATGCCGACGAGATTACCGAGCCGGCGATCCGGCGCGCGGCCGAGACAATGCGCCTGCTCGACCCGGCAACCGCGCAGTCGGAGGCACCGCGCCGCAGCAACACCCGCCTGTACACCGATAGCGATCCGCTCGGCCTCGTTCCTTTCGTGGACAAGGTCGCACTCATGGAGCGGATCGACGCCGCCGCCCGCGCTCGCGATCCGCGCGTGGTTCAGGTGTCTGCTTCTTTGTCGGGCAGCTGGCAGGTTATCGATATCGTCCGCGCCGACGGCTTCGTCGCACACGACATCCGCCCGTTGGTGCGCTTGAATGTCGGGGTCGTCGTCGAAGCCAACGGTCGCCGCGAATCGGGCAATTTCGGACTGGGCGGGCGCTACCTCTACGAGCGTTTGTTCGAGGAGGACGTGTGGAACCGCGCGATCGACGAAGCGCTGGCGCAGGCGCTGGTGAACCTCGAATTCGGTCGCCGCGCCCGCTGGCGAAATGCCCGTGCTGCTTGGCCCCGGCTGGTGCGGCGTGCTGCTTCACGAAGCGGTCGGTCACGGTCTTGAAGGTGATTTCAACCGCAAGGGTTCTTCCGCCTTTTCGGGCCGTATTGGCGATCGCGTCGGCGCGCCGGGCGTGACGGTGGTCGATGACGGCGCACTGCACGACAGGCGCGGCTCGCTCAGCATCGACGACGAAGGCACGCCGACGCAGGAAAACGTCCTGATCGAGGACGGCATCCTGAAGGGCTATATGCAGGATCGCCTCAATGCGCGGTTGATGGGCGTCGCGCCGACCGGCAACGGCCGCCGCGAAAGCTACGCCCACGCGCCGATGCCGCGCATGACCAACACCTTCGCGCGCGGCGGCAACGACGATCCGGGCGAACTGCTGTCGCGGATGAAGACCGGCATTTTCGCCAAATCGTTCGGTGGTGGTCAGGTCGACATCGTCAGCGGCAAATTCGTGTTCAGCTGCACCGAGGCGTACAAGGTCGAGAACGGCAAACTGGGCGCGCCGATCAAGGGCGCGACGCTGATCGGCGACGGCCCGACCGTGCTGACCCGCGTGCTCGGCATCGGCAACGACATGGCGCTCGACGAAGGCATTGGAATCTGCGGCAAGGGCGGGCAGTCGCGTCCCGGCCGGCGTCGGCCAGCCGTGCATGCTGATCGATGCGCTGACCGTGGGCGGTACCGCCGCCTAGCGGACGAGTACCAGCGCGACAGCGATCATCACGGCGCCGACGAGATCGAGCGTGTCCGAGCGTCTCCCCGAAACAGCACATAGCCGCCGATCGCTGCGACGACCGGCTGGGTCAGCAGCGTCAGGCCGATGACCAGCGGACTGGTCCGGCCCAGCGCGCGCGTCATCAGTCCCTGCCCGGCGATCTGGCTGCAGAACGACAAGGCGATCAACGGCCACCAATTGGTCGGCATGATCGTCTCGCCCATCGCCAGGGCAAGCGCCAGCAAGGGCACCGCACTCGCCAGCGTCGAGGCCGCCAGCAACGGCAGCGGCGACGAGCGTTTCCCGCGCGCGCGCAATCGCGATGAAATAGATCGCGTAAAATACGCCGGCGAGCAAGCTGAGCAGATCCCCCGCCAGATGTTCGGGGCTTAGCTCGGCACTACGCCCCATTAGCACGGCCGCGCCGAGCGCGGCGAAGACCAGCGCCAGCCCCTGCCGCCGCGATCGGCCAGGCTCGGGCAACGAGGAAACCATAAATCGGGAATAACAGGCTCGCCGAATTGCCGAACAAGGTCGCGTTGGCGACCTTGGTTCGCACGATGCCCAGGTGCCAGCTGGCCAGGTCGGCGGCGAAGACCAGGCCCGACGCGCGACGATCAAGATCAAGACCGGAGTAAAGCCGCTCGGCTTGCCGCGCCCGGTCCAGGCCGCCGCACCCGCCAGGATCGGAAAGGCGATGGCCATGCGCCAGAATGCCGACGCCACTGGCCCAACATCGCTGAGCCGTACGAGCACCGGCCCGAACGCCAGCAGCGCATTGGCGAGGATCAGCGCAGCGACCGCACGCGTTCCTTCATGGCCCCCAAGGGTTTCTTCACTTGCCGGTGCCGCCATCGCTTCCCATTAGCGAAGGTCAACCCGAAAGGAACCCGAGTGCCGACCCTGTTCGATCCCGATCAAGCTTGGCGCGATCGACGCGCCCAACCGTATCGTCATGGCACCTCTGACGCGCGGCCGTTCGACGCGCGAGCATGTCCCGACCGACATCATGCAGACCTATTACGCGCAGCGCGCGAGCGCTGGCCTGATCATCAGCGAAGCGACGGGCATCAGCCGCGAAGGGCTTGGCTGGCCCTATGCGCCCGGCCTGTGGACCGACGATCAGATCGAGGCGTGGAAGCCGGTAACCGCGGCAGTGCATGCCGCCGGCGGGCGCATCGTCGCGCAATTGTGGCACATGGGGCGCATCGTCCATTCGAGCTTTCTCGGCGGCCAGCCGCCCGTTTCGGCCTCCGCCACGCAGGCGCCGACAAGGCGCACACCTATGAGGGGCGCAAGGATTATGATGTCGCACGCCCGCTTGAAGTCAGCGAAGTGCCTCGCCTGCTCGACGATTACCGCTGGCCGCGCGCGAACGCTCTCGCCGCGGGCTTTGACGGCGTGCAGCTGCACGCGGCCAATGGCTATCTGATCGACCAATTCCTGCGCGACGGTTCGAACATGCGCGAGGACGAATATGGCGGCGACATCGCCAACCGCATCCGCCTACTCGATCAGGTGGTGTCTGCGCTGGTCGCGATACCGTGGTGCCGACCATGTCGGCGTACGCCTGTCTCCCAATGGCGACAGCCAGGGCGTCGATGACAGCAATCCCGAGCCGTTGTTCACGGCCGCCGCCGCCGCGCTCGATGCGCGCGGCATCGCCTTTCTCGAACTGCGCGAGCCCGACGAGAACGGCACGTTCGGCAGCACCACCGTGCCGCGCCTGAGCCCGGCGATCCGCAAGGTATTCAAGGGGCCGCTGATCCTCAATTCGGACTACACGCTGGAGATCGGCACAGGCCGCGATCGCCAGCGGCGTGGCCGATGCAATCAGTTTTGGCCGACCGTTCATTTCGAACCCCGATCTGGCCGCACCGGCTTGCAATGGGCAGCGCCGCTCGCGCCCGACACCATGGCAGCAATGGTATTCGCAGGGGCCAGAAGGCTATATCGACTATCCAACGGCGGCCTGACACCGCCGCGGGTAAGGAGAGCGCATGGCCGATCAGGAACCCGCGCGAACCCGCTGTGACCGGCATGCAGGCGGTGCTCGATGCCTGGGGCCAGATGCTCGCCCCGGTTGCGGCGGCGGGGCGTGGCGCGCTCGATCCCAAGGACAAGCGCTTCGCCGGCGCCCGAATGGGAGCATCCGGTGTTCGACCTGATGCGGCAGGGTTACTCGCTGATGGCCGACACGATGATGAAGTCGGTCGCGCAACGCCCCGGGCCTCGACGACGCGCCAGCGCCAGCGGGCCGAGTTCGCGATGCGGACGCTGGTCGAGGCGATGTCGCCCGCCAATTCGCCCTTCACCAATCCCGTCGCGCTTCAACAAGGCGATCGAAACCAATGGGCAGAGCTTGGCCACTGGGTTTCAGCATCTGCTGCGCGACCTCAACGCCGGACAGCTGAGCCATGTCGCCGAAGGGGCGTTCGAGGTCGGACGCAATATCGCGACGACGCCGGGCAAGGTCGTCCACGAGACTCCGCTGTACCAGTTGATCCAGTACAGCCCGACCACCGGACAGGTGCTCGCCACGCCGCTGGTGATCTTTCCGCCGTGGATCAACCGCTTCTACATCCTCGATCTCACGCCCGAAAAAAGCTTCATCCGCTGGGCGGTCGAGCAGGGGCTGACCGTGTTCATGGTCAGCTGGAAATCCGCCGACGCGACGATGAAGGACGTCGTCTGGGACGATTACATCGCCGCGCAGATCGAGGCGATCGACACGATCCGCGACGCGCTGGACGTCCCCGCGGTCCACACCATCGGCTATTGCGTCGCGGGCACCACGCTTGCCGCAACGCTCGCGGTGCTCGCGGGGAAGGGCGAGGCGGACAAGGTCGCCAGCGCGACCTTCTTCACCGCGCAGGTCGATTTTTCCGAAGCGGGCGAACTGCTCAACTTCATCGACGACGCGCTATCTGCAAATGATCGAAGCCGTGTCGGGCGAAGGGTTTCCTCGACGGCCGCTACCTCGCCGCCGACGTTCAATCAGCTGCGCGGCAAGGATCTGATCTGGGGCCCGGTCGCCAACCATTATCTGCTGGGCAAGGATTATCCGGCGTTCGACCTGCTCCACTGGAACGGCGACGTCACCAACCTGCCCGCGAAGTGGCACAAGGCCTATCTGATGCGACCTCTATCGCGACAACAAGCTGGTCCAGCCCGGCGCGCTGTCGGCGCTGGGCGTGCCGCATCGATCTGACGAAGGTCAAGACGCCCGCTTACATTCAGGCCGGCAGGGAAGATCATATCGCCCCGCTCGCCAGCGTGTGGAAACTGACCGAGCATTTCTCCGGCCCGGTCAAATTCCTGCTTGCCGGATCGGGCCACATCGCCGGCGTGGTCAATCCGCCGGCCGCGAACAAATACGGCTATTGGACCAATGACGCCGACGCTGACGACGCTCGACGAGTTCATCGCCGGCGCAACCGAACACAAGGGCAGCTGGTGGCCCGACTGGATCGAATGGATCCGCGACTCGCGATGGCCAGGAAGTCCCGCCAAGGCCGCGCGGGTCCCGGGCGAAGGCAAGCTCAAGGCGATCGAGGACGCGCCCGGGCGCTACGTCAAAACGCGCTAACTACCTACTTCTTGGTGCTGGCATTCGCGCGCCATCGGGGGCGACACCCAATTGTGCCATCGGATCGGTCGTGTTGCCCATGCATTCTCGACCGTCAATCGTCTTCTCGCCAACCGCGTTGCGCTGAACGCCCGCACAACCGCGAAGACCACCGCGAGCAGCACGATGACGAACGCCAGGCCGGTCACGCCCACGCGCAGGCGCTGCATTCGGACACGCGGTCCGTCGGGATTCGGTGCCTCCACGAGTCCAAGCCTAGGCAGTTACGCAGCAGGGAGCAACGTACCGCTGCTCAGGGGCAACCGGTAAGGGCGGTTGCCTCGGGAAGCTCCGGGCGCTCGAGCCAATCGAACACCGGCAGGCCCTTCGCACGAAGCCATTCGGGATTGTACAGGCTCGACAGGTAACGAAAGCCGGTATCGCACAGGATCGTGACGATGGTCTTGCCCGGTCCAAGATCGCGCGCCAGGCGGATCGCGCCGGCGACGTTGATCCCGCTCGACAGGCCCAGGCACAACCCCTCGTCACGCAGCAACGCGGCGACCTGTTCCAAGCCCTCGACATCGGACACGCGGTATTGCGTGTCGATCGGAGCACCTTCGAGATTGCCGGTGATTCGACCTTGGCCAATCCCTTCCGCCACCGAACTGCCCTCGCTGCGCAACTCACCGTGCGCGTAATAATCATGCAGCGCGGCGCCGTGGGGATCGGTCAGTGCAATAGTGATCGCTTCGTCTTGCGCCTTCAGGCCCATGCCAACGCCCGCAAGCGTGCCGCCGGTTCCGACCGCGCAAGTGAACCCGTCAATCCGCCCGTCGGTCTGCATCCAGATCTCTTCCGCCGTGCCAACGATATGTGCGCGGCGATTGGCGACATTGTCGAACTGGTTTGCCCATAGCGCACCATCAGTTTCTTCAGCGATACGGCGTGATTGATGCACGAAGTGACAGGGGCTGGAATAGGCGGCGGCGGGAACGGTGACCAACTCGGCACCCAGTGCACGCAGCGTGTCCATTTTCTCGCGGCTTTGCGTTTCGGGCATCACGATGATCGTGCGGTAGCCCTTGGCGTTGCCAATGAGCGCCAGCCCGATACCGGTATTCCCCGCAGTCCCCTCCACGATCGTGCCGCCCGGCTGAAGCGTACCTGCAGCCTCGGCATCTTCAATGATGAACAGGGCAGCGCGGTCCTTGACGCTCGCGCCGGGATTCATGAATTCGCATTTGCCGAGAATCTGCAGCCCGTCGCGGCGCTCGGACCTTTAAGTTTGACGAGCGGGGTGTTGCCGATCAGGGCGAGAGGGTTGGCAGCGATCACCCGCGCCTGCCTATCATGACCCTGTGTGCGGGCAAGGCAGTTGGACAAGCGCATGATAAAGCGCAGCTTTCCCCCTGTCATCGATGCCCGCACGCGGCTGTTGATCCTTGGCAGCCTTGCCGGGCGAAGCATCGCTGGCGGCCAGTCGATATTATGCCCATCCGCAGAACCAGTTCTGGCGGCTGCTTGAGCAACCTGCTTGGCGTGCCCATCTGATGCCACTCGATTACGAGGCGCGACTGGCGGTAATGCGGACGCATCGCATCGGGTTATGGGACGTGATCGGGGGGGCACGGCGGCAGGGCAGCCTGGATGGCGCGATCCGCAATGTGGAAGTGAACGACTTATCGGCCGTAATCGCCGACATTGCCCGATCTGCGCGCCATCGCGTTCAATGGAAAGACCGCGGCGCGGATCGGGCGGCGGGCGCTCGTCGCGACTGACTTGGGCCTGATCGATCTGCCGTCGAGCAGTCCGGCTTTCACGATGCCGTTTGCAGACAAGGCGGCGCGGTGGTCTTTGCTTGCGCCCTTCCTCGTGTAGCTGTATTGCAACGGCAACACAGTTGGAGTTCGACAATGCGTGCCATGCTTTTGTTCACCGCCGCCACCCTGCCGCTTGCAGCGTGCGATATCCAAAAGACGAGCGGCGACGACAAGAGCGTCAACATTACTGCGGCCGAAAATGGCGCGGTCTCGTTCCAGGTCCCGGGGGTGAAAGGCAACATCAAGCTGCCATCATCGATGATGGCGCACAGCGACATGGACATTGACGGGGTCAAACTGTTCCCCGGCAGCCACGTGACCAATGTACGCGCCGAAGACCAGGATGTGATGATCGGCTTCACCTCGCCCGGCACGGTCGCCGAGCTTAAGGCCTATTACGCGCGAGGAATTCGCCGACAAGAAGGTCAATGCAATAGCGCAAGGCGATGGCTTCGGCGGCAAGACCGAGGATGGCGAGCGATTTCACCTTGAGCTTTGCCGAAGCCAACAAGGGCACCGCCGGGACGATGAAGATCCACGACAAGGACTGATCTTTGCGCGACTCTGGCTGTTCCTGTCATGTTCGCTGGGTGCACGACTTTCTCCGCCTCGACCCCTGCAGGTGGCTCTTTCTCGATCTGAACGCGTATTTCGCGTCCGTCGAGCAACAGGAAAATCCTGAGCTGCGGGGCAAACCGATCATCGTCGCGCCGGGCGGGCACGAAACCACCGTTGCCATCGCCGCGTCCTACGAGGCCAAGGCGCGCGGCGTGAACACGCTTGATGCCGGTCTGGGAAGCGCGGGCGCGCTGCCCGGACATCATCGTCGTCAATCCGCGGCATGAACTATACGTCGATTATCACGAGCGCATCATCGCGGAGATCGACAGGCACATTCCGATCACCAAGATATGCTCAATCGACGAGGTTGCCTGCCGCCTGCTCGACAATGAAAATGACGAGGCGGCCACGCATGGGCTCGCGCTCAGGATCAAGGCAGGGATCCGCGACAATGTCGGTGACTGGCTGCGCTGTTCGATCGGCGTCGCGCCCAATCGTCTGCTGGCCAAGCTCGCGACGGACATGCAGAAACCCGACGGGCTGGTGATCCTGCGCGCCAATGAACTGCCGGGGCGGCTCTATTCCCTGCCCCTGACCGCGATCTGCGGCATTGGCGCCAAGATGGCGGCGCGGCTGGCCAAGGACGGTGTGAACGATATCGAGCAATATTGCGCGCGGCGTCCCAAGGATGCGGGGCATGCTTACGGGGGGCGCGACGGCGACCGCTTGTGGTACGCGCTTCACGGGGTCGAACTGCCCGAAAAGCGCAGCGAGATGCGCTCGGTCGGCCACAGTCACGTTCTGTCCCCGCGCCATCGCGCCAGCGATCCCGCGCGCCTCACCGCGCGGCGGCTGGCGATGAAGGCGGCAGCTCGTGTGCGTCGCAAGGGCGTTACCTCGCGACTGCTCATACTCCATGCGCGGTTCGAGGATGGCGGCGGCAAATGGCGCGGGTCGATCAAGCTCCCGGCGACCGATGACAGTTTTAAGGTCATCGAACGGCTCGACGCCTTGTGGCCGAAACTGATCGCGGAGGCGCCCAAGCCTCTCAAGCTGCGCATGATTGGCGTCGCACTGACCAATCTCGCGCCGGCTCTGGGCGGACAGGGATCGCTGTTCGCCGCCCTTTCCCCCGATCACGAACTGGCACGTGAGGTGCGCACGCAGGCGCTAAGCCGTGCTCTTGACCGCATCAACACACGCTTTGGCAAGAACGCGGTGTCCTTGGGGCCATTGACGGGTGGACGTATCGACCGCGTCGGCACGTCGATCGCCTTTGGGCGGATTCCTGATCTGGCAGAGTTTCACGAATGACGCTTGACGATGACGCTGCGATGCACAATTTCATGAGGCCTATGAAGAGCCCCCTCATTATCGCCGCCCTTGCCGCGTCCATCGCGCTATCGGCCTGCAACAACAAGAGTGCCAAGGAGGACGCGGATAATGCGGTCGCCGCCGCCAACGCGCTCAACGCTGCCGAAGAGGCCAAGATCGTGGCTGACATGCCTCCGCCGATCAAGGCGCAGAAAGTCTATCGCTGCAAGGACGCAAGCATCGTCTATATAAACTTCCTCGAGGGCGACACACAGGCCGTGCTGCGCGAGGGGGACAAGTCCGCGACCGCCATCACCGTAAAGGCCCCGACGGCCGGCGAACCGTACACAGCCGAAGGCGGCTATTCGGTGTCCGGCAGTGGATCGGCGATCACGATCGAACGTCCAGGCAAGGGCAGCCAGACCTGCAAGGCCTAACTCTGCGTTGACCGTGCACGCCGCGCCAAGCATGGCGCGGCGATGCGCTTCTTTTCCGACAATGCCGCCTCGGTGCACCCCGCGGTGCTTGAGGCGGTATCGACCGCCAATGCGGCTGATACCGCCTATGACGGCGACGCCATCTCGGCACGCCTCGACGCCGCTTTTTCCGACCTGTTTGAAACCCAAGTCAGTGCCTTGTGGGTTGCCACCGGCACGGCGGCCAATTGCCTTGCCCTTGCGGCTCTATGCTCGCCATGGCGCGGCACGCTCTGCGCGAACGACGCGCACATCAATCAGGATGAAGCGGGGGCGCCCGAATTCTACTCGGGCGGCGGCAAGCTGATTACCGTCGATGCACCGGGGTCCAAGCTGACGCCCGATCTGGTCACCGCGCGCCTCGGCATGATCGCCGACGACGTCCACCGCACGCAGGCGGCGGCCATGTCGGTTACCAACGCCACCGAATATGGCCTCAGCTACAGTGCGTCCGAAGTTGGCGCACTCGGCGAACTTGCCAAGTCGCGCAACCTCCGCTTCCACATGGACGGGGCAAGATTTGCCAATGCCGTTGTGTTCAGTGGCGCAACGCCCGCCGAGCTGACCTGGCGGGCAGGAGTCGACGCGCTCAGTTTCGGTTTCGTCAAGAATGGCGGGCTGTCGAGCGAGGCGCTGATCCTGTTCGACCGTGACCTCGCGACGGAGGTCCGCGTCCGACGCAAGCGCGCGGGGCATCTCAATTCAAAAGGTCGTTTCCTCGCCGCGCAATTGCTGGCGATGATCGAGGACGGCCTCTGGCTCGATAATGCGCGCGCAGCGAATGCCGGTGCGACACGACTGGCCGCGGCCGCGGGGGACCGCTTGCTTTTCCCGGTTGAAGCGAACGAGCTGTTCCTGCGCATGACGGCGAGCGAGGCCACAGACCTCCGTGCGCAGGGGTTTCAGTTCTACGACTGGGCCGACGGCGAGGTGCGTTTCGTGGTGTCGTGGGATCAGGATGCGCGCGAGATCGAGGCACTCGCCACCGCGCTTGCCAATTTATGAGCACGGCCACGCTCGCCACCCCGCGGGTCCTCATCCCGTTCACGGTTGCCACAGTGGTTTGGGGATCGACGTGGATCGTAATCCGCGATCAATTGGGTGTCGTGCCGCCCAGCTGGTCGGTAACCTATCGGTTCGCCATCGCGGCCGCAGGACTGTTCGCGTGGATCGTGGTTACGCGCGCGCCTGTCCGATTGGGTCGCACCGGTCAGCAGTTCGCCGCCCTTTATGGGCTGTTTCTCTTCGTGATGAACTTCAATTTCGTTTACCGGGCGGAGGCCCACATCACGTCGGGACTGGTTGCGGTGATCTTTGCGCTGCTGCTGGTGCCGAATTCGATCTTTGGCGCGATCTTTCTCGGTCAGCGCCTGGGCCTGCGCTTCATCCTCGGCTCGCTGGTTGCGCTGGCAGGCGTCGCCTTGCTGATCGTCAACGAAGCGCGTGCCGATCCTTCGGCAGCCGGTCAGACATGGCTCGGGCTGGCCCTCACCATTGCTGGTGTGCTGTGCGCCTCGGTCGCCAACGTGATGCAGGCAAGCGAGCGCGCCAAGGCATTGCCAATGCTGTCACTGATCGCGTGGGGCATGGCATGGGGTGCGTTGTTCGACGCGATTTTTGCCTGTGTGACGGTCGGCCCACCGGTGATCGAGTATCGGTTGTCCTATTGGCTGGGCACCGCTCATCTGGGGTTGCTTGCGTCCTCGCTCGCCTTCGCATGCTATTTCAGCGTCATTCGCGCGGTCGGTCCTGGCGCTGCTGCTTATTCGAGTGTCCTTACCCCCGTATTTGCGATGATCTTGTCGACGTTGTTCGAAGGTTATCACTGGACTGGGCTGGCGGTTGGTGGCGGCGCTCTCGCCTTCGCCGGGTTGTTGATTGCGCTGACCGCGCGGAAAGCGCCTAGCCCCGCCTGACCCGCGTCCCTACATTCACAGGCATGGACGTTCAGACCACGCTTGCCGCCGCCACCCCGCCCACCATTCGCCGCGAGGATTACCGCCCGCCCGACTGGCTGGTCCCCAACATCGCGCTCGACTTCGATTTGTCTGCCGAACGGACGCGTGTCACCGCCAAGCTCGACGTTACGCGCAATGGCGATCACACACGCGCGATCGTACTCGACGGCGACGAACTGAAACCCGTATCCGTGCATGTCGACGGCCAGGCGGTGAATGACTGGCGCATCGAAGGCGGCAACCTGGTCATCGACCTGCCGGGCAACGCACACGTCATCGAGACCGAGGTCGAGCTACACCCCGCCGCCAATACCAAGCTGATGGGATTGTACGCATCGGGCGGACTGCTGTGCACGCAGTGTGAGGCCGAAGGATTTCGCCGCATCACCTTCTTCCCCGACCGGCCCGATGTGCTCAGCCGATACACCGTCAAGATGGCAGCCGACCGCGACTCGTTCCCGGTACTGCTGGCGAACGGCGACAACGTCGCCAATGGCGACGGGCTAGACGGGCGCCACTGGGCGGAATGGAACGACCCGTACCCCAAGCCGAGCTACCTCTTCGCGCTCGTCGCGGGTGACCTTGAGGCCAATCGCGATAGCTTCACGACTCGTGGCGGTCGCCGGGTCGAATTGGGCATCTGGGTCCGGGCCGCCGACCTGCCCAAGACGCAGCACGCGATGAGTGCACTGAAGACGGCAATGAAATGGGACGAGGACGTTTACGGCCGCGAATACGACCTCGATGTCTTCAATATCGTTGCGGTCGACGATTTCAATTTCGGAGCGATGGAAAATAAGGGGCTGAACATCTTCAACAGTCGCTACATCCTCGCCGATCCCGACACGGCGACCGATGCCGATTACGACGCGATCGCCGCGGTTGTCGCACACGAATATTTTCACAATTGGTCGGGCGACCGCATCACCTGCCGCGACTGGTTCCAGCTGTCGTTGAAGGAGGGGTTCACGGTCCTGCGCGACCAGCAATTCTCCGCCGATCAGGGCTCGGCAGCGGTCAAGCGGATCGAGGATGTGCGCACGCTCCGCGCCGCGCAATTCCCCGAGGACGCTGGGCCGCTGGCTCATCCGATCCGCCCCGAAAGCTATATCGAGATCGGCAATTTCTACACCGCCACGATCTATAACAAGGGCGCGGAGGTCATTCGCATGATGCACACGCTGCTGGGCCCTGAGCGCTTTCGTGCAGGCAGCGACCTGTATTTCAAGCGGCACGACGGCGAGGCGGCGACGTGCGAGGATTTCGTGTCCGCAATGGAAGCGGGCGGTGGCATCGACCTCTCGCGTTTCCGTCTGTGGTACCGCCAGGCCGGCACGCCGAAAGTTACCGCGCGGCTGGCGCACGATCCGGCATCGGGGCGCGCCACGCTGAAACTTGCACAGGCCGTCCCGCCGACGCCGGGGCAGCCCGACAAGCAGCCGATGCCGCTGCCCTTGTCGCTCGCCTTGTTCGAGCGCGATGGCGGCAAGCGGCACGACGACTTGTTCGTGCTGGAGGATGCCACGGCCGAATTGAGTTTCGAAGGGTTTGCGCAGGCGCCGGTGCTGTCGATCAACCGCAATTTCTCTGCGCCGGTGATCGTCGAAACCGATCGGACGCCCGCCGATCTCGCTTTCCTGTCGGCGCACGATGACGATCCGTTCGCGCGCTACGAGGCGATGCAGCAACTGATGGTCGACACCCTGAAATTGGCGATTGAGGGTGGCGACCGTGATGATGCCGCAGTCGTGGCGGCGGTACGCGCGACGCTCGAAGATCCCGCGCTCGACCCAGCGTTCGTGGCCGAAGCTGTGCTGCTGCCGTCCGAACAATTCATCGGTGATGCGATGGCAGTGGTCGATCCTGCCGCAATTGCCACTGCCCGTGACGCATTGCGCTTGAAGCTGGCATCGGAGTTGGGCGACTTGTGGCGCGAACGTTATCGGCGCCATGCGGCCACGTCATTCGAATACTCCCCGGAAGCCAAGGGCGCGCGACGGATGCGCAACCTTGCGCTTGGATACCTTGCGGCGGGTGGGTCGGCCGCGGTTGGGTCGTTGGCCTTTGCGCAGTTCGAAGTCGCGGACAACATGACCGATCGTATCGCGGCCCTGGGCACGCTCGCCAGTGGTGAATTTGGCGAGCGCACCGTTGCGCTGGCGGCGTTTCATGACCGCTATCGTGACAATCCGCTGGTGATCGACAAATGGTTCACGACCCAGGCGCTGTCGACGCGCGCGGATACCGTTGAACAGGTTGTCGCGTTGCTGTCGCATCCCGATTTCACGTTGACCAACCCAAACCGCTTTCGCAGCCTGGTCGGCGCGTTCTCGGTCAACCAGCGCGCATTTCACCGTGTCGACGGGGCGGGCTATGCGCTGCTGGCCGAGCAGATTGCGGCGCTCGACCCCATCAACCCACAGACTGCAGCGAAAATGGTCCCGGCGCTCGGTCGCTGGCGTCGCTTCGACACAGCGCGGCAATCGCAAATGCGCGCGGCATTGGAACAGGTGCTGGCAACGCCGAACCTGTCCAAGGATGTGTTCGAGCAGGCGTCGAAGTCGCTTGATTAATCAGGCGATCTCGACGTCCTGGCTTTCTGCGAAGGCGGTCAGCCGCGCGCGGATGTCGGGCTCGCCCGCGTCGAGCCATTCGCCCATCTTCGCGCGCAACGCGGACACGTCGAGCGAGCGGATCATCGCCTTGATCGGGCCGACGGCGGCGGGGGTAATCGACAGCCGCTCGATGCCCAGACCGATCAGGGCCATCGCTTCCAGCGGGCGTCCCCCCATCTCGCCGCATACCGTCACCGGAGTGTCGCCGCAGTCGCGCCGCACGCGCCGCAAAAAACGCAGGATTGCCGGGCTCAGCCAGTCGTAACGCTCGGCCAATTTCGGGTTGGCGCGATCGGCGGCGAACAGGAATTGGGTCAGGTCATTAGTGCCGATCGAGATGAAGTCGAGCTTCGGCAATAGCATGTCGAGCACTTCGGCAAGCGCCGGCACTTCCAACATCGCGCCATAGCGGATCGACAGTGGCCGTTTGCCACGTTCTTGCAGCCACGCCCGCTGTTCCTCGAACAGGGCGCGTGCCTCGTCATATTCCCACGGTTCACTGACCATCGGGAACATGACGTTGAGGTTGCGGCCATGCGCGGCTTCGATCAGCGCGCGCGCCTGCGCCTTCATCAGGCCGTCGCGATCGAGCGCGACGCGGATCGCGCGCCAGCCCATCGCGGGGTTTTCCTCGCCATCCTCGTTATCCTGGCGAAGGTAGGGAAGCGCCTTGTCGCCACCGATGTCGATGGTACGAAACACCACAGGCCGATCACCCGCGGTGTCCAGAACGTCACGGTACAGCCGCTGCTGTTGCTGACGCAGCGGCATGGTCGCGGAAACCAGGAACTGGAATTCGGTGCGGAACAGGCCGATCCCGTCGGCCCCGGTCAAATCGAGCGCCGCCGCATCGTCGCGCAGCCCGGCATTGACCATCACCGTGATGCGCGTGCCGTCCTGGGTGACAGGCGGCTGGTTGCGCAGCGCGGCGAATTGCGCGCGACGCTTGGCACCGATGGTCAGTTTGGCCTTAAATGCGTCTTCCTGGACGGACAGCGGACGGACCGTGGCGCCGCTCTCCCCCGCGTCGAGCAGCAGCAATTCGCCTTCGGAGACATGCCGCCGGACATCGCGGACGCGCCCTAGCACCGGGACGCCCATTGCCCGCGCGACGATTGTCACGTGCGCGGTCAGTGAGCCCTCCTCGAGGATGACGCCCTTCAACCGCCGTCGGTCATATTCGAGCAATTCGGCGGGGCCGAGATTACGCGCGATGAGGATCGTATCCTTCTTCAGCCCCTGTGATGCGGCAGTGCCCAGTTGGCCAGACACGATGCGCAGCAACCGGTTTGCCAGATCCTCGAGGTCGTGCATCCGGTCGGCAAGCAGCGGGTCATCGATCTGGCGCATGCGCATCCGCGTGCGTTGCTGGACGCGCTCGATCGCCGCTTCGGCGGTCAGTCCCGAATCGATCGCCTCGTTGATCCGCCGTGACCAGCCCTCATCATAGGCGAACATCTTGTAGGTCTCGATGACCTCGCGCGTTTCGCCGTCGACACCAAATTCTGCCTCTCGCCCCATGCGGTCAATGCCTTCGCGCATCTTGGCGAAGGCTGAATAAACGCGGCGGCGCTCGGCCTCGGTATCTTCGGCGACGGTGTGTTCGATGACGATGCGCGGCTGGTGAAACACCGCATGGCCGCGCGCCATGCCGTCGACCAGCTTGAGACCGAGCATGCGCACCGGCTGGTTGGACTGCGCCCCCTTGTCGCCCGCGCGCCGGGTTTCATCGACCAGGCCCGCATTGGCGATCAGTTCGCTGAGCACCATCGCCACGGTTTGCAGCGCCTCGATCTCTTCGTCGGCATAGCGGCGCGGATCGGCGTGTTGCACCGCGAGGACGCCAACCGCCTGTTCACGGCGAACGATCGGCACGCCCGCAAAGCTGTGGAACAGGTCTTCGCCCGTTTCGGGACGATAGGCAAAGTCCGGGTGGCTGGTCGCTTCATCGAGGTTCAGCGTCTCGACATTCTCGGCGATCGTGCCGATCAACCCCTCGCCCAGCGCCATCTTGGTGACGTGAACCGCATCCTGGTTCAGCCCGCGCGTGGCGAACAGTTCGAGGACGCCGTCGCGCAACAGGTAGATCGAGCAGACCTCGCTGGCCATCGCCTCCCCGATGATGCCGACGACGCGATTGAGCTTGGCCTGCGCGCCGCTGCGCGCCGCCATCACGTCGTGCAGTCGGGTCAGGATTTCACGGGCAGAGGCAGCAGCAGCGGGCATCGGCCCGCGCTATCAGATGAAACGGGCGCTTGCCATCGTGCGGCGACGGCGCAGCGTCGCGCCGATCAACCCGAAGCCGGAGATCATCATCGCCCAGGTCGCGGGCTCTGGGATCGGTCCCAGAATGCCCATCGCGCTGTTCGTCTGGAACTTGAGCGAGTCGAGCTTGAAGGCGTCGATCTTGTTGTCGCTGTTCTTGAGCGATGCGGAGATCATCCACACCTTGCCCTGGACTACGCTGCTGCCGGCCGGGTTGAGCACGCGCACGGCGTCGAGAGCACCTTTCGTGGTCGAACTGTCGATGTTCTTTTGCGCCTGGAACAGCGTCGAGAGGTTGCTGACGGCCTTGCCGTCCCAGCCATTGGTGTTGGACGAGATCGAGCGTCCGACGGTCAGATCATTGTCGGTCGAGCCACCCAGCGCAAAGGCGTTGGCGGTAACACCGGTCAGTTGCACGTTCCGGTCGAATTGAAACACGATGAAATCGAAGCCCGACTGGTTGTCGACGGTGTGAGTGTTGTTCGAACCGGTCTCATTGCGGTTCGTGACGCCCAGACCCTTGTCATAAGTGCCGAGATACGCGCTGCGCAGTGTCGTGCCGGTCCATGACCACGCCGTGGCACGCATGCTGACGGTGTAAGCGCTCGAGCCGCTGCCGACCGAGATCTGGTAAGTGCGCGAGTTGCCATAGCTGGAACCCGAGGCAGTGCCCGTGCCATTAAGGTCAATGGTCTTGGTATAGGTGGTCAGCGCGTGCGCAGGCACCGCCGCGGTCGTTGCAGCGAATGCGAATATTGCCGCACATGCGGCGCGTTTCCTGGTCAAGATCATGCCCTCAAATATGTTGTTCTGGCCTAACCTTCGCGACATCGCGTTTCAATCGTCCGCTATGGTTAACGACCGTCCCGGCATGGGACTCATCCGCGCAATATCAGGGCGGAATCGGCCTGTGTGACCAAGTCGCCCAGGATGGTCGCGATCGGCTCCTCGCTCTTGACCATGCCGACCGACTGCCCGGCCATGAGCGAACCATTCTCGACATCGCCGTCGATCACCGCGCGACGCAACGCGCCGGCCCAGTAATGTTCGATCTGCAATTGCGCTTCCATCATCGCCAGGCCACCCTCGTCGAGCGAATTGGCGACCTCTCGCTGCTTGGCGGTGAACAATTCGGTGCCGGCATTCTTGAGCGCGCGTACGGGGATGACCGGCAGGCGGGAATCAATCTGCACGCTGGCAATGGCATCGCGGGCAGAGGCGCGGAAAAACGCCTTCTTGAAATTGGCGTGGGCGATGCTTTCGGTGGCGCAGGCGAAGCGCGTACCAAGCTGGACCCCGGCCGCGCCCATTTCGAGATAGGCGGCGATCGCTTCGCCGCGACCGATGCCGCCAGCGACGAAGATCGGCACCTGGGCGGCGATTTCGGGCAGCATTTCCTGTGCAAGGACGCTGGTCGAGACGGGGCCGATATGCCCGCCGGCCTCCATTCCTTCGATCACCAGCGCGTCGACGCCCGAGCGGATCAATTTCTTGGCGAGGCTGAGCGCCGGAGCGAAGCAGATCAGTTTGGCACCCGCACCCTTGATCGCATCCAGACTGCCCGCGGGGGGCAGACCACCCGCGAGAACGATGTGCGTCACATCATGCTTCGCGCAGACCGCGATCAATTCCATCAGCTGCGGGTGCATCGTGATCAGGTTCACGCCGAACGGACGTTGCGTCAGTTCCTTGGTCGCGGCGATTTCGGCATCGAGCAATTCGGGTGTCATCGCGCCGCACGCGATCAAGCCGAAGCCGCCCGCATTGGACATGGCGGCAACCAGGTTGCGTTCGCTGACCCACGACATCGCGCCGCAGATGATCGCGACCTCGCAGCCAAGGAAGTCGCAGCCGCGCTGCATCAGGGTCTGGAGGCGGGGGCTCATGCGCTCACCCTGCCAAATTCACGAAGTTGCCATGGCTCGATTTTGGATTTCCAGTCGTGGACTTCGGCACTTTCGCCAGTTCTGGACGCTGCAGCGGAATGGTTCGTCATGGCTTTCGCCAAAGCATGAAGCGGGGTGTGTAGGACAGCAAAAAGTGCTTTGACGAGGCCATGCAGCAAGCCGTCACCGAATTGGTCATCGCCGCGCCCGGGCAAGGGCTGCACGAATTTACCCGTGCGGTGACCGATTGGGTCACGGAACAGGACATTACGACCGGTTTGCTGACCCTGTTTGTGCGCCACACCAGCTGTTCGTTGCTGATCCAGGAGAATGCCGCCCCTGCCGCGCGGCGGGACATGGAGCGCTATTTTGCCCAGATCGCGCCCGAGAGCGCCGCCTACGAACATGACGACGAAGGCCTCGACGACATGCCGGCGCACCTGCGCGCGGCGCTGACAGCGACGAGCCTGTCGATCCCGGTCTTCGGTGGCGAAGTCACGCTGGGGACGTGGCAGGGGATCTATCTGTTCGAGCATCGGCAAGCACCGCACCGAAGGCGCGTGGCGATACATCTGTCGGGAGAGTGATACCGCCGACATTCGATCGTTCGTTGCACGACCGATCAGCGCGCGGCACAGCGGTGATTGCATCGGGGAGATCAAGCGTGAAGACGATATTTTGTCTGGCCACACTAACGATAGCATCGTCCGTGGTGGCACAGCCCGCGCCGGGCGTACGGGTGCCGCCCGAAATCGGAATGGCTTACGGCCGCCTCGGCAAGGCCATGATGGCGCACGATCCGCAGGGCGTAAAGTCAGTCTGGGCCGAGGACTTCGTGGTGAACTCCCCGAACAACGAGGTCCTGACGAGAGATCAGGTCATCGCCGTGATGGAACAGGATTTTCTGGACTATAAGGATTTCCACAAGCACATCACCTTCGTCGGCGCGAAGCCTGAAGTCACCGTCGTGATGGGTTATGACACGATGGTGCCGTTGAAGGGTCCTGCCGCGGGCAAGTCGGTGACCCGCCCCTTTACCGATGTCTGGGCAAAGCGCAGCGGCGGATGGGTGCTGATTGCCCGACAGGCGACGATCGCTTCGACGCAATAAATCGCGGCCGAGCGGGTGGCCATGGGCAAAGCCACTGCTCCGTCGGTCGTTACGCTACGCGCCTGCCTCCGCCCCATCCAACCCATAAGCCGTGTGCAGCACGCGCACCGCCAGCTCGGTATAATCTTCTTCGATCAGCACACTGACCTTGATCTCGCTGGTCGAAATGGCCTGGATGTTGATGCCGCGGTCGGCGAGCGCGGAAAACATCGTCGAGGCGACGCCCGCATGGCTGCGCATCCCGACGCCAACGATCGAGATCTTGGCCACCTTCGTATCGTGGACGATGCCCGAAAAGCCGATCGCGTCCTTGGCCTTGTCCAGCGCGTCGAGTGCGCGGGTCAATTCAGCCTGCGGCACCGTGAAGGTAACATCGGTCGATCCCGCCTGGTGAGCGATGTTCTGGATGATCATGTCGACATTGATCGACAGTTCGGCCAGCGGCGCGAAGATCGCGGCGACAGCCCCGGGTTTGTCGGGCACATCGGTCAGCGTGACCTTCGCCTCGTTCTTGTCGTGCGCGATGCCGGTGATCAGCTGGCGTTCCATATCGTCTCCGATTTCGTCGTCACCGACGATCATTGTTCCGGGAAGGGTATCGGCCATGGGCGCGGCGTCGGGGTCGTCGAAGCTCGACAACACCTGGACGCGCACGCCCTCCTTCATCGCGAGGCCGACCGAACGGGTCTGCAGCACTTTCGCGCCGACGCTCGCGAGTTCGAGCATTTCTTCATAGGTGACGCGCTTCAGCTTTTGCGCGCGCGGGACGATGCGCGGATCGGTAGTGTAGACCCCGTCGACATCGGTGTAGATATCGCAACGATCCGCCTTGACCGCCGCGGCCAGCGCCACCGCCGAGGTGTCCGACCCCCCCCGACCAAGCGTCGATATGCCGCCACCCTCGGCCAACCCCTGAAAACCCGGCACCACCGCGACTTCGCCGCCGGAAAGCGCGGCGTTGAGTTCGGCGGTTTCAATCGCCTCGATCCGCGCGGCTGCGTGGGCACGCGACGTGCGGATGGGAAGCTGCCAGCCCATCCAGCTGCGCGCTGGCACGCCCAGCGCCTGGATGGCGATGGCGAGCAGGCCCGCGGTGACTTGTTCACCCGAAGCGACGACGACGTCGTATTCGCGCATGTTGGCGAGCGGGCTGGCCTCCCTGCAAAAGCCGACGAGGCGGTCGGTTTCGCCTGCCATCGCGCTGACCACGACCGCGACCTGATTGCCTGCATCGACTTCGCGCTTCACGCGGCGCGCCACGCTGCGGATGCGCTCGATCCCGGCCATCGACGTGCCGCCGAATTTCATCACGATGCGGGCCACGCGCTTTTCCCTTGGGGTTATGGTCATCGCTGATAGAAAGCGCGTCCGATGGATGCAACGCAGTCAATCTTGCCCCACGAACAAGCGCGCTTTGGCGGCATGGCGGCGGATTGGTGGAACCCGCGCGGTTCGTCGGCAATGCTGCACCGGCTCAACCCCGTGCGGCTGAGCTATATTCGCGAGCAGGTAGACCGGCATTGGGATCTGGAACCGAGCGCGCGACGGCCCATGAGCGGCAAGCGCGCGCTCGACATGGGCTGTGGCGCGGGACTGCTGGCAGAACCGCTGGCCCGGCTGGGAGCGCGCGTCACCGGCGTCGATGCGGCGGCAGAAACGGTGGCGGTGGCGCGCGCCCATGCGGCGACGAGCGGGCTAGCCATTGATTATCGTCAAGGTGACGCCGCTGCGGTCGCCGGTGAAACCTACGACCTGGTCACCTGCCTCGAAGTCATTGAGCATGTCGCCGATCCGGCAGCATTCGCAATCGAGCTGGCGAAGCTGGTCGCGCCGGGCGGATTACTCATCGTGTCGACGCCCGCCAAAACGGCGCTGTCGCGCTTCGCGATGATCTCGATCGGCGAAACCCTGGGCGGCATTCCGGCAGGGACGCACGACTGGGAGCAATTCGTCTCACCCGAGGAACTGCGCGCCCATGCCGAGGCGGCGGGCCTGCGCGTGACCGACCAGAGCGGGCTGAGTTTTTCGCCAGCACGCGGCTTCGTGCTCAGCGAGAGCATGGCGCTCGATCATTTCCTGACGGCGGTGCGTGCATAGCCTGCCGGTCTTCGTGCGGCTGGCAGGGCGACCGGTGATCCTGATCGGCAGCGGCGACGCCGCCGCTGCCAAGCGCCGCCTGCTGGAGCGTGCCGGCGCGGTGGTGGTCGGTGAGGAAGCGGACGCGCGATTGGCCATCGTCGTGGATGATGACGACGCCGTCGCGCGGCTCCGCGAGCGCGGGGTGCTGGTCAACGCGGTCGACCGGCCCGATCTTTGCGATTTCACGTTGCCGGCGATCGTCGACCGCGATCCGGTGTTGGTCGCCATCGGCACGGGCGGGGCGAGCGCCGGATTGGCGGCGGCGCTGCGCCAGCGGGTCGAGGCCATGCTACCCGCTGATCTTGGTGCGGTGGCGGATGAATTGTTCGCGGCGCGGGCAGACCTGCGCGCGCGCTGGCCCGGGAACGAGGAACGGCGCGCGGCGATCGCGCGGATCATCGAAGCGGCGCTGGCGACTGGCGCCGTTATTCTTGACGCGGCTGCCGCGCACACTGACGAGCTCGTGCGCCTGACGATCACATCGGCCGACCCCGACGACCTCACGCTGCGTGCCGCACGACTGCTGGCGCAAGCCGAGCGCGTCTACCACGGCCCCGGTATCGCGCCACAGATCCTCGCCCGCGCGCGCGCCGATGCCCCGCGGATCATGGGCGTGCCGCCAAGCGAGCCCGAGCCGGGGCTGACCCTGATCCTGGAGTACGCCGATGGGTGAACGGTGCTGGTTGTTCGACGGCAAGACCGCGCGACAGGTCTCGCGGGACGAAGCCGCCGCCGCGCTGGGCCAGGGGCCGTTGATCTGGGTGCATCTACGCGGCGGGGCACCCGATACGATCGCGTGGCTCAACGCGCGCGGGTTGAGCGAGCTCGTCGTCGCCGCGCTCACCGCGACCGAAACCCGCCCGCGCACTGAAGCGTTCGACGATGGTGCGCTGATCAACCTGCGTGGACCATTAACGCATGAAGCCGATCACCCCGATCTCCTTGGCTCGGTGCGGTTGTGGGTTGCCGACAAGCGCGTCTTTTCGGTTGCGCTGACCGACCTCGAGGCGATCCACGAGGTCGAACGCCAGTTCGAGGCCGGGCAAATCCTCGATGCCGGTGATCTGGTCTGCGTCATGGCTACGGCGATCACCGCGGAACTCGATCCCGATGTGGCCGAGCTGGGCGACGCGCTCGACGATTGCGAGGAGCAACTCGACCCCAAGCGGGCGTTCCAGATGCGCAGTGACATCGCGCATATCCGCTCACAGGCGATCATCTATCGACGCTTCCTGCAGCCACAGCGTCTCGCGCTTGAGGATCTGGCAAAGATCGAGGGCAGCTGGCTTGCCGATGACGACCGCCGCCATCTGGGCGAAGCCGCGGACCGGGCCGCGCGCATGGCAGAGGAGCTGGAGGCGATCCGCGAGCGCAGCGCTTTGATGCACGAACAATTGACCGATCTGCGCGCCGAACTGATCGACACGCGCAGCCTCATCCTCGCCATCGCCGCGATGATTTTTCTACCGCTGACGTTCATCACCGGGCTGTTCGGAATGAACGTCGATGGCATCCCGTATCAGCACCACCCGGCGAGTTTCTGGGTAATTACGGGCATCTGCCTGCTCATCGCGATCCTAGTGACCGCCTATTTCATGTGGCGGCGCTGGTCGCGTTAGGCTTGCAATTCGACATCCCAATAGAGCCAGTCACGCCAACTGCTGTGCAGATGGTTGGGCGGGAACGCGCGGCCGTGTTCCTGCAATTGCCAGCTGGTCGGGCGGATCGGCGCGATGTGCAGCGGCATGTGGGCCTGCCTGGGCGTTCGACCGCCTTTTTTGAGGTTGCACGGCGCACAGGCGGTGGCGACATTTTCCCATGTCGTCTTGCCCCCCTGTGCGCGGGGGATGACGTGATCGAAGGTCAGGTCCTTGAGAGTGCCGCAATATTGGCATGTGAAGCGGTCGCGCAGGAACAGGTTGAAGCGCGTGAACGCCGGATATTGCGATGGTTTCACAAAGGATTTCAGCGCGATGACGCTGGGCAACTTGATGCTGTGATTGGGCGAGCGCACCTCGCGCTGGTACGTGTCGACGATATCGACGCGGTCGAGGAATACCGCCTTGACCGCGGTCTGCCACGGCCACACCGATAGCGGGTAATAGCTGAGCGGCGTATAATCGGCGTTGAGCACCAGCGCGGGGCATCCATCGGGGTGTCGCATCAGGTCGGGATGATACATGTTGAGCCCCACTCCCCGGTCAAACGCTATCGCTGGTGGTTACACATCCAAATCATGACCGGCACATGACAGCATCTGGACCCCGCGGCGGTCAAGCGGTTTCGCGCTTTGCGCCCTCGCCGACGGGCTTGTTGCATATGGGGCACGCCTTTTCCGCGCTGCTGGCCCGCGATGCGGCCGAGCGGTTCCTGCTGCGGATCGAAGATATCGACGGCGGGCGGTGCCGGCCGGAATTCGTCGCGGCGATCTACGAAGATTTGCGCTGGCTCGGCGTGATGTGGGACGAGGAACCGCTGATCCAGTCGGCGCGGGCGGCCGATCATGCGGCGGCGCTGGAGCGATTGCGCGACATGGGCCTGGTATATCGCTGTATTTGCACACGCGCCGATATCGCGGCGGCCGCCGGCGCGCCGCAGGGGGAACAGCCGCCAGCTCTATCCTGGTCTTTGCCGTGACCGCGAGGTGGACACGGGCATGGCGTTCGCCTGGCGGCTCGACATGCGCCGGGCGGTGGCGATGGTCGGACCGCTCAGTTGGCATGATGCGGTCGCGGGCGACGTTCTGGCAAAGCCCGAAATGTTCGGCGACGTGGTGATCGCGCGCAAGGACGCGGGGACGAGCTATCATCTCGCCGCGACGGTCGACGATGCCGCGATGGGCGTGACCCGTATCGTGCGTGGGGTCGACCTGTTCACCTCGACCCACGTCCATCGGCTATTGCAGTCGCTACTCGGTCTTCCGGTCCCCGATTATCATCATCACGCGTTGATCCTCGGCCCCGACGGCAAGCGGCTTGCCAAGCGAACGCCCGGCGCGACGCTGGCGGATTTGCGCGCTATAGGCGTGGATGGCCGCGTTTTGGCGAGTGATCTGCGCGCGAGGCGCCTGCCGGTTGGTTTTCGCTTCGCCGAGCACTAGATAAGGGGCATGAACGCTTTCCTGATCGTCCTGCTCGTATTCGCCGCTGCCGGTGCCGCTTTCATGCTCATCCGCGGGATCGTGGCATTTCTCAAAACGACCGAGGCGGATCTCAATAGCCAAGGCTCGGGCCCCAGCGTTTCGGGCGTCAGGCAGAACAAGGCGATGTTCGGGCGCATCATGTTCCAGGCGGCGGCTGTGCTGATCGTCGTGGTACTGTTGCTGCTCAACCGCTAACCCGGGCGCGTGGTCAAGCTCAACAAGATCTACACACGCACCGGCGATGACGGCACCACGGGGCTGGTCGATGGCAGTCGGGTTGCCAAGTCCTCCGCGATCATGGCCGCGATCGGCGATGTCGACGAAGCCAATAGTTTGATCGGCTTTGCCGCGACACACGCCAGTGAAATGTTTCGCGCGCAAATCGCCACGGTGCAGCACGACATGTTCGATCTCGGTGCCGATATCGCGACGCCGGCAGGGATCGAAGGCGCGCTGCGGATCGTTCAGTCACAAATCGATCGGCTGGAAAGTGAAATCGACGCGTGGAATGCCGGGCTGCAACCCTTGACGAGTTTTGTCCTGCCCGGCGGTTCGCCGCTGGCGGCGGCACTCCACGTCGCACGGGCGGCGACGCGCCGCGCGGAACGGTCACTGGTTGCGGGGGACGTCGGCGTGTTGGCCCGCGCTTATGTCAACCGCTTGTCGGACTGGCTGTTCACGGCAGCGCGAGTCGCCAATGGGAATGGCGCGGACGATATTTTGTGGGTGCCAGGCCAGTCGCGCTAGCCAAGCGCGTTTTGTTCGCTTAGTGTTCCGATATGGCGAAGCTGGCCGCTGGGGCGGCAACATCTCCGTTATTCGATGCGTATCGTACACGCCGCGCCCTGACGCTCGACCTGACAGCATCGCTGTCGGACGCCGATGCGACGGTGCAATCGATGCCCGATGCCTCGCCCGCCAAGTGGCATCTGGCGCATACGACGTGGTTTATCGAGACCTTCGTACTGCGTGATCACGTTCCCGGGTACGAAGCGTTCGACAGCCGATTTCGCCTATCTTTTCAACAGTTATTACGAGGCCGAAGGATCGCGGCATGCGCGCAACCGCCGCGGCATGATCACGCGCCCGTCGCTGGAGCAGGTCCGCGATTACCGCGCTCATGTCGATACAGCGCTGGGGGCCGCCTGGCTGTCGCTGCCCCCCGAAGCGCAGACCTTGGTCGAACTCGGCTGCCATCATGAAGCGCAGCATCAGGAATTGCTGCTGACCGACCTGCTGCATCTCATGTCGCTTAATCCGACCGATCCCGCCGTCTGGCCGCGCACGCCGCAGGTGACCAGTCAGGCAGAATCGCTCGGCTGGGTCGAGGGACGCACTGGTCTGGTCGAGATCGGCCATGATGGCGGCGAATTCGCTTTCGATTGCGAAGGGCCACGTCACACTGTCTATCTCGCCCCACACGCGCTGGCCGACAGGCTGGTTACCAACGGTGAATGGCAGGACTTCATCGATGCCGGCGGCTATTGCGATGCGTCGCTGTGGCTGTCCGACGGCTGGGCTTGGGTGCTGGCGAACGGGATCGAGGCGCCGCTCCACTGGCGCGACGACTGGCAGCAGTTCGGGCTCGACGGACTGACGCCGCCGCGACCCCGCCGCGCCCGTCACGCATATCAGCCATTACGAAGCCGACGCTTACGCGAACTGGAGCGGGTTCCGCCTGCCGACCGAAGCGGAATGGGAATCGGCGGCAGAAGGTCTCGATCCGGCATCGGGCAATCAGCTCGACAATGCCGGCCCGGTCAGAACCCTGCCCGCCGAGGGCAAGGGGTCTGACGCAGATGTTCGGCGACGTCTGGCAATGGACCGGCTCGGCCTTCCTTCCGCATCCCGGCTTTCGTGCCGCTGAGGGGGCGGTCGGCGAATATAACGGCAAGTTCATGTCGGGGCAGATGGTGCTGAAAGGCGCAAGCTGCGCGACGCCGCGCGGCACGTCTCGCGCCACGCTATCGCAATTTCTTCCCGCCCTCGGCGCGCTGGCAATTTACCGGTTTGCGATTGGCGCGCGACCTTTGAGTGATTTCCGAAGCGACGTTCTGGCGGGACTTTCCGCGCGTCCGCGCGCCATTCCTGCGCGCTGGTTCTATGACGAGGTGGGATCGGAAATCTTCGAGGAGATCACCCGCCTTCCCGAATATTATCCGACGCGGGCCGAACAGGCGCTGCTCGACGCGCATGCGAGCGAGATGGCTGAGGCGTGTGGCGATTGCGCGATCGTCGAATATGGCTCGGGGGCGTCGGTCAAGACGCGCACTTTGCTCGACGCGGCACGGCCCGCCGCCTACGTCCCGATCGATATTTCGGGCGATTTTCTCCGCGCCACCGCCGAAGCCCTGCGCGATGATTTTCGCGATCTGAAGATCTACCCGGTCGAGGCCGATTTCTCGGATCGGCATCACCCTTGCCCGTCGAATTGCCGGACATGCCGAAGCTCGGTTTCTTTCCCGGATCGACCATCGGCAACATGTTCCCGGCCAGCGCGGTCGACCTGCTCCGCCGGATGCGATCGACGTTGGGCGAGGGAGCACAGCTGTTGATCGGCATGGACCGGGTCAAGGACGCTGACGTGCTGCTACGCGCTTATGACGACGCGGCGGGAGTCACCGCACGCATTCAACCTCAACCTGCTCACGCGCATCAATCGCGAACTGGACGGCACCATCCCGCTTGAAGTGTTTGCGCACGAAGCACGCTGGAATGACAGGCTGTCTCGCGTCGAGATGCACCTGTCCGCATCCCGCGATGTCGCCTTCAGCGTTTCCGGTCAGGAATTCACGATGGCCGCAGGAGAGACCATCCACACCGAGAACAGCCATAAATACAGTGAGCGTTCGGGAAGAATGTTGCTGGAGGCAGGCGGCTGGACCGTCGACTCGCGAATGGGCGGGCGACGGAGCTTTCGCCCTCAGCCTGTGCGCAGCTCGCCAGGCTGTGCAGGCTCCGTAAAGCGAAAGCGCTGCGCGATGGTATCGACCACCGCCGGATAAAGCGGGCGGACGAATTGAAAGCCGTGCAGATTGCCCTCGCGCCACATCACCGTCGCCGGGAACGGTGCGAAAGTCTCGATCGATAAGAACACCGCCTTGCCGACCCCCAGAAAATCCCACGATTCGCACGAAAATCCCGTTTCGCTCAAGTCGAGGACATCGACCGGGAACCGTCCGGCCCCGGTTTCCCGCAGGTCGGCACGAAGTGTCAGCGCGCGCCGGTTGGCGCGGCGCCCCTCTTTCAAATTGCGAGATGCAGCGAACATGGGTGCCAGTCTAACGGTTTGCAGTTAACGGGAGCTTTGCGTTTCATCGACCGAAGGCTGAATTTGCATGAAATTTGTTGGGGTTATCGGTGCCGGCCAGATGGGCGCGGGAATTGCGCAGGTTGCCGCGGCGGCAGGATATGACGTGCTGCTTGCCGACCGAGAGCGGGCGCTGGCCGACAAGGGGGTTGCCGGAATCGCCAAGATGCTCGCCCGCTCGGTTGATAAGGAAAAGATCACCGCCGCTGATCGCGACGCCACGCTCGGGCGGATCAGGACAGTCGATTCGGTGGTCGATTTCGGGTCATGCGACCTGGTGATCGAAGCGGCGACAGAGCGTGAGGAGATCAAGCGCACGATCTTTGCCGATGCGGGCAAGGTGTTGGGCACGAACGCCATTCTCGCCAGCAACACGTCATCCATCCCGATTACGCGCCTCGCACAGGCCGCGCCCGACCCCAGCCGCTTCATCGGCGTGCATTTTTTCAATCCGGTGCCGGTCATGGGCCTGATCGAATTGATTCGCGGGCTCGCCACCAGTGACGCGACGCTGACGGCGGTCGAGGCGTTCGGACGCAAATTGGGCAAAGAGATTGTCCATGCCAACGACGCGCCTGGATTCATCGTCAACCGGGTCTTGATGCCGATGATCAACGAAGCGATATTCGCGCTGGGTGAAGGCGTCGCATCAATGCGCGACATCGACACCGCCTGTCGACTCGGCCTCAACCACCCCATGGGACCGATCACGCTGGCGGACTTTCATCGGGCTCGACACCTGCCTCGAAATCATCCGTGTGCTGCAGGCGGGCACGGGCGACCCCAAATTCCGCCCCGCGCCCTTGCTCGTGAAATATGTCGAGGCGGGCTGGACGGGCAAAAAATCGGGCCGCGGTTTTTACGACTGGACTGGGCCTGAGCCGGTGCCGACGCGTTAGATCGCGAACGTCAAAAGCAAGCATCCTCCTACGGGCACCACGTTCCAGCGTTGGTCTAGGTGGGCAATACAGGCACGCAAAGCCGTTATCGCTGCCGCATCAACGGGCAACGGTGCGCAACCGCGTGCGCTGCAAGTGACATGGTACAGTGCGATGACGTCCTCGGGCGGCGATGTTCCGTCCGACCAAGCATCACTTTGCAGTGCTTCGACTAGGCGTTCGACCGAATCGCTTTCTGCCTCTGCCGCCATGCGAAAGTCGGCTTTTTCGCCAGACGCTACACGGTGGATGAACCCGCGCGCCGACAATGTCGATTCGACCGCGAAATGAACCATGTCGTGCGGAATGATCCGCTGCTTGGGACATTCGATCGTTTCGACGACGCCGCCGCTCCTTCGAACTTCCAGTCGATCGCTGCTATGCGCTCCCTTGGTAAAAATGAGTTCCATCGTCGGTTTAGGGCAACAACAGCCCCGCCAGCGCCGCGCTCATCAAATTGCTGAGGCTGCCCGCCACCAGTGCTTTCAGTCCCAGCCGCGCAATGACCGGGCGCTGATTGGGTGCGAGGTTGCCAGTGACGGCCATCTGGATGGCGATCGACGAGAAATTGGCGAAGCCGCACAGCGCGAACGTCACCACGCCGACGGTGTGCGGCGACAGGCCGGCGGATACCTTGCCCAGATCGATGAACGCGACGAATTCGTTGAGCACGACCTTGGTACCGAACAGGCCACCGGCGACCCCGGCCTCCGCCCACGGCACGTTGAGCAGCACCATCACCGGCGCGAAAACGATAACCGAGCAGCCGCTGGAAACTGAGTTCGGGGAAGCCGAACCAGCCGCCGATCCCACCGAGCAAACCATTGGCCAGCGCGACCAGCGCGACGAAGGCCAGCACCATCGCGCCGACAGCGACGGCGAGCTTGACGCCCGTCTGCGCGCCCTGTGCCGCCGCCATGATCACGTTGGCGGGACGTTCCTCGTCATGCGTTGCTTCGGCCATATCATCAGGTGGGGGTGCTCCGCCTTCGGGCAGAAGCGCCGCCGGCCCCTCGGCGCTGATCCGCGTTTCGGGGAGCGTAACAGCGCTGGGTTCGGGCGGGACGATCACGTCGGGCATCATGATCTTGGCCATCAGCACCCCGCCCGGCGCGGACATGAAGCTGGCGGCGAGGAGATAGGGCAGCAACTGGTTGCCGATCATCGCGGCATAGGCACCGAGGATCGTCCCCGCGACGCCAGCCATGCCGACGGTCATGACGCAGAACAGTTGTGGCGGGGTCAGGCCTGCAAGATACGGCTTGATGACGAGCGGGCTTTCCGATTGGCCAACGAAAATGTTCGCTGCGGCACCCAGACTATTCGATCCGCGTGATGCCGGTCAGCAGACGAATGCCGCCGCCGACCCAGCGGATGATAAACTGCATGATGCCGAGGTAGTAGAGGATCGAGATCAGCGAGGCGAAAAAGATGATCACGGGAAGTGCGGCGATAGCGAAGCTGTTGGCGCCCATCGCCGGCGTCGCCAGCGGACCGAAAATGAAGTCGGTGCCGGCCTTGGCATAGCCGAGCAGGTTGGAGACGCCACGGCTCATCGCCTCGATCGCCGCGCGGCCCCACGGTGTCCACAGGACGAGGACGGCGAAGCCGGCCTGGAGCGCGAACGCCGGCAGCACCACGCGCAGGCGAATGGCGCGGCGATTCGACGATAGTGCCACGGCAATCGCCAGGATCACGAGGATGCCGGCAATACCGATAAGGAATTTATTCACGCACTGCTCCCCGCCCCTGTGACGCACGGCGCATGGCACGGCGCGCGCCCGTAACGCAATCTGTCACACAGTTGAAACATCCTGGCTTCATCGGGGCGTTGCCGTGGGTCTGGGGGACAGGTAACCCGCATTTATCACCGGGAGTCGCCGCCATTCGCCAGATCGCCGCCCTTCCCTATCGCAGCAGCGGAAGCGCCTATGACGCGCCCGTCAGCATCCTGCTGGTCACGTCGCGCGACACCGGACGCTGGGTCGTGCCCAAGGGCAATCCTGCCGCCGGCCTGTCGCCGCACGCCGCCGCGGCGGTCGAAGCCGAGGAAGAAGCAGGCGTTCGCGGCTCGGTTTGCCCGACGCCGCTTGGCAGTTATCGTTATCGCAAGCGGCGGGGCAACGGTTCCGCACTGATGTTCGACGTCGAAGTCTATCCACTGTCAGTCACGCAGGAATTGCCGTCATGGAAAGAGGCGGGTCAGCGCGAGCGCCGCTGGTTTCCCCTGGCCGAGGCAGCGGACCAGGTCGACGAACCCGATCTGGCCGACCTGATCCGATCGTTCGACACATCCGCCTTCAACCGCGCGACGCGCACCCCCGGCCTCCTTGGTACGGTGGCCCAAAAATCGAGAGTTGGTCCAATGTTTGCCTGGTTTCAGCGCCTGTTGCCCAAACGCGGCGACTTCTTCGGTATGTTTGAAGCGCATGCCGCGACGATCGTCGCCGGATCAAACGCGATGTGCCGCATGGTCGAAGGTGGCCCGGCGTTGTCCGACCACCTGCGTGAAATCGGCGAGCGTGAGAACGACGCCGACCAGGTCGTTCGCGAAGTCCTGACCACGGTCCGGCAGACGTTCCTTACGCCGTTCGACCGCGCCGCGATCGCCAGCCTGATCGGATCGATGGACGACACGATCGACGAAATGCATGCCGCCGCGAAAGCCGCCGACCTGTATCAAGTCACAGAGTTCGATCAGGGCATGAAGGACATGGTAGCGATCGTCGTCGATGCGGCGCGCGTCACGTCGGAAGCCCTGCCGTTGCTGCGCGACGTCGGCCGCAACGGCGAACGACTGCACGAACTGACCGGCCGGTTGATCCGCATGGAGTCCCATGCCGACGATATTTACCAGCATGGCTTGAAGTCCGCGTTCCAGACACTCGGATCAAACGACCCGATGGGTTTCGCGGTCAAGCGCGAACTGTACAAGCATCTCGAACGGATCATCGACGCCTTTGAAGACGTCGCCTACGAAATCGACGGCATCGTCATCGACCACGCCTGATGCACGAGCTCGCACTACCGCTGCTCATTGGGCTGATCGTCATCGCGCTGGCGTTCGACTTTCTGAACGGTCTGCACGATGCCGCGAATTCGATCGCCACAGTGGTCGCCACACGGCTGCTCGGGCCGGTGCAGGCCGTGGCCTTTGCCGCGTTCTTCAACTTCGCGGCTTATTTCCTGACCCTCGCTTTCCCATCGCTGCACGCGGTCGCGGACACCATCGGCAAGGGGCTGATCGACAAGGACCTGATCACGCCGGCAGTGATTTTCGCGGCATTGGTCGGGGCGATGTTCTGGAACGTCGTCACCTGGTTGAAGGGGATTCCCTCGTCATCGAGCCATGCGCTGATCGGCGGGCTCATCGGATCGGGCGTGGCGCATGCCGGTCTTACCGGGGTGAAATGGGCAGGGCTGAACAAGACGCTGATCGCCATCGTCCTGTCCCCGCTGCTGGGCATGCTATTGGCAATGCTGATCATGCTCGTGTCGAGCTGGCTCGCCTCGCGTTCGAGCGCACGCGGCTCGGAAAAGTCCTTCCGCGCGCTCCATCTCCTCTCCGCCGCCAGCCTGTCGCTGACCCACGGACTCAATGATGCGCAAAAGACGATGGGCATCATCACGGTCCTGCTTTATTCGACCGGGTATCTGTCGGGCGATTTCGAAGTACCGCACTGGGTCGCGATCAGCTGTTACATCGCCATCGCGCTGGGAACACTCACCGGCGGGTGGAAGATCATCGAAACGATGGGCAGCCGCATCACGAAGCTGTCGCAGCATCAGGGGTTCAGCGCATCCGCCGCCGGATCGATCATGCTGTTCATTGCCTCGCTCCTCGGAATTCCGGTCTCGACCACCCACACGATCACGGGCTCGGTGATCGGCGCGGGCGTCGCGCGCCGCGCGTCGGCAGTTCGCTGGAACGTCGCGCAAAACGTCGTTGCGGCCTGGGTCATCACCATCCCGGCAAGCGCGAGCGTCGGCGCCATCTTTTACGGGATCACGACGCTCTTCTGAGTGCGGCATTGTCGTCAATCTGTCCCGAATTGATACGAACCTGGCAGGATTGCCGGTTTGTAAAGCCGGACTCGTGCATTCGATTCGGCTATGAAAAGGCTCGGGTCGAGTCGCTCAATACAAAACAACTCAGATTAAAGAGGTAGGTAGAGCGCAACTGGGCCATCATTTGGGGAGAACACCAATGAAGAAGTTCCTGTTGACGACCGCCACGATGGCGTTGCTTTCACCGGCTACGGCGAACGCTGCAATCATGTTCAAATTCTTTCCCGGCGCTTATTCGCCGACGACTGGGTTCACTGTAATCAATACCTTTGATACCGCGGCCGGTATTACGGGCAGCAATTTCCAGATCAAGGTTCCGCCAGCTGACGGCAATGGCGCGCCGCCTTCCAACTCGGTTCCGGGCGGTACGCCCTATCTGTCGGTTCTTGGTGGCGGTTCTGCCACACTCGGACTGAGCGGTGCCTATTCGAAGCTTCAGTTCGACTGGGGCTCGCTCGATGCCTATAATACGTTGACGGTCACCACGACGGGTGCAGACCCGATCATCATTCCCGGCCTGAGCTTCACCAATCCCGCCAACGGTGACCAGGTCAGCCCCGGCACAAACGGGTTGTTCCAGATCTGGGGCACGAACGGTGAAAAGTTCACCAGCATCACCTTCTCGTCGTCCGCGAATTCGTTCGAGGTCGACAATCTCGCGGTCGGCGTTCCCGAGCCCGCAGTCTGGGCGATGATGCTCGGCGGCTTCGGCTTCATGGGCACCGCCTTGCGGCGCCGTCGTCGCTCGAACGTCGTCTTCGCTTAAGCGTCATGAAAAAGGGGTGGCGCACCCCGGTGCGCCGCCCCTTGTCGTGCATGCAATGTTGCGTTCCGCGTGGTGTGCGGTAGCAGCGCGGCATGGATCATAGCCCCCCGCACGCCGTTGGCGGCCTGTTCGCGCTGACCGTGTTTTACGGCGGCATGGTGACGCTGGGCGGCGTGCTGGGCGCAAAACAGGTCGCGCTCGGGCCACTGGCGGTCGAGGCAGGCATCTTCCCGTTCCTGACGCTGGTCGGCATTTCGTCTGGCGTTGCCGAACTCTACGGCAAGGCGACCGCCGACCGGCTGGTGCGCTTCGGCTTCGTGCCGCTGGCCTTCGCAATCTTCCTCAGCTGGTTTGTCATCCAGTTACCGACCGATCCCGGCATGTACGAGCCGGCCAAGGCGGCTTTTCCGATCATCCTCGGCCAAAGCTGGCGGATGATGGCCGCGGGCATCCTTGCTTACGGCATTTCGGTCACGCTCAACATCTGGCTGTTCAGCCGATTGCGTGCGGCGACCGGGCGCTGGGCCAGCTTGCGCGGTTTCATCGCCGCGGCATTGAGCCAGATCGTCGACACGCTGATCTTCATCACCGCCAGTTTTTACGGTGTTCGCCCGATCCTCGATTTGATGGCTGGGGCAGATGCTGGCGAAGGTCGTGCTGTCTGCGGTGCTGATCCCGATGATCATCTGGATTGTCGTACGGATCGGCCAACGCATGGACCAGGGAGAGGCATGATTTCTCGCCACGCGCCTGACACGGGCCTTCTCGAAAAAGCCGGTACGCTGATCGAGGCGCTGCCGTATCTGCAGCGCTATGAAGGGCAGACCTTCGTCGTGAAATACGGCGGACACGCGATGGGCGATACGCAGGCGGTGCGTGAATTCGCCGAGGATGTCGTGCTGTTGAAGGCCGTGGGCATCAACCCCATCGTCGTGCATGGCGGCGGGCCGCAGATCGGCGCGATGCTCAAGCAACTCGGTGTCGAATTGCGTTTTGTCGGGGGCCTCCGCGTCACCGACCGGGAAACCGCTCACGTGGCCGAAATGGTGCTGGGCGCGATCAACAAGGAAATCGCTGGCGTCGTGGTGCAGGCGGGCGGCCGCGCGGTCGGGCTATCCGGCAAGGATGCCGGGCTGGTCACTGCTGCCAAAGTCGGCCGTGACGACCCGGATCCGAACATCGGTGTCGAACGCAATGTCGACCTGGGCTTCGTCGGGGAGCCCGTGGCGGTCGATCGCACAATCCTCGACACGCTGTCAGCGGCGGGCGTGGTGCCGATCATCGCACCGATCGCCCCCGGCGCGGATGGCGCGACCTACAACATCAATGCGGATACGATGGCCGGGGCAATCGCCGCCGCAATGGGTGCAAAGCGGCTGTTCCTGCTGACCGATGTCGCCGGCGTGCTGGGCAAGGACGGCGCGCTGCTGACCGACATGACGCCCGCCGATGTGGACGCGTTGAAGGCCGACGGCACCGTCAGCGGCGGGATGATTCCCAAGCTCGACACCTGCGTCCACGCTGTCGAGCGCGGGGTCGAGGCCGCGGTCATCCTCGACGGGCGCGTGCCGCATGTCATCCTGGTGGAGATGTTCACCGAGGAAGGCGCCGGCACCCTGGTGCGACGCGCGGCCTAGCGAAGGCGGGCGGGCGTCGCTATCTGGGCGCCATGGTCACGCTCATCCAGATCCTCATGGTCCTCCTCAACGTGGTGTGGTGGATTATCGTCGTACAGGCGGTGATGAGCTGGCTGATCGCGTTCAACGTCATCAACACGTACAATCCGACGGTGCGGTCGATCTGGCATGCGCTCGACCGGATCACCGAGCCACTATACCGCCCGATCCGGCGGATCATGCCCGATTTCGGCGCACTCGATCTGTCACCGATGGTCGTGCTGCTGCTGCTCTACATCCTCAGCAACATCGTGCTGCCCAATATCCTCGCCTCGGTCGCCTATCCGGCATGATCATCGACGGTAAAGCGGCCGCCGCTACGCTGCGTGCCGACGTGGCCGCCGAGGTGGCCCGCCTGGCGCGCGCACCGGGCCTGGCGGTGGTGCTGGTCGGCGACGATGCGGCAAGCGCGGTCTACGTCCGGTCAAAAGGCAAGGCGTGCCGCGAGGCGGGGATGGTCAGCATCGAGCACAGGCTGCCCGCCGACACGCCCGAAGCGCACCTGCTCGACCTCGTCGCACAGCTGAACGCCGACGACGCGATCGACGGCATCCTCGTCCAGCTGCCGCTTCCCACGCAGATCGACACCGACAAGGTCATCGCCACGATCTCGCCGGACAAGGACGTCGATGGCTTTCACCCGGTCAATGCCGGGCGACTGGCGAGCGGTCTGCCCGGCTTCGTCCCCTGCACCCCATTAGGCAGCCTCATGATGATCAAGTCGGTGATGCCCGACCTGACGGGCAAGGAAGCGGTAGTTATTGGCCGCAGCAACATCGTCGGCAAGCCGATGGCGCAACTATTGCTCGGCGAAAGCTGTACCATCACCATTGCGCACAGCCGCACCGTCGACCTGCCCGCGGTGGTACGTCGCGCTGACGTGGTCGTCGCGGCGGTCGGGCGGCCCAACATGGTCAAGGGTGACTGGCTCAAGCCCGGCGCGGTGGTGATCGACGTAGGCATCAACCGCACCGACGACGGCAAGCTGGTCGGAGATGTCGATTTCGCCAGCGCCGAACCCGTCGCCGGCGCAATCACCCCGGTCCCGGGTGGCGTCGGGCCGATGACCATCGCCTGCCTGCTCAAGAATACGCTGACCAGCGCGCAGCGGCGGCAGGGCGTTTCGGCGAATTAGCTTTTGCGCTACGACGGCGCGATGCTTGCCCTGACGTTTGCCCTGGCCACCGCCGCGCATACGGTGATCGACGCCGATATCGCCTTCGCCGACGCGGCCAGGACCCGCGGGCAATGGACTGCCTTTCGGGCTTATGCGGCACCCGACGCAAAGTTCTATAGTCCTGAGCCGAGCAATGCGCTCGACGACCTGAAGGATGCGAAAGACCCGCCCAAGTCGGCGATCTGGTGGCCGACTGCCGCATGGCAATCCTGCGACGGCACGTTGGGTGTCACGACTGGCGACGCCTCCTGGCCCGATGGCCACACCAGCCGCTATACCACCATCTGGCAGCGCCAAACGGATCGCAGCTGGAAATGGATTTACGATAATGGCGAAACCGTCCCTTCTCTCGCACCGAAGACGCGGCCAACGCTGATCACAGCGAGCTGCAAGGGCCATGCCGACCCACTAAAGACGACGCGCCGACGGGGCGTGAAGCAGGGCGTCGGGAGCTCTGCAGACCAGAGCCTGGCCTATCATTGGGACGCAACGCACGGGCGCCACCGCTTGTTCGTCCATCTGTGGAACGGCGCCGAGCGCAGTATCGTCCACCACCGAGAGATCGCTGCCTGAAAATGACCCCCGACCTCCTCGCCCTGTTCGTTTCAGCGTTCGCGACGTTCTTTGTCGTCATCGATCCGCCCGGTTGCGCGCCAATTTTCGGCAGCCTCGTCGCGGGCACGCCCGCGGCGCATCGGCGTGCGATGGCGGTGCGCTCGGTGCTCGTCGCGGCGGGGATCCTGTTCGTGTTCGCGCTGGTCGGAAAACCCTTCCTGAAAGCGCTCGGCGTCGGTCTACCCGCCTTTCGCATCGCGGGCGGCATCATGTTGTTCATGATCGCACTCGACATGGTGTTCGAGAAACGCACCGAGCGGCGCGAAAATCGCGCGGCGGATGTCGCCGCATCCGATCACGACGATATTTCAGTGTTTCCGATGGGCATTCCGATGATCGCCGGGCCCGGTTCGATTGCGTCGGCCATGCTGCTGACCAGCCGCGCGACCGGTTGGATCGAGCGCGGGGTGGTGCTTGGTGCATTGGCGCTGACGCTGCTGCTGACGATGTTCGCCCTGCTCGCGGCGGGACCATTGCTCAAGCTTCTCGGCAACAAGCTGGAGGCGATGATCACGCGCGTGCTGGGGGTGATCCTCGCCGCGCTCGCGGCTCAATTCGTGATCGACGGGATACGGGCGAGCTTTCTCTAGCCGCGCACAACCCCGATTTCGGTAAAGGCCCTTGGCTCGGCCGGCGGATTGCTGAGTTCGTCCAGCTCGGCCTGCCAATAGCCGATGTCGAGCCAACTGCCCGCCTTGAACCCAACCTCGCGCAACTGCCCCGCGCGGCGGAAACCGACCGATTCATGGAGTGAAATCGACCAGTCGTTGGGCAGTGCGATCACCGCCACCGCCTGCGCGAAGCCCTGTGCCTTCAAAGTGGTGAGCAGCGCCCCGTAAAGGAGCCGCCCGACCCCCTTGCCGCGCTGGTCCCCCGCCAGATAGACCGATGTCTCGACCGTCCAGCGATACGCCACGCGGGCCTTGAAGTTTGTCGCATAGGCATAGCCGAGCACCATCCCGTCCTCGTCGGTCGCCACCAACCAAGGGTGCAGAGGCGATGCGGTCATGCGCTCGGCCATCGCTGCGGCAGCGGGCGGCTCGGCCTCGAAGCTGATCGTCGAGGCGCGAACATAGGGCGCGTAGATTTCGGCGATCGCGGCTGCGTCCGCCGCCCCGGCCGCGCGGATCGCGATCGTCACAGGCTGAGCCACGCGCGGATGAGTGCGAACACACTGGCCTGGCCCGCCCGCACCGGCGCCGCCGCCGGACATTCGAAACAGCGCGCCTGAATTGCCGCGCCACTGGCCAATCCGCGAATTTCGCCCAGCGCGCCAGCGAGCTCGCCCATCCGCGCCTGTGCCAGCGTGGTCAGCGCGTCCTGCGCACGATCCTCCTCGTTCTCGCCTGAATTGGCCCAGCCTTCGGCGAGCAGCTGCGTCCATGTCTTGGGTTTTTCGAGCCATACGGCGTGGCGCGCAGCGGGGTCGAGTTTCGCCAGTCGCGCAGCTTCGGCAATGGCGTCGTCGATCCCGCCGAAGCGATCGACCAGCCCCAATTGGCGCGCCGATCCGCCGTCCCAGACGCGTCCCTGTGCAATTTCGTTGACCCGCGCGACCGGCAAGCCGCGCGCTTGCGAGACAAGCGCGAGAAAGCGACCGTAAGTGCCCTCGACACTGCGCTGGATCAGGGCGTCGAATGCGGGCGATGTGCCCCCGATGATATCGGGCTGGCCCGACAGCGGCGTGGTCTTCACCCCGTCCGACGTCACGCCGATCTTCGCCAGCGCGGCTTCGAACGTCGGGATGATTCCGAACACGCCAATCGAACCGGTAATCGTCGACGGCTCGGCAAAGACGCGATCTGACGCGGTCGCGACCCAATAGCCGCCCGATGCGGCAACATTGCCCATCGATACCACCACCGGAATACCTTGCGCGCGTGCCGCGACCAGGCTTTCGCGAATGCGGTCGCTGGCCAGCGCCGAACCCCCGCCCGAATCAACGCGGAGGACCAGCGCCTTGACCGTGCCGCCGACGACCGCGCGGTCGATCAGGCGGGAAATCGTATCGCCACCGGCCGTTCCGGCATCGGCATCGCCATCGACGATATTGCCCGCGACGGTTGCCACAGCGATGGCATTGTCGCCCGAGCGCCACGGATGCGCCGCGACGAACGCCGGCAACGTGATCGCCGCAAACGGCGCGCCGCGAACGCCGCCGCCGGCGATCGATGCGACATAGCGACCAAAATCGCTGCGGCTGCCCAGCCGATCGACGATGCCGTTGGCAACCGCCGCCTGCGCCAGACCGCCACTGCCTACCGCACCCTGCGGATCGGTGGTAAATCGCGCCAGCTGCGCCTTGGGCCGCGCGCGCGCGACTTCGGCCTGCCAGTTCGACCACAAGGCACCAGCCAATGCCTCGTTCGCCGCTTTCGCCTCGGGTGAGGACTCGCTGCGCGTATAGGGTTCGACGAACGATTTGAATTTGCCGACGCGGTAGACGTGAACATTGGCGCCGACCTTGTCGATCAGCCCCTTGAAATAGGGCCGCGATCCGCCGGGCCCGGCGAACAGTGTTAGCCCCATGGGATCAAGCCATACCTCGCTGGCATGCGCCGCGAGTTGATAGCTGTCGTCGGTATAGCCGGTGGCGAAAGCGAGCACCTTCTTGCCCGACTGCTTGAAGCGGTCGAGCGCTTCGCCGACATCGCCCAACGCCACCTGCCCACCGCCGCTGAAACCGTCCAGATCAAGCACCACCACCTTGACCCGGCCGTCGTCTGCTGCGTCGTCCAGCGCGGCGACCACGTCGCGCAGACGATGCTGGCGCAATGCGCTTCCGCCCGCCGCCTCGCCAAGCGAAACCGGTGCAGGCTGCTCGACGATCGCGCCATTCAAGGCGAGCAACAGCGCGCCTTCGCCGATCCCGGGATTGGGCCGCCCCTTGAGACCGGCGTAAAGCAACGCGAAAAACAGCAACAGGAACAGCAGCACGAGCGCGTCCTTCACGCCGACCAGCAATTTCCACACACTTGCGACGATCCGCATTCTTCCGTCCTCGATCTATGCCCGCGCTACCGTGCGACCACGCTCTAGTAAACGTGCCCGCCATCGCTCATTGCACGCGGATGCCCGCCGCGCCGTCCCCCTATCGCGTCGAGACGCGCGCGATGATCGCGCTCGCCGCGCCGCTGGTGGCGGCGAACCTGCTGCAGATGGCGGTCTACGCGGTGGACGTGATCTTCGTCGCGCGGTTGGGCGCGGAGGCACTCGCCGCGTCATCACTGTCGGTATCGATCATCGGCCTGCTGCTATGGTCGGCAAGCGGGCTGGTCGGCGCGGTTTCACCGCTGGTCGCCGCGGAACTCGGTCGGCGTCGCCACGCGGTGCGCGAAGTGCGGCGCAGCTTTCGCATGGCGCTGTGGCTCGCAGTCGCGGTGTCGGTAGTCGCCTTGCTGCTGTGTCTCGGCGGTGAAGCGTTGATGCGGATTACGGGACAAGACGCGCGGGTCACCGCCACCGCGGGCGGGTTCCTGCGCGTCCTGATGTGGTCCGCGCCGTTCGCCATCGTCGCGGCGATGCTGCGCAGTTTCGTGGCCGCAATGGGTCGCGCGGCTGTCGCCACCGCGATCACGGCACTCGGCCTCGCGATCAACACCTTGGGAAATTACGCGCTGGTCTTCGGGCATTTCGGGCTGCCGGCGCTGGGGCTGCATGGCTCGGCGCTGTCGAGCATTGTGACGACGTTCGCGATGGCGCTGGCCTATGTCGCGATCATCCTCGGCGACCGGCGGCTGCGGCGCTACCGGCTGTTCGGGCGGTGGTGGCGCGCCGACGTGCAGCGGCTGATGGATTTGGTCCGCGTCGGGCTGCCCATCGCCGGCACGATCCTGGCGGAGGCGGGGCTATTCTCGGGCGCCGCCTTCCTCATGGGGCGGATCGGCGAAGCCGAACTGGCCGGGCACACGATCGCGTTGCAAATTGCCGCGATCGCGTTTCAAATCCCGTTCGGTATTGCCCAGGCAGGGACGATCCGCGTCGGTTATGCCTATGGCGCCGCCGACCGCGCCGGGATTGCGCGCGCCGGTAACGTCGCCATCGCGCTGGGCATCGGTGTGATGGCGCTGACTGCAGGGGCGATGTGGTTCGCGCCACTGCCGCTGCTCGGTCTCTATGTCGACGTCACCGCCCCGGCCAACGCCGCGATGGTCGCATTTGCGCTGCAATATATGCTGGTCGCTGCCGCTTTCCAGTTGGCTGACGGTGCGCAAGCAGTGGCGGCGGGGGCGCTGCGCGGGCTGCAGGACACGCGCGTGCCGATGGCCATCGCGGTGTTCGGCTATTGGCTGCCCGGCTTTGGAACTGCCGTCGCGCTCGCCTTCTTCACCCCGCTTCGGGGGCTGGGCATATGGATCGGCCTGGCGGTTGGCCTGTTGGTGGTGGCGGTGCTCTTGCTCCACCGCTGGATGCGGCGCGATCGGCTGATCCGGTCATCATTTTACTGAGTTTACGCCTGCTCCCGTCGCCTTGACGCTCGCTGGGTCCATCCCCATATGCGCCTCGCTGGCACTCTATTTCGATGAGTGCCAAACAACCATTCAGTTGAGCAAAGGGTGCAATCCATGAACTTTCGTCCCTTGCACGACCGCGTTCTCGTCCGCCGCATCGAGGCTGACGAAAAGACCGCGGGCGGCATCATCATCCCCGACACCGCCAAGGAAAAGCCGCAGGAAGGCGAGATCGTCGCCGCCGGCAACGGCACCAAGGCCGAAGACGGCACGATTACGGCGCTGGACGTGAAAGCCGGCGACAAGATCCTGTTCGGCAAATGGTCGGGCACCGAGGTCAAGCTGAACGGCGAAGACCTGATCATCATGAAGGAATCCGACATCCTCGGGATCGTCGGCTGAACTTCCTCGCAAGTGCCATTTGCACTTGTGAATCGTGTGAATCACCAGAAATTTGAAAGGGTAGCCAGATGGCAGCCAAGGACGTGAAATTCAGCCGCGACGCGCGTGAGCGCATTCTCCGCGGCGTCGATATCCTCGCCGATGCGGTCAAGGTGACTTTGGGTCCGAAGGGCCGCAATGTCGTCATCGACAAGAGCTTCGGCGCACCGCGCATCACCAAGGACGGCGTCACCGTCGCCAAGGAAATCGAGCTCAAGGACAAGTTCGAGAACATGGGCGCGCAGATGCTGCGCGAAGTGGCCTCGAAGACCAACGACAACGCCGGTGACGGCACCACCACCGCGACCGTGCTGGCCCAGGCCATCGTGCGCGAGGGCATGAAGTCGGTTGCGGCGGGCATGAATCCGATGGATCTCAAGCGCGGCATCGACCTCGCGGTAGTCAAGGTCGTCGAAGACCTGGTCGCCCGTTCGAAGCCTGTCTCGGGCTCGGCCGAAATCGCCCAGGTCGGCATCATTTCCGCCAATGGCGACACCGTCGTCGGCGAAAAGATCGCCGAAGCGATGGAAAAGGTCGGCAAGGAAGGCGTGATCACCGTCGAGGAAGCCAAGGGGCTCGAGTTCGAGCTCGACGTTGTCGAAGGCATGCAGTTCGACCGTGGCTATCTCTCGCCTTACTTTATCACCAATCCGGAAAAGATGTCGGTCGAACTCAACGACCCGTTCATCCTGATCCACGAGAAGAAGCTGTCGAGCCTTCAGGCGATGCTCCCGATCCTGGAAGCAGTCGTCCAGTCGGGTCGCCCGCTGCTGATCATCGCCGAGGACATCGAGGGCGAAGCTCTTGCGACCCTCGTCGTCAACAAGCTGCGCGGTGGCCTGAAGGTCGCGGCCGTCAAGGCGCCGGGCTTCGGCGATCGCCGCAAGGCGATGCTCGAGGACATCGCGATCCTGACCAAGGGCGAGATGATCTCGGAAGACCTGGGCATCAAGCTGGAGAGCGTCTCGCTCGACATGCTGGGTTCGGCCAAGCGGGTGTCGATCGACAAGGACAACACCACGATCATCGACGGTCTGGGTGAAGCCGATGCGATCAAGGGCCGTGTCGAGGCAATCCGTCAGCAGATCGAGAACACCACGTCGGACTATGATCGTGAAAAGCTGCAGGAACGTCTGGCGAAGCTCGCCGGCGGTGTTGCCGTGATCAAGGTCGGCGGTGCGTCGGAAGTCGAAGTGAAGGAGCGCAAGGACCGCGTCGACGACGCGCTGCACGCGACCCGCGCCGCAGTCGAAGAAGGCATCGTCCCCGGTGGCGGCACAGCCCTTCTTTACGCGACCAAGGCGCTCGAAGGCATGGACGGTGCCAATGACGACCAGACGCGTGGCATCGACATCGTTCGCAAGTCGCTGACCTCGCTGGTGCGTCAGATCGCCAGCAATGCGGGTCATGACGGTGCGGTGGTTTCGGGCAAGCTGCTCGAAAGCGCCGACCAGACGATCGGTTTCAACGCGCAGACCGACAAGTACGAAAATCTGGTCGCTGCCGGCGTGATCGACCCGACCAAGGTCGTCCGCACCGCGTTGCAGAACGCGGCATCGGTTGCCGGCCTGCTGATCACCACCGAAGCGGCTGTCTCGGAATTGCCCGAAGACAAGCCCGCGATGGCTGGCGGCATGGGCGGCGGCGGCATGGGTGGCATGGGCGGCATGGACTTCTGAGTTCGGCCGGGGTGTAGCGAAAGCTGCGCCCCGGATGCCGAGCGGAATCTGGCCGACCAGTCACTCAAGACCAAAAAAAGGGCCGGAGCGCATCAGCGCCCCGGCCCTTTTGTTCGATCAATGCGAGTTTTTAGCGCCGCATCGAGTTTCCCGTATCCTGCATCGCATCGCCGGTCTCGCTCATCGCGTTGCCAGTTGCTGTCCGCATCTTGTCCGCGGCCGACATCGTCGCGTTGCCGGCGTCGTCCATCGCGTTGCCCGCAGTGTCCAGCGCGTCGTTCGACGCGGCGGTCACATCGGTCACCGCTTCGTTTGTCGTCACCGCGGTATCGCTGGCCATGCCATTGGCGGTGTCGGCCGCATTCTGCTCGGTCGACTTCGAGCAGCCGCCGAGCGCCAGGGTGGCTATCGCAGCGGCGGTGAGAAGAGTTGTCTTCATAGTTCAGGCTCCCAGTTATTTCCGCATTCAACTGCGGCGCGCCCAATTCGTTGCAATACTCAGCTCGCGTTGACCGCATATAAAGATTTCTTTATATGCGCTTTGGTGGACACGCTTACCGACCTTTTCCGGGCTTTGGCAGATCCCACCCGCCTGCGCATCGTCGCACTGCTCGGCCATATGGAGCTGGCTGTCGGTGAGTTGGCGCAAGTGCTCGAACAGAGTCAGCCGCGCGTCTCCCGCCACATCAAGATACTTTGCGAAGCCGGCCTTGCCCGTCGCCGCCGCGAAGGCAGCTGGGTTTTCCTCACCCCAGGCGAAGCGACCATTGCCGAACCTCTTGCCGCGCTGATCGAAGCGGCCGGCGGTACCCCGCTCGGCCGCGAGGATATCGCCCATCTGGCGGCAATCCGCACCGAGCGTGCCGCCGCCGCGCAGCGTTTCTTCGCCACACACGCCCACGAATGGGACGCGTTGCGCACGCTGCACGCCCCCGACGTCCTTGTCGAGGCGCGGATCGCGGCGTTGCTCGCCGGTCCATTGGGGCGCGTGGTCGATCTCGGGACGGGCACTGGCCGGATGCTCGAACTGTTCGGCGGCGTTGGGTCGATCGGGCTCGACCGCAGCCCGGAAATGCTTCGTCTCGCACGCGCCAAGCTCGATGGACGCGGCGTCGAGTTGCGCCAGGGCGAAGTCACCGCCTTGCCGCTGGCCGATGCCAACGCGGACACGGTCATCGTCCACCAGGTGCTGCACTATCTGCCCGACCCCGCCGCCGCGATCGCCGAAGCCGCGCGAATTCTGTCCCCCGGCGGGCGCCTGCTCATCGCCGATTTTGCCGCGCACGAGCATGAGGAGTTGCGCGATAGCGCGGCGCATGCCCGCCTGGGCTTCGACGATGCGCAGATCGGCACATGGCTGCGCGACGCTGGCCTCGCACTCGATGCCACGGAAACCCTCGATGGCGGCAAGCTGACCGTCAAACTTTGGCGCGCGGTGAAGCCCGCCCAGGCACGAAAGCTTGCCGCATGACGCTGTCGATCCATCAACTCGAAGAAGCGCGTCGGGCGCTCGCCGGTCCGTTGTTCGCGAATGTGGCGGGCGATATTGCGGTGTCGTTCGAGTTCTTCCCGCCCAAAACCGACAAGATGGGCGAAACGCTGTGGCACTCGGTCGAGACCTTGGCACCGCTCAGTCCGCGCTTCGTGTCCGTAACTTACGGCGCAGGCGGCTCGACACGCGAACGCACGCACGCGACGGTTGAGCGCATTGCCCGCGAAACCAGCATTCCGGCGGCGGCGCACCTCACCTGTGTCGAAGCAACGCGCGAGGAGATCGACGCTGTCGCCGACGACTATTGGCAGGCAGGCGTGCGTCACATCGTCGCGTTGCGCGGCGACATGCCGGCCGCAGGCACGCCTTATGCCGTGCACCCCGGCGGCTATGAAAATGCCGCCGATTTGGTCGCCGGCCTACGCCGCCTGCATCCCTTTGAAATATCGGTCGCGGCTTACCCCGAGTGTCACCCGGACTCGCCCCATGCGAGACACGACATCGACAATCTCAAGCGCAAGCTCGACGCCGGTGCGACGCGTGCGATCACGCAGTTCTTTCACGAGGCCGAGACCTTCTTTCGCTTTCGCGACGCGGCGGCGGCAGCGGGGATCGATGCAGAGATCGTACCCGGCATCATGCCCGTCATGAACTTCGCCAGCGTTCGCCGCATGTCTGCGATGTGCGGTACGGCGGTCCCACCGTGGCTCGAAACATTGTTCGCAGGCCTCGACGACCTGCCCGCGGCCCGCCAGCTGGTCGCGGCGACCGTCGCCGCCGAATTGTGCCGCCGCCTCTATGCCGGGGGCGTGCGACAATTCCATTTCTACACCCTCAATCGCGCCGAGTTGAGCTATGCGATTTGCCACCTGCTGGGCGTCCGTCCGCAGGCTCCGGCGCTGGAGCAGGCGGCATGACCAAGCGTCAGCAACTTTTCGCCGAAGCGGCCAAGCGCATCCTGCTCACCGACGGCGCGTTCGGTACCGAAATCCAGAACTGGAAGCTGTCCGAGGCCGATTATGCGGGTTCGCTAGGCCTGAGCCACGATCAGAAGGGCAATAACGACATCCTTGCGCTGTCGAAGCCCGACGTGCCGCGGACGATTACCCGAGCTTATCTCGATGCCGGGTCGGACATCGTTTCGACCAACACCTTTTCGGCCAACCGTATCAGCCAGGCGGATTACGGCGCCGAGCATCTGGTTCGCGACATCAATGTCGAAAGCGGTCGCATCGCCCGGGCGCTGGCCGATGAGTACTCTGCGAAGGACGGTCGCCCGCGCTTTGTCGCTGGCGCGATCGGCCCTACGAACAAGACACTGTCGCTGTCGCCCGACGTCAACGATCCTGGCTTTCGCGAGATCGATTTCGACGAACTGACTGCGGTGTATCGCGAGCAGACCGAAGCGCTGGCCGAAGGCGGCGTCGATTTCATCCTGATCGAAACGGTATTCGACACGCTGAACGCCAAGGCCGGGATCATGGCGGTCAAGCAGGCCGAGGCCGCCTTGGGCCGCGAACTGCCGATAATGATGTCGATGACGCTGACCGACCTGTCGGGCCGCAACCTGTCAGGCCACACCGTTGAGGCGTTCTGGCACGCCGTGCGCCATGCCCGCCCGCTGACCATTGGGCTCAACTGCTCGTTCGGCGCCCAGCAGTTGCGCCCGCATGTGAAGGTACTGAGCGCGCTCGCAGACACGCTGATCATGGTTTATCCCAATGCCGGCCTGCCCAACGACCTCGGCGCCTATGATGAATTGCCCGGCGAGACCGCCGCATTGGTCGGCGAATGGGCCGAAGCGGGCCAGGTCAACATCCTTGGCGGCTGTTGCGGCTCGACCCCCGCACATATCGCCGCGATGGCGAAGCAGGTCGCTGGTCTGTTGCCGCGCCAGCTCCCGCAGGTCGAAATTCGCACGCGGCTTGCCGGCCTCGAACCGATGACCCTCGCGGCCTGAGCCGCGCGAAAGATCTCATGACCTCTCCATCGTCCACGAATTTCGTCAATATCGGCGAGCGTACCAACGTGACCGGGTCGGCCGCGTTCAAGAAGCTGATCATGGCGGGAGACTATACGCGCGCGGTCGAAGTCGCGCGCCAACAGGTCGAAAACGGCGCGCAGATCATCGACATCAACATGGACGAAGGGCTGCTCGACGCGGAATTCGCCATGACCACCTTCCTCAAGCTGATTGCCGCCGAGCCCGACATCGCGCGGATCCCGATCATGGTCGACAGCTCGAAATGGAGCGTGATCGAAGCGGGCCTCAAATGCGTCCCCGGCAAGCCGATCGTCAATTCGATCAGCATGAAGGAAGGCGAGGCGCAATTCCTCGACCAAGCGCGCAAATGCATGAATTACGGGGCTGCCGTTGTCGTCATGGCGTTCGACGAAACCGGCCAGGCCGACACGCAGGCGCGCAAGGAAGAAATTTGCGCGCGGGCCTACGACCTACTGATGGTCATCGGCTTCCCACCCGAGGACATCATCTTCGATCCCAACATCTTCGCTGTCGCGACGGGGATCGAGGAGCACAACAACTACGCGGTCGATTTCATCGAAGCGGTCAAGAACATCCGCGTTCGTTGTCCGCATGCGCATTTTTCGGGCGGACTTCAGCAATCTGAGCTTTTCGTTCCGCGGTAATGAGACCTGTGCGGCGCGCGATGCACAGCGTTTTCCTGTATCACGCCATCCCCGCGGGCCTCGACATGGCGATCGTCAACGCGGGGCAGCTCGACGTCTACGATACGATCGATCCCGCGCTGCGGACGGCGTGCGAAGACGTCATCCTCAATACCGACGACGGCGCGACCGAACGGCTCATCACGCTCGCCGAAAGCTTCAAGGGCACGTCGCCCGAACAGGCCAAGGCGGCGGAGGAATGGCGCGGCTGGGAGGTCCGCAAGCGGCTCGAACATGCCCTGGTCAAAGGCATCGACATGTATGTCGTCGAGGACACCGAGGAGATGCGCCAGGCGCTGCCCAAGCCGATCGAAGTGATCGAAGGGCCGTTGATGGACGGGATGAACGTCGTCGGCGACCTGTTCGGCAGCGGCAAGATGTTCCTCCCACAGGTCGTGAAATCGGCGCGGGTGATGAAGAAGGCGGTGGCCCATCTGCTCCCCTTCATCGAAGCTGAAAAGACACCCGGCCAGCGTGCCAAGGGCCGCATCATCATGGCCACCGTCAAGGGCGACGTCCACGATATCGGCAAGAACATCGTCGGCGTTGTGCTGCAGTGTAACGGCTATGAAGTCATCGATCTGGGCGTGATGGTGCCGTGGTCCAAGATCCTGGACGCCGCGAACGAGAATGACGCGGACATGATCGGGCTTTCCGGCCTGATCACACCGTCGCTCGACGAAATGGTCACGGTTGCCGAGGAAATGCAGCGCGCGGGGATGACCATGCCGCTGCTCATCGGCGGCGCGACCACGTCCAAGGTACACACCGCGCTGCGCATCGATCCGGCCTATACCGGCCCCGTGGTCCATGTCCTCGACGCCAGTCGTGCGGTCGGCGTGGCGACGGCTTTGGTCAGCGACACGGGGCGCGACGCCTATGTCAAAACCTTTGCCGACGATTACGCGCACGTCCGGGAGGTGCGCGAGGGCAAGGGGCAGAATCCGCTGCTCAGCCTCGACGATGCCCGCGCCAACAGTTTTCGGGCGGATATGCGGCTCAAGCCGTTGCCGCCGGCCCAACCGGGTGTGCACCGCTTCGACGACTGGGACCTGGCCGATCTGGCCGAAGTCATCGACTGGACGCCGTTCTTTCGCGCGTGGGAGCTGGCGGGAAACTATCCCGCCATTCTTGACGACGAGATTGTCGGCGAGTCCGCGCGCGCCTTGTGGGTTGATGCTCAGGCGATGCTAAAGCGGATCATCGACGAAAAATGGCTCACCGCACGCGGCGTTGCCGGGCTGTGGCCGTGCCGCCGCGAAGGCGACGACGTCGTGCTGCACCTGGAAGGTGAGAACCATTTGCGCTTGCCGTTCCTGCGCCAGCAAATTGCCAAGCGTGAGGGCCGCCCCAACATGTGCCTTGCCGACTTCATCGATCATGACGGCGACTGGATCGGCGGTTTCGCGGTCGGCATTCACGGTATCGAACCGTACCTCGCCCAGTTCCGCGCCGCGCACGACGATTATCAGGACATCTTGCTGAAAGCGCTGGCGGATCGCTTTGCCGAAGCGTTCGCCGAACGTTTGCACCAGCATGTCCGCACCACGTTGTGGGGCTATGCGCCGGGCGAGCAGCTGACGCCCGAGGCGCTGATCAAGGAAGAGTATCGCGGGATCCGCCCTGCCCCGGGCTACCCCGCCTGTCCCGACCACAGTCTGAAACCGTCGCTGTTCGACCTGCTTCAGGCCGGAGACACCGGGCTGACGCTGACCGAAAGTTTTGCGATGCTGCCGACGGCAGCGGTTTCTGGCTTCTACTTTGGCCACCCGCAGGCGGAATATTTTGGTGTCGCGCGGATCGGCGAAGGCCAGGTCGAGGATTATGCCACCCGCCGCGGCGTCGACATCGAGGTCGCGCGCCGCTGGCTCAGGCCAAATCTCGATTGAGCAAAGCGGGGCGCCGCGCACCCCGCGACGCCCCGACAGGCCCCCACCTGAAAACCTTTGGTAGCGTCGAGCACGGGTCAGGCATTGGACAAAAGCGACATCGGATTACGATTGCCTGTCCGAAAATGGGACGATCAGCGGCAGGTCGATCCATTGCTGGCATCGAGGTCGAGGCACCTCCCGTCCATTTCATCCGCTGGTACGTCGAGGCGGATCAGCGCCGCGAGCGTCGGGGCAATATCGATTGTCTCGACACTATTGGGCTGTTCGAATCCCGTCATCCCCTTGCGCCAGAACACGATCGGAACCCGGCGGTCATAATCGTACGGGCTGCCATGGGTCGCCGCATAGCCCGGCCCAGGCACCCCGATCGGTGTAACGCGCGGCTTTAGAAAAGTGACGATATCACCCGACCGACCGGGATAGTAAGAAGCGCGGGCGCGCTCCTTGAGCGTCCATAATTCGACCGGCTTGGTACTGATCGGTGTTGCGGCAATCTCGGCAGCCGTGAAGACCTCGGCGACCTGCGGCTGTGCGCGCAGCAATTCGATTGTCTTCGCCTGGACGCGGGCACGATCGGCCGGGCTCAGTCCCTTATCGAGCCACACATCGCCCAGCTCCGCGGCGTGCAGGACTGGCCCTTCAATCCTAAGGTCGTCCGCAACCAGCTTGGCGAGACGGGCAAAGGTAAAATTGCCAGGCACACGCTGGGCATCGGGCAGCGCGTGGTCGCGGTTGCGTTCGGGCACGTCATGCCCGCCATGGTCCGCGGTCAACACCACGACATAGTCGATCCGTGCGCGGTCGAGCTGCTTGAACAGCCCGTCGAGCAGCCCGTCGAGAGCGGTCAGCTGAATACATGTCTCGGCCCCCTCGGTGCCGTAACGGTGACCGACATAATCGGTCGAAGAGGCGCCGACGATCAACAGGTCGGTCTGGTTCTGCTGGCCCAGTTTAAGGTCGTGCGCCAGAGCACCCGCCAGCGCGATCGTCGCACGATCGAGATCGGGCGAAGCTCTGAATGACTCGACATCCCCCGCCTCCCGCACGAAGCGGCCGTTCCCCACCGAAATCTTCGACAGGGCCAGCGGGACCGCACGGTCGCGACTGGCACATTGCGGGGGCAGTTTTGCTGGCTTGCCCGGCGCGGCCAGAAGCCGCGTCAGGCTGATATTGGCTCGCACAACCGCCGCAGGCACGGGCGCTTCCGCATGGTCGACGAGCGTCGAGAACCGGTTCTTGGCAAACGGGTCAAGGAACCAGATCTGGTCGGTGGCACGACCGCCCATCATGATCGCCGCGCGGTCCTTGCCCGAAACTGAAACCACACGGGCCGCCGGGTTCGCCGCCTTCATTCGATCACCCAGCGTCGGCACGAGCAAGTGGGCGACGCTTGGCGTGTACGCTCTCGCGGTGGTGCCGGGAATCGTCTCGTCCTCGGCACAGTATACGGTGCTGCCCGGCCGCGTCTTCTGATCGATCCACGTATTGGCAACGATGCCGGTGCGCGACGGATGATCGCCGGTCAGAATGGTCGAATGGCCGGGACAGGTCTCGGTCGCGGCATGGCTTTGATAGCCAGCAGGAAACACGGCGCCCGACGCAAGCCGTTTGAACCCGCCAGCCCATAGCCCCCGATACTCGGCAAACAGATCGGCGGAGAACTGGTCCACCGATACCACGACAATGAGCTTGGGTGGAGTTGCCGGCTGCGCGGCCACCGGTGCGGACACGACGGCGGCGAGGGTGGCGATCAGGCGGCGCATGACGATTCCTTGGGAGATCGGGAAATGGCGCTATAGCGTGGCAGATGCGCTTGTCTCGCTTGCTTCTGCTGCTCCTCGCCCTGATCGCGACACCGGTTGCCGCGCGCAACATGGACGGGGTGCTTGTCGCCGAGACCGCCCGCGTGCAGCCAGGGCAGGAAGTTGCGGTCGCGCTGGTACTGACGCCGCACAAGGGCTGGCATGGCTATTGGACGAACCCGGGCGAAGCCGGCTATCCGCCGCGTTTCGATTGGACCCTGCCTAAGGGCGCGATCGTGACCCCGCCCGATTTCCCGGTGCCACAGACGCTGACGATTGCTGGCCTTGCCAATTACGTCTTCGAGGGCGAGCACGCCTTGCTGTTCCGCCTGAAACTGCCTGAGAAAATGGTCGCGGGCGCCGCAGTCCCGCTGGTACTCGACACGAATTACCTCGTCTGCAGCGACGAAGTATGCGTACCCGAGCAAGCCCGATTTTCGCTGACTCTCATGATTGGGCCGGGCACCGGCCGCGACTCGCGTTTCGACGCGTGGCGGGCGCGGCTGCCCGCGCCGCTTTCCGCCGACGCACATTTCCAGCGGGAGGGGCCGCTGATCCGCTTTGCAATCCCCTACCCGGCGAACGCCTCACTCGATGAGCCGAAAATATATCCGCTCAGTCGCAATGCACTGATCGATTCAGGCAGTCAGACCTTCTCGCGTGTTGGCGACACCTTGGTCGGATCGGTCTTTGCCGCCCCCAACTTCGATGCCGCGTCCATCGGCGGCGTGCTCGCGATCGGCAACGGTCGCGGCCTCAGCTTCACCGCAGTGCCCGGCCCGGTACCGGCGGTCCCCGAGCAGGGAAAGGCTGGCGACGCGCGAACCATCGTTATCGCTATTCTCGGTGCCGTGCTCGGCGGGTTGATCCTCAATGTCATGCCGTGCGTTTTCCCGATCCTTAGCCTCAAGGCGCTCAGCCTCGCACACGCCGGCGGCAATGAAGGTACCGCGCGGCGAGAGGCGCTGGCCTATGCGGCCGGCGCAATCGTGGTGCTGACCGCGCTTGGCGCCCTCGTCCTGGCGCTGCGGGTCGGATGGGCCTTTCAATTGCAGGATCCGCGCGTCGTACTAGTGCTGTTCGCGCTGATGGTCGCGCTGACCATCAACCTCCTGGGCGTGTTCGAATTGCCCGTGATCGGCGGCGGCACGCACCCGGCGGGCGGCTTTGCCACCGGCGCACTCGCCGCCTTCGTCGCGACGCCCTGCACCGGGCCGTTCATGGGCGCGGCACTGGGTGCGGCGCTGATCTTGCCCCCGGCTGCGGCGTTGGCAGTGTTCGCCGGTCTGGGGCTCGGCCTTGCGCTTCCGTTTCTTGCCATCGGCTTCGTACCAGCGTTGCGCCGCCGACTGCCACGCCCGGGCAAGTGGATGGTCACGCTTCGCCGCATCCTTGCCGTGCCGATGGCGCTGACGGCCCTGTGGCTGGCGTGGGTGTTGTGGAAGCAGACCGGAAACCATGGCGCAATCGTTGCCTTGGGCGTCATCGCTATTATTGTCGCGATGCTCACCATAGGTGGTGTGAGGCAACGCGCCGGACGCGCGGGCCTCGCCATTGCCGGCCTCGTTGCGCTTGTCGGCACGGCCGGAGGCGCGGCGCTTCTGCGGGGCAAGTCGCCCAGCGCGACCAATCCGACAGCCGCCGCCACGATTTTCGGCGAACCCTTCTCCGAGGCGCGTCTCGCGCAACTCGTCGCGGCGAAAAAACCGGTATTCGTGTATTTCACCGCCGACTGGTGCCTGACATGCAAGGTCAACGAACGTGCCGCCATCGATCGCGACGAAACACATGCCGCGTTCAGGCGTGCCGGCGTTACAACCCTGGTCGGCGACTGGACCAACGGCGATGCGACGATCGGCGCATTCCTTCGTGCGCATGGACGCGCCGGTGTGCCGCTCTATTTATTTTATGCCCCGGGTGAGGTCGATGCTCGCGAACTGCCGCAGATCCTGACACCGGACACGCTCATTCGTCAGACCGTTCGTTAAAGCGTCAGCGCTTCCACGCGCGCACGCCGCCGATCCACGTCTCGCTGACCCGCGCCGCGCGCAATTGCGCCGGGGTCGATTGCAGCGGATCGACATCGACCAAGACAAAGTCAGCGCGCAGGCCAGGTGCCAGGCGGCCCACCTTGTCCTCGGCAAACATCGCATAGGCGGCCCCGGTCGTATATCCGGCGAGCGCCTGTTCGCGTGTCACGCGCTCCTGCGCCTGCCACCCCCCGAATGGCTCGCCCTTCTCGTCCTCGCGCGTCACCGCCGCCGCCATCCCCGCCCACGGGTCGGGCCGCTCCACCGGTGTGTCCGATCCGAACGCCAGCTTCGATCCGTTCTTCAGCATCGACGCCCAGGCATAGGCACCCGCCAGCCGGCTCGGTCCCAGTCGCGCCTCGGCCATCGTCCGGTCGCTGGTCTGATGCACCGGTTGCATCGACGCAATAATGCCATGTCGGCCAAAGCGCGGCAGATCTGCCGGATCGGCAATCTGCGCGTGTTCGATACGCCAACGCCGGTCGCCGGTATAGGTCTGCGACACATCCTCAATCGCCGACAACACTTGCGCGTCGGCCTTGTCGCCGATCGCGTGCACCGCCAGCTGCATCCCGTCCATCGCCGCGCGGCTCATCAGGTTGCGCAATTGCGCATCCGTGTTGAAACACAGGCCCGACTGGTCCGGCTTGTCGGAGTAAGGCGCCTTCAGGCAGGCGCCGCGCGACCCCAGTGCGCCATCGGCATAGAGCTTGACCCCCGACATTCGTAGCCGGTCACCGTACAACCACGGCGTCGGCTGGCCGGAGGTGATCGCCTGCATGGGCGCGAGGCCCATCGAGTAGCTGACGATGCGCAGACGCAAACGCCCCTCGTCACCCGCCCGACGGAAAGCCAGCCAATCCTCGCCTGACGTGCCCATGTCCGCAACTGAGGTGATGCCATAGGCCAGCAGCACGTCCTGCGCCTTGGCCAGGCCGAGATCGCGATCCTTGGATGTCAGTGGCGGCACCGCGCGCTCGATCAGGTCCTGGGCCGCGTCGACGAAGACGCCGCTTTCGATCCGTCCGCCCGCAGGAGACTTGGACGCGCCCGTTACGCCCGCCGCTTTCATTGCCGCGCTATTCGCCCAGCCGGCATGCCCGTCGGCGCGCGACAGCCACACCGGACGATCGCCGACCGCGGCATTGAGTTCGGCAGCCGTGGGAAAGCGACCCAGCGCCCAGCGCTCTTGGTTCCAGCCGCCGCCCGTAATCCACTTCCGCTCGGGATGCGCGGCGGCGAAAGCGCGGACCCGGTCGAGCGCCTGCGCCAGGCTGGTCGTGCCCGATAGATCGAGTGACAGCGCGGCCAACCCCGTCCCCATGACGTGCGTATGCGCATCGATCAGTCCGGGTATCAGCACTTGGCCCTTGCCATCGAAGCGCCAATCGGCGCGATCGGGTTTCTTCATGCCCGCTTCGATCAGCTTGCCGACATGACCATCGGGCGTCACCGTCATAGCGATGAAGCGCATCACCCGGCCATCGGCATCGAGCGTTACGCCATTGATGTTGTCGATCAGCCCGTCGGCGAGCGCAGTGGTGGACGAGGCGAGGGCGGCGAGCGCCAGAGGCAACCATTTCATCGCCTTGCGGTTTGACAGAAGGCAACTCGCGCGTCCACGCCATCCCTTGGCGCGGCTTTTCCGATCTGCACCGGGAGACGCCTGTCGACTATGGATACGAACGGTATGAGTGGAACCCTTGGGGTCGATGGTGATCGCGAATCAGCAAGTGCGCTGCGCGAAAGCTCGGCGCGAATCGATGTGCTGCTCGATCTCATGCCGCAAATGATCTGGTCGACGCTGCCCGACGGATTTCACGATTATTATAACCAGCGCTGGTACGAATTCACGGGCGTACCCCAAGGTTCGACCGACGGAGAAGGCTGGGCCGGAATGTTTCATCCCGGCGATCAGGACCGGGCGTGGGAGCGCTGGCGGCGCTGTCTCGCGACGGGCGAACCCTATGAGGTCGAATATCGTCTGCGCCATCATAGCGGCGACTACCGATGGGTGCTCGGACGCGCGCAACCAGTGCGCGACGACGAACAACGGATCACGCGCTGGATCGGCACGTGCACCGATATCCACGACGCGAAAGCAGATGCGGAGCAGAACGCCATCCTGTCGCGCGAACTGAGCCACCGCATCAAGAACATCTTTGCCGTGGTCAATGGCTTGATCGGCCAGTCGGCGCGCAGCTACCCCGAAAGCAAGCCTTTCGCGGCATTGCTGCAACAGCGTGTCAACGCGCTGGGCCAAGCGCATGAATTCGTCCGACCGCACAGCGAGGATTCGCGTCCCAACGTTCCCGATGCTTCGGTTCAGACGATGCTCGCGCGGTTGTTCGCGGCTTACCCGGCCTTTGCCGAGGGTCGCTTTACCCTCTCTGGCGATGACGTCCCGATCGACGATCGTGGTGCGACACCGATCGCCCTGGTATTCCACGAACTTGCCACGAACGCTGCGAAATATGGTGGGCTGTCGACCAACGACGGCCACGTGGCAGTGACCGTCGTTCGTGACAGCGATAATCTGATCATCGACTGGCTGGAAAGCGGTGGGCCAGAAGTGACGAGCCCACCGCAGACACGCGGGTTCGGGTCTCGCCTGGTCGAAATGTCGATTGCTGGACAGCTAGGCGGCACGATCGAACAGAATTGGCGTCCCGAAGGGCTTCACGCACGCGTGACAGTGGCCGCCAGCCGCCTGGTGCGTTAGCCGAAAGCTCGCAAGCCGGCGGGTGGGCTAACCCGCTCACCATGCCGAACACGCAAGGCGTAATCGACCGCGCGCTTCACATCGGCTTCGCTCGTCGGCTTTGCCAGCACCCCGACGGTACCGGCAATCCCTTCGCCCAACAGGCTTGGATTGGCGGTTACGAACAACACGGTAATATTGCATTTTTCGCACAGGAACTTGCCGATCTGCGGTCCGGTCAGCCCATCACGCAGATTCAGATCGACCAATGCCAGGTCAATGCGGGAATCCGCGAGGCTGATCGCAGTATCGAGGTCGGGCGCGATGCCCACCGGTGCGTGGCCCAGATCTTCCAGAATCGCTTCCAGCTCGGTCGCGACGAGCATTTCATCTTCGACGATCAGGATGCGGGCTGGTGCGGTCATGACTCTTGGAAAACTACTTACAGGTCAGGATTTAACATTTGCAAGTCTGCTATGTTCCGTCCTCGTGTCGCGGAATCAAGGCTGCGTTGCTATTTTGCAACCACAGGACACGGCTTGCCGTGACGATGCCTTGTGTCTATATCCTGTTGCGCTTCCTCACATCGTCGGGTGTTTGGGTTCGGGCCACGGGGCTCGGACGCAGGGGAGCCGCACGTATAGGACCGCATGGACAATATCGCAGAACTCACCGCGTTGATCGAACCCGAAGCCAAGGCTCTCGGTCTCGACCTCGTGCGCGTGGCGATGTTTGGCGGCGAGGATGGACCGGTGCTGCAGGTCATGGCGGAACGTCCCGACACACGCCAACTGACCCTCGCTGATTGTGGCGCATTATCCCGGCGGCTGTCCGAGGTTTTCGACGAGGTCGATCCGATCGAGGAGGCTTATCGCCTCGAAGTCAGTTCGCCGGGCATCGACCGCCCGCTGACGCGACTTGGCGACTATGCCGACTGGGAGGGTCATCGTGCCAAGCTGAAGCTTGCCGAACCTTTGGGCGCCCGCAAGCAGATCGATGGCGATCTGGCTGGTGTGCACGACGACCGGATACTGATCACCGTAGCCGACGAAACGCTGCACGTTGCTTTTGCGCAGATCGCATCGGGCAAGCTGGTACTGACCGACAAATTGATTGCCGCCACCGCACCGCTGGATGCCGGTGAGGCCGAAGAACTGGAAGAAGAGGACGACGACTAATGGCTACTGCCGCCCCTGCCACTGCCACTGCCAACAAGGCGGAGCTGATCGCGATTGCCGATTCGGTTGCGAAGGAAAAGCTGATCGACCGCGAAATCGTGATCGAGGCCATGGAGGACGCGATCGCGCGGTCGGCGCGCACGCGTTACGGGTCGGAAATGGAAATTCGCGCCAAGCTGGACGGCGAAACGGGTGACCTGCGCTTGTGGCGTGTCGTCGAAGTCGTTGAGGAAGTCGACGATATCTACAAGCAGGTGACGGTCGAGCAGGCGCAGAAGCTTCAGGCCGGTGCGGTGATCGGTGATTTCATAGTCGATCCGCTACCCCCCATCGAATTCGGCCGCATCCAGGCGCAGGCATCGAAGCAAATCATCTTCCAGAAGGTGCGCGATGCCGAGCGTGAACGCCAGTACGAGGAGTTCAAGGACCGCGGTGGCGAATTGATCACCGGCGTCGTCAAGCGTGTCGAATTCGGCCATGTCGTCGTCGACCTGGGTCGCGCCGAAGGCGTCATCCGCCGCGATGCACAGATCCCGCGCGAAGTCGTCCGCGTCGGCGACCGCATCCGGTCGCTGATCCTCAAGGTCGTGCGCGAAGTCCGCGGCCCGCAAATCTTCCTCAGCCGCGCACATCCCGACTTCATGAAGAAGCTGTTCGCGCAGGAAGTCCCCGAAATCTATGATGGCGTTATCACGATCATGGCGGCCGCGCGCGATCCGGGCAGCCGCGCGAAGATTGGCGTGATCAGCCGCGATGGCTCGATCGACCCCGTTGGCGCCTGTGTCGGCATGAAGGGCAGCCGCGTGCAAGCGGTCGTCCAGGAAATGCAGGGCGAGAAGATCGACATCATTCCCTGGTCGGAAGACACCGCGACCTTTGTCGTCAACGCGTTGCAGCCGGCCAATGTCGCGCGCGTCGTGATCGACGAGGAAGAGGATCGCATCGAAGTCGTCGTCCCCGACGATCAACTATCTCTCGCCATCGGCCGTCGCGGCCAGAACGTCCGCCTGGCCAGCCAGTTGACCGGCAAGGCGATCGACATTCTGACCGAAGCCGATGCCAGCGAAAAGCGCCAGCGTGAGTTCGTCGAACGCTCATCACTGTTCGAACAGGAACTCGACGTCGACGAAACGCTGTCGCAACTGCTTGTTGCCGAAGGCTTCACCAGTCTTGAAGAGGTGGCTTACGTCGATGTCGGTGAAATCGCCGACATTGAAGGGTTTGACGAAGATCTGGCCGCCGAATTGCAAAGCCGCGCCGGCGAGGCGCTGGCCCGCCGCGACGAAGCTAACCGTGAAGCGCGTCGGGGCTTGGGTGTCGAGGACGCGTTGGCCGAGATGCCGCACCTCAACGAAGCGATGCTGGTCGTCCTCGGCAAGGCGGGCGTGAAGACGCTCGACGATCTGGGCGACCTCGCCACTGACGAACTGGTCGAGAAGCGTCGCGTCGAACCCCGTCGCAAGGTTGTCCCGACCAATGAGCCCAAGGGCGGGATATTGCAGGCGTTCAACCTGTCCATGGAACAGGGCAACGAAATCATCATGGCGGCGCGCCAGGCGGCGGGCTGGTTTGGCGACGAAGCGTCGCAAAAGGAGGACGCGCTTGCGGACTCCACCCAATGACACGGTAAGCGAACGGACCTGCGTCCTGACCCGCGCCAAGGGAGACCGGGCGCGGCTGGTGCGGCTTGCGCTTGTCGCCTTCGGGTGACGTGCTGCCCGACGTGCGTGCGCGTGCCCCCGGCCGGGGCGCGTGGATCGCGGTCGATCGTCCTGCCCTCGATACCGCCGTTGCCAAGGGTAAGTTGAAGGGTGCTCTGTCGCGCGCGTTCAAGGACGGCGACGTCACAGTGCCCGACGATCTCGGCGCGAAGATCGAGACCGCATTGGCCGACGATGCGCTCAACCGTCTTGGCCTCGAAGCGCGCGCATCGACGCTGGTGACGGGCAGCGAGCGCGTCGCCGAAACCGCGCGCAGTGGCAAGGTATCATTGCTGTTCCACGCCGCCGACGCAGCCGAAGACGGCAACCGCCGGCTCGATCAGGCATGGCGCGTGGGCAATGATGATGAAGGTTCGGGCGCGCGGGGGTTGGTTTTGTCCGCCCCCAGGGCCATATTGAGTGCAGCGCTGGGCCGCGACAACGTGGTCCATATCGGTGTGACGGACGCCCGTGCGGCGGATCGCGTCGCGCTGGCGATCGATCGCTGGCACGCATTTATCGGAATGCCGACGACCGGCTGGCTTGCGGAAAACACCCGCAACCGTCAGGGCCGCGCGGCGCATGGTGTTACGTCCAGTCTGGGCAAGCGAAGGGTTCAGGTTAAGTAATGAGCGATAACGATAAAAGCCGAAGCTGGGCATGCGCGCACCGCTGGGCATCAAGCGCACGGTCGAAACCGGCAAGGTCAAGCAGAGCTTCAGCCATGGCCGTTCGAACACCGTGGTGGTCGAGGTCAAGAAGCGCCGCATCCTGGGTCGTCCGGGTGAGGATGCTGCCCCCGCGCCTGAAGCTGAAGCCCAGGTGGAGGTCGCCGCGCCGGTCGTCGAAGCGGCCCCCGCGCCCCTCGCTCCGCCGCCGCCGCCCGCTCCCCGCGCAATGACTCCGCTAGAACGGCGCGAACAGCAGGAACGCCTGCTGCGCGAGGCCGAAGAGGCGCGGATGACCGCGCTTGAGGAAAATCGCCGCCGCGAAGATCGCTCCAAGGTTGAGCAGAGCGAAGAAGAAAAGCGCCGCGCGGAAGAAAACCGCAAGGCGGAAGAAGCGCGCGCTGCCGAACCCGCGCCCGAGCCTGAAGTCGCAGCCGAGCCCGAGGCCGCCCCGCGCGCTGCCGCTGCCGTCTGCCGGAGCCGGAACGTCCACGCCAGTTCGGCGCCAACGCTCCCGCAGTGCGCCGTCCCGAACCGCCGCGCCGTCCATCGCCCAGCCGCATCGGCGGAGATGATCGCCGTCAGGCGGGCAAGCTCACCGTCACGCGCGCCTTGAACACCGACGAGGGTGCCCGCGCCCGATCGCTCGCGGCACTGAAACGCGCGCGCGAGAAGGAGCGCCGGGCGCATGCGGGTCATTCCGGCCCGCGCGAAAAGCAACTGCGCGACGTCGTCATCCCCGACACGATCACCGTCGGTGAACTGGCCAACCGCATGGCCGAGCGTGGCTCGGACCTGCTCAAGGCACTGTTCAAGATGGGCATGCCCAGCGCGATGGATGATTTCATCGACCAGGATACCGCCGAATTGCTGGTCACCGAATTCGGCCACAACGTTACTCGCGTGAACGAGTCCGACGCGGACATCGACGTCGAACAGGATGTCGATGCGGAGGACACGCTGCAGGCGCGCGCGCCCGTGGTCACGATTATGGGCCATGTCGATCACGGCAAGACCTCGCTGCTCGATGCGCTGCGCGGCACCAATGTGGTGCGTGGCGAGGCGGGCGGCATCACCCAGCACATCGGCGCTTATCAAGTGCAGGTGAAATCGGGCGACAAGGTTACCTTCCTCGACACCCCGGGCCACGAAGCGTTCGGCGAAATGCGCGCACGCGGTGCCAATGTCACCGATATCGTCGTGCTGGTCGTCGCCGCCGACGATTCGATCAAGCCGCAGACGGTAGAGGCGATCAATCATACCAAGGCCGCGAACGTCCCGATGATCGTCGCGATCAACAAGGTCGACAAGCCCGAGGCCAATGCCAAGAAAGTCCGTGAACAGCTTCTCCAATATGACGTGATCGTCGAGGAGATGTCGGGCGACGTGCAGGACGTCGAAGTGTCCGCGATGAAGAAGACCGGACTCGATGAATTGATCGAAAAGATCGCGATCCAAGCCGAGCTGATGGAGCTGAAGGCCAACCCGGACCGCGCTGCCGAAGGTACGGTGATCGAAGCTCAGCTCGACAAGGGGCGTGGCGCGGTCGCCACCGTTCTTGTTCGTCGCGGAACACTCAAGGTTGGCGACATCATCGTCGTCGGTGAGCAGTCGGGGAAGGTCCGAGCGCTTGATCAACGACCAGGGCAAGCAGGTGAAGACCGCCGGCCCATCGATGCCGGTTGAAATCCTGGGGCTGTCGGGTGTGCCGCAGGCGGGCGATCCGCTTTCGGTTGTCGAGAATGAGGCGCGCGCGCGCGAGGTCGCCAGCTATCGTGCGGGCGTCGCCACCGACAAGCGCACCGGCGTTGGCCCGATCGACCTGGATAATCTGTTCACCAACCTGTCGGCCAAGAAGATCGAACAGGTACCGGTGGTGGTGAAGGCGGATACGCAAGGGTCGGTCGGTGCGATCGTCGGCGCGCTCAACCGCCTGTCGACCGACGAGATCAAGGTTCGCGTCCTGTCTTCAGGCGTGGGCGGCATCACGGAAAGTGACGTGTCTCTCGCCGCCGCGTCGAGCGCGCCGGTGATCGGCTTCAATGTCCGGCCCAACCCCAAGGCCCAGGCGTTGGCCAAGCGCGATCGCGTTGAGTTCATGTATTACGACGTGATCTACCACCTGACCGATGCGATCCGTGAGCGGATGGCCGGCCAGTTGGGTCCGGAGTTCATCGAAACCGTCGTTGGCCGGGCCGAGATCAAGCAGGTCTTCCCAGCGGGCAAGACCGGCAAGGCCGCCGGCCTGCTCGTCACCGAAGGGATCATCCGCAAGAACCTGCGCGCGCGCATCACGCGTGACGACGTCATCATCTACAACGGCTCGGTCAACTCGCTGCGCCGCTTCAAGGACGATGTCGCGGAGGTCCGTGCGGGCCTCGAATGCGGTGTTACCTTCGACGCGACCAACGACATCAAGGCGGGCGATTACCTCGAAACCTATGAGGTCGAGGAACGCGCGCGGACGTTGTGAGCGAACGCCCCGACAAATCGGTCCGCACCCTTCGCGTTGGCGAAGCGGTGCGGCACGCGCTCAGCGACCTGCTGATGCGCGGCGATGTGCATGACGACGTGCTGACCAGCCACTCGGTCACCGTCACCGAAGTCCGCATGTCACCCGACCTTCGTCATGCCACCGCTTTCATCAAGCCGCTGCTGGGCAAGGACGAGGAGGCCGTGCTGAAAGCGCTGCGCACCAACACCGCATTTCTCCAACGCGAAGTCGCGCGCGCGGTGAACGGCAAATATGCGGCGAAGCTCAAATTCCTGCCGGACGAGAGCTTTGACGAGGGCAGCCATATCGACCGGCTGCTGCGCGATCCAAAGGTGGCGCAGGACCTGGGCTGACTGGACAAGCCAGCATGTGTCGCGCACGCGCACCGCATGAAATGTCTGCTCCCGCTGCTGCTCATCGCGGCGGCCCCCGTCACCGCCGATCCGCCGCGGGACTCCGCTCATCCCGCCGCGATGGCGGCGTTCGTCATTCCCGCCGGCAATGGCGCAATGAACGCGGTGCTTTATCTCGCCAGTGGCAGCGGGCCGCACCCGACGCTGCTCTTGCTCCACGGCTTTCCAGGGAACGAACAAAACCTTGATCTGGCGCAGGCAGCCCGGCGCAACGGCTGGAACGTCCTGACGCTCCATTACCGCGGCAGCTGGGGCAGCCCAGGCGCGTTCAGCCTCGACGGCGCGGCGGACGATGCCGCCACGGCGCTCGCTTTTCTCCAGCGCCCCGAGATCGTCGCACGCTATCGCATCGATCCGCGTCGCATCGCGATCGCCGGGCACAGCATGGGCGGAACGATGGCGGCCTCGGCGGCAGCGGGAGACCGGCAAATACTCGGTGCGTTTCTGATCGATCCGTGGGATATCGCCGCGACGGGCCGCTTCTTCCGCGCCAATGCTGCGGCAAAGGAAGAATTCGTGGTCGATGAACTGCGCGGCGACATGCCCCCGCTCGCCGGCACCAGCGAAGCGACCCTGCTCGCTCAAATCGACAACGCGGGATCGCGGCTCGACCTTGCGCGCACCGTCGCGACCATCGCGCCGCGTCCGGTCACGATCATCTTCGCCGAGCGCGGCGCGGGTCTCGAGGAAGCCGCGCGGTTGAGCAAGGCGGCGGGGCTGACCGCGCAACCGATGCTGCCAACGGACCACAGCTTTTCGGACATGCGGATCGCGCTCGCCGAGCGGCTGGTGGCCTGGCTCGACGCACTGCCGCGCTAGCGAATGGCCAAGCTTTATTTCTATTATGCGTCGATGAATGCGGGCAAGTCGACGACGCTCCTGCAGGCCGACTTCAACTATCGCGAGCGCGGTATGCGCACGATGCTGTGGACCGGCGCGATGGATCGGCGAGCAAAGATTTGCTCACGGATCGGGTTGGAAATGGATGCCAATCTGTTCGACGCCGCCACCAACCTCGCCGAGGCGATCACCGAAGAAGATGAGCGCGCGCCGCTTGCCTGTGTGCTGGTTGACGAGGCGCAGTGGCTGACCCGCGACCAGGTGCTGCAGCTGGCGCATATCGCCGATCGCCGCGGTGTGCCGGTGCTGTGCTACGGCCTGCGCACCGATTTTAAGGGCCAGCTGTTCCCCGGTTCGGCGGCGCTGCTGGCGCTGGCCGATGCGTTGGTCGAGCTCAAATCGGTATGTGATTGCGGGCGCAAGGCGACGATGAACTTGCGTGTCGATGCCGGTGGGAAGGCGGTACGCGAAGGCGCACAACTCGAACCTGGCGGCAACGAACGCTACGTCGCGCTGTGCCGTCGCCATTTTTTCGAACGCGTTGGCGACCAGCTTTAGAGCTCGCGCGTTCAGGCTACATGCTTGCGCTCGCTCTCGCCCTCACCGCCGCTGTTCCTCAAGCCTCGCTCGATAGTGTCGCGCGCGATGGCGTCTTTCGTCATGTGGCCGACGGAAAAAAGGGGGTGTGGGTGCAAAGCCTGAAGGGCGACTGGTATTATGCCCAGCTCGGCGGACCATGTTCCCGACTGATCGACGGCTATGGGCTGCGGTTCGATGTGTCCGGCAATGGCCGGCTCGACAAGAACAGCGCGGTGGTCGCGGATGGCCAGCGCTGCCCCTTCGTCAGCTTCGTGCGTTCGACGGCACCGCCCAAGGTCAGGCGGCGTTAGAACCAGAAGCGTTCACGGTACCACTTGGTCACGATGTTCTTGATTCCCGCAGTAACGGGCAGGCTGGCGTGCAGCGTGTTGCGGTTGAGCTTGCCCTCGGGACTGGCATTGTTCCACGCCAGCAGCATGCCCGCGCGCGGACTAACCATGAGCCCGGCCAGCGGGAAGCTGGTTTCGCCACCCATTTCGGGTTCGTCGAGGTAGATCATCGCGGTCCAACAGCGTTGGCCGCCGCGCTTTTTCTCGTCCTGCCAATAGGCTTGTTCGACATGGAACCAGTCGTGGTGCGCCTTGAACTCCTGGCCGATCGCATAACGCTGCCCTTGCAACGACTCGCCCTGACGGTTCTTCATTCCGAGTAGATGGTCGATCTTGGCGTCGATCGCGTGAACGAAGGGGTGCGAGCGATCGAGGTTGCAGCTTTCCGAGGTGCGAAAGAGCTGGTCGTCATTGGTGGCATAGACTGTGGAGGGGACGCGGTCGGCGTCGATCATCGCTACCAGGCCACCGCATTCGAGCGGATCAAGAAAGTTCTGGTAACAATAGAGTTCGGCGCCCGCGCCCTCGACGAGCTGCACCTGCGGGTTGGCGCGCAGGCGGCGGGAAACAGTCTTTCCCAATTCAACGAGCTTTTCGGCGGGCATTGCGGCTCAATAGCGAAACGGCCCGGAGCGGTGAAGCTCCGAGCCGTCAGCGTGACGTCCTAGTAGAAGAAGTCGTACTGAGCGTCGACAACGTACCCGCTGCGTTCGTCGATCAGTAGCGCGTCATTGTAATACCGCACCCAGCGATAGGGCGGGTAGGCCGGCGGCAGGCGATACTGGTACGGATCGTCGATCCAGTAATTCCGCGCAAACAGTAGCGAATTCAGCGTGATCCCGATGTTGAAACGCCTGTAACCGTAATTCCAGCCAGAAGGCGCGTAGTAGCGCGGCAGGCTGAACAGGCCGCGATTGTAGTTGCGGTAGCTGTTCCAGTCATACCGGCGGTCGTTGCGCCAGCCGCGGTTCCAGGTGCCGCCATTATTATAGCGATTATTATACCCATTGCCGTAACCGTAGCGGCCGTAATTGTTGCCGTAGCGCGGGTCGATCCGGCCGTTGTTGTTGCGGTCGAAGCGACGGTCGATCTGGCCATCACGGTTGCGGTCGTACCGGCGGTCGACGCGGCCGTTGCCATTGGCATCCGCATCGCGACGATTGCGGATACCGTCGCCGTCCCGATCACGGTCGAAGCGGTTGCGAATACCGTCACCATCCCGGTCGCGGCGGCCGGCGTCGATCACGCCATCGCCGTTACGATCGGCGTCGCGCCGATTGCGGATGCCGTCGCCGTCCCGATCACGGAAACGCGCCTGTGCCCGCGCCTGATTCTGGAACTGCACACCATTGCCCGGAGCCGTCGCCTGGCCGCCATATCCTCGACGACCCTGCCATTCGGCACGCTGCGCCTGCCGTGGGGCCTGAGCTTGCACCTGCGAGGGCGCCTGAGCCTGGGCCTGGGCACGTTCGGCGCGCTGCGGGCGTTCGCCACGTTCGGCGCGAGCCTGCATGCCCTGGGCGCGCCCGTTGCGCCAATCCTGCGCCATTGCCGGAAGCGCGGACACCGCCGCGAGCAATCCGGCCATCACGATCATCTTTTTCATCGCCATGTCCTCAACAGCGGTTCCGCGCGATTGCGGTTCCCTGATGTCATGACGATTCGCATAAATGAGCTAGCGCGAGGCTGAACCCGTTGTGCAGCAAGCAGAAAGCTAGTCGCGCCAGCCGCGATCCCTGCGATCGACGAGGCGGACCATCGCGGCGAATTCCGCCGCGCCCGCACCTCCGGGTATCTGCGTCTGGTGCAGGTCACGTTGATGGATCGCGACGATATCATCTGGCACGACCACCGGTTGGCCCATGGACATCGTCTGAATCTGGATCTCACACGCTCGTTGAAGCGCCCAGTGCTTGACGAACACTTCCGGCAGCGTCCTGCCCATCACCAGGATGCCGTGATTCTTCAGCAGCATCATGCTCTTGTTGCCCAGGCTTTGGAGGAAACGTGGCCCCTCCTCGTCGCGAACCGTCACACCTTCGAATTCATGATAGCCGAGCTGCCCGATGAAATTGCAGGCATAAAAGTTGACCGGTTGCAGCCCACCTTCAACGCTCGACACCGCCATACCCGCAGTGGTGTGCGTGTGCGCGATCGCATGAGCGTCGGGGATATGCTTGTGAAACAGGGCATGCTGGACGAAGCCCGCCCGGTTCACATGCCATTCGGTCGGCGCCAGCACATTGCCGTCAATGTCGATCTTCACCAGGCTCGACGCCGTGATCTCCGAAAAATGCATGCCATAGGGGTTGATCAGGAACGCGCCCTCTTCGCCCGGCACCTTAACGGTAATGTGGTTATAGATCATTTCCGACCAGCCCATGTGGTCAAACACGCGGTAACAGGCGGCAAGCTCCTGCCGCGCGGTCCATTCCGCTTCGGTCATGCCGGTCTTCGCCTTGAGTTGCGTCGCCATCCTCGCCTCCGATTCACACGATTCACATGTGCCAATGTCGTCTACCGCACCGTCGGATCCGGCGGCATTGTCAGTCAATGGCATGCCATAATGGCGGGGGTGTAGGCGAGTAAAATCAATCCTCGGTCTCTTCCGCTGGCGGACCTGGAATGGCGCGATTTCCGTCGAGCCACTGGATCAGGTCACGATCGCGGCACCCCTGGGAGCAAAATGGTTTGAAGGGTGGCGTCACGGGGCGGTCGCAGATTGGACAAGTGGGCGCGGGCATCGGGATGACATTGTGCCGTCGGGCGCCGCGTGCAAGACTCCGGCGTGAAACGGAGTGCAAGGCGATGGCCAAGGGTCAGATGAAATCGAACAAGGAAACCCGCAAACCCAAGAAGGAAAAGGTCAAGCCCAACGTGTCGCAGCCAAGCCAGAAGAGCAAAATCGCCGAGAGCCCCAAGGGCTGACAGACTAGCGCAGCTGGCTGTCCTTCGAACCGCGGCGGTTGAATAGCTGCGCCGAGGGGCGGGCATCGCGCGCCGATTGGCAGGCGATACAGGTACGCACCCCAGCCACCGCAGCGCGCCGGCGCTCAGGGATGGGTTCGCCGCAATCGTCGCATTCTTCCGCGCTGTCGCCACCGGACAGACGCGCGCGAGCCGCCATCACGGCGTCGTTGACGGTGTCGTCGATCTGATCCTGGACCGCGCCGTCGCGAGTCCAGCCGCCCGCCATGTCAGCGTGCGTCCGAAACGGGCACCGCGGCGATTGGCGGCGTCGCAATGGCTGGGACGGTCACGGTAAGGACCAGCAGCGTAAGCGTTGCGGCGAGCAATGTCGGGACGCGGATCATGAACGTCATAACGCCCGGAGTTCGCGGTGGTTTCCTGCGATCCCGCAGCCGCACACACCCCATCATCTTTAGCATCGGCTGCTTACGTCCTGACCGGATCGTCGGTGATGTCGCTGAAGGTCATACCGACCAAATCGGTATGTAAGTTGGCTCAGCGCGTGTCGTGCAAGATGATCTGGTCGATATGCCAGCTCAACTGCCGTGGGGTGGCACCATCGACGCCGTTGACCCGGCGCATCGTCGCAGTACCGACCGAGTTGAAGCGCGTGCCGTCCAGCCGCGTGCCGTAAAATTGCACTGGCACCTCGGCATAGATCGAGCCACAGGCCCCTTCCGCATCGCCGGGTCGTCCGATCATCCCATGCACTTCGGACACATCGCGCCAGCGTTTTTCAAAAGCCAGCGCCGCCGCATCAACGCCCCATTGCTGGTGCGCGCGCGTCCAGTGTTTGCCTTCGACGTTGACGACATAGGTCTCGAGCGCAGCGGCGGCGCCCTGCGGTCCCGTCAAATCGCGCCCGGTTTCGGGCAGTGCGGCGCGGTCGTCGGGCAAGCCCCCTGGTGTGCCGGGCGCGGGCGGCCAGCTTTTTTCCTCAGGACTTGTGGCTTTGGGCACGGGGACAGGCGGCGTGATGGCCGCGGCGGTATTGGCCGCCGCGGTGTTGGTCGCCGCGTTATCGACGACTGGCGCTTGCCCGCACCCGGCAAGTGCCAGAGCGGGCACCATCACGACAGAAGCGAACCGGACGTTCAAGATGCGCCCCGCCGCAAATCGGGCGGCGTGGCTTCATCACGAAGCCAGGCGACCGCATCCTCGATCTTCATGATCCGCTGGCCTTCGACACCGAGCGATCGGATCGCGACGGTGCCCTCCTCAGCCTCGCGCTTGCCGATCACGAGAAGATGCGGAACCTTGGCCAGCGAGTGTTCGCGCACCTTGTAGTTGATCTTTTCGTTGCGCAGATCGCCCTCCGCCCGGAGCCCGGCCGCAGACAATTTCTGCAATACATCATTGGCGTAACCGTCCGCCTCGCTGACGATCGTCGCGACCACCGCCTGCACCGGCGACAGCCACAACGGAAAACGCCCGGCGTGATGTTCGATCAGGATGCCGATGAAACGTTCGAACGTTCCCAGGATCGCGCGGTGCAGCATCACCGGGCGGTGTCGCGCGCCATCCTCGGCAATGTAGCTCGCGTCGAGCCGCTCGGGCAGCACCGTGTCGGTCTGGATTGTCCCGACCTGCCACGTCCGCCCGATGGCATCGGTCAGATGAAATTCGAGTTTTGGAGCGTAAAATGCACCTTCGCCCGGCAGTTCCTCCCAGCCATATTCGGGTGTCGCGCGCCCGGTCGCCGCCACGGCATCGCGCAGCTGCTGTTCGGACCAGTCCCACATCTCGTCGGAGCCGAACCGCTTTTCGGGACGCAGCGCGAGCTTGATCGCGTAGCTGTCGAAGCCCAGGTCGCGGTAAACACTGTCGAGCAGGTCGCAGAACTCGGCGACCTCGACGGTCAGCTGATCGGGCCGCGCGAAGATGTGCGCATCGTCCTGAGTGAACTGGCGCACGCGCATGATGCCGTGCAGTGCACCATGCGGCTCGTTACGGTGGCAACAGCCGAACTCAGCCATCCGCAGCGGCAGGTCGCGGTACGATTTGATGCCCTGCTTGAAGATCAGCACGTGCGCCGGGCAGTTCATGGGTTTCAGCGCCATGAGGTCGGCGGTGCCCGACAGCACCGGTGCGTCGTCTTCACCAGAGGGAATTTCGTCGGGCACGACGAACATGTTCTCGCGATACTTGCCCCAATGGCCCGAGCGTTCCCACTGCTTGGCATCCATCAGCTGAGGGGTCTTCACCTCGGCATAGCCGGCAGCATCGAGTCGGCGGCGCATATAGGCTTCGAGCTGGCGCCACAGGATGAAGCCCTTGGGATGCCAGAACACGCTGCCATGCGCTTCCTGCTGCAAATGGAACAGGTCCATGTCCTGCCCGATGCGGCGATGGTCGCGCTTGGCCGCTTCCTCCAGCCGCACGAGATGCGCGTCGAGTTGCTTCTTGTTGAGCCAGCCGGTGCCGTAGATGCGCGAGAGCTGCGGATTATTCTGGTCGCCGCGCCAATAGGCCCCCGAGACGCGCATCAGCTTGAACGCGTTGGGATCAAGCTTGCCGGTCGACGCCAGATGCGGCCCGCGGCACATGTCCATCCACGTGCCCGAGCGATAGACGGTCAGTTCCTCGCCCTCGGGCAGTCCAGCCGCCCATTCGGCCTTGAAGCTCTCGCCTTCCGACTGCCATTTGGCGATGAGCGCGTCGCGTTCCCACACTTCGCGCACCAGCTTTTCGTCGCGGCCGATAACCTTGCGCATCTCCGCCTCGATCGCCGGCAGGTCTTCGTCGGTGAAGGGGCGGTCCCTGGGCGCGAAATCGTAATAAAAGCCGTCATCGGTCGACGGGCCGAAAGTGATTTGCGTGCCGGGAAACAGGTTTTGCACCGCTTCTGCGAGCACGTGCGCATAATCGTGCCGCGCGAGTTCCAACGCATCGGCCTCATCACGCGCCGTCACCAACGCCAGGCTGGCGTCCTGATCGAGAGGGCGGTCGAGATCGCGCAATTCGCCGTCGACGCGCGCCGCCAGCGCCGCCTTGGCCAGCCCCGGGCCAATCGCCGCGGCGATTTCCCCCGGGGTAGTGCCGCGCGCAACCTGGCGCACGGAACCGTCGGGCAGGGCGATATCGATCAGGTCGGACATGCCCGCGGCCTTAGGCGAGGCGGGGTATCGCCTCAAGCCGTCAGCGGCAGCGTGCATTGTAGATCGCCCGCCCGACAGGACGCCGTGCACGCACATCCTGCCCAAGACAGTCCCCCCACTCAATTCCAGATGTGGCCTGGCGCGGCAGCGTCAAACTTCAGGAAAAGCGGACGACGGCGTTATCCGCGTCGTGGCCGATGTCGGCACGACCAAGATACGGAAGGTGCGCGCGATCGCACCAGTAACGGGCAATGTCCTCAACCTCCTGTCCGAAATCCACGTCGTTTTGGGGCATCGGATCGCAACGTCCGAGCATCAGCCCGGCCGCGCGGCGAATCCCGGGTTGGCTGGTGACGTGGAAGAGCAGCCGGTCGATGCGATACGCATGTTCATCAACCTCCTCGATCATCAGGACGCGGTCGGAAAAATCAGGCTCGAGCGGCGTGCCAAGCAGCGACGATAGCACGGTCAGGTTGAAGGCGACCTGCGGGCGTTCGGCGATCGGGGGGGTGCACAACGCAGCCAGGGCGCGCTCGATTGCCGCCCTCCCCCCGGCACGACGCACGTCCGCGGGCATCGGCCCGTGCAGCACGCGCCCGATGCCGGCCTTGAACAGCCCGGCGAGCAGGAAGCCGGCATCGCTGTAGCCAAGATATATCTTGTCCCGAGCAGCGGCGCCGAGCCGCGCAATGACACGTTCGGCAATCCGTCCAGCGCCATATCCGCCCCGCGCGATCCAGACGGCGTCGAACGCCGCATCATTGGCTACGTCCACGAACGCATCTTCACGTACTGAATCCGGCCCCGCAAAATGTCCCGACGACAGGAAGCATTGCGGATGGAAGACGATTTCCGCCCGATCGCCGGCGATTGCCTGAACCCGCTCGGGCACTTCGACGGGAAGGGCGTTGGACGGCGCGACGACGGCTATTCTCATGCGCGCAACAACCGCTAGGGGATGGTGGATGGCAAGCTATTTCTTCGTCGGCCTGGGGGGTTCGGGCATGTTGCCGCTCGCCGAGATCGTGAAGGCGAGCGGTGCACAAGTGGCGGGATCGGACCGCGCCAACGACCAGGGCCGCACGCCCGAAAAGTTCGAGGCGCTGAAGGCTCAGGGCTTCGTCCTCTATCCGCAGGACGGATCGGGGGTGCGGGCTGGACAGGTTGTCGTCGCGAGCGCCGCTATCGAAGAAAGCGTGCCAGACATAGCCCGGGCCAAGGCGCTCGGGCTCGAAAGGCTGACCCGTGCCGAACTTCTCGCGCGCCTGCTCAATGCCGCCCCGGTGTCGGTCGCGGTTGGTGGGACCAGCGGCAAGTCGACCGTCACCGGCATGACCGGCTGGATCTTGGCCGAGGCGGGGCTCGACCCGACGATCGTCAATGGCGCGCCGATGCGCAACTTCGGGAGCGCCAGCCGCACCGGCGCGGGCGGCGGGGTGTTCGTCAGCGAGGTCGACGAGAGCGATGGCTCGATCAGCCTTTATCGCCCGACCGTCGGCGTGGTCACGAACATCGCGCTCGATCACAAGCCGCTGCCGGAATTACGCGGGCTGTTCTCGGGCTTCGTCAGCGCTTGTCAGCGTCCCGTGGTCAATGGCGATGATGCGGAGAGCGTGAGCCTTGCCGGCCTGCGCTTCGGCTTTGACGAGGGCGCCGAATTGCGCGGCAGTGGCATCGCGGAAGCGCCGGACGGCATCGCATTCCAGGTGGCCTATAACGGTGTGGCGGCATGGGTCCGGCTGCCCGTTCCCGGTCGCCACAACGCCGCCAATGCACTGGCGGCGATCGCCGCTGCCATGTCGCTCGATGTGCCGCTGGCCCGTGCTGCTGCCGCATTGTCCGGCTATCGCGGGATTGCCCGCCGGCTGGAAATCGTCGGCGAAGCGAACGGCGTCAGCGTGATCGACGATTTCGGGCACAATCCGGACAAGATCGGTGCGACGCTGGCCACGCTTGGCGCATTTTCCGGCCGGTTACTCGTGTTCTTCCAACCGCATGGCTATGGGCCGCTGCGCCTGATGGCGCGTGAATTGGGCGAGAGTTTTGCCAAAGGCCTGCGGCCTGGCGACCGCCTGATCGTCAGCGACCCGGCCTATTTCGGAGGCACGACGGACAAAAGCATCGGCAGCGACGCGATCACCGTACACGTCCCGGGGGCGGAGCATATCGCGGCGCGCGATGACTGTGGTGCGCGCCTGATCGAACTCGCCGAGCCGGGCGACCGCATCGTCGTGATGGGCGCACGCGACGACAGCCTCACCATGTTCGCGCGGGGATTGCTCGACAGGCTCGCCGCCCGTAACCCCTGAACGCAAAGGGAGCGGGCATGGCGAAACGGCTGACACTTTACATCATGATCGGTCTGATCGCCGGGATCGTGATCGGCGCGATCATGCACGATTCGTTGCCGCCGGAGTCGGTCGTCGAAGCGAACAAGTGGTTCAAGATGATCACCGACATCTTCCTGCGGTTGATCAAGATGATCGTCGCGCCGCTGGTGTTCGCGACGCTCGTCGCCGGAATCGTGCATATGGGCGACACCGCGTCGCTGGGCCGCGTCGGCGCGAAGACGATGGCTTGGTTCATCGGCGCGACCCTGGTCTCGCTCACGCTCGGCATGGTGCTGGTCAACCTGCTTCAGCCGGGCGTCAATTCGGGTCTCGATCTGTCGACTGCGGTGGGCAGTTCGGGGATCGACGCCAAGCATGTCGATATCTTCACGACGATCACCGAAATGGTACCCAAATCGATTTTCGAAGCGATGGCCAATACGACCATGCTCCAGATCGTGATCTTTTCCGTATTCTTCGGCGTCGCCCTAACGGCGGTCGGGGAAAAGGCTGCGCCGATCGTCAAGGGTGTTGATGCGCTGGTCGAAGTCATGCTGGTCGTCACCAATTACGTCATGCGCACGTCGCCGCTGGCAGTGTTCGCAGCGATGGCCAAGGCGGTGGCCGCCAACGGGCTCGGGGTGCTGTTTACCTTCGGCAAGTTCATCGGCAGCTTCTACCTCGGTTTGGGCGTCTTGTGGGTGGTGTTGCTGTTCGCGGCGTTCGTCATCGTTGGCAGACGGACCGGCTTGCTGATCCGCTATATCCGCGATCCGATCCTGCTCGCTTTCTCCACCGCATCGTCGGAGGCTGCCTATCCGCGCACGCTGGAGGCGCTCGACAAGTTCGGCGTGCCCAACCGGATCTCCAGCTTCGTGCTGCCGCTGGGTTACTCGTTCAACCTCGACGGTTCGATGATGTACATGACCTTTGCGTCGATCTTCATCGCCCAGCTTTACGGTATCGATCTGAGCGTCGGTCAGCAGCTGACGATGTTGCTGACCCTGATGCTGACGTCGAAGGGCATGGCCGCCGTGCCGCGCGCATCGCTCGTCGTGATCGCGGGGACGATGGCGCAATTCGGCTTGCCCGAAGGCGGTCTCGTCCTGATCCTCGCGGTCGACCAGTTCCTCGACATGGGCCGGACCGGCACCAACGTCGTGGGCAATGCCGTCGCCACCGCCGTTGTCGCCAAATGGGAGGGTCAGCTCGACGCCCCCGAACCTCCCGTCATCACCAATCCCCCCGCCCCCTCCGCCACACTGGGCACCGCGCAACCTGCCCCGCGCGAAGGCCAGCCGGGCGGCGTCAGCTAAAGGAGTTTCCACATGATCGACCGCATTTTCCTCCAGCATCCGCGCAGCGTGGAAGAAGGCTTCTGGGAACATTTTCGCGTTGCCGGATCGTTCGGTGTCGCGATGATCGCGGGGGGCATCAAGGCCTGTGTTCACGCCATCCTGCCCAACGCCTTTGAAACCGCCGGCAGCGACACGATCAAGCGGCTGCACACGATCATGGTCGAAAAGCGCGGTGCCAAGCGTGACGCGACGATGCAGATGCTGGAGTGTGAGTGGATCATCTAGCGATCGAGCGTCGCGCGGGTCATGGTCCGACCCTGATCTTCCTGCCCGGTTATGCCAGCGATATGGCGGGGACCAAGGCAGTGGCGCTCGATGCATGGGCCGCGCAAGCCGGCCGGGCGATGGTGCGATTCGACTATCGCGGTTGTGGCGATAGTCCCGGGGCGTTCGAGAATTTCACGCTGGAGGATTGGCGCGACGACGCACTCAGCGTCATCGAATCGGTCGATGGGCCGCTAGTCCTTGCCGGATCATCGATGGGCGGCTGGCTGATGCTGCTCGCGGCGCTGTTGCGGCCGAAGCGTGTCGTGGGACTGATCGGGATCGCGGCGGCACCGGATTTCACCCAGTGGGATGAGGCGATGCGCGAACGGCTCGAGACCGCGGAGCGTGTCGCCGAGCCGTCACCTTATGGCGGCGAAACGGTTTACACCCGCGCACTGTGGCAATCTGGGCAGCGCAACCTGTTACTTGGTGACACCATCCCGCTCGACTGTCCGGTGCGGCTCATCCATGGGCAGGCTGATCCCGATGTGCCGTGGAGCCTGTCTATCGACCTCGCTGCGCGGCTGCGTTCAGACGATGTGCAGGTCACGCTGATCAAGGATGGAGACCACCGCCTGTCGCGGCCACAGGACATCGCGATCCTGATCGCGACAGTGGAGACATTGCTGGAGCGATCGTGATTCCATTTCTGCTGGCCGCTGCGGCGCTTGCCCCCGAAGCTGCCGCCGCAACGCGTTACGACAATTGCATCGCGCTGGTTCGCAACAGCCCCGCCAATGCCGTCGTTGCTGCACAGGGCTGGCGAATCGAGGGCGGGGGCGTTCCCGCACGGCAATGCGAAGGCATCGCCTATGCCTCACAGAGCAAGTTCCTCGAAGCCGCAGCGGCGTTCGAGAACGGCGCGCAGCTGGCGATGCAGCTGGCCGATCCGCGCGCGGCGAACCTGTGGCTGCAGGCGGGCAACGCCGCGCTGGCGGGCAACGACGCCAGCCGCGCGGTCAAGTCACTCGATCTGGCATTGGCGACCGGCGTGCTCGCGGGCGAGGATGCGGGCGAAGCCCATCTGGATCGCGGTCGCGCTCACGCGGCGTTGGGGCATGGTGCAGACGCGCGGGCCGACCTTGACGCGGCGCTGAAGCTGGTACCCGAAGACCCGCTCGCCTGGCTATTGTCGGCGGTGCTGGCGCGGCGCGCGAACGACCTGCCGCGCGCGCAGGCCGACATCGCACAGGCCGTAAAGCTGGCGGGCGACGATAGCGGGGTCGCGCTTGAAGCGGGCAATATCGCGCATGTCGCAGGCAATGATGTCGCGGCGCGGGCGGCATGGCAGCGCGCGGTGACGCTTCAGCCCAGCAGCGATGCTGCCAAGGCGGCAGCGGCGAACCTCGCCCAGCTCTAGTGCAAAAAATGGCCGGGACTTGCGCCCCGGCCAAGGAATGTTCGCAGGAGGAACATCGGATGGAACGGCGAGAGGGAGAGGACTCCCGCCGCCCCAAACTCTCAATCAGTAATTATAGGCACGCTCGCCATGCTCGCCGAGGTCGAGGCCTTCGCGCTCCACTTCTTCGCTGACGCGCAGGCCGGTCAGTAATTTGGCGGCGTAGATGGCGATGGCGGTTCCGATAGCCGCCCACACGATCGTCGTCGCAACCGCGGCAAGCTGGATGCCGAGCTGTTCGCCAATGCCCTTGCTGCCGTCGCCAGGGCCGCCGAACATCGGGGCATAGACGATGCCCGTGCCGATCGCGCCGATCATGCCGCCGATGCCGTGGATGCCGAACGCGTCGAGCGCATCGTCATAGCCGAGCTTCGGCTTGAGGAACGATACGGCATAATAGCAGATGATCGAGGCCACCGCGCCGAGGATGATCGCGCCGAACGGGCCGGAGTTGCCTGCCGCCGGCGTCACCGCGACCAGACCAGCGATAATTCCCGAACAGAAGCCCAGCGCCGATCCCTTGTGCCCGTTGACCCGCTCGATGAGCATCCAGAACAGGCCGGCCGAAGCCGTCGCAACGAAGGTGTTGATCATGGCCAGCGCCGCCGAACCATTGGCTTCGAGCGCCGAGCCGGCGTTGAAGCCGAACCAACCCACCCAAAGAAGGCCGGTACCGATGCCGGTCATGGTCAGGGAGTGTGGCGCCATCCGCTCGGTCGGATATCCGATCCGTTTTCCGAGGATCAGCGCCGCGACGAGCGCCGACACACCAGCATTGATGTGCACCACGGTGCCGCCGGCAAAATCAAGCGCGCCCATTTCGAAGAACAGGCCGCCCGTTGCCCACACCATATGCGCGATCGGAAAGTAGACGATGGTGAGCCAGACGATCGCGAAGATCATCACGGCCGAGAACTTCATGCGTTCGACGACCGAACCCAGGACCAGCGCGACGGTGATCGCGGCAAACGTCATCTGAAATGCGATGAAGACATATTCCGGTATGGCTACGCCGTCGGTGAACGTCGCAGCGGTCGAACTGGCGTTCACCCCGCGCAGGAACAGCTTCCCGAAGCCCGACAGATACGGCTTGACCGCATCGGACGCGTCGGGCCCGAACGCCATCGTATAACCCCACATCACCCAGACAAGCATGGCAAGCGCGGCAACCGCGCCAATCTGTGTCATTACCGACAGCATGTTCTTGGTACGGGCAAGGCCGCCATAGAACAGCGCCAGGCCGGGCAGGATCATCATCAGGACGAGGATCGTCGATGTCATCATCCAGGCGGTGTCGCCCTTGTCGACCGTCGGGGCAGCAGCAGCCACGGCCTGTTGCGCCCAAGCGGGCATGGGAACGAGCAGTACCGTGGCGAGGCTCGTCCATTTCGCGATGCGGTTCATCATACCCCCTGTCAGGTTCCCGGGCTTCACAGTGCTTGTCCGTCGATTTCGCCGGTGCGGATGCGCACCGCCTGGCCGAGCTCCAGAACGAAGATCTTGCCGTCGCCGATCGATCCGGTGTGCGCCGCGGCCTGTACCGCCTCAACGACGCGCGGGGCGAGATCGGCGGCGCAGGCCACCTCCACCTTCAGCTTGGGCACCATATTCGTGGTGTATTCGGCGCCCCGATAAATTTCGGTCTGGCCCTTTTGCCGGCCGAAACCCTTGACCTCTGTCACCGTCATGCCGGTGACGCCGAGCCCGGAGACCGCTTCGCGGACCTCGTCGAGTTTGAACGGTTTGATGATCGCAACGACCAGTTTCAACGCTGCCCCCTTTTTGGTTCTGGGTGCAGTGCAGCAATGGTAGGCACCATGAGCAAGCCGCTTGCCGCATTTTATCGGGTTAGTGCTGATTCCGCCCGCACTTTGAGCATTCACACCGAACGACTGCCTAATATCTAGGCAACTCGGCCTTTCTTAAGCTGCGCCTTGAGCTCGCGCGGCGCGGGGGCCCACAGGAATCCGAAACTGACCGTGCCGTGTTTGCTGGTCACCGCATGGTGGATGCGGTGCGCCTGGACGATGCGCTTCATATATGAAGATCGCGGAACATAGCGGTGAGCGATGCGGCGATGGACGATGATGTCGTGGAACCCGAAATAGATCGCGCCATAGGCCGCAATCCCGGCGCCGATCCATGTGAACCCCGGCCACCAGCCCAACTGCACGCCGCCGAGCAGCAGCACGAATGACGGGACGGCAAAGATCACCGCATAAAGGTCGTTGAGTTCCCAATTGCCGGTGCGCGGCGCGTGGTGGCTCGCGTGCAGAAACCAGCCCGGACCGTGCATGATCCACCGGTGCGCGACATAGGCGACACCTTCCATCACCGCCACGGTGGCAACGAACAGCAACAGGCCGGACAACAAGCTCACTGGCTTCAAATAGGGACTCAGGGGGCCTAGGTCACCCTCGGATGTGGCGCGCGTTGTTTCTTTGTTTCATGCTCACCGGGTGCGTTTCTCGTATTGCCGAGTGCGCGCGTGCGTTCGGCGCTGATCGCCAATGGGCTTGCGCCGCGCTACGCTGACTGCATGGCCGGACCGGCTGGTTGGCCGCTTGTCGATCGGCCAGTTGCGCAAGCTTGAACGACTGCGCGGTCTTGGCCAGACGCAAACTCCGGCTGCCTTTATTGCCAAGTTTCGTAGTGTCGGCGATTCGGAAGCACTGGGCGTAGTTACCTCGTCCGCGGCGGTGTGCGCCTTGCGCTAGACTCGGGCGGCCATGCTTTAGGCTTGGGCAAATCTCCAGACGGGACCAATTTTCATGAACATCCACGAATATCAGGCCAAGGAACTGCTCGGCAAATTCGGCGTGCCCGGTCCCCGCGGGCTATGCCGCAATGTCGGTCGACGAGGCGGTCGAAGCTGCGGGCAAGCTGCCCGGGCCGCTGTACGTCGTGAAAGCGCAGATCCACGCGGGTGGGCGCGGCAAGGGCAAGTTCAAGGAACTGGGCCCCGATGCCAAGGGCGGCGTCCGCCTTGCCAAAACGCTCGACGATGTGCGCGCGGCGGCGACCGACATGCTCGGCAACACGCTGGTGACGATCCAGACCGGCGATGCGGGCAAGCAGGTCAATCGCCTCTATGTCACCGACGGCGTCGATATCGCCAAGGAATTCTACCTGGCGTTGCTCGTCAATCGTGCGACCGGCCGTATCTCGATGGTGGCCTCGACCGAGGGCGGCATGGACATCGAGACCGTGGCGCACGACACGCCCGAGAAGATCCATTCGATCGACATCGATCCGGCGACCGGCATCATGCCGCATCACGGCCGCGCGGTCGCGGCGGCGCTGGGCCTGACCGGCGACCTCGCCAAGCAGGCGGCGAATGTCGCGGCGAAACTGTACGACGCGTTTCTCGGCACCGATGCCGAGCAGATCGAGATCAATCCGCTGGCGGTGACCGAAGACGGCAAGCTGATGGTCCTCGACGCCAAGGTCGCCTTCGACGGCAACGCGATGTTCCGCCACAAGGATCTGGCCGAGTTGCGTGACCTGACCGAGGAAGACGCGGCAGAAGTCGAAGCCTCGAAATACGACCTCGCCTATATCAAGCTCGACGGCGACATCGGCTGCATGGTCAACGGCGCGGGCCTCGCCATGGCGACGATGGACATCATCAAATTGAACGGCATGTTCCCCGCCAACTTCCTCGACGTCGGCGGCGGCGCGTCGAAGGAAAAGGTGACGGCGGCGTTCAAGATCATCCTCGCCGATCCGAACGTGAAGGGCATCCTCGTCAACATCTTCGGCGGAATCATGAAGTGCGACATCATTGCCGACGGCATCGTCGCCGCGGCAAAGGAAGTGAACCTTTCGGTCCCGCTCGTCGTTCGCCTCGAAGGTACGAATGTCGAACAGGGCAAGGCGATACTTGCCAGTTCAGGGCTGGCGATCGTGCCGGCGAACGATCTGGGCGACGCGGCAAGGAAGATCGTCGCCGAGGTTCAGAAGGTCGCTTGAGAATCCAAGCGTCAGCCACTAGTTGACGTTTACGTAAAGCAAGGATCAGACGCATGAAGGTGCTCGTCCCCGTCAAGCGGGTCATCGATTACAACGTCAAACCGCGCGTCAAGGCGGACGGTACGGGGGTCGACCTCGCCAACGTCAAGATGAGCATGAACCCGTTCGACGAGATCGCGGTCGAGGAAGCCATTCGCCTGCGCGAAAAGGGCGCGGCGACCGAGATCATCGCGGTTCAGCATCGGCGAGCAAAAGGCGCAGGAAACACTGCGCACCGCGCTGGCGATGGGCGCCGACCGCGCGATCCTGGTGACGACCGACGAAATGCCCGAACCGCTCGCGGTGGCGAAGATCCTCAAGGCGATCGTCGATGAGGAACAGCCCGGGCTGGTCATCCTTGGCAAGCAGGCGATCGACGACGATTCGAACCAGGTCGGCCAGATGCTCGCCGCGCTCACCGGGCGTCCGCAGGGCACGTTCGCGTCGAAGGTCGAGATCGACGGCGATAACGTGAAGGTCACGCGCGAAGTCGATGGCGGACTCGAGACCGTCAGCCTCAAATCGCCTGCGATCGTCACGACCGATTTGCGCCTGAACGAACCGCGCTATGCCTCGCTGCCCAACATCATGAAGGCCAAGTCGAAGCCGATGGCACAGAAGACTGCCGCCGATTACGGCGTCGACACGACGCCGCGCCTGACGGTGGTAAAGGTCGAGGAGCCCGCCAAGCGACAGGCCGGGGTCAAGGTCGCCGATGTCGATGAACTGGTCGACAAGCTTAAGGTGTTGGGAGTGGTGGAATGAGCGTTCTGGTTCTGGTCGAACACGACAACACCACCCTCAAGGACGCGACGCTGGCGACGGTCACTGCCGCCGCCAAGCTGGGCGAAGTCCATGCGCTGGTCGCCGGTCAAGGTGCGCAGGGGGTCGCCGACGAAGTCGCGAAGATCGCGGGCGTCACCAAGGTGTTGCTCGCCGACGACGCGGCTTATGGACATCAACTGGCCGAAAACGTCGCGCCGCTGGTCGTCGAACTTGATGGCCGATCATGACGCGTTCGTCGCGCCGGCGACGGCCAACGGCAAGAACATTGCTCCGCGCGTCGCAGCGCTGCTCGACGTCATGCAACTGAGTGAAGTGATGGGCATCGAGGGCGACCAGTTCCTCCGCCCGACCTATGCCGGCAATGCGCTTGGCAACGGTGACGTCATCGGATGCGAAGAAGGTGTTGACTGTGCGCGGCACCGCCTTTGCCAAAGCCGAAAAGACCGGCGGCAGCGCCAGTGTCGAGACGGTCAGCGCCAAGGGAGACCAGGGCCTGTCGAGCTTCGTAGGCGCCGAGATCGCGCAGTCCGAACGTCCGGAACTGACCAGCGCCAAGATCATCGTCTCGGGTGGTCGCGCGCTGCAGAACAGCGAAAACTTCCACAGCCTGATCGAACCTCTGGCCGACAAGCTCGGCGCGGGCGTCGGTGCCAGCCGTGCCGCGGTCGATGCGGGCTATGTCCCGAATGACTACCAGGTGGGCCAGACCGGCAAGATCGTCGCCCCCGAAGTTTATATCGCGATCGGCATTTCCGGCGCGATCCAGCATCTGGCGGGTATGAAGGATTCGAAGACGATCATCGCCATCAACAAGGATGAGGACGCGCCGATCTTTCAGGTCGCGGACATTGGTCTGGTCGGCGACCTGTTCAAGATTGTGCCGGAGTTGACCGAAAAGCTCTAATGGTCTCCGCATCGGCGCCGGCTAAAAGAGAAAAGTCGGCGCCGCGCCGGGCAACGGTGCTCGCGCGTGTTGCGCGTGAAGCGCGCGGTACGCGCGAATTTGCAGTCATGACGGCCATATCGGCGGCGATTGCGCTGCTCGGCCTGCTGCAATCTTCCACTGCGGTGGTGATCGGTGCCATGCTCGTGTCACCGCTCATGGCCCCGATCATCGGCCTTGGCTTTGGCGTCGCCATTTTCGATACCCGACTGCTGCAGCGTTCACTGACCACCTTGGTGATGGGGGTGGTCACAGCGATTATCCTGACGACGGTAATCTCGGCGGTTTCCCCTATCCAGATCGTCACGCCCGAAATCGCCGGACGGACGCGGCCAAACCTGTTCGATCTCGGCATCGCGGTGGTCGGTGGTCTCGCCGGCGCCTATGCGACGATCAACGCCAAGCCAACAATCATGATCGGCGTGGCCATCGCCACGGCACTCATGCCGCCGCTGGCCGTGGTGGGTTTCGGTATCGCCACACGCAGCTGGCCAATCGCATCGGGCGCGCTGTTCCTGTTCGCCACGAACGTGATGGCGATCACCATCGCTGCGGCAATCACCGCGCGGCTCAATCGCTTCGGGAGCGATCTATCGCCGCAACAGACCTTGTATCAGACGCTGGGCACGATCGTCGTGTTTGCGATCTTTGCCGTGCCTTTGGCTATCTCGCTCACGCGGATTGCCCGCGAAGCGACCTCGACACGGGCGGTCAGCGCGACCCTGACAGAGCTGGCGGGGGATGACGCAAGGGTCGATGCGCTGACCGTCGATTATGCCGGCGACCCGGTGAATGTGCGCGCGACCGTGTTCGCGCCGACCTATCGCGGCGATCTTGGCGCGCGCGCAACGGCGGCGATCAAAAAGGAAATCGGGCGGCCGGTGATTGTCACCATCGATCAGCTCAGGACGTTAAGCGAAGCCAATCAGGCGGCGCAGGACCGGCTGAGCAATGCGCTGACCGAAACAGAGACGCGGACGGCGCAGGCGCGCAGCGTGGCCAGCGCGGTCGCCGAAGGATTTGCTGTCCCGCTCGATGCGGTCGCCGTCGATCCCACATTGCGCGTAGCTATCGCGCATCTTGAGCCAGACCCAGCATCGGACCAGTCACGCGGCGTGACACTTGCCGAACTGCGGCGCCGTTTCGGGGCATGGCAGATCACCGTGATAGCTGGCGGAGAAGTGCTGCTACCATTTACGCCGGAACCGCCACCCGAACCTAATGCGACGGGGCCGGTGCCAACTGCCGCAGCCGCGCGAGTGCCGCCGAGTGGATCGCCGGCGCGCTCGCCAATACGCCGTACTGCTCGGCGCGGGGCTGGTTGAAGCGTAGCGGAACACCGTGCGCGTCAGTAACGGTTGCGCCCGCTTCTTCAGCGATCAGCGTTGCGGCAGCGATATCCCACTCACTTCCCCAACGCTCAGTCGCCAGCAGATCGGCGCGGTCCGCAGCAACAAGCGCGATGCGCAGCGCGATCGAATTGGGCTTGGGCACGCATTCGAAAATCTTTTGATCGGCCTTTGACAAGGCGTCGGCGGGAACGCGAGCGCCCTCCAGGTGGGTTTGCCGGCTGGCGGTGATCGGATCGCCGTTTAGCGTCGCACCCTCGCCACGCACCGCCAGCCAATGCTCGTCGCGCGCCGGGGCGTCGAGCACGCCTATCCGCGGCAGCCCGTCCTCGACCAGGGCGACGGATATGCACCAGCCCGGCCGGCCGCGCACGAAATCGCGCGTGCCGTCGATCGGATCGACGATCCAGGCGCGCCGCTTGCCGAGGCGTTCTGGCGAGTCGGCGGTCTCCTCGCTCAGCCAACCCGCATCCGGGTCGAGCGCGGTCAGCCGCTCCCGGAGCAGATCATTGACCGCGATATCCATGTCGCAAACCACATGGCCGGGCAGCTTGTCCCAGCTTTTGAATTCGCCACGCCAGCGAGAAAAGCGCGAGCGCACCCGCCTCACGCGTGGCCGCCACGACCGAATGGGCCAAGTCATTCACCCGCAAGCGTCATCCCGTCGATCCGCAGTGTCGGCACGTTGATCGCGTGTTCGAAGACCAAGTCATCGGCCGGGATGAGCGCAGCGAACATGTCCTTCAGATTGCCGGCGATGGTGACGCCATCGACCGCTCCCATGACCTCGCCATCGCGGATGACGAACCCCGAAGCGCCGCGGCTATAGTCGCCGGTCAGGGTGCTGACGCCCTGGCCGATTAATTCGGTAACCAAGAAACCCTCAGCGATATCGGCGATGAGCTCATCGACCGACAGCGTTCCCGCTTCGATATGTGCATTGGTCAATCCCGCGCCGGGGGGGCCGGATACGGCGCGTGAGGCATGGCCGGTAGGGGCGATGCCGAGCTGCCGTGCCGCCGCGCTGTCGGCGATCCAGCCGGTCAATACGCCGCCATCGATCAGCCGCGTGACGCGGGTCGGCAAGCCTTCGCCGTCATAAGATCGGCTGCGCTGACCCCGCCGCCGCAGCGGATCGTCCACAATGCTGACACCCTCACCAAAGATCCGCGTCCCGAGCGCATCGTTGAGAAAAGTCGTCCCGCGCGCCACGCTCGCGCCATTGATCGCCGCGGCCAGATGCCCGATCAGCGACGGACCGACGCGCGGATCGAAGATAACCGTCATCGACCCGCTTTTCAGCCGTTCGGGATTCAGCCGCGCGACCGCCCGCCGGCCCGGCCTCGGCGCCAATTGTCGCAGGGTCATCGAGGTCGGTCCGATAGCGCGCCGAACTGTAATGATAATCACGCTGCATAGCCGCGCCTTCACCGGCGAGCATTTGTGCCGAAACCCCATGGCTCGAGCCCGGCATAGGCCGCAGCGAACCCATGCGAAGTCGCGAGCGCGGTGACCGAACGGCCCCCGCTCGCGCTGGCGCCCTGCGAATTGGTCACGCCGGCAATCGCCCGCCCCGCATCCTCGGCGGTCAAGGCTGCTTCGCGCAGAGTCCTCGGGCGAGACTTCGCCGCCGTCGTCGATATCGAGACGCGGAGTTGCGCCGCGCGACAACAATTCGTCGGGTGCCAGCCCGGCATAGGGATCCTCGGGTGCCAGTCGCGCCATTGCCACGCAGCGCTCGGCCAGCGTCGCCAGTGCCCGGGCGACAGGTCCGACCCGGACACGCTTGCCGATCGCCGCCCGATGAACACGCGAAGGCCGATTTCCTGCCCCTCGGACCTCTCGACATCCTCGAGCACGCCGAGGCGCACCTGCACCGAGGTCGATCCGCTCGCGGCGATACACCGCTATCGGCGGCATCGGCCCCGGCGGAACGCGCACGGGCAACGAGATCGGCTGCGCGGTCGCGCGCCTCGTCAACGGTAAGCATGTATGTCAGCTAGGGACGCCGACGGCCGAGAGGTCTAGGCTTGGCCGACGACAAGACACGCCAATGCCATCAGCAATCCGGCTGTCCGGTTGGAGCGGAACAGGCATGAGCGCCGTCGTGGCATCGTCCGGCTCTGATGCGCAGCACCTGCCACGCCAGGTGCAACGCGAAGGGCAGCAATGCAGAAAGCGCCAGCGCGATCGGGACGGATCCGCCAGAACGCCGACGCCGCCAAGCCAGAGACTCAGGAGCGTAGAATATCGCTACGCCGCTTCGGACTCGTCCCGCCCAGTCTTCGTGCCGACGACCGCACTCCGATCAGCGCATCGTCCTCCACATCCTGCAGCGCATAGATCGTGTCGTAACCGATGACCCAAAACAGGCTTGCCGCGTAAAGCAGGAACATCGCCACATCGATCCGCCCGGCCACTGCCGCCCACGCCACCGGCAGACCCCAGCTGAACACGATACCCAGCCACGCCTGCGGCCACCAGGTGATGCGCTTCATGAACGGATAGGCTGCGACGAACGCAAGACTTCCCAGCGCGATGCCCGCTGCAAGCAGCGGCAGTTGCACCAGCACCGCCAGCCCGATCAGGCACAAGCAATATCAGCCACGCCCACGCCCCTCGCAGCGACACCGCGCCGCTCGCCAGCGGGCCGGCTCCGCGTCCGCGCCACCTGCGCGTCGAGCTCGCGGTCGACAATGTCATTATAAACGCATCCAGCCCCGCGCATCGCGATTGCGCCGAGCAGCAACCACAGCAGAAGCGGCCAATGGTCGCGCAGCCCGCCGGCAAGCAGCAACCCCCAGGCGCAAGGCCAATAAAGCAGCCACCAGCCGATCGGCCGGTCGAACCGCGCGAGCAAGGCGAACGGACGCGCCGCCGCTGGCAGCACACGCAGCAGGAACGAATTCTGAGTATCGGGCAGGCTCGCCATGAGCCGCGCCCTGCCATATCATCCGGCGGACGAAAACCGCCGTTGACGGCGTTACGAGGCGCGAACCCTGCCCGTGCGGCGGTCGACCGGATCCTCGCCCGCGACCGCTTGCCAGCCCTTGCGGATGCCATACTGCACCGCCCAGCCGAGCGCATAGGTCGCAACGAGCGGCGCGACTATGCGGATGGCGCTTTCGGCTACCGTGCCGATAATTGCGCCCTTGATCCCGCTATCGCCGTCTTCGCGATCGATTGCGGCACCGATCAGCGCGCCGAGAAGATTTGCCATGAACGTCCTTCCTGTGTTCCGCCGCCGTAACGGCTGATCATGTGCGACGTTCCCCAAGGCCGCGTTATGCGATAGCGGCACAGCATGCCCGCGACGCCCTCCTGGCCATCCGACAGCGGCGTTCGCCTGTTCGTCGATCAGCTGTTGAGCGAAGGCGCGCACGTACAGGTTGAAGGGTCATCGGCGCATTATTTGCTCGGCGTGATGCGGCTGAAGGTTGGCGCGCACTTGCGCATGTTCGATGATCGCACGGGCGAATGGCTCGGCGCAATCGTGCGGGCGGGGAAGCGCGATCTCGACGTCCGGCTGATCGAACGGACCCGCGAGCGGAAGTGGTTCCCGACCTTTGGCTTGGCGCCGCGCCGATCCGTCGCGCCCGCTATGATTGGGTGGTCGAAAAAGCCTGCGAACTGGGCGTGGCGCGGTTTACGCCGGTCATGCTCCGTCGCGGGGTGGTCGACCGCGTCAAGCATCGACAAGCTTCGCGCGCACATGATCGAAGCTGCAGAGCAATGCGGCCGGACGGCTTTACCAGTTTTGGATGGGGAGATGGCCCTGAAGGAATGGCTGGCGGCGATCGGCGATCGACCCCTGTATTTTGCCGACGAAGCCGGGGGCGTGCCGATGCGAGACGCCATGAAGAGTGGCGCGGCCGCGATCCTGATCGGCCCCGAGGGCGGCTTCGACGACAGCGAGCGCGCCCTGATCCTCGCCCACCCCTCCACCATCCGCATCAGCCTCGGCCCGCTGATCCTGCGGGCTGACACCGCCGCCATCGCGGCCATCGCGGCCTGGCTGGCACTGACCCGGTAAATCCGCTGGCAGGTTGCAATTGGCAACGCTAGGCGCACGAAATGACCACGCGAACCGACACCAGCCCGACCCCGCTGATCGGGTCGCGCGCCGATCTGGTCGCAGGCTTTCGCCAAGGGCGAAAAACCCAAGGATCGCTGGCGCATCGGTACGGAGCACGAGAAATTCGTCTACCGCCTCGATGATCATCGCGCGCCATCCTATGACGAGCCGGGGGGTATCCGCGATCTGTTGAAAGGGTTGGAGCGGTTCGGATGGAAACCGGTCCTCGAAGGCGACAATGTCATCGCCATGACGGGAGTGGACGGCAGCATCAGCCTCGAACCCGCCGGCCAGTTCGAACTGTCGGGGGCGCCGGTCGATAATCTGCACCAGACCTGCGCGGAGGCCGGGCGGCATCTCGCGCAGGTACAGGAGGTCGGTGACGAACTCGGGCTTGGCTTCCTCGGCCTTGGCCTGTGGCCCGACAAGACCCGCGACGAATTGCCGATCATGCCCAAGGGGCGCTACGCGATCATGCTCCGCCACATGCCGCGCGTCGGGTCGATGGGGCTCGACATGATGCTGCGGACCTGCACGATCCAGACCAATCTCGATTATGCGAGCGAGGCGGATATGGTGCAGAAATTCCGCACCAGCCTCGCGCTCCAGCCCTTGGCGACGGCCCTGTTTGCCAACTCGCCGTTCCTTGAGGGCAAGCCCAATGGCTTCCTGAGCTATCGTTCGCACATCTGGACCGACACCGACCCGCACCGTACCGGCATGCTGCCCTTCGTGTTCGAAGACGGTTTCGGTTATGAACGTTACACCGACTACATGCTCGACGTGCCGATGTACTTCGTGTTTCGCGACGGCAAATATATCGACGCCGCGGGATTAAGCTTTCGCGATTTCCTCAAAGGCGAACTCAGCGTTCTGCCAGGCGAAAGACCGACGAAGGCCGATTGGGAAGACCATCTATCGACCGCCTTCCCCGAAGTACGGTTAAAATCTTTCCTTGAAATGCGCGGCGCGGATGGCGGGCCGTGGAGCAAGATTTGCGCGCTGCCGGCCCTGTGGGTCGGACTGCTCTATGATCAGGGCGCGCTCGATGCTGCATGGGATCGTCGTCAAGGACTGGAGCATCGCCGACCACCAGGCCTTGCGCGACGCCGTTCCGGCGCAGGGTTTGAAGGCGCCGGTTCCCGGCTTCGGCTCCCTGCGCGAACTTGCCAGCGAAGTGATCGACATTGCCGATGCGGGCTTGAAGGCGCGCGCGCGCACCAATGCCATCGGCGAAACCGAACAGGGGTTCCTCCAGCCACTGCGCGAGATCATCTCGACCGGTAGAACGCCCGCAGACGTCTTGCTCGCCCGCTATCAGCAAGAATGGGACGGCGATTTGAGCAAGGTTTACCGGGCGATGAGCTTCTAGCGCCCTTGCGACCGCCAACGCTTGATCACGCGGGTCAGGATATCTTCTTCGCCGCCCGCCTGGCTCCAAAGTTCGGAGAATAACGGATCGGTCGAAGCAGGCCGTTTGTGGTCGTCCAGATTGTCGAACGCCACCCGGATCGGGATCGACACGCCTTCGCCGCAGATCACCGCCTCGCGATTACGCAGCGCGGGAATGGTGTCGAGAAAGCCCTTGGCGCCTTCGGGCATGGCTGCCTTGACAAAGGCCTGGTCGCGTTCGTTGTTCAGGCGCATGGCGATGATCGTGCCGCATTGCGACAGCACGCCTTCGGCAAGGTCGCTGGGACGCTGCGTGATCAAACCCAGTGACACGCCGTATTTGCGCCCTTCCTTCGCGATGCGGCCGAGGATCTTGCCAACGGCGGAGGCGTGCGCGGTCCGTTCGCTGGGAACGTAGCGATGCGCCTCTTCGCAGACGAGGAGGATCGGGCGTTGCGGTTCGTTGCGCGACCAGATGGCATAGTCGAACACCAGGCGGCTGAGCACCGCCACGACGACCGAAGTGATGTCCGATGGGACGCCAGACACATCGACGATCGAAATCGGCTTGCCGTCGCCCGGCAAACGAAAAATACGTCACCAGGAACGAAGCCATGGTGTCGGCGACCAGCATGCCGGAGAACATGAAGCTGTAGCGCGGGTCGGACTTGATTTCGTCGATCTTTGATTTGATGCGAATATAAGGCGCATTGTCGCCGCCGGCCTTGTCCAGTTTGCCCATTTCCGCCGTGATGTTGGCGGTCAGATCGCTCAGCAGATACGGGATCGGCGAATCGACGGTCAGTTTCGAGATACCCTCGGCGACACGACTGCGACTCTTCGCATAAAGCAGGCATTTGGCGAGGATGTCGGCATCGCATTGCCGATCTGCCCCTTGGGTCGTGAGAAACACCTCGCAATGTTCCTCGAAATTCATCAGCCAATACGGCATCGCCAGGTTGGTGACATCGAACAGCGCGCCATTGTGACGGAATGCCGCCGAATATTCGCCGTGCGGATCGATCATCACGATGTGACCCTGCGGCGCGAGTTCGCAGATGCGGTGGAGGATTAGCGCGGCGCTGGTCGATTTACCGGTACCGGTGGAGCCGAGCAGTGCGAAATGCTTGCCGAGCATGGCGTCGACGAACAGCGCGCCGCGAATGTCGTGCGTCGGATAGACGTTGCCGACCTCGATATGTGGACGATCCTCGGCGGCGTACATCTGCTTCATGTCGTCGCGTGACACCGGAAAGACTTCGCAGCCGGGCTGCGGGTAACGGGTGACGCCGCGGCGGAAATTATAGACCCGGCCCGTCAGCCGCTCTTCATCGCCTTCACCAAGGAAATCGAGACTACCATAAAAGTGCGCCGAACTTTGCGGATCGAAACTCAACGTGCGCAGGTTGGCCATCAGCCAGACGCCACCGACCTTGACCTTGACCTGGCTGCCGACCTGTCCGCCCATCGCGAGGCAGGGGTCGTGCGCATGTTCGAGACGGGCAACGAGTGCGGCGTCAAGGCGGCATTGCGAAGCCGAACCGGAAATCTCGGTGATCTGGCCAATCGCCTGGCGCACCAGGGCGTCATCATTGGCACCATCCCCTTCGGATCCGCCCGGCATGTTCATGACCGTACCGCCTACATAATCCATCATCGTCTCCGCGCTCGCACACGGGATACGGCAGTGCAGTTAGGAAGCGGTTACGTGCGGCGCGCAAAAATCGCGCCGGCCGCCCAGCCGAGGCCGATCGACAGCAGCACCGCCACCAGGCCGTAGAGCAAAGGCTGGCGCGCGGCCGAGAGCGTGACGAGCCGCTCGAAGCCTGATTTGCGCACCTCGATCTCACGTTCCGCCGCCGCCACGACCTTGCCGTTTCGAATCAGGAAAGTCTCGGCCGTATAACGCCCCGTTGGCACACGCGGCGGGATGGTGACGCGGGCGCGATACAGCACATCCTGGCTGATCTCGACCGACCCGGGCCTCGCGCTGTAATACCCGCCGCGGCGCCGCAGATCGACGAAGCCACTTTCAAAGCGCAGCCGCTCTTCGGGCAATGCGACCGTGGCAGGAGACAGCTGCAGATTGCCGAGGCCCAGTTCGTAGATCGCGGCGGTTTTCGCGTCGACGATCTGTTGCAATGGCCGCGACGAAGCGACGGCATAGAAACTCGGTGCGGAGCGGAACCGCGCACTTCCTGCGTTGGCCCAAATGAGCCCGGCCAGTTTTTCCTTCTCGCGAACCAGGACCGACTGGCTCGGGCCCTTTACGACCACCGCAACGTCGACGCGTTCATCGGGAACACGCCCTTGGGGGTAAAGTATCGCGCCGAACAGCAGGAGGTCGGCACCCGTGAAGCTCGCAACGATTTCGATCGTGCGCTGCGATACGTCGGGCACCAGCACCGGTTCACGCGCGCCAACCAGGAGCAGGGCGGCAAGCGGGGCGAGCCGCCTCATCCCGCACTCACCGAAAAAATCTCGTCGGGGCGAAAGCCGAGACCGATGGCGAGGCGCAGTGTGACCAGCAGCACGATGGAAGCCAGAATCAGGCGGAGGTAATCGGGGCGAAATTTGCTCGCGAAGCGAGCGCCGACTTGAGCGCCGACGACGCTACCGACCAGCAGCAAGGCCGCAAGGACGATATCCACCGCGTGCGTCGTCAACGCGTGGACCAGCGTTGTCGCCGCCGTCACGAACGTAATCTGAAAGAGCGACGTGCCCACGACGACGCGTACCGCCATGCCGAGCAGATAGACCATTGCCGGGACGAGGATAAAACCACCGCCGATACCCAAGAGGACGGTCAACACACCCGTTGCAAAGCCGAGCATGAGGGGCGCCAGTGGCGAGATATAAAGGCCCGAAGCATAGAATCGCCAACGACCCGGCAAGGCTGCGACCAAGGGATGATGACGGCGCCTGGCCGCGGGCAATGCCTCGCCGCGACGCTGCGCCAGTATCGACTGCACGGCTTCACGCGCCATCATTATGCCGATCGAGCCAAGCAGGATGACATAGATGAGTGCGATGGCGACATCGCCCTGACCAGTCGCCTGAAGCCACGCGAATAGCGCGGAGCCCGCGATCGCACCGAGCACGCCCCCCGCGACCAGCATCCCGCCCATGTGCAAATCGACGCCGCCGCGCCGGTAATGCGCAATCGCGCCCGAAACGCTGGCACCGGTAACCTGACTGGCGGCCGACGCCGCGGCGATGGTCGGCGGGATGCCGTAGAAGATGAGGAGCGGCGTGGTGAAAAATCCGCCACCGACGCCGAACATGCCCGACAACACGCCCACCCCCGCGCCCAGCAGCACGATGACCAGCGCATTGACCGAGAGGTCGGCGATCGGAAGGTAGATATGCATGGGCGAGCCAGGCGTAACCGAGGCGGCGGGGCAACGCCAGCAAGCGTCGCGCGTTCGGTCAAGATGATCCGCAAGCTCAAATCGGGCGAGTTTCGCCTGTATTCCAAGAAGGCCGATCCCGACACGGGCAAACGCCGTAATCTGGGCACGTTCGACACGCGTGCGGCGGCCGAAAAACATGAAAAGGACGTGCAGTACTTCAAGCGGCACTGATCCTCGCGTAAGCGAAGGCGATGTCCGACGAATTTTACCGCATGAAGCGGCTGCCGCCCTATGTCATCGCCGAGGTCAATGCGATGCGGGCAGAGGCGCGGGCGCGTGGTGAGGACATTATCGACCTGGGCATGGGCAATCCCGATCTGCCTCCACCGCCGCATGTCATCGAAAAATTATGCGAAGTCGCGGCGAAGCCCGACGCGCATGGTTATTCGGCATCCAAGGGAATTCCCGGGCTCCGCAAGGCACAGGCCAATTATTATGCGCGTCGTTTCGGCGTGGAGGTCGATGCCGACAGCGAGGTCGTCGTCACCATGGGATCGAAGGAAGGGCTCGCCAGCCTCGCCACCGCGATCACCGCGCCGGGCGACGTCGTATTTGCGCCCAACCCGAGCTACCCGATCCACACGTTCGGCTTCATCATCGCCGGCGCGACGATCCGCAGCGTCCCGACCACGCCTGACGAATCCTATTTCGAATCGCTCGACCGCGCGATGAAATTCACCGTGCCGCGTCCATCGGTATTGGTGGTCAATTATCCCTCGAACCCGACCTCGGAAACGGTCGACCTCGCCTTTTATGAGCGGCTCGTCGCCTGGGCGCGCGAGAGCAGGGTGTGGATCATCTCCGACCTCGCTTATTCCGAGCTGTACTATGACGGCAAGCCGACGGTTTCGATCCTGCAGGTTGCGGGGGCCAAGGACGTGGCGATCGAGTTCACCTCGCTCAGTCAAAACCTATTCGATGGCCGGATGGCGCATCGGCTTTGCGGTCGGCAACGCGCAACTCATCGCCGCGATGACGCGGGTCAAATCCTATCTCGATTACGGTGCCTTCACACCGATCCAGGCGGCCGCTTGCGCCGCGTTCAACGGCCCGCAGGACATCGTCGAGAAGAACCGCCAGCTTTATCACCATCGCCGCGACGTGCTGGTCGAAAGTTTTGGCTCGCGCCGGCTGGGACATCCCCGCCCCGCCCGCATCGATGTTTGCCTGGGCCCCGCTGCCCCCTGCCGTGGCGCATCTCGGCAGCCTCGAATTTTCCAAGCAGTTGCTGACCCATGCCGGCGTCGCGGTCGCACCAGGTGTCGGCTATGGCGAGGACGGAGAGGGCTTCGTGCGGATCGCGATGGTCGAAAACGAGCAGCGCATTCGCCAGGCGGCGCGCAACGTGAAAAAATACCTGCAGTCGATGGGCGTCAATGTCGGTGGACAGACCCGCGCTTGAGGCGCGCTGGCTGCAACTGACGCGCGTCGACTTGCCAATGGTGGCCGGCAAGCGCGGTTGGCCGGTTACCGCCGATCACTGCTTTCAGCGCATCCTGCTCGACAATGCCTGTGGCGGACGGTGGTATGACCATATCGCCGGACGCCCGGCCTATCGTCACACCGAGGCATCGGTGCTGATCGAAGCGGTGCGTCTGGGCGAAAGCGCGCTAGGCGACCGCATCGGTCTCGATGCGCTCAACGCTCGCTCACTCGCCTGGCGACGCGCCTAAAGTTCGTCGACCTCGTCGACATCGTCATCGTCGTCAGCCAGCTCGTGATCCTCGACGTCATCCTCGAGATGCTCCTCAAGTGACTCCTGGATCAAATCGAGCTGTTCGTAAGTCGCCTCGAATTCGAGGGTCTGGCCGTCGTCATCCTCGATGGTAATCGTATAGACGTCATCGGGCGACTTGGTGATCGTAAAGCTGTTGAGCGCGGCCATCGATAATCTCCTTCGGAAATGCGCAACGCCGCGCCAGCCTTTCGGTTTCGCGGGAAAATCCCTATGTGGCACGCCATGCAGATTCCCGGCCATATCGACCCGGTGGTGACACCGCGTGCACCTCTGCCGCGGATGGACGGTCGGACAGACCTCGTGGGGCTGTCGAGGACTGAGTTGCGCATGGCGCTTGAGGCGGCGGGACTTGACGTCAAGGCGGCAAAGCTCCGCGCAAAACAGATCTTTCACTGGATCTATAATCGTGGCGTCACCGAATTTTCGGTCATGACCGATATCGCCAAGACGCAGCAGCCCTGGCTTGCCGAGCGGTTCGTCATTGGCCGCCCCCAGGTCATCGAGGCGCAGGTCTCGACCGACGGGACGCGCAAATGGCTGTTGCGCGGCGCCGGCGGCGAGGACGGCACGCAGGATTATGAGATGGTGTTCATTCCCGACGCCGACCGGGGAACATTGTGCGTGTCGAGCCAAGTCGGCTGCACGCTCAATTGCCGATTCTGTCACACCGGCACGATGCGGCTGGTCCGCAACCTTACCGCTTCGGAAATCGTCGGACAGGTGATGCTGGCGCGTGATTCGCTCGGCGAATGGCCGTCGGCACCCGAGGGCCGCATGCTCACCAACATCGTCATGATGGGCATGGGCGAGCCGCTTTATAATTTCGATAACGTCCGTGATGCGCTGAAGGTCGTGATGGACGGCGACGGTCTCGCGCTGTCGAAGAGGCGCATCACGTTAAGCACGTCCGGCGTTGTGCCGATGATGGCGCGGGCGGGCGAAGAGATCGGCGTCAACCTTGCCGTGTCACTTCATGCCGTGACCAAGGAGGTGCGCGACGAGATTGTCCCGATCAACCGCAAATACGGGCTGGAGGAATTGCTCGAAGCTTGCGCTAATTATCCCGGGGCGAACAATGCGCGGCGAATCACGTTCGAGTACGTCATGCTGCGCGACAAGAACGACAGCGACGACGATGCGCGCGAGCTTGTCCGGTTGATCAAGCACTATCGGTTGCCCGCCAAGGTCAACCTGATCCCCTTCAATCCCTGGCCGGGCGCGGCCTATGAATGCTCGACGCCCGAGCGCATCCGATCGTTCAGCAGCATCGTTTTCGAAGCGGGCATTTCTGCGCCGGTCCGCACACCGCGCGGCCGCGATATCGATGCGGCATGCGGACAGCTCAAGACCGCGGCAGAGCGCAAGTCGCGCGCCGAGCTGGATCGGCTGGCCGAAGAAAAACTGGCTGCTCTAGGTTAAGTCGCTGAACCCACAGGCGCGCGAGCCGTTCTCCCTGCAAATGGGAGCTTGTGATGAACGACGAAACGACACGGCGGACGGTTTTGGGCGGCGCGGCAGCGGGACTGGCCGCGGTCGCATCTTCCTCGGTGGCACAGCCGAACGGCAGCACGCCAGCCGCCAACGCAACGCCCAAGAATCCGCGCAATAAATACACCACCGCCCCGTTTCAGGAACAGCCGCAGCCCTGGCCGGCGTTGCAATCGAAGATGACACCGATCCCGGACTGCGGGGAAAAGACCTATGTCGGATCGGGCCGGCTTGCGGGCCGCAAGGCGCTGATCACCGGCGGTGACAGTGGCATTGGCCGCGCCGCAGCGATCGCTTTTGCCCGCGAAGGCGCCGATGTCGCGATTAACTATTATCCGACCGAAGAACCCGATGCGAAGGAAGTCGTCGCACTGATCAAGGCGGCGGGCCGCAAGGCGGTCGCCCTGCCCGCCGATATCCGCGAACTGGGGAACTGCCAGAAAATCATCGATGAGACGGTCAAGCAGCTGGGCGGTCTCGACATTCTCGTCAACAACGCCGCCTATCAGCAGAGTAAGGCGTCGATCGCCGAAATTTCCGATGAGCAAATGGTCCGAACGTTCGAAACCAACATCTTTGCCACCTTCCGCCTTTCAAAGGCGGCGATTCCCCACATGAAGGCGGGCGCGGCGATCATCAATACGGGTTCGGTCAACTCCTTCAGTCCCGAGCCCGAGTTGCTCGATTACGCCTCGACCAAGGGCGCGATCCTGATCTTCACCAAGGCTCTGGCCGAGCAATTGGCCAAGCAGGGCATTCGCGTGAACATGGTCGCACCAGGACCGATCTGGACGCCGCTACAGGTCGCCGGCGGCCAGTTGCCGGGCAAGCTCGGCGAATTTGGTCAGGATACGCCCCTGGGCCGCGCGGGCCAGCCGGCCGAACTCGCACCGTTGTTCGTGGCGCTGGCGAGTGAGGAATTCAGCTACACGACCGGCACCACCTTTGGCGCCAATGGCGGCGAAGGTCAGTCTTAGAAACCAGAACGGGCGGGAGTTGCCTCCCGCCCGTCTCACTTCCTTATCTCAGGCCGCTTACGCCGCCTGCTTTTCTTCACTGACGACTTCGAGCGTGGGCTGGGTGCCGCCGATGGCGACCTTGCGCGGCTTCATCGCCTCGGGGATCTCGCGGACCAGATCGATGGTCAGCAAGCCGTCGGCGAGCGAAGCGCCGCTGACCTGGACATAATCAGCCAGTTCGAAACGACGCTCGAACGCGCGCAGCGCGATGCCGCGATGGACGAAGTTGCGGCCTTCGTCGGCGCCCGCCTTCTTGGCGGTGACGACCAGCAGATTCTGCTGGGCGGTCAGCTCGATCTCGTCCTGCTTGAAGCCGGCGACGGCCAGCGTGATGCGATAGGCATCGTCGCCCTGCCGTTCGATATCGAAAGGAGGATAATTGTCAGTGGGATTGCCGTTGGTGCGCGCGGCACCTTCGAGCACGTCGAACAGACGGTCGAAGCCGATCGCGGAACGGCGATAGGGGGTGAAGTCGATACGGTCTCGCATTGCACAGTCCTTTCAAAAGCAACTAACGGGGCCGGACCCGCATTCGGCATCCGGCTGAAGCAAAAATGGGAAGCGTTTTGACGGCGTCAAGCCCCTTCAATGCCAGCGAAAGCACAGGCGTGACCGCGATCCTGCTGGCCGGGGAGCGCCCCGGCGGCGACCCGTTCGCTGCCGCAATGGGACTGGCGGCAAAGGCGCTTGTCCCGGTGGGCGGGGTGCCGATGGGCGAACGGGTAGCCCGCGTCCTGCGGGCGCATTCGGCGATCGACCACTTGCGCGTGTTCGGTGTGCCAGCGTTGACCGAACTTGGCGGCATAGCGGTGGAGCCTAGCGGTACAAGCATCGCAGCCACCCTGCGACCGCTGGTGGCTGCAATGAACGGCCCGCTGCTGGTGACCACCGCGGATCACGCGCTGTTGACGCCAGCGATGCTCGACAGCTTTGTCGCCGGGGCGCAGGGCAGCGACCTTGCCGCCGGGCTGGTCGAGCGGCGCGTGTTTGAGCCGGCCTATCCCGGCAATCGGCGGACCTGGCTGCCGTTTCGCGGCGGGGCCTATTCGGGGGCGAACCTTTTCTGGATCGGCAGCCGTGCTGCTCTGCCACTGATTGAACGCTGGGCCGCCGTTGAACAGCAGCGCAAGCGCGGCCGCGCGCTGGTGGGCGCGTTCGGGCCGTTACTGCTCCTTGGCGTCGCGCTGCGATTCCTCACCCTCGACGGTGCATTGGCGCAACTCGGACGACGCTATGGCGTCATGTTGCGCGCGGTTCGCCTGCCCCAGCCCGAAGCGTGCATCGACGTCGACAAGCCAGCCGACCTCGCGCTCGCCGACCAGATCATGGCTACGCGCGGGTGAAGCGCGTCGCCTTTCTCTACAATCACGATGCGCCGCACCAAGTTGCGCACCTCGCCGGGACGATGGCCGCACTGGCGCTGGCCCATGACGTCGAAGTCACTGCACTCGTCTCGCGCCCCGCCGCTGAACTGGTTGCGCGCGAGCTCAGCGGTGCCGCCGAACCCAAAATAACCTGGCAACGCATCGCGCCGCGTCCGCTAGCGCGAAAGATTGCGCCTCTGTTCGACAAACTCTTTCCATTCAGCCGCCTGATGACGCTGCGCGCCAATATGGGTTTGTTCGCAACCTATGACGCGATCGTCTCGAGCGAGCGCACCTGCCTTAGCATCAAGGACCGGCTGGGCGTAGACAGCCCCAAGATGGTGTACGTCCCGCACGGCTCGGGCGACCGCAACGTCGCGCACCACCCGGCGCTGGCCAAATTCGATCTGCATATGGTTTCAGGGCAGAAGCTGGTCGATGTCGGGCTGAAATTCGGTATCATGCACCCGGATAATTGGCGCATCACCGGGTATCCGAAATTCGACAGCATCCATCTCGATACGAAGCCGAAACTGTTCGCCAACGACAATCCGGTGGTGCTCTACAATCCGCATTTCGACGCCCATCTGTCATCGATTTATACCATGGGCGAGCAAATCCTCGACCTGTTCGCCCGTCGCCCTGACCTGAACCTGATCTTTGCGCCGCACGTGATGTACGGCCGCAAGCGCTGGCATGTCTCGCTCGAATTCCGGACGTTTAACCGCCGCTGGGACGTTCCCGACCGTTTCAAACGCCTGCCCAATATTCTGATCGATCACTGGCTCCGAAAAGTCGATAAACATGACTTACACCCGCGCCGCTGACGTCTATCTGGGAGACGTCTCCAGCCAAGTGTATGAATTTCTTCAACGGCCGCGCGCGGCAATCTTTCTCAAGAGCCATGCCGTCGATTGGCAGAATCATCCCGACTATCAATTCTGGCATAACGGGCCGGTGATCGACCGCGTTTCCGACCTTGAACCGCTGCTCGACCGCTGGCCGGCGGTGGCTGCGGAATACAAGGCGGCACAACAGCGATTATTCGCGTATACGATCGATATGACCGACGAAGCGGCGTCGGTGCGCGGCGCGCGGGCCATAGCCGAATATGTGCGAAACCTGTGACTGGCGTCGGGCAGGGCATCTTCAAGAACCTGTCGCTGCTGCTCGGCGGGAAATCAGTCGCCGCAGTTCTGTCAGCGGTCTACATCCTGCTCGTCACACGCGCCTTGGGTCCCACCGGCTTCGGCGTGCTGGTGCTGGTCAACGGCTGGACGGTGACGATCGGGGGGATCATCGCTTTTTCGGGCTGGCACGGCATCGTTCGTTACGGAGCGCAGGCGCTGGAAAAGGATGACCGTCCCCGACTGGTTCGGCTGGCGCGGTTCATGACCGTCGTTGAACTCGGTTGCGGGCTGACCGCGATGATCGTCGCTGCCAGCGCGGTCGGTTTCGCTGCCCCGCACCTCGGCATCCCCGCCGACATCATCCCGCTCGCCCGGCTCTATGCCCTGGCGATCTGTGCCAACATGCTGACCACGCCGGTCGGCATACTTCAGCTTGCCGGAAGGTTCGACCGCCTGGCGCTTCACCCCGCGCTTTCCCCAAGCGTCCGACTGTTGGGCACATTGATCGTCTGGTTCAGCGGCGGCACACTGCGTGACTATCTCCTCGTCTGGTTGATCAGTGCGATCAGCGAAGGTGTTTTCATGTGGCTGCTCGCCTGGCCCGTATTCCGCCAGATGCGCCGGAGCCAGCCGCTGGTCGGCGGGATCAGCGCCACGCGCGGCGAGAACCCCGGCCTTGTCCGTTTCTTGGTGACCGCCAATGCCGATTTGACCCTTCGTGATATCGCACCAAAGGCGGTGCCGCTGATCGTCGGCGCGATTTTGGGACCAGCGGCGACGGGGATCTACTCGCTCGCCGTGCGCGCTGCGGTGATCCTGCAACAGCCGGCGGTCCAGCTGGCGCAGGCGAGTTATCCGGTGATCGCGAAGCTTCTCGCGGGGGGCGAGCTGGCTCGCGCACGACAACTGAGCTGGCGCACCAGCGCGATAACGCTGGCCGTATCGGTGCCGCTCGTGCTGCTCCTGACCCTGTTTTCGCGGCAGATACTCGAGATCATGGGTGGAAAGGCGTTCGGCGCTGGCGCCTTCGTCTTCGTGCTGCTGATGGTCGGGCGTGCCGGCATGCTGGCGGCCGTTCCGTTATCCTCGCTGCTGCTGGCGATGGGGCGCACCACCGCGTCGATCGGGATCAATATCGGTGTCAATCTGGTCAGCCTGCCCCTGTTGGTGTGGTTGCTGTCCGAGATCGGCCTGACGGGCGCGGGCTGGTACGGCGCGGTGACCGGAATCGGCAGCTTCGTGATCCTCGCAATGCTGTTAAGCCTTGGCAATCGCGGCGTGCGCGTCCTACAGCCCGAAGCAGAGATCGCCGCGGCGGTCGAACCCACAGGAATTGGTGATGGCTGAATTCGCGCTCCCCGCTAACTCGAAGATCAAGGGCAAGGGTCGCAAGCACCCCGCGCCCGAGGGGACGACAAACGCCAAGTCGTTCAAGATCTATCGCTACGATCCCGATACGGGCGAGAACCCGCGCTACGACAGCTTCGAGATCGACCTCGACAAATGTGGGCCGATGGTCCTCGACGCGCTCATCAAGATCAAGGGCGAGCAGGACTCGTCGCTGACCTTCCGCCGTTCGTGCCGCGAAGGCATTTGCGGGTCATGTTCGATGAACATCGATGGTCGCAACGGTCTCGCCTGCACCACCGCGATCGAAGATGTGAAGGGCGAGGTGCGCATCACGCCCCTGCCGCACATGGACGTGATCAAGGATCTGGTTCCCGACTTTCAGCACTTCTACGCGCAATATGCCTCGATCGAGCCGTGGCTGAAGACGAAGACGCCCGCCCCGTCGGGGAAGGAGCGTCTGCAATCTCCCGAGGATCGCAGCGCGCTGGACGGTCTCTACGAGTGCATCCTGTGTGCCTGCTGTTCGACCGCATGCCCCAGCTATTGGTGGAACAGTGACCGCTTCTTGGGACCCGCCATCCTGCTTCAGGCCTATCGTTGGCTCGCAGACAGCCGCGACGAATATACCGGCGAGCGTCTGGACGAACTCGAGGATCCCTTCCGCCTCTACCGATGCCACACGATCATGAACTGCGCCAACGTCTGCCCCAAGGGCCTCAACCCGGCCAAGGCGATCGCTGAGATCAAGAAACTGGCCGTTGAACGCGCTGTCTGACGAAAGCTGCCGGCGACCGGCACTTCATCTACCAGCCTGATCTCGACAACCCCGGCTGGTCGACCTGGGCCCTGCGTGACGAAACGCGCTTTAATGGACTGCTTGGCAAGATGCTGGTCAAGCGCGATGGCGATCTAGCCCGTGTGCGCATGTTTCCAGAGCGCAAGCACTCCAACCTCGCCAACATCGTCCATGGCGCGATAACCCTGGGTTTCATCGACGTATCGCTGTTTGCCGCCGCCCGTGTCTTCGGGGTGCTAGGCAGCGGCCCCGCACTGACCCTCGACCTGTCGACCCAGTTCATCGGTCCCGGCCAACTCGACCATCCCCTCGACGCAGAGGTCGAATTGCTGCGCGAGACGCGCCGATTGGTTGTTCATGCGCGGTATCGTCCATCAAGACAAAGCCAAGGTCGCAGCTTTTTCCGGGACGATCCGCATCCAGCGTTAGGCCGACGCGCGTTCCCCAATGTACACCTCGCGATACGCCGCGCGCAGGCCGACCTTGTCGATCTTTTCGGTACCCAGCTTGGGCAATGCGGCCGCGGAGACCCAGATCCGCGCGGGGATCTTGAACGCCGCGAGATGGTCCTGCAGCCAGCGCGCACAGCTGTTCGCCATCGATGGCTTCGCCGTCGAGCGGATAGACCACCGCGCCGGGCACCTCGCCCAGCCGCTCGTCAGGCAGGCCGAAAACGCATGCTTCGGCCACCGAAGGATGTTCGTAGATCGCTGCCTCGACTTCCTGACAGCTGATATTCTCGCCGCCGCGGATGATGATGTCCTTCTTGCGGTCGACGATGAACAGGTAATTGTCCTCATCGAGGTAGCCGATGTCGCCGGTGCGAAAGTAACCGTCGGCGGTCATCGCGTCCTTGCGTCGCCTGGTCGCGGTGCCAATAGCCCGAGAAATTGGCGACCGACCGGATGCAAACCTCGCCCTTTTCGCCGCTGGGGAGGTGATTGCCCACATCGTCGATGATCGCGAGGTCGACCAGCGGCCGCGAAGCGAAGCCGGTCGAATTGGGTTTCGCCAGATAATTGGTCGAAAAATTGCCCGCGCCGACCGCGTTGGTTTCGGTCAGGCCGTAGCCGAGCGACGGCCCCCCGGGCATCTCGTCCGCAATCCGCTTGACGTGTTCGGGCGGGCGCGGCGCGCCGCCTGCGGCAAAGCCCTGGATCGATGACAGATCGTACTTGTCGCGGTCGGGATGGTTGAGGATTTCCCAGCTCATCAACGGCACGCCGGTGAAGTTGGTGACCTTTTCGCGCTGGATCAGCTCCATCGCCGTCAGCGCATCCCATTTGGGCATGAACACCAGTTTGCGGCCGATCGCGAAGCTGACGAGCAGCATCGGGATTTCGCCGGTAACGTGGAACAACGGCACCGTCAGCAGCATCGCATGCGGCGGCGGATTGGCCTTGATCGTCCCGTCCTCGGTGCCGATGCGCAGCAGCATCAGCGCCATGGCGATGTAGTTGAACACGCCCTGCACCACCGCGCGATGCGTCGAGTAGGCGCCCTTGGACTGGCCGGTCGATCCGCTGGTGAACAGGATGGTGGCAAGGTCGTCACCCGTCAGCGTGGGCAGATCGACAACCTCGTCGCGCATCACCCCGGCACAGGGACACGCTCAACGGCTGTCGCCACATCGACCGTGATGATGCTGGCAGTCAGTCGGGCGGCCATGTTCGCGCAAGGCGGTCCGCGCGCGGCGGATCGACGAAGACGAGTACGCAATCGACGTCGGAAATGCCGTCGGACAATTCGTTGCCCTGCCACCAGCCGTTGAGCAGTACGGCGACGCCGCCTGCCATCATCACGCCCATATACAGGACGACCCAGGCAGGCGCATTGCGCATGGCGATGCCGACGCGGTCGCCCGTCTTGACGCCATGATCGGCGATCAGCGCGCTCGCGACCTGGCGCGCGGCGGCGTAGGTCTGGGCAAACGTCAGCCGTTCCTCGCCATCGACCAGGAAACAGACGTCGGCATGCTGCTGACAAAAATGCCCGAAATAGTCGACAAGCGTGGCAGGCGCCGCAGCAATCATGGGCACCGTCACGCCCGAAGGCAGTGTATATTCGCCCAGGGGCAGCGGGCCGCCCGGCCCGGTCAGTTCGTCAATCGCCTTCTTGACCCGCAGGTCCAACTCGGTGGGCATCCGTTCGCTCTCGCTCTCACTTGGTCTTTCGCCAATCGCACTCTGTATGAAGCGCGAAACGCCAAGGGGAAAGCCTTGTTTCTAAACCTCGCCGCCGATGCCGTCCGTTGGGCGGATCTGGGACTGAATCCCGTTGCGCTGGACCTCGGCTTCTTCCAGCTACGCTGGTACTCGATCGCCTATATTTCCGGCATCATCCTAGGCTGGTGGTACCTCAATCGGCTACTGCTCCAGCCTGGTGCGCCGATGGCCAGGCGGCATGCCGACGACCTCGTCTTCTACGTCACGCTGGGCATTATCCTGGGCGGGCGGCTCGGCTATGTGACTGTTCTACAAGCCGTGACCTGTTCCTCAAGCCGCTCGAATTGCTCAAGCTGTGGGAAGGCGGCATGTCGCTCCACGGCGGCCTCGCGGGCGTGCTGATCGCGTTGGTGCTGTTCTGCCGCAAGTCATCAAGCTCGTCGATGTTGCGCGTGTGCGATTACGTCGCCTGCGTCACGCCGTTCGGACTGTTCTTCGGGCGGATCGCCAATTTCGTGAATGGCGAGTTGTGGGGCCGCGTCACCAACGTGCCCTGGGCGATGCGTTTTCCACGAAATCGGGCGAACGGCAACATCGTCTTTGACGGCCCCCCGCGCCACCCCAGCCAGCTTTATGAGGCGGGTCTGGAGGGGATCATCCTGTTCCTCGTCCTCAACTGGATGTTCTGGCGTAGCGACGCGCGCTATCAGCCGGGTAAGCTCGTCGGTACCGGCCTGGTGCTTTATGGGCTGTTCCGCACCGGCCTCGAAACGCTGCGCCAACCCGATTACGGTCTCGAGAATAATTGGTGGGGCCTGACCATGGGGCAGACGCTCAGCGTGCCGATGATTATCGTCGGCATCTATCTGTTCGTCACCGCCAAATCGCGCCGCGTGCGGGTGGAAAGCATCGCGGGGCAAGACGCCGGTCGCGTGAGCACCCTCCCCGAACGCCTCGCCCGCGCCATCGCGCTGGCGGGGCCGATCCCCATTTCGCAATTCATGGCAGCGGCGAACAGTGAATATTATGCCGGTGGCATTCCGTTCGGCCGCGACTTCGTGACGGCGCCTGAAATCAGCCAGATGTTCGGTGAAGTCGTTGGAGCGTGGGCGGCGGATTTGTGGGCGCGCGCGGGCCAGCCCGATGCGGCCTGGGTCGAACTTGGCCCGGGGCGGGGCACCCTGACCGCCGATGCGTTGCGCGTATCTGGCAAGGCTGGCTGGGACCCGGGATGCATTTCATCGAAACCAGCCGCACTCTCCGCGCCGAACAAGGTCGACGCGTCGCCGTCAGCCAATGGCACGATGACGTCACGACACTGCCAAGTGACCGTCCGTTGAGTCATCGTTGCCAACGAATTTTTCGACGCGCTTCCCATTCGGCAGATGATCCGCGCCGGCGATGGCTGGCGCGAGCGACTGGTCGCCTGCCAGGACACGCTGTTCCTTCCCGTGACCGGCAAGCCCGTTCCCCACGCCATCATCCCGCCGGCGTACCATGATGCCCCGCTCGGCAGCATCCTCGAAGTCTCGCCCGCTTCGGTCGGCGTGATCAAGCAACTGGCGGCAAGGCTGCATGCCCAGGGCGGCGCGCTGTTGCTGATCGACTATGGTTACACCGGCGGCCCCCAACCCGGGGAAACGCTTCAGGCGGTGCGTAGACACAGATTTTCCAGCCCATTCGACGCGCCGGGCAGTGTCGACCTCTCCGCTCACGTCGATTTCGCGACACTGGCGGCTGCAGGCATTGCTTCGGGCCTCAAAGCGCACGGCCCAGTCGCGCAGCGCGACTTTCTGGGTAGTCTGGGTCTCGATGCACGCGCGGCGAGGCTCGCCAAACGGGATGCAGACGTCATGGCAGCCCGCCATCGGCTCATGGCGGAAGATGCGATGGGGACGTTGTTCAAGGTGCTCGCGCTGACGGCGCCAAAATGGCCTGACCCGGCGGGGTTCGCATGATCGACGTCGTTCGCGCCCCCAATCTTGACATTCCCCACGGCTTTCTCGGTCGCACGGGGGGCGTGTCGACCGGCGCCCTTGCCAGCCTCAATTGCGGCATCGGCTCGAACGACGATCCGGACCTGATCGTCGAGAACCGCCGTCGCGCACGGGATGCGGTGGCCCCGGAGGCTGCCCTGCTGGGGGTCTATCAGGTTCACGGGGCAGATTGCGTCACCGTGACGTCACCGTGGTGCGACAGCGCGCGCCCGCATGCGGACGCATTGGTGACGGCGACACCGGGCACGGCCCTCTCCATCCTGACCGCCGATTGCGCGCCGGTTCTGTTCGCCGATGCGGACGCGCGCGTGATCGGTGCGGCACATGCCGGCTGGAAGGGCGCGGTCGCCGGCATCACGAATGCTACCATCTCGGCGATGGAAGCGCTCGGCGCGCGCCGCGAACGGATCGCCGTCGCCATCGGCCCCTGCATCGCTCAAGCAAGTTACGAAGTCAGTGCCGAATTTGGGGGAGGCGCCATTCCTGCGAATTTCTTCGAGAACGGTCGCCCCGGTCATCGTCAGTTCGATCTTGAAGCCTATGTTGCCCACCGCCTTGCCGCCGCAGGTCTGACCTCGCTTCATCGCACCGGGCAGGACACTTTATCGCAACCCGACCGCTATTTCTCCTATCGTCGCGCGACATTGGCAGGCAAAACGGGCTATGGCCGGCAAATCTCGATAATCGCGCTGCCCGGATAGAGGTGCGGCGTTAGAACAGGACATAATTGTCATGCCCGACGAAGCCGAAGGTACCGCCGTCCCACATCGCCGCCGCCCGAAGCCCGGCATTCTCGCAATCGACAACCGCCGCCTGTCGCCGGAAACGTTGATGATGGGCCACGGCTTCGACCCCACGCTGAGCGAGGGGTCGCTGAAGCCGCCGATCTTCCTCACCTCCACCTTCGTGTTCGAAAACGCCGCCGCCGGAAAGCGCTTTTTCGAAGGCGTAACGGGCAAGCGTCCGGGTGGCGCCGAAGGGTTGGTCTATTCGCGTTTCAACGGCCCGAACCAGGAAATTCTCGAGGACCGGCTGGGCCTGTGGGAAGATGCCGAAGACGCACTGGTCTTTTCCAGCGGCATGTCGGCAATCGCGACCGTCATGCTGGCGCTGGTCCAGCCGGGCGACGTCATCGTTCACTCCGCGCCGCTATACGCCGCGACCGAGACGCTGATCGGGCGCATCCTCGGCCGTTTTGGCGTGAAATGGGTGGATTTCCCCGCCGGCGCAACGCGTGAGGAGATCGACGCCAAGGTCGAGGAAGCCAAGAAGCTCGGCCGTGTCTCGCTCATCTACCTCGAAAGCCCGGCCAACCCGACCAACGCTTTGGTCGACGTCGAGGCAGTCAAGGGATCGCGCGACGCCGCCTTCCCCGATGAAAAGCCGCCGATCGTTATTGATAACACCTTCCTCGGCCCGCTGTGGTCAAAACCGCTCAAGCAGGGCGCGGACCTTGTTCTCTACAGCCTCACCAAATATGCTGGCGGGCACAGCGATCTCGTTGCCGGCGGTGCGGTCGGCGGGGCGGCGCTGATCAACACCGTGCGGATGATGCGCAACACCATCGGCACGATCACCGATCCCAATACCGCGTGGATGTTGCTGCGCAGCCTCGAAACGCTGGAATTGCGCATGAGCCGCGCGGGCGAGAATGCGGCAAAAGTCTGCGAATTCTTTCGCAACCACGAAAAAGTGGAGTCGGTCGGCTATCTAGGCTTTCTCGAGCGCGGTAGCCGGCAGCGCGATATATATGACCGCCACTGCACAGGTGCGGGCTCTACCTTCTCCCTTTACCTCAAGGGCGGCGAGGCGGAGGCGTTTCGCTTCCTCGATGCGCTTAAGATCGCCAAGCTCGCGGTCAGCCTTGGTGGCACCGAAACGCTCGCGAGCCACCCCGCCGGGATGACCCACCTATCTGTCCCACAGGAGCGCAAGGACGCGTTGGCGATCGGCGACAACCTCGTCCGCATTTCGATCGGTGTCGAAAATGCGGACGATCTGATTGCCGATTTCACTCAGGCGTTGCGCGCGATCTAGCTCGCCGCCAGTTCGCGATCATACTTGCTGTCACGCAGCGGCACGGTGGCCGGCGCGAACTGGTCGCGATCGTCTTCGTCGATGACGTCGCGCGCTTCCTTGGCTTCGGTTTCTTCATTGCTCGAAATCAGGTCGCGCTCGAACAGGTCGGCGAACGCGTTGCTGCGCCATGCCGCGAACAGCGCACCGGCAATCGCCGCACCGGCGACGGCTGCGGTACCGAGCGCGATATTGCGCGACGAGAAGTCGACATCGGGTACCAAGCCCTTGATGCGATTCGTTGCCTGCACCCGGCGCGAAGTCTTGCCTTTGGCGAACTCACCAGTCGAACTGCGCTTCTGATTACGAGCGCTGTTCGTGCGCTTGCGGGTCGTGGTAGCCATGAGTTTCCTCCTGAAAGTTGTGAGAAGACAACAAATGACTCGGGAAACGCGTTCCGTCAGATCGTTGCGCACACCGCCGGCGGCACCGGGCGGCCACCTGCGACCAAAATCTTGAGCGCCGCCAGCGCGCCCGGTGCATCGCCCAGCGCGACGGTCATACGGACCGAGAAGTTATCGCTACACCTGCATTGCTTGGCGCCCATCGCCAGCGCCTTGGCCGCGGCGATCTTGCGGGCCGGGTCACCAGCGACCAGCGCGCGATAGTGATCCGCGACAGCGTTGCGCAGCGCGGGCTGCACGTGTTGGCTGGGCAGGTCGTCCAACGCGCGACCCGCACCGACCTGTTCCTGATCAATGACGATACCTTCAATTCGCTGTTCATCGACCAGTATGACGGTGCCGGCATCGCAAGCGGACCCGAACCGTCCAGCCGGGCGCTAATGATCGGTGATTTTTGGCTGATCGGGGCGGCGGGGCGGCGGCGTCCCCGCCTGGCCCTCGCCACCGCCTGACTGGCAAGCAAAGACGCGCTCCGCTAAGGGCGCGTCGATGCCTGCGATCACGCCTGAAATCGTCGCCGAACACGGCCTGTCGCCCGATGAATATGCCCGCGTCCTGAACGCGCTGGGCCGCGAGCCGAACCTAACCGAACTCGGCATATTCTCGGTGATGTGGTCCGAGCATTGCTCGTACAAATCGTCACGGCTGCACCTCAAAAAGCTGCCGACCACCGGCCCGCAGGTGATCTGCGGCCCTGGCGAAAACGCCGGTGTGGTCGATATCGGTGATGGCCAGTGCGCGGTGTTCAAGATGGAGAGCCACAACCATCCATCTTACATCGAGCCTTATCAGGGCGCGGCGACGGGGGTCGGCGGAATTCTGCGCGACGTCTTCACCATGGGCGCGCGACCAATCGCCAATCTGAATGCCTTGCGATTCGGACGGCCGGATCATCCCAAGATGCGCCACCTGGTCGCCGGCGTCGTTGCGGGGATCGGCGGCTATGGCAATTGCGTCGGCGTCCCGACCGTGGGCGGCGAAGTCAACTTTCACAAAGCATATGACGGCAATATCCTCGTCAACGCGATGACGGTGGGCGTGGCAGAGACCAAGAAGCTGTTCTTCTCGGCAGCGTCGGGTGTCGGCAACCCGATCGTCTATGTCGGCTCGAAGACCGGACGTGACGGTATCCACGGCGCGACGATGGCCTCGGCCGATTTCGGTGAGGATTCCGAGGAAAAGCGCCCCACTGTCCAGGTTGGCGACCCGTTCACCGAAAAACTACTGATCGAGGCTTGTCTTGAGCTCATGGCGTCAGATGCGATCGTCGCGATCCAGGATATGGGCGCGGCGGGCCTGACCAGCTCGTCAGTCGAAATGGCGTCAAAGGGCGGCGTCGGTCTGTTGCTCAACATGGACGCGGTGCCTCAGCGCGAAACCGGCATGACCGCCTACGAAATGATGCTGTCGGAGAGCCAGGAGCGCATGCTCATGGTGCTGAAACCCGGCCGCGAGGATTTTGCGGCGGCGATCTTTCGTAAATGGGAACTCGATTTCGCGGTGATCGGCGAGGTCACGGACACCGGCCGCATGGTCCTGGTCCATAACGGTGAAACGGTATGCGACATCCCGCTCGCCCCGCTCGCCGACGACGCGCCGCTCTACGACCGCCCTCACGTTGCGACGTCAAAGCCCGCCCCGCTGGCCAACGCGCCGGAAAGCGCGGATATCGGCGCCGATCTTAAAAATCTGATGGGCTGTCCCGATCTCGCCAGCCGCCGCTGGATCTGGGAGCAATACGACCAGAAAGTCGGCGGCGACACCGTGCAGCCATCCGGAGGCGACGCTGCGGTGGTACGTGTGTATGGCACGCAAAAGGCGCTGGCGATCACCACCGATTGTACGCCGCGCTATTGTTTCAGCGACCCGTTTGAGGGGGGCAAACAAGCCATTGCCGAAACCTGGCGCAACCTCTGCGCGGTGGGTGCGACCCCACTGGCGGCAACCGACTGCCTCAATTTCGCCAATCCGCAAAATCCCGACACGATGGGCCAGTTGGTCGGCTGCATCGAGGGCATGGCCGAGGCGTGCCGCGCGCTCGATTACCCGATCGTCAGCGGCAACGTGTCGCTCTACAACGAATCCAAGGCGACCGGCGGCGGCTCCGCAATCCTGCCGACGCCGGCGATCGGCGGGGTCGGGTTGCTCAGGGACTGGCACGTTACCGCGACGATCGGCGGGATGCAGGCGGGCGACGACCTGTGGCTGGTTGGCGAGGTGCCTTCGCATCTGGGCCAATCACTGTGGCTTCGTGAACTGCACGGCCGCGAAGACGGCGCGCCGCCGCCCGTCGATTTGGCGGACGAACGCAAGCATGGCGATCTGGTCCGCAGCATCATTGAGGACGGTCTCGTCACCGCGGTGCACGATCTCAGCGACGGTGGTCTTGCCATTGCGCTGGCCGAAATGGCGATGGCGAGCGGCCATGGCGTCGCGCTCGACCGCGACGTGCCACATACCGCTGCCGTGATGTTCGGCGAGGATCAGGGCCGTTACGTCATCGCGACATCGAACGGCGATCCGGTCGTCCGCGCGATGGCCCGCGCAGGTGTGAAGCACGTCTTTCTAGGATCGGCGGGTGGCGACACCCTGCTCGACCAGAAGATTACCGACCTACGCGCGGCCAATGAAGCTTTTTTCCCAGACCTGATGAACGCATGACCGTCATCGGCGCGATCGAGACGGGCGGGACCAAAATCCTTGCACGACTGTTCGATCACGCCGGGACGACGCTAGCCGAGGAGCGCTGGGCAACGCGTGACGGACAAGGTGCGGGCGACGACCTCATCCCGTTCCTCGGTCAGAATGGTGCACCTGCGGCGCTGGGCATGGCGGCGTTCGGGCCGATCAACATCGATCCCGGCTCGCCCGATTATGGGCAGGTGCAGCCGACGACGAAGCCTGGCTGGACTGGCGTCAACCTTGCCCGCCGCCTTGCCGAACGCTTCGGCTGCCCCATTTCAGTCGACAGCGACGTCAACGCTGCCGCCCTTGCAGAGGCAAGGCTGGGGGCAGGCCAGGGCTGCGATCCCGTCGCATATCTCACCGTCGGCACGGGCATCGGTGGCGGCCTGTTTCACGCGGGCAGGACCTATCGCGGCGTCACTCATCCCGAAATCGGGCACATCCTCATTCAGCGTGCGCCCGAAGACCGCGTCGAGAGTGTCTGCAACTATCACGATCATTGCGCCGAAGGGCTGGCGTCAGGCCCCGCCGTCCGACGTCGCCTCGGCGGGCGGCAACTCGCCGATGACCCCGCCGTCGCCATGGTGACTGCAGACTATCTTGCGCAATTGCTCGTCGCGCTGACGCTCAGCTGGTCACCGCAAAGGATCGTCGTCGGCGGTGGCGTCATGACGTCCGCCGGCTTGCTCGCACGTGTTCGAGACAGCTTCTCTGCCAAGCTTGGCGGTTACGGCGTCGGCGATGCGGCCCCACGACCGGATTATATCGTTGCCGCGGAACTCGAGAATTCGGGATTGGAAGGTGCCGCGATCCTCGCGCGGGAACTGCTCGGGCAGTAATCTCTTGTGCAGCGCGGCAAGCGCCGCCACTCTGCGTCGCGATGGCAGCAGCATTTGACGAAATCTGGGGAAAGTCGGCGCGCAAGCGTCCGCGCCCGGGTTTCGAGGCGCTGGGCAGCTGGCTGAAGTCCACGCCGCGTGCCGAACTCGCCCGTCGCCAGGATTCGGCAGAGGCAACATTTCGCCAGCTTGGCATCACCTTTGCCGTTTATGGGGATGATGATGCCGCCGAGCGGATCATTCCATTCGATATCATTCCGCGCGTCTTCACGCATGACGAGTGGGAACGCCTGTCACGCGGGCTCGAACAGCGCGTTCACGCGCTCAACCTCTTTCTCGACGACATTTATGGCGCGCGGAAGATCCTGGGCGATGGGATCCTTCCGCCCGAATTGATCATGACCAATCCGCAGTTCCGCGCGGAGGTGGTCGGCAGCCGGCCGCCGCACGGCGTGTGGTCGCACATCTGCGGCATCGACCTGGTTCGCACCGGTCCGGACGATTTCTGGGTGCTGGAAGACAATGCGCGCACGCCTTCCGGCGTCAGCTACATGCTCGAAAATCGCGAGGCGATGATCCGGCTGTGCCCCGAACTGTTCCAAAGCAACCGCGTCCGCCCCGTCGACTCCTACGGCGACCTCTTGCTGGAAATGCTTCGCTCGGTCGCTCCCGACAGCGCCCCCGCCGATCCGGTGGCGGTGATCCTGACGCCCGGCCGGTTCAATTCCGCCTATTATGAACACAGCTTCCTGGCCGATTCGCTGGGGATCGAACTGGTCGAAGCGGCGGACCTGGAAGTCGATGACGACATCGTCTGGATGCGCACGATCACTGGCCGCATTCGCGTCGACGTCATCTATCGCCGGGTGGACGACGATTACATCGATCCGCTGGTGTTCCGCCCGGATTCGATGCTTGGCGTCGCCGGCCTGATCGCCGCTTACCGCGCGGGCAATATCGCGATCGTCAACGCGCCGGGCACGGGCATCGCCGACGACAAGGCGATCTATAGCTACATGCCCGAAATCGTCCGCTATTATACCGGCGAAGACGCGCTGCTTCCCAATGTCGAGACGTTTCGTTGCCGCGAGCCTGCCTCACTCAGCCATGTCCTCGACAATCTCGAACAATTGGTCGTCAAGCTGGTCGATGGATCGGGTGGTTACGGTATGCTTGTCGGCCCGACGGCGAGCGCGCAGGAAATCGAGGACTTCCGCGCTGCGCTGATTGCCGAACCGCACCGCTATATCGCTCAGCCAACGCTTGCACTGTCGACGGTCCCGACCCTGACTGACACCGGCATTGCGCCGCGCCACGTTGATTTTCGCCCGTTCGTGCTGACGGGGAGCAAGCGAACCTGCATCGTTCCCGGCGGCCTCACTCGTGTCGCGCTGAGACAAGGGTCGTTGGTCGTCAATTCCAGCCAGGGCGGCGGGACCAAGGACAGTTTCGTATTGATGGACGACGATGCTTAGCCGCGTCGCCGCATCGCTCTACTGGCTGGGCCGCTACATCGAGCGCGCTGAATTCACCGCGCGCCTGGTCGAGGCAACAGTGCGCCTCGATGCGCTGTCCAGCCGCCCCGCGGGTGAGATTGCGTGGCAGAGCGCGCTGGCGGTGATCGAGGTCGATCAGGCTTTTGCCGCGACGGGCGAAAACCTCACGCCGCGTAACGTCGGGCGGTTCCTGACGCTTGAGGCGGGACAGCCCGGATCAGTGGTTTATTGCCTCGATCGCGCGCGCGATAACGCCAAGGCGGTGCGTACAGCGCTGAGCCGTGAGGCATGGTCGTCGATCAACCGTGCCTGGCTTTTATTTCAGGGTCGATCTTCGCCGGGTGACACGCAGGCCATGTTGAACCTCGTCGCGCAGGCGCAGGCCGAAACGCGCGGCTTCGAAGGCGCTATCGGTCGAATGCTCCGCAATCCGGCCAGCTGGTTCATCCGCCTTGGCAGCGCGATCGAGCGGGCGGACAATGCCGCGCGGTTGCTTGACGTCAAATATCACATCCTGCTGCCGAAGGGCGAAAAGGTGGGCGGCGCGGTCGATCGCGACCAATGGACCACCATCCTGCAAACAGTGGCGGCCGTGAATGCCTATCGCTGGCTGTACCGTGACGGCCTCAAGCCCTGGTCGGTGGCGGAGCTTCTTATTCTCCGTCGCGAAATGCCGCGGTCGATCGCCGCAAGTGCCGAAGAAGCGGTCCTCCACCTCAATGCCCTCGGCAAACAGACCGGCTTCCAGGGAGAGGCCGACCGCCTCGCGCGGCTCCGGCACGCGCGACTGGGCGATACCGGCATCGACCAGATTATCGGCAAGGGGCTGCACGAATATTTGGACGAAAGTATCGAGGATACCGCCGCCCTCGATCGCGCAATTTCCAGGCAGTTTCGCTTCGCATGAGAGCTCTCGATCGACCACCATACGCGCTACAGGTTCAGCGTGCCGCAGTCGCGCGTGGTGCAACTGCTGCACCTCACGCCGCTCGACACCGAAGGGCAGACGGTGCTGGATTGGCGGATCGACGTCGATTGCGACGCACGGCTGCGCGAAGGCACTGATGGCTTCGGCAATCACACGACGATGCTGTATGTCGATGGCCCCATCGAGGCGCTGTCAATCACTGTGCGGGGTCAGGTGCTGACAGAGGACATGGCGGGGGTGGTAAAAGGCACGCACGAGCCCCTGCCGCCGATGTTCTTTACGCGTTCGAGTCCCGCCACGGTGGCCGGTGAGGTTACACTCGACCTGGCGCGACAGGCGCGGGGCTCCGACCCGCTCGAGCGCGCGCACCGCCTGAACGGCATCGTGGCGCATGCCGTCACGATCGAGGGTGGCCGCGCCGACGCGGTCCTCACGCCTGACCAAATCCTTGACAGCGGTCATGCAACGGTGCGCGAAGCGGCACAGTTGATGGTCGCCGCCGGACGCGCCGCCGGGTTCCCGGCGCGTTTCGTATCGGGCCACTCGCTGCACGGCCCCGACCGCGGGCGGCGCCGCACCGCCCATTATTGGGCGGAATTGCATTTGGGCGCGATCGGCTGGGTGGGCTTCGATCCGTGTGCGGGCGCCAGTCCCGATGAGAGCTATGTTCGCGTCGCTGTCGGCGTCGATCTCGCTGACGTCACGCCCGTCGCCGGCACGCGCGTCGGCGGCGGCGTGGAGGAACTCGACGTGGCGGTACGCGTCGGGGCAGCAATGACTTACTGCGTCGGAATTCTCGTCGAAGCGGGACTTGTGCTCATTGCCGACACGCGCACCAACGCAGGCGTCGACAATATCTCGATGTACAAGAAGCTGCACGTGCTGGCCGATACGGCCCGACCAGCAAATCTATTGCGCCAGCGCGGGCAGCCTGTCGGTGACCCAATCGATGCTATCGCATGCTCGATGAAGGCCTCCCGCCGGAAGAACATGGCGGTGCGCCGCGCACCATTGCCGAGCAACCGACGATGTTTCGCGTCGCCCAACTGGTCGGCGAAGCACTGCACGCCGCGCGGGACAATGTCGCAGCGGCGGTCGCGGGCACCAACATTACCCCCGGTGGGTCGATGCTCGTCGGCGGGCGGATCGGCGACGAGCCGCCCGCCCTGTTTCAGATCTATGTCGAGGGTAATTTCATCGAATGCCAGCCCGACGCGCCGTTCCTCCAAGTCGGGGAACGCAAATACGGCAAGCCAATCCTCGACCGCGCGCTGAAATGGGACATGAGCTTGGCGCATGCCGTGAAGCTGGCATTGCTGTCGTTCGATTCCACGATCCGATCCAACCTGTCGGTCGGGCGTCCGCTCGATCTGGTCGTGCTCGCCAATGGGCAGAAGGAGCCGACCTATCGCCGCATCGAGGAGGACGACAGCTATTTCGACGCGCTGAGCGGCGAATGGTCACGACTTTTGGCGGAAGCGACTAACGAACTGGAAGACCCGCCCTTCATGCGCCCCGGCGCGCGCAAGGAAGTGCCGCCCGAGATCAAACCCGTTGCCGATCAGGTCGCGCCGGTCGCAGGCTAGCGACCCGTCTGCGCCCGGTGCATCAGCTTCGCATCGGCCAGGACACAGCGCCATCATCGCCGCCACGACCGGCGCACCGCGGATGCCGACACAGGGATCATGCCTTCCCCTGGTCGCGATCTCCGCTGCCGCGCCGTCGCGGTCGATCGTCTGACCGGCGTCAGGATCGAACTGGTCGGCTTGAACGCGACGCGCACCACGACGGGCTGGCCGGTCGAAATCCCGCCGGCGATCCCGCCGGCATGATTGGCGAGGAAGTCCGGGCCATCCGCCCCGGGCCGCATCGCATCGGCATTGTCCTCGCCGCGCAACCGCGCCGCGTCGAAGCCGTCGCCGATCTCGACGCCCTTGACCGCATTGATCGACATCATCGCCGCCGCCAGATTGCGCGTCGAGCTTGTGGTATAGACGGCGCGCCCCATCCGGCGGGCACCCCCGTCGCGACACATTCGACCACCGCCCCAAGCGACGAGCCCGCCTTGCGCGCCTCATCGACAAGCTGCTCCCACCGTGCGGCGGCTTCGGCATCGGCGCAAAAGAAGGGGTTCTGGTCGATTTGTGCGGCATCGAAGCGCGTCGCCCGATCGCCGCCGATCTCGACGACGTGCGCAACGATACTCACCTCGGGTATGACGAGCCGCGCCACCGCCCCCGCCGCGACCCGCGATGCCGTCTCGCCGCGCCGAACTTCGCCCGCCGCCGCGATAATCGCGAAACCCATATTTGGCGTCATAGGCGTAATCGGCATGGCCGGGGCGATAGGCCTGCGCCACCTCCGCATAATCCTTGGACCGCTGGTCGACATTGTCGATCATCAGGCTGATCGGCGTGCCCGTCGTTCGTCCCTCGAACACGCCCGACAGGATGCGCACCTGGTCAGGCTCTTGCCGCTGCGTCGTAAAGCGCGACTGGCCCGGGCGGCGCTGGTCGAGAAACGGCTGGATATCGACTTCGCTCAGCGACACTCCCGGCGGGCAGCCATCGACCAATGCGCCGATGGCCGGCCCATGGCTTTCGCCCCACGTCGAAAAGCGAAAGCTGTGGCCGAAACTGTTATAGCTCACGCTGACCCTCCGGAACCGGCGCCGACCCGCGCCGTTCCAGCGGGATAGCAGAAGGAACTGGCATGACGGCGGTAAAACTCGAACGCAAGCAGGTCGACAAGCCCTGGGGCCGCGAAAAGCTGTGGCCCGGCTTCGACAATCCGTCGGGCGAGAAGGTCGGCGAAATCTGGTTCCAGGCGCCCGAAGGCACAGACGAGCCGTTGCTCATCAAATACCTGTTCACCAGCGACCGCCTGTCGATCCAGGTCCATCCCAACGATACCGAGGCGCAAGCCGCAGGCTATGCTCGCGGCAAGGACGAGGCATGGGTCATCCTCGACGCCGAGCCCGATGCCACCATCGCCCTTGGCACCACGCGCGTCGCCAGCCGCGAAGAATTGCGCGCCGACGCGCTCGATGGGTCGGTGGTCGACCTGGTGGATTGGAAGCCGGTCAAGGCCGGTGAATTCTATTATTCACCCGCGGGCACGATCCATGCCATCGGCGCGGGACTGACGATCATCGAAATTCAGCAGAATGTCGACCTGACCTACCGCCTTTACGATTATGGCAGCGACCGCGAACTGCATCTCGATGCCGGCGTTCCGGTCAGTGATCCGATCCCGTTCGAGAAATCACCCATTCCAGGCGATGCAGGGAATGGCCGGTTCATCCTGTGCGAAGGCGCCAAATTTGTCGCCGAGCGCTGGTCGTGGACCGGTAATCGCTCGGTCGATCTGGGCGATACCCCCGGCTGGCTCATCCAGGTCGCCGGTTCAAGCCAAGTCGACGGTAGGACAGTCGCGGCGGGCGACTGCTATCTGGTCCAGGGCAGTGCCAGCATCACGCCCGGAGACACCAGCGACATCGTTTTCGCCTATCCGACGGCCGAACGCTTGCCACTCTTCGCCTGACCACCCCTTTAAGTCACGCCAAGCTGTATTATATCAGCAAGACAGACTGGAGGTGATCATGACTGCCATTGACCGCAACCGCCCGCCCGGCGATGCCGCGCTTGGCACCGTTGTCGTCTATGTCGTGTGGTTCTTCCTTGGCTGGCTGGGCGCCCACCGCTTCGTCACGGGTCGCATCTCCACCGGCCTGCTGATGCTGTTGCTCAACGGGCTTGGCTGGCTGACCTTCTGGTTCGGGCTCGGCTTCCTGATCTGGGGTGTGCTCGGCCTCTGGTGGCTGGCCGATGCGCTGCTGATCCCGGGCTGGCTACGGCGCTGATCTAGCGCCGAGTCACCCGCTCGGCGTCGGCAACTGCTGCCGGTGCCTTGCGATCCATCTGCTGCGGCTTGAGCCCCAATGCGATGAGCAGCGACGACGACACGTAGATCGACGAATACGTGCCGACGACGATGCCCAGCATCATCGCCGCGGTGAACCCGCGCAGCACATGCCCGCCGAAAAACAGCAACGCGCGCCAGCGCCAGCAACACCGTCAGCGAGGTCATCACTGTGCGCGGCAGTGTTTCGTTGACCGACAGGTCGATCAGCGCGCGCATGTCCATCTGGCGGTATTTGCGCATATTTTCGCGGATACGGTCGTCGATGACGATCTTGTCGTTGATCGAATAGCCGATGATCGTCAGCACCGCCGCGACGATGTTGAGGTCGAATTCAAGCTGCGTAAGCGCGAAGAAGCCCAGCGTCATCAGCACGTCGTGACCGATCGCGACGAAGGTCGAAACGCCGAACTGCCATTCGTAGCGGAACCAGCTGAACAGCGCGATGAGCGAACACCGCGATGACGACGGCGGCCAGCCCGTTGCGCACCAATTCGCCCGAAACCTTGCCCGAAACCGTGTCGTAGCGCGGGAAAGTGACGCCCGGATTGGTCGCGTTGAGCGCGGTCTTGACGCGATTGACGACCGCGTTGGTCGCCCCTTCATCGGTCGATTTGGGTAGCGGCAGGCGGATCGACACGTTGTTCGGTCCGCCGAACTGCTGCAGCGAAGCCTCGCCATCGCCCAGCTTATCGACAGTCGCGCGCACCGCATCGAGTTCGGGCTTTTGCGGGAATTGCGCCTCGATCATCAGCCCGCCGACGAAATCGACGCCAAGATTGAGCCCGCGATACGCGGTGATGCCGATCGACAGGACGGTCAGCAACGCGGTGAGCGCGAACGCCCAGTTCCGGACCGCGGTGAACCCGATATTCGTGTTATCGGGAACGAGTTTCAGATGGCGCATCAGATGTTCAACTCGGTCGGGCGGGCTTTGCGGATGTAATTGGCGGCAAGCATGCGGGTGAAGAAAACCGCGGTGAAATAGCTCGCGAAGATGCCGATGAGCAGGACGACCGCGAAGCCTTTCACCGGCCCCGAACCGAGCAGCAACATGACGACGCCCGAGATGAAGTGGACGGTGTTCGCCTCGAAAATCGTCCGAGACGCTTCCTTGTAACCGAGCTCGACCGACTGGATCGGGTTGCGTCCACGGCGTTTTTCTTCGCGGATACGCTCGTTGATCAGCACGTTGGCGTCGACCGCGGTGCCGATCGTCAAAACGAAGCCGGCGATGCCCGGCAACGTCAGCGTGGCCGAAAAGAATGCCATCACCGCCAGGATGATGAAGATGTTCAGAACCACCGCCAGGTTCGCGTAAACCCCGAATCGGCCATAAGTCACGAACATGAAGACGATGACCGCGACCGAAGCGATCACCGAGGCGATGGCCCCGGCGCGGATCGAATCGGCGCCAAGCTGCGGCCCGACGGTGCGTTCCTCGATCACTTTCAATGCCACCGGCAGTTTGCCGGAGCGCAGCTGGATTCCCAGCGAGTTGGCGCTTTCGACCGTAAAATTGCCGCTGATCTGCGCCGACCCGCCCAGGATCGGCTCGTTGATGTTGGGCGCCGACAACACGCTGTTGTCGAGGATGATCGCGAACGGCTTGCCGACATTGTCCTGCGTCACCCGCGCGAACTTGCGCCCGCCCTGCCCGTTGAACCGGATATTGACGACCGGCGCGTTGCTCTGGGGCTCGAAGCCCTGTGTCGCATCGGTCAGTTCGTCGCCGGAAATGATCGCGCGGCGTTTGACCGCGATCTTGCTCCCGCCGAGCGGATTGCCCGGATAGGGCAGCACCTGGCTGCCCGCGGGCGCCCGGCCAGCTTCGACATCGGCAGGATTGGCAGTCAGGTCGACCAGCTTGAATTCGAGCTTGGCGGTCTTGCCGAGCAGCGACTTCAGCGCCTCGGGATTCTGCAGCCCCGGCACCTGCACGACGATGCGGTTGCTGCCTTGGCGAATGATCGTCGGTTCGCGCGTGCCGAGTTCGTCGATGCGACGGCGGACGACTTCGGTCGCCACGCCCATCGCGCTCTCGACGCCGGCGTCGAGGCCAGCCTGGGTCGGCTTCATGATGACGCGCGTGGAATCGACGACGCTGACGTCCCAGTCGCGCTTGCCCGATAACGCCGACCGGGTTGGTCAGCTTGCGGACCGTCTCCACCGCCGCGTCGAGCTGCGCGGGACTGCGGACGAGGAAAGCCAGTTGGCCGTCGGCCGTGGAAATATCGCTGGCGTCGATCGGTGGCTTGGCGCGGCGCAATTCGGTGCGAACCTGCTCCTCCATCGCGTCAAGCTGCTGCTTGGCGACGTCATTCGTGTCCGCTTCGAGCAGCAGATGCGAGCCGCCCGACAGATCGAGCCCGAGATTGATGCGCGGCATGCGGCCAAGGCCGAGGTCGCGCGCCGTGCTTTCAGGCATCAGGCTGGGAATGGCGAGCAGCACGCCGACGAGCAGCGTCAGGCAGATCGCCCAGACCTTCCAACGCGGGAAATCGAGCATCAGTCGTTTGCCGGCTTGGCCGCGCCCAGCGGGGTGACGTCGCTCAGCGTCGTGCGCACCGCCTTGACCTTCAGGCCCGGCGCCAGTTCGACTTCGACGACCTGGTCCTCGACCTTGGTAACCTTGCCCATCAGCCCGCCACCGGTGACGACCTGATCGCCCTTCTTCACGGCTTCGACCTTCGCCTTGTGGCTTCTTGCCGCAGCCTGTGCTGCGGGCGGATCAGCAAGACATAAAAAATTACAAAGATGAGGACGAGCGGCAGGCGCTGGGCCAGGAATGCGGCGGTGCCCGAAGGCTGCGCGCCGGCGGTCTGGGCAAAAGCGGGAGTGATAACATGAGGTTCTGTTGCGGCCTGTTTGCGGCGGATGCGGGCGGTTAGCAGAGGGTCCAGCCCCGCGCAAACCCGCCGGTTTTGCTTGAATAGTGCGTGGATCGCTACGATATTGCGGTCATCCCGGCGATTGGGCCGGATTTAGGAGTTCGAGACAATGGCCAATTGGTCTGACCCTCGCTCGACCGTGAACGCGGCCGCCGCGCCGGTCGACACGCGCACCGAAGCAACCGATGCCGGGCTGCGCGGCTATATGTTGTCTGTCTATAATTATATGGCGTCGGGCGTCTTGCTCACCGGCATCGTCGCGCTGGCGATGGTCATGACGGGCGCCGTAAACAGCTTGTTCAATCCCGCCACCGGCGGGGCCTCGGGCCTCGGCTGGATTGTCATGCTCGCGCCGTTCGCGCTGGTGATGGTGCTGAGCTTCGGCATCAACCGCCTGTCGGAAACCTGCCGCCAAGGCGCTGTTCTGGGCCTATGCCGCGTTGATGGGCGCGTCGCTCTCGACGATCCTGCTGGTCTATACCGGCACCAGCGTGGCGCAGGTGTTCTTTGCCACTGCGGCAGCATTCGGCGGGCTGAGTCTGTGGGGCTACACCACCAAGCGCGACCTGTCCGCCATGGGTACTTTCCTGATCATGGGGCTGGTCGGCCTGATCGTCGCGTCGGTGATCAACCTGTTCCTGCAGTCGAGCGCGATGCAGCTGGTCATCAGCGGCATCGGCGTGCTGCTGTTCGCGGGTCTGACCGCTTACGACACGCAGAAGATCAAGAGCATGTACTTCCAGGTCCAGGGCACCAGCTTTATGGGCAAGTCCGTGGTGATGGGAGCGCTGACGCTCTACCTCGACTTCATCAATATGTTCCTGTTCCTGCTGCGCCTCTTCGGCGACCGCCGCTGATCGCATTGGCAAGTGTGAATCGTGAGAATTGGCCCGGGCGGAGCGATCCGCCCGGGCTTTTTTCGTTCCTGCAGGAGCGCGAGGTGCCAAGTGCCAGATCGGGACATTTACCATGCTGCGCTGCACACAGTGCCTTGACGGTGCGCAACGAAACACTGAAGAAGGTGTTGAGTTAATCGGTAGGTAACCGCGAGCGGTATGGACCAAGTCCTTTTTGGGTTTTGAAATTTAGGGTTCTGAAAATGCAGATGTTCAAGAAGTTTGCCCTGGCTGCCGCGACTGTCGCTTCCATGGCGATCGCCGCGCCGTCGCAGGCGGTGATCACGACGTTCGCCGCGTTCACGCCGATCGGAACCACCCGTAACGTCAGGTGGGAAAAGGTCGGGACTGCTGGCGGCAAGTTCTATACGACGTCGACTGGCAGTGCGTCCGTACCCGGCGCGGTCAACGTCAAGTTCACGTTCCTGCAGAACTATTTCGTCACGAACAACATTGCGCAGTCGATAAATGCTTCGTTCAATTTCTTGGGTACGACTGCCAATACCCCGGCGACGCTGTCGAACGGGATGTTGAGCCAGGGAATTAACAGCGGGTCTTTCTCGTTCCGGTCGCAGCAGGCCATTACGGTCGGTAACGTGACCTACGCACCCGGGTCCAACCTCTTGTCGGGCACGTTTACCGCGGCCGATCTGAGCGGGCAGCAAAACGGCAGTGCCGGTGGGATCAATGACAGCACGCTGTCTGGTAGCTCCGTGGTGTATACCTCGGACTTCCTCGACTTCACGAATGTGGCCACGCGCGACTTCGCGTTGAGCCTGACGTCGATCAACCCCGTCCTGGTGCAGGCCAATGCCAGCAGCTCGCTGCGGACTTTCCGCGCCTCTGCCGGTGGCACCTTTGCTTCGGATCCGGCGCCAATCATCAATGGCGTTCCTGAACCCGCCATCTGGGGTATGATGATCGCCGGCTTCGGCATCGTCGGCTTCCAGTCGCGTCGCCGCCGTGCGATCAAGACGGTTGCAGCCTAAGCCATACAGCGTCTCGTTTAAAAAAGGGCCGTGCCGGACATCCGGCGCGGCCCTCTTGCTATCTGGCCGCGGTCAGCACGATCTTGCCGACATGCGCCCCACCATCCATCCGCGCATGTGCGGCGGCTGCGTCGGCGAGGGGATAAGTCGAGTCGATAACGGGGCGAATCTTCCCCGCGCTTGCCAGCGGCCAAACCTTTGCGAGAATCTCCGCGGTCACCGCCGCCTTGAACGACGCTTCGCGCGCGCGCAGCGTCGATCCCGTCAGCGTCAGCCGCTTCTGCATGATCAGGGGGATGAAGAGGTCCGCCCTGGCCCCGCCCAGCACGGCGATCGACACGTGACGTCCTTCGATAGCGAGGCACGCCATGTTGCGCGGCACGTAATCGCCGCCGACCATGTCGAGAACCACGTCGCACCCGCGACCGTCGGTGATCCGCAGCACCTCCGCCACGAAATCCTGTTCGCGATAATTCACCGCGTGATCAGCGCCGATTTCGAGCGCCCGCGCGCATTTCTCCGCGCTGCCCGCCGTGACGATCACCTTCAATTCGAACGCCCTGGCCAGCGCGATGGCCATCGTGCCGATGCCGGACGTCCCGCCGTGCACCAACAGGGTTTCACCCGCCTGCGCCCGCCCCCGCTGGAACACATTGGTCCACACCGTGTAAAGCGTCTCCGGGATGGCGGCCGCCTCGATCAGCGACAGGCCGTTCGGAACCGACAGACACTGCGCCGCCGGAGCCACGCAATATTCGGCATACCCCCCGCCCGCGACCAGCGCGCAGACGTTCGTCCCAAGCAACGCCGCGTCGACCCCTTGCCCAAGCGCCACGATCTCTCCAGCGACCTCCAGGCCAAGGATCGACGGTGCGCCGGGCGGCGGCGGATACTTCCCTTGTCGCTGCAGCACATCGGGCCGATTGACCCCGGCAGCGGCAACGCGAATCAGGACATCGCCCGGTCCGGCCGCCGGCACCGGTCGCTCGACTGGCTGCAACGTTTCGGGGCCGCCCGACGTGTCGGGGTCGATCGCGGTCATCGTTGCTGGGATTTCGGTCATGGGTTCTCCTTTGCCCGCGACCGTTGACTCCTCCGCGTCGCCGCGCAACCCTCTGTCGCATGGATACGGATGACATCGCCCCGCCGCCCCGTGCCGGAGATCCGGTATCCTTGATTGCCAGGCAGGACCTCGACCCGTTTTCGGTCGCCGAACTCGATGCGCGTGTAGCGGCACTCGAAGCCGAGATCGACCGCATCCGCGCGCATAAGGCGCGGGCCGTTAACCATCGTGCAATCGCCGATACCCTATTCAAGCAATGACGGGCCGGATGCAGCCAAGGGCTTGAGAAAGCTGGCGGCGCTTCCGACATAGTATTCAAGCGAGGCCGCTTCCGCGGTCTCAACCGGAGCCGCTGATGCCTTCTTTTGCCCGCGATCTTGAAACCACCCTGCACAACGCGCTTGCCGCCGCGGCGATCGCGCCGGCACGAATATGCCACGCTCGAACATTTGTTGCTTGCCCTGGTCGATGACGAGCAAGCCGCGCAGGTGATGGCCGCGTGCGGCGTCGATCTGGGCGACCTGAAAACGGTCGTGACGCAGCTATCTCGACACCGAACTGGAATCGCTGAAGACCGCTGGTCAGACCGATCCGTCGCCAACCAGCGGATTCCAGCGCGTCGTCCAGCGCGCGATCCTGCACGTCCAGTCCTCGGGACGCGACGAAGTGACCGGCGCCAACGTGCTCGTCGCCCTGTTTTCCGAACGCGAAAGCTATGCCGTCTATTTCCTGCAGCAGCAGGACATGAGCCGTCTCGATGCCGTCAGCTTCATCAGCCACGGGGTCGGCAAGGGCGGGCAGGTACCAGAGCAGCGCGAGGTCAAGGGTGCGGCGGGCCAGGACGACGAAAAGCCCGCCAAGGGCGAGAAGGGCAAGGCCAGTCCGCGCTGGCCGCAGTTTACCGTCAACCTGAACGAAAAGGCCAAGGAGGGTCGCGTCGATCCGCTGATCGGGCGTGGATCAGAGGTTGACCGCACGATCCAGATCCTCTGCCGCCGGTCAAAGAACAATCCGCTTTACGTTGGAGACCCCGGCGTCGGAAAGACCGCGATCGCCGAAGGTTTGGCGCGCAAGATCATCGAGGGCCAGGTGCCCGACGTGCTGAAGCCGGCAGTGATCTACTCGCTCGACATGGGCGCGCTCGCTGGCCGGCACGCGCTATCGCGGCGATTTCGAGGAACGGCTGAAGGCCGTCGTCAACGAGCTGGAAAAGCTGCCGCACGCGATCCTGTTCATCGATGAAATCCACACCGTGATCGGCGCTGGCGCGACGAGCGGCGGGGCGATGGATGCGTCGAACCTGCTCAAGCCGGCGCTGTCGGGCGGGCAAATCCGGTGCATCGGTTCGACCACCTACAAGGAATTCCGCAACCACTTCGAAAAGGATCGCGCGCTGCTGCGCCGGTTCCAGAAGATCGACGTCAACGAGCCGACCATCGAGGACACGATCAAGATTCTTGCCGGGCTGCGGTCGGCGTTCGAGGATCATCACAGCGTCAAATACACGCCCGATGCGATCAAGTCGGCGGTCGAGCTGTCGGCGCGCTACATCAACGACCGCAAGCTGCCCGACAAGGCGATCGACGTGATCGACGAAGTCGGCGCGATGCAGATGCTGGTGCCGCCAACAAGCGCAAGAGAACGATCACCACGCGCGAAATCGAGGCGGTCATCGCGACGATGGCGCGCATTCCGCCGAAATCGGTTTCGACCGACGACACCAAGAGCCTCGCCAATCTCGAAGGCTGATCTGAAGCGCGTGGTGTTCGGACAGAACGCGGCGATCGAGCAACTCGCATCGGCGATCAAGCTCAGCCGAGCGGGCCTGCGCGATCCCGACAAGCCGATCGGCAATTACCTGTTCACCGGCCCCACCGGCGTCGGCAAGACCGAAGTGGCGCGCCAACTCGCCTCGATCATGGGCATCCCGCTGCAGCGTTTCGACATGTCCGAATATATGGAGCGCCACAGCGTCAGCCGCCTGATCGGCGCGCCTCCGGGCTATGTCGGCTTCGATCAGGGCGGCTTGCTGACCGATGCGGTCGACCAGCAGCCGCATTGCGTACTGCTGCTCGACGAGATCGAGAAAGGCGCATCCGGACCTGTTCAACATTCTATTGCAGGTCATGGATCACGGTCGTCTGACCGATCAGCACGGCAAGTCGGTCGATTTCCGCAACGTTATCCTGATCATGACGACCAATGCGGGCGCCAGCGACATGGCGCGCGAGGCGGTCGGCTTCGGCGCAATGACACGCGAAGGCGAGGACGAGGAGGCGGTGAAGAAGATGTTCACTCCCGAATTCCGCAACCGCCTCGATGCGATCGTGCCGTTCGGCTATCTGCCGACCGAAGTTGTCGCGCGCGTCGTCGACAAGTTCATCCTGCAGCTCGAATTGCAGCTCGCCGACCGCGACGTGCACATCAAGCTCGATGATGCATCGCGCGAATGGCTGACCGCCAAGGGCTATGACAAGCTCTACGGCGCGCGTCCGATGGGTCGTTTGATCCAGGAAAAGATCAAGCAGCCGCTCGCCGAAGAGCTGTTGTTTGGCAAGCTGGTCCATGGTGGCGAGGTGATGGTGCATCTGAAGGACGATAAGCTCTCCTTCGAGATCACGCCCGCCCCGCCGAAAAAGGGAAAGAAGGGCGGCAAGCCCAAAGTCGTGGCCGAGAGTTGATCAATCGTCACGCTCCGTCGGGCGTCCATCCGTTCAGCGGATGGACAGCCCGGCGCACGCACATGGCCAATGTGCAGAAAACGCTGTCCATCATGCTTGCGGTCCTCACACCGGTCGCCGTGCAGGCTGAAACGATCCGGCTGACCCCCGAGCAGGCCGAAGCCGCCAGAGACGCGGGAGCGGCCCGCCGCGCCGGCTCCGCGTCATTGCCCCCGGTCGACACAGCCCTGTCCGATCGCCGCGTTCATGGCGAAGTCGGCCTAACCGTCGGCACCGGCGGGTATAGGTCGTTCTATGGCGCGGCCGCAGTGCCCCTCGGCGATGATGGTGAGGTCATGCTAGGTTACGACAACGCACGAGGGCGCGGTTACGGCTATGGGCCGGGGCGCTACAATGACGCCTGTGGTATCAGCATCGAATATTGCGCGCAGCCGTTTGCCGGATTTGCTACGCCCCGTCGTTGACGGGATAGGGCCATAAATCGCTGTAATTCCAAGTTTAACTTTTATTCGACCATGCTATTAACCATTCTTAACGAGCTGAAGGCGCTCGTAGGGTGGGGAGTGGGATATGCGTTTTCTGGCAGCTGCGGCGGTATGCGCGGTCGCGTTCTCGGCATCGTCTGCGCGAGCCGCAACCTTCACGGTCTATGACTCAGCTCAGCTGGATGCCGCGTTGAAAAGGGCCGCAGGCGGCGACACGATCAGGATCGCGGCGGGCAATTACGGCAGCTTCGAGATCAAGAATTTCAACCCGAGGTCCGCCGTGACGATCGTTGCCGCATCATCGGCAAACCTTCCGGTGTTTTCACATCTGCGCGTGACTGGTTCGTCGAACCTCCTCCTGACCCGGCTCGCAATCGCCAGCCCCCTGCCCGAACTCGGCATGGCGTTATATTCCACTGAAATAATGCGCAGCCATGATGTCCGGCTCAGCGGGATGACATTTCGTGGCGTGACCGGCGGCGGTGTTGCCAACGACCCCCGCGGGCTGCGCCTGTCCGACAGTACCAACATCACGGTCGCCAATAACAGTTTCACCGAATTGAGCCACGCGATCATCGCCGATGGCTCCACGCGAATGACGATCACCGACAATGGTTTCACCGGCATTCGGACGGACGGGATCATGGTCGATGGAGCCAGCGGGTCGCTGATCGCGCGCAATCGCTTTTCGAATTTTCGCCCCGAACCGGGCGATCATCCCGACGCGATCCAGTTATTCAACACCGGCAACGCGACGCGCAACATGACGATCCAGGACAATCTGATGATCGGTGGCGCTGGGCAGATGCAGGGCATTTTCATGACCAACGCCAGCGGCGACCGCGCGCAACTCGATCAGATCAAGATCGCGAACAATCTTATGTGGGGTACGATGTGGAACGGCATTGCCGCCTTCACCGCCAACCGCGTCACGGTGATGGGAAACACGCTGTTCTCCAACGCCCAGAATGACACGCCGAAGACGTGGGTGCGCCTGGAAGACGTCAATCTGGGAATCGTCTCTGGCAATTACGCGGGAGGCTATCTCTACACTGGTCTCGGCAAGTTGACGGGCGGCGGCAATGTCCTCAGCCTGTCGGACGTTGCCGCATTGGCCGCGGTGGCCCGTTGGGATGCGACGCATGCGGCGTCGGGCCTGGCTCTGCCCTTCGACGATATCCAAGGCTTTTTTGATACAGACGATCTCGCGATGCAAACTACGACAATGCGCAGCGTTTCGGGCTTGGAGCAGGCAGCGTTTGCGGCTGTGCCTGAGCCTGCCAGTTGGGCGATGACGATCTTTGGCTTCGGCATGATCGGCGGCGGAATGCGTCGCCGCTTGCAACCGACGCGGCGCGACCATTGCAGACGGCATGAACCGTTCTGCCAATGAAGTGATGCGCGATGTGATCGCGTCTGCCGTCGTCGACGCGATCGGCGCGTTGAAGGCGGCCTCCAAGGGTCTGCCCAACACTCTGCTCCGCGATATCGGTGCAATCCATGCCAATACTGCGATGGCCGATCTGCCGGCAGAACTGACGCCATCGATCGACGAAAGCGTGCGCGGCGCGCTGACCAAATTGTTGCGTGAAGGCTATGCCATCGGCCCTGCCCGACCTGAAGCGCCCCGCCCCCGCCCGGCACAGGGCACGATCATTCCGCGCCGTGGCGACACTGGACCGCGTCCGCGCACGGACGGGCCGCCGCGCGGTCCGCGTCGCCGCGCGGCCTGGCTCCGGATCCGGTCCCGGCAAGCCGCGCCGCTAAAGCTGCCCTGTCAGCGCGCAGGCTGACGCAGCGCTCGCCGTGCCACAAGATATAATCGTGCAGGCGCAGGCCCACGGGTGAAGCGTGCGCTGTGCCGTCTCGATCGCGCGCTGCTCGATCGTGCAGGGCATGCAACCCTCATCAGCCGCGCGACGTGCGACAATGACGGCAGCGGCGTTACGGACCAGCCCCTCTTCGACCACGCGCGAGAGGTAACGCATCGCGGGCCGCCCAGCTACCCAGCGACAAGCGTGCCGTTTCGGTGCCACACCTACCAATCAGAATTAGCCACAGCGTATCGTCCCCCATGACCCCTGTTCAACGGGAAGGACCGCGCGGACCAGTTCAGTCGCAGTCGTTTCGGGTTGAACTCACTCCATAGCGGAGCTGGCAGACCGAGGTGGAAAAGCCATGTTGCTGCCACTATCTCCATGCCATAGCAATACCATGGCCACAGCCCTGATCCTTTGAACGGCCCCACGCCGATACGCGCCGGCACGACCGCGGATCGCAGACGATGTCGCGCTGCTGCGCGCTCGCGGCCGAACTGTCGCGCGATCTCAATGGCGTCAAGCCATGGATTTACTGGGCTGATTTTCTGGCATCGGCGATGCTCGGCTATGCCGCGCTGGCTGGGGCGATCCTGGTTGTCGGGCGCATGATCGCGTGGGTCAGTGGCATGGTCGCCATCCTCGCCCTCTATCGCGCGGGCAGCTTCATTCACGAACTGACGCATATCAAGCATCGCGACCTGCCCTGGTTCCGCTTCGGCTGGAATGCGATCGTCGGCGTGCCGCTGCTGGTGCCGTCGTTCCTCTATGAAGGCGTGCACAACCTTCACCACAACAAGACGCGCTACGGCACGATCGAGGACCCCGAATATCTCCCGCTCGCGCTGATGAAGCCGTGGACCGTGCCGCTGTTCGTGATCGTCTCGGCGCTCGCGCCGGTGGCGATGCTGGTGCGCTTCGGTGTGCTGACGCCGCTGTCGCTGGTTATCCCGCCGCTGCGCAAGATCGTCGTCGAACGCTTTTCGGGCCTGCAGATCAACCCGCTGTTCCGCCGCCGCGCCGCCCGAGGGTGAGCTCAAGCGCCAATGGCATGCGCAGGAGGCTGCCTGCAGCCTGTGGGCGATCGCCCTGATCGCGTTGGTCGCGACCGGCACGATCCCGCTGCGCGCGTTCCTGATCTTCCTTGTCGTCGCTGCCGGCGTGATGGTGCTCAACCAGGTCCGCACGCTCGTCGCCCATCTGTGGGAGAATGAGGGCGAGGCGATGACCGTGACCGCCCAATATCTCGACACGGTCAACGTGCCGCCGCCGACCCTGCTGCCCGCGCTCTGGGCGCCGGTCGGGCTGCGCTACCACGCGCTGCATCATCTGCTGCCGGGCGTGCCGTATCACAATCTGGCCGAGGCGCACCGCCGCATCACCGCCGCGGTCGAGCCGCACTCGCCCTATCACAAGGCGAGTTATGGCGGGTCTGCCCGGCCTTGTCGCCGGGCTGACGCGCGAAGACGCTTTACTCCTCGCTCCTGATCAGCACTGCTTCGCCGATCAGCGCGAACAGGACGAACGGCCCCCACGCCGCGAGCCAGGCGGGGTAAGCGCCGAGATTGCCCATCGCGAGGCCGAAATTGTCCGCGACGAAATAGGCGAAGCCCAGCGCCATGCCGATCACCGCGCGGACGAACAATTGCCCCGTACGCGCCAGACCGAACGCCGCGACCGCGGCCAGCAGCGGCATCAGGATGGTCGACAGCGGCCCCGACAATTTGTGCATCAAGCGCCGCGCGCTGCGGCACGCTCGGGCCGGCCAGCCTCTTCCAGATCGCTGGTCGCCTGACGCAAGTCCCATGAAGCTCAGGCCCGCCGGATCGATGTTGCTCAGCGTGAACTGGTCGGGCCGCAGCGCGAAGCCGAAGCGCAAGTCGCGTCGTCTTGCGTCACCTTGCCCGTCGCGACGTCGAAGGTGCGCGCATCGTGCAGGATCAGCGCGCCCTTCGTCATAATGGGCATGCGTCGCCTTCGATCGTGCGCAGCAGCTGCCCGCCACTCCGATCATAGATATGCACCTCTTCAATTCGCACCGCATTGCCGCGGCCGGTGACCACCGCGGCGTGGATCAGATCGTCGCCGTCACGCACCCAGACATTGATCTGCCCCTCTCGTCCCGTCGGCATCTTGCCCATAATTGACCGCCTGCCAGCGGTTGAGCGTCGCCGCCGCGCGCGGGACGATGCGCTCGTTGAACGCGAACGATCAGCGCCGCGACGCCGAGCTGGCGAGCATCAGCGGCGCGAGCACCTGATGCGCCGACAACCCCGCCGCCTTCATTGCAATGACTTCGCTGTTCTGGTTGAGCGTCGCCAGCGTTACCAGCGCGCCGAGCAGGAAACAGAACGGCGCGAACCGCTGGATCAATTGCGGGATACGCAGCGAGACATAGGTCAGCAGCTGGGCCTGCCCATTTCCGGCAACGCTCAGGATATTGTCCGATTCGCCGAGCAGGTCGAGCACCTGCAGGACCAATGATCAAGACGGTCATCACCGCGACGCTGCGGACGATGTACATCTTGGCCATGTGCCAGGCGAGCGTCCGCGACGGGAAGAAATCAGGCATTAGCCGCACTCCGCCCGCTCCAACGGTTGAACCATCGCTTGATCGTGCTGCGGCCAGCTTCCCGAAGACGCGCTCCAGCCCGCCGATGGGCTGCCCGCCGGGCACGAACGCCAGCGTGTAGAACATCCACACGATCAGTGCCGGCAAAAAGCGAGAATGGCAGCCACAGCGCCAGTACCGGATTGACGTATCCGAGCCCACCGACCGCCTTCGGCATATTCGTTGACCTTGTGATAGGCGACGACCATCACGATCGACAGGAACACGCCGAGCGCCGAGGTCGATCGCTTGGGCGGCACCGCCAAAGCGATGCCGAGCAGCGGCATCAGCAACATGATCGCCACCTCGACCATGCGGAAATGGAAATTGGCGCGCGCCTTGTCGCGCTTTAGGCCGTTCGCATCGTCGTCGCGCGCTGTCTTCACCAGTTGCGGCAACGTCAGTTCGCGGTCGCGCTCCCCCGGCGCGCGAAACGCGGCCATGCGGGGAAGGTCGATCGGCAAGTCGTGATCCGTGAAGCTCAGCGTGCGGGGATTGGCGAATTTTGGATTGTCCTGCACCAACGTGCCGCGTTCGAGCCGCAGGATGATCGTGTCCGGATCGTCGGTGGCGAGGAAGGTTCCGCGATCCGCAGTCACCGCGACATCGGTGCCGTCGGCACGGCGGACGATTGACGAACATGCCCACCCAATTCGACGGCCCTGTCCTTGGCGCTGCTTTCGATACGCAAGGCCATATTCTTCCCCAACCGGGTGAACTCCCCAACCTTGATCGATGCGCCGAGTTGGCCCGACCGTAATTCGTAGCGCAATCCTTCATAGGCGTAGCGCGCCCGAGGCTGGACGATAGCCGACGATCGCCAAGTTCACCGAAGCGAGCACTATCGCATAGAGCAGCGGAATCTTGAGCAACCGCGGATAGCCCTGCCCCACCGCCTGCAGCACGTCGAGCTCGGACGACATCGCGAGTTTTCGGAACGCGAGCAAGATACCCATCAACAACCCGATGGGAATTCCTAGCGAGAGATACTCTGGCAGAAGATTGGCGAGCATGCGCCACACGACGCTGATCGGTCCGCCTTCACTGCGCGACGAAATCGAACAGACGCAACATGCGATCGAGCACCAGCAGCATCGCCGCGACAACGAGGCAGGAAACCAGCGGGACGATGATCTGACGTGCGATGTAACGGTCGGTGGCGCTGAACAATTGGAAGTTGGGCCTTTCCGACCATCATTTCGCCGTAAACTGCGTCCATTTAGCGTGGCATGATGTCAAAGCACAGCCTTGCCTTTGCTGCCCTGGCGTTACTCGCAGCCCCGGCCGCCGCGTGTGACGGGCCCGCCTTGCTGGTCAAGGTTTCCGGATTGAAGAACCGGACTGCCGAAGTTCGCGTGCGCGCATTCGGCGGTGATCCCAAGACGTATTTCGATCGCAAATATGTCAGCGCCGCGGTGTACAAGGTGCCCCCTGCGACCGGTCCCGTGGACTATTGCCTGCCGGTCAAGCCGGGCGTCTATGCCGTCGATGTCCGGCAGGACATCAATGGCGACACGAAAACGAGCGCGGCCGATGGTATCGGCATCTCAGGCAATCCGAAGATGACCATGCTCGATATCGTGTTCAAACGACGCCCGCCTGCTGCGCAGGTGCAAGTGCGCGTGGCACAGGGTGTCGCAGTCGTTCCTGTCACCGTGCGCTATCGGGGCTAGGCATGGCGACGCGTCGCCCTCCTGTCAAACCCGACTTCGACGGGCAATCGTACTTTCCTGCCGCGCATCCGCGAATATTGCGCGCGGCACTCGGACATCTTCCATTACGAAGTCGAGGCCGCTGAACAGATTGATGACGCGCTTGCCGCGATTGCGCGCGTCCGGCCACGGGTGCTGATCATCAATGGCGGCGACGGCACCGTGCAGGCGGCGCTGACGGCGCTGCATCGCGGGCGGCAATTTGGCGACACCCCACCGCCCGTCGCGGTGCTGCCGAATGGCAAGACCAATTTGATCGCACAGGATCTCGGCTGGCGCGGTGACCCGGTCGAGGCGCTCGATCGGATCGTCGCGCATGGCCGACGGTGGCGTCGAAGCGCACGTCGTGACGCGCGAACTGATCGCGCTGAGCGAGGCGGGGGCACCGCCGGTGCTCGGCATGTTTATGGGCGGCGCGGGGCTCGCCGACGCGATGCTTGTACTGCCGAAATTATCTTTATACCGCTGGGTCTGCCCAACGGCCTCAGTCACGTCCTGGCCACCCTCGCATCATTCTTCACGGTCCTGACCGGCATGACCGCCCGATTCCTGCCGCAAGTGCCCGAATCAATCCGTGTGTCGCTTGGTGGTGGACGGCGCGAGGGGCGCTTTTCGATCCTGATTGTCACGACGCTCGAACAAATGTTGGTCGGCACGCGCGCCGACATCGGCGCGCGCGGACTGAAGCTCATGGCAGTCGATCGCACCGCCGATGGCGGTCTTGCGCGCATTGTTCGCGGGCATCACGGGACGCGCTGGCAAACAGCACTTTACCGGTGTCCATGTCGATCATGGCGATCAGATCAGTATCGAAAGCGACGCTTCCGACGTCATTCTCGATGGCGAGATTTTCCATGCCGTCGCGCGGGCGACCGATCACTTTGCGCTCGACCGCAGCCGATGCCGTTCCTGCGCCTCGCGGCGTGACGCCGTTAGAAGAGCTGTCGCAGACGAGCTCGCACAGCCGGTCGATCCGCGTGTCGCGGCGATGGCGGCAGCGATTGCCGGCAAACATCCGAGGGACGCTGGCAATTCTATTTTACGGATCTTGCCTGCGCGACGCGACGCTATCGGGAATGCTCGATTTCTATGTGATCGTTGAGGACTATCGCAGCGCCTTCGATCAAGGGCGCTGGCTCGCCACCGCCAATCGCCTGCTGCCACCTAACGTGTTCCCGTTCGCGCACGAGGAGCTTAGCGCCAAATATGCCGTGCTCACGCTCGCCGACCTGCAGCGCGAAACGAGCGAGCGGGCGCGTGATCCGTCGACCTTCGCCCGCCTCGCACAGCCGGTGCGGCTGTCATGGGGTGACGCGAATTGCGTGGTCGCGGCGGTCGCCGAGGCCAGCCGCACGCTGCTGAGTGTCACCCCGGGCGGCGGTGAAGGTTCGATTCAGCGTTGGCGTCTCGGCTTTGCCGCGACGTACGCCAGCGAATTGCGCGCCGAACGCGCGGCGCGACCCGACAGCATCGTCGACGCCGATCCCGATCGTTACCGAGCGGTATCGGCAGCGATCGGTATCCTGCCCGATCGACAGTGACTTGTGGCCGCGCATGCGCCGCTGGAGCAAAGTCCGTCAGGTTGCCAAACTGGCCAAGGCCAGCCTGACCTTTGCCGGCGGTATCGACTATCTCGCGTGGAAGATCGCGCGGCATTCGGGGCAGGCGGTCGAGGTCAAGCCATGGCAACGCCGCCATCCGTTGCTGGCCGCCCTCGTCATGCTGCCGCAGCTGATCGCGCGTGGTCAGGTGCGATAGGGGCTGCGCCGACCGCCGCTTCGACTGCCGCGCCCAACGCCGCAAGCGGTGAAGGGTTTGCGCAACACGGGCACACCCTGCAATGCCTCGACGGCTCTCTTCTTCGGCAAACCCCGTGACGAACAGAAATGGCAGATCCGGCCGTAGGGCGGCCGCCTGCACGCGGATTTCGGGGCCCGTAAGATCCGGCATCATCACATCACTGATGACCAGATCAGCGTCGGGGTGTTTCGCGATTGCTGCCAGTGCGCCGAGCGGCTCGGCACAAGGGATTGGCCGATGACCGAGTTCCTCGAGCGCAGCGACGGTCGACGCCAGCACACGATGATCATCTTCGACCACCAGAATTCGCTTGGGTGACGCTGCCGTCACCGGGTCGCCAGAGGCCCGTGCAGCACGCGCGACGATGCCCGCGCTGCGTGGAAAGATCAGCGAAACCAGAGTTCCCTCGCCCTCAAGTGATTCGACCTCGATCGCACCGCCGACGCCTTGCATGAACCCATAAATCTGGCTCAGGCCCAATCCCGTGCCCTGATTGAGGGGTTTTGTCGTAAAGAAGGGTTCGAATATGCGGGCGACCACCTCGGGTGGCATCCCCATTCCCGTGTCGTGGACGGCGACACGGACATAATCACCGGCGGTCAACGTCGATCGCGGGGCGTCGAAGCTCACATTCGCTGTGCTCAGCACGAGCGCTCCGCCACGCGGCATGGCGTCCCGAGCGTTTACCGCCAGATTGAGCACAGCATTCTCGAACTGATGGCGATCGACCTCGATCGGCCAAAGGTCTGCCGCGCGGTCGATGCGGACGCGGATTGTATCGCCGATTACGCGGTCGAGCAGCTGCTCCATATCGATCAATACAGCGCCGGCATCGGTCGGCACGGAATTTTCGGGTTCCGCGCGGGCAAAGCCGAGGAGGCGGCGGGTCAGCGCCGCGGCGCGTTCGGCCCCCTCCATCGCCTGATCGAGCGGACGGTGAACTTCAACCAATGCGCTGCGGGCAACCGTCGTCGCGCAATATCGAGGCCGCCCACGACTACCGCGAGCATATTGTTGAAGTCATGTGCAATTCCGCCAGTCAACTGGCCGATTGCCTCGAGCTTTTGGGCCTGTCGTAATTTCTCCTCAGCGGCTTCCCGCTCGCTCATCTCATGGCGCAACTCGGCGGTTCGTTCGGCAACGGCGATTTCCAGCTCTGCGCTGCGATCTTCCTCGTCTTCGCGTTCGCGCTGGGCCTCGAGCATGCGCCAGGCGAGCAAAGCCGCCCCCACGGCCAACAACCCGCCGAGGAATGACAAGGCCGTGCCGACAGAATTTGACCATCCGATGCGCGCTTCGGCAGTTGTGGTCCGCGTATCGAGCAACGCGCGCTCATTGGCGACGATCTGATCGAGTAGCGCGGCCAGCCGAGCCACGTTGGGCGAGCGTCCGGCGTCATAATACAGGCTCATCGCTTGTGGGTTCTGGCCGTAATTGGTGCGCAATGCGACCGCGGACAGTTCTTTGCCGCGCGCGCCATAGACCCTTCGCAGTTCATTGATCAGTCGTTGCGTCCGTTGATCGTTCACCGCTCGATCAAGGGCGTCGATCTCCGCGCCCGCTCGACGCCAGCGGTCGTAATAGAGCCGGCCAAAACGCTTCTCGCCCTTGCCGCTGATCATGAAGCGGCCAAGCATCGCTTCCGACTCGCCGATCGATGCATTGAGTTGACGGGCGAGGATCATCACCTCGTAGCTTGATTGCTGACGCGCAATCGCCAAGTCCCGCTGCCGGATTGAAATGTTGAGGACGACGATCAGGGCAACGACGATCAGGGCCGCGACCAGCCCGGTCGCGATTGCCACCCCTGTCCGCCACCGCGATGTCGACCGCTCCTGCAACGCTACATCCCCGCGTCAACCCATGACAGTGTAGCGTTAACCGTAAATCATGAACAGTTTCAGGTGCCGAGGACACCACTGATCGTGCCTGCGGTGCGGAACGCGGTCGAAAATCACATCGACTTCCTCGCGGCTATGCTCTGCACAGAGCGAGCAACGCAGCAGATACATGCCCGCCGGAGTTGCGGGAGGGCGCGCAAGATTCACGTAGACACCGGCTTCGAGCAGCGCCTGCCACGTGGCAACTGCCTGCGCCTGGTCGGTCAGGATCACCGCGATGATCGCGGACTGCGGCGTGTCGGTACCTAACTTGAAGCCCATGTCACGTAGACCACCGTGAAGCACGCGACTGTTTTCCCAGAGATGCGCACGCTTATTCCCCGCATGCATCAGCTTGCGGATCGAGGTCGCGGCGGTGGCGACCACACTCGGCGGCAGCGACGCGGTGAAGATATAGGGGCGGCATACCAGCCGCAGAATTTCGAATTTTGGGTGATTCGATACGCAGAATCCGCCAACCGTGCCGACCGACTTCGAAAACGTGCCGACAACGAAGTCGATGTCGTCCGTGACACCCTGCTCCTCGAACACGCCGCGACCGTGTTCGCCGAAAAAGCCCATGCCATGGGCTTCATCAACCAGGATCATGCAATTTGCATGCTTGCGGACCGCCGCAACCATTTCGGGCAGAGGCGCGATATCGCCGAGCATCGAGTACACGCCCTCAAGCACGATCAGCTTTTGCGCCTCAGCGGGCAATCGGCCGAGGCGCTTGTCCAGATCCTCGACGCTGTTGTGGCGAAAGCGCACAATCTCGGCGTCGCCGAGGAAGCACCCATCATAGATCGACGCGTGGCTGTCCGCGTCGATGATGACGTAGTCACCCTTGCCGGCCAGCGTCGAGATAACGCCCAGGTTGGCCTGATAGCCGGTGGAAAAAACCATCGCACCGGTCATGCCGTAGAAATCACGCAGGGCATCTTCGCACTCGCGGTGGCCCTGATAGGTGCCGTTGAGCACACGACTGCCGGTGGTGCCGCTGCCGAACTGGTCGAGCGCGTCTTTTCCTGCCTGCACAACGTCGGGATCGAAAGTCATGCCCATGTAGTTGTAAGTGCCGAGCAGTATCGTGTCCTTGCCCTTGATCCTTGCGCGTGTCGGCGACGTCACTTGCTCCATGACGATCGAAAAGGGGTCGCGCACCCCCGTCGCCAGCAACGCTTCGCGCTCGGCGATCAGCGGGTCGAACTTGCTGAACAGATCGCGCGCGTCCGTCGCCTCGGCCGGGGTATGCGCGTCGGCGGGGGTGTCGATCGCATCGCTCATTTCTTCAGCTTGTCCACTGCATCGACCAGCTGGCCGACAGTTTCGATCTCCGCCTGCATGTTCATCGTGATCAGGATGTCGAATTCGTCCTCAATCGCCGCGACGAAATCCATTACTGTCAGCGAATCCCATTCCAGATCGCCGGCAAAAGTCGTCGCGTCGGTAATCGTCACGCTCTTCTTGTTGAAAGGCTCGATTTGCGCCGCGATGGCGTCGAACGTGGCAGTGCGGTCGGTCATGGTGTGAATCCTAGGATCAGGATCCCACCCTGCCAAGCGAATGCGGCGGGAACAGGGCGTCAGTACGCTTTGTGGAAAACGGCGGCGAACGCCGTCTTGGCGATGATGTACAGGTCAAACGGGACCGACCAATTCTCGATATAGTGCAAATCATGTTCGAGGCGGCGGACGAGCTTGTCCTCGGTATCGGTTTCGCCGCGCCAGCCCGACGCCTGCGCCCATCCCGTGATGCCCGGCTTGACACGATGCCGCGCGGCATAGGTCGTCACGACATCCTTGAATTCGCGCCCGCCCGCCTTGGTCGTCGGCGCATGCGGACGCGGCCCGACAACGGACATGTCCCCGTTCAGAACGTTGAACAACTGGGGCAATTCGTCGATCGACCATTTGCGAATAAAGCGCCCGACGCGGGTCACACGCGGGTCGTCGCGTGTTGCCTGGTTCACCCCTTCGAATTCCAGACGGTGCGTGTACATCGACCGAAATTTCCAGATCAGGAACGTCTGGTTGTTAAAGCCTTCGCGCGGCTGGCGAAAAAACACCGGCCCCGGACTGTCAAGCTTGATCGCTATCGCGGTCACCAGCATGATCGGGCCGGCTAGGATCAACGCCAGTACGCCGACGAATAAGTCCTCGACGCGCTTCAATATCTGATCGGTGCCCGAAATCGGCCGTTCAAACAGTGTCATCAAAGGAACACTGTCGAGCAGAACCATGGCGCGCTGCGAAAACATGTAAGCGACCAGATCGGGGGCGAGGCGGATGCGGACGGGGGTCATCGACAGTTCTGCGACGAGTTCCTTGATCCGCCGTTCCTCGGCCCAGGGCAGCGCGATGATGACCTGGTCGATGAGCCCGGCACGAATGTCCGAAGTCAGCTTCTTGACCCCGCCGCACATCGGCACCGGGCCTTGTGATGGTGGCAGCCGATCGACCGAGCGATCATCGTAGATGCCGACCAAGTCGATGGTGACGCGCTTGCTGCCGAGGATGTGATTGGCGATGCGCCAACCCTGCTCGCTGCCGCCGAAGATCGCGACACGTTGATTGAACACTCCGCGCGCCCGTGCCGACCTGAGCATCAGGGTCGAGAGGCCGCGCACCACGATCAATCCGCCCATCCCAGTCAGGAACCATGAGATGAGCCAGACACGAGAGAAGCTGGCGGACAATTTGAGAAAAAATGCCGCGCCGATAACGAAGCCGACGGTCACGAACCACGCCATCAGCAGGCGGCTCCACGCCACGCGCATCGAGAAGCGCGCGTCGAGATCGTACGCGCCGGTCAATTCTGCAAAGGTCGCGAAGAACGTTAGTGCGAGAAAGATCGTCCCGATGTAGCTGCGCGCACGTTCGTCGTTGAGGTCGTCCAGCAGCAGGTACCAGCAAAGCATCGCGGCACCGAGGAGGACCAGAACTTCCACTGCAACGAGTAGCAGTGACGACAATTCAAGCAGGATCGGGACACGCCGCCGCGGGGAACTTTTCTCCTCGGGGACTGTCTGAGGATCCCCTGTGTCACGCACGAGTGGCCGGACCGCTCGCTGTGAACGAGGTGCCGAGCAAGACACGCCGTCCCGCCGGCCCAACAGCATTGATCAGCTCTCGAATGAACGCTTGGTTGATCGCATCGCCACGCGTTTCGTCCAGCGTGAGCGTTGATATTCGCACCAGCACGCCGTCAGCGACGATCCCACGAAGCGCGTTCTGGATGCGCACTTTGCGTTGTTCGCCTCCGCTCAGCGGCAGATACTCGCCGATCCGCGTCCAATACCAAATTTGCTCCACGCGCTGGTCAAGACGGGCTGTCAGGCGTCGCACGGGCACCACGTTCCCGTTAGGCAGATCGATCTCACGGTTGGCCCCATCGGAGAGGCTGAATCCCACCGCCGGATAACAACTTTCCGGGCGGTGCAGCTGGAGCTGGTCGCTCTGCGTGCCGCCATACGCAATCAGCAGCATCACGACGTCGCCTTCGGGCGTCAGATAAATGCGCTGCGTCGTCTGGCTGTAAAGCCGGTCGGCCAGACTTCCCTTGGGTGCAGGTGCGATGACGTTGCCGCCGGTCATCGCGGCAAAACCAGGCAAACGGTGCGGTATCAGCCGATCGAGCTTTTCCGATCCGAGCAGCGATACCCTGTGCCGCGGGATCAAGGCCTGCCCCGCACCAGCCACGCCAACCAGGCCTGCGCCAATGAGGAAATCACGCCGGTTGGGCAAGACTGTGCCTTTCGCTACGCTTGACCAGGAACCGCTGGAGAACCGAGTCAATCAGCATGATCGTCAACAGCGCGGTGATGAATGTCAGCATCCCGGCGGTGTTATGCAGGTAGCCCTGTGCCGCTTCATCACCAATGAAATACGTCAGCAAGACAAGGATGATGACGCGCACCATGTTGGCGAAGATCGCGATCGGGAAGATGAGCGCCGATAGCAGCAGCGCATAACGCACGCTCGCCTGGTGCAGGATGTAGACGTAGAATAGCCCGATCGCGAACAGGCTGGTCAAGGAATTAAGCCCCGAACAGGCATCCTCGACGAGCAACTGATATTGCGCGACGTACATCACGACACCTTCGCGGATCACCGGGACACCGGCATAGGACAGGATTTGCGTAACCGACGCCGAGACCCATTCTTTGAGCGAGCCGGTCAGCCCATCCTGAAACCAGCCCGGCAGGGGGGCGACGAAATAGAGGTAAAGCAACGCGAACCACAGGCGTCGAACGACTTCGCCACCGAAAAACAGATAAAAGACCGTTTCGCAGATCAGGATGGTCGCGCCGACCTGGACGACGAGCAGGCCAAATGCGGTGCCTGCGATATAGGCCAGCGCGGCCAAGAGGCCGATCGGCAGAGCGACCGCCCAGGATCCCGCACGGCGATGCTCGAGGATCACGTTCTTTTGACTGAAGAACAACCACAGCCCGGTGGCGAGAATGATGGGACCTTGGACCCCTGCTTCCGTCGTCCAGTTCTGACGCGCGAGGGCAATCAGGGTCGGCAGGATCAGGACCGCAAGGCCAATTGCGAGCGGCCAATGCGCGGCAATCGCGCTGAACCCAGGCAATCGTTTAGCGGTCGCCTGCGTCAAGAGCTTAGCAATACCGATCCGGCGATTGTCGCGCCGTCGGCCTTGAGCGCTTTGCTGAGCACTTCGATGTCGCGAATGTAACTGCGGTCCTTGCGCGCGACGATCAACGCATAGCCGGTCACGCTCGCGACGCGCTGGGCATCGGCGCTGCGATTCGAAGGTGTCGTGGTGAAGATCGTCAGATCGTGTTCGCGCAAGAACCGGTTGGCGATCGACGCGAAGCGTGCGCTGCCCATCGCCTCGACGCCGCCGGCAGGATCACGCCCCGCGGTCACGATCGACAATGTCTGCAACGGCATCTGGCGGACGATATCGCTGGCGTCGACATTATCGTCGATCAGTGCATCGCTGAGCCCGAGGTCGGTTTCCGGCAGTCCGAACATTTCCGCCAGCCGAGGATGTCGCAGGTCCGTCTCGACCAGCAATGTGCGAATGTCGACTTGGGCCATAGCCACCGCCAGGTTGGCGGCAACGAAGCTCGCCTGCGCCGAAGGTGCAACGCTACATACCGCCAAGGCTCTGCGACCCATACGGACGTGCTGGGCGATCAGGCGCGTCCGCACCGCACGGATCGCTTCGGCGGTCATGCCATGCGGTTCGGTAAGCAACAGGATCGAGCGCGTCGGATCCTCATGCTCGGGAATCGCAAAATCGACGTTGCGAGCGGCTTCCGCCGGCTGGATCAGCTCGGCCATCAGGCGACCTCAGGCGCAGGCAATGCGGCGTGACCGCGACCGAGCGAAGGCAACCATCGACGCGGCTGTTCAGGCAGCTCAAGATGGACTTCAGCCAGCACCGGCGCTCCCGCCGACGTTTCCAGATCGCCCGATGTGCGGACCCGCCGCCCGAGCATCTCGACCAGCAAGGCAAGACAGATGCCCAAAACGAGTCCAAATCCCGTTGCCGCCGCCATAATCAGCGGCTTATTGGGAAATTCCGGCGTATCGCCGGCTGTTGCACTGCCCATCGGGGTCAGGCCGGTTTCGGAAACATTGGCCGAGAGCCGAAGCTCCGATGCGCGATCCTCGATCTTCGACAATTCCTGTCGCTTTTGCTCGATGTCGCGCGTCATCTGCTGGATGCGGTCCATCTCCGGGCTGCGCGCCATCACCCGCGCTTTTTGCGCCTCGTAGGCCGAATTGATAGCGGCCGATGGATTGCCGCCGCCACCCATGCCGCCCGAGGCACGTTCACGCGCCGCAGCTTGCTGCAAAACCGTTCGTTGGCGGACCAGTGCCTGGAATTGCGGGTGATTCGGACCGAGGGTCTGACCCGCCTGGGCGAGTTGCTGCTCAACGGTCGCCAACTGCATCTGTGCAGGGCCAGCGCCTTGCGGCATCCGAACCGCTGCGGTGCTTGCACCAAGGCCGACCGCGCTAGCCGATTGTGCCGACAACGCATCAAGCCGCGCCAATTCCAGATCCATGTTCTGAGCGTTGAGCACGATATTGTGCTCCTTGGCGTATCGCGCGCGTTCGCTTTCGGCCGATGCGACCAATCGTTGCGCATCCTCCCGCTGCAACTGGTACCAGTCGGCGGTCTTGCCCGCCGCCTCACGCCGCAACTGCAAGCTGACATCGACATAGGTGTCGCGCAGCACGGTGGCGATGCGCCGCGCGGTGTCGGGGTTCGACGATTTGAACGTGATCTCCATGATGTTGGAGGCTTCGATCAGCCCGGCATCGGTGTTGCGGATAATCTCACGCGCCAGCCAATGTCGAATGTCCTCCTGCGAGCTTTCGACCGAATTCTGATAGCTTTGAATGATTGCCGGATTGTTCGCCCAGCCGAGCCGATCAACGACGGGTTCGGCGACCTGATAGTCCTTGATCATTTCGATCTGTGTTCGGGTGTAGGCCCGCAGGAACTGATTGCCGAGCACTTGCCCGGTTACCGGATCGGGCTTGGCCACCTCGAGCGCGACGCGTGCGCGCCCGGTATATCGTTCGGGTAGCAGTTCGGCGGTCACTGCCGCTGCAAAGATGCAGCTGAGCAGCGCGGCCAGCACGATCACCCGGCGCGCCCACAGGATCTGAAAAAACTGGATCAGGCTCACGTCAAATTCCTCGGCCGCAAAACCCGCGGCTTATGCATATTAGAAAAGGCGCTCGCCAACGACGATGGTATCGCCAACCTGGACCTTGTCTTCGAGCGACAGCTTGACCTGCTCCCCCTTGCGGAAGACCTTCACCTTGCCCTGCGAACCGTTGGGCGTCAGCCCGCCGGCCCTGCCCAGCGCGTTGCGGATCGTCAGGTCACGCTTGGTCGGATAGGCGCCAGGCGCGTTGACCTGTCCATAGATGTAGAAGCTCTCAGCGACCGGCGCGAAAATGCGGTCGCCAGGACGGACGATCGGGTCACTGTCGCTGAGGCCGAGAGCGACCGACGAATAGGTCAGGCGCTGTTCCTGCCCCGAATCATTGCGGATGACGATTTCGTCATTGCTGTCGGCACGCAGGCCACCAGCGCGGGCAAGGATTTCAGACAGGCGGTATTCGCGGTCGACCGGCTGCAGTCCGGAATTGGCAATCGCTCCAAGAACTGTCACATAACGGCTGGCGAACGAGACGATTTCGACGTTGACGATCGGCTTTGCATAATAGCCGCCCTTGTCGAGCCGGGACGCCACCGTCCGCGCAAAAGCGGTGCTATTCTCACCCGTTGCCTTAACGTCGCCGACGAATGGCAGCGCGATAGTGCCGTCCTCGCGGATGCGCGACCGCGTGGTAAAGTCGTTCTGCCCTAACACACGCACCTCGATGGTGTCGCCTGGGCCCAGCAGATAGCTGTCCTGAACTCATCGAATTCGATGCGGCCGTTGCGGCATTCGCCGGTGCTGCGGTCTGCGCTGCCGCTGGCGTCGCCAGGGCCAGCGCCATCATCATGAACGTGTTTTTCATCGTGCGCCCCATGTGCTCGTGCATATTAATGAAGTCTGAGAGTCAGCGCCAATATTCGCGCGTTATAGTCGAAAATAGGCAACTCGCCACGCCGACGCCGCCACGTTGCATCCGCGTCGAGCGAGACATGGCGCCCGACAGTATAGGACGCGCGCATATTGATCGTCCGCGTGCGATCGTTGAAATTGCCGAAAGAAACAGGCGTCAGAGGCGATTGGGATAGCCGACGGCGCGTCACACTCGCGCCCGCCGCCAGGTCGACCCGGGAGTTGAGCCGATAGGTCAATCCGGCATTGTAATCGTCGGTCACCGAATAGCTTACGCCTAAGAGATTCGACTGCTGGATGCTGCGGGCGAGCCCGAGGGTCGCCGTTCCCCGGGGTGCAATATAGGTCAATTGAACGTCGTACGTCCCCCCGCGGAAAGGCCGAACGCCGGGCGTGTTCGACTTCACCCGCGTAATGCCGCCCGAGACATGGCCCTTGATCCGCCCGAACTGGCGATCGACGCTAACACCAGCGGCATAGCTCTCGACGACCTCGTTGGTGCCGTTCGTCAAAATCCGGTTGTCGTAGATGCCGCGACGGTAATTCGAATACAGGCCGACATCGCCAAGCGCTGGACGGTTCAGCCCGATTCGGGCGGTATAGGTCGAGGAATGGTAATCGGCGAAGGACCGAAATGGATCAGAATTCTCGACATCTTCATGGGAATAACTGAGTCCCGAGGAAATGCCGCCTGCTGTTCCGCAATTCACGCCAACGCTTGGCGTAATCAAGGTTTCGCGGTTACCTGCACGCGAAATACCCAAGGTCGGTCCGCCGATGACGATGTCGGCGAGGTCACTCTGCCGCCGCACATAGCTTAATTGGGTATTCGCCGTGCAACCGCCCGCAGACGCCGACCCACCCCCGGTCAGATTGATCCGCTCACGCTCCAACCGCTTGTTGTAGCGATAGAAGTCGTAACCGACCAGTCCGTTGAGAAAAACCTGCTGACGCCCGATCGGGCGAACGATATCAATCGCCACCTGTGGCGACGTGCGATAGTCGCTGCGATGCCTACCGACCGGCGTTGCCAGATAGTCGGGCAAACGCAGGATATTGTCGTCGTTTTCAAAGCGAAGTTGCGGCGAAATCGAGAACACTCTGGTCGGCGCCTGCTGTGCCGCCGCTACGCCTGGCGCAAGCAATGCAGCCAACACGGGGATACCCGTGTACGTCGGGGAGCCCATCGCTTTGATGATGTCACGAAATCGCATAGTGTCGCGCCATAGCCATGCTCTGCTTAACAATCAAAGCGATGGCGTCCGATACTGGTACACCTAACGGCGTTTGCCGCGCGCGGCGCGGCGCGATAAGGCCCGACATCAGTTAAAGGGGCTAAATGGGCGATGCAGACGGTCTATGACTGGGTGACGGTGGCTATATTCGCGGGAATCATCGTGATATTTCTGCAACGTTCATTCGACGATCAAGGGACGCAAGACTCGATCTGGTCTTATCTGCCCCCGTCGATCGGCTGCGCGTTGGCCAATTATCTCGGCAATGAGGCGCTCAAGGGCAGCGGCGACTGGCTCCACGTGCTTGCCGCGCTTACTATCTTCGGCGTCCTTGCCTATATTTATTTCGTTATTAAGCCCGATTGGGCGAGACGTTAGTCGGTCGACGACAACGGAAGGACGGTTTCTTGAGTTTTCTGGATATGATGCGCGGGCTATGGCCATGGGGTCGTACCGACATGGACGAGCCCCGCGACGGCGAGGTTTCCGCCCCGGTGATGCGGCGGATCGAAATCCGCGCCTCCGAGCCGCGCACGCGCCGCATTCTCCCGACCTTTCGCGGGGTCATCAATCGCCCGCGTGTCGCCAATCAGGGCGAGGCGCGCCTCGATCGCACCCGCGCGCAGGTTCGCGATGTCTTCGCTCCGACCCAGCCGGTGACGGAAGAACGCAACTTTGCCGGGCGAAACAAGGTGCTCAAACACCTGATCGAAGTCATCGAACATCGCATGAGCCACGTCGTCATTTTTGGTGAGCGCGGTATCGGCAAGACCTCGATCCTGCACATCCTGCACAAACTGGCCGCCGACTCGGACTACACGGTGTTGCACAGCACGTGCGGCGCGCGCTCGGAATTCAGCTCGACCTTTCGCACCATGCTCAGGGGCGTGCCACTACGCTTTCACCAAAGCGTATCGCCGACCACCGAACGCGGCGATCAATCCGGTGGTCTCGCCAGCCTGTTGCCCGAAGGCGAGTTCGACGCGCGTGAATTGAGCGAGGTGCTCGCCTCGATCACCTCCACACGCGTGATCATATTGCTCGATGAATACGACCGAATCGAAAGCGAGACCTTCCGCCAGTCGATTGCCGAACTGATCAAGAATCTGTCCGACTCGGCAGCGCGCGTGCAGTTGGTCATTGCCGGCGTTTCGCCAAATCTCGACGAACTGATCGGCTATGTCCCCTCGATCCGGCGTAATGTCATCGGGGTGCCGATCCAGCGGCTTGGTAGCGAGGAAGTTAGAGAAATCCTCAAGATCGGTGAGGAGACCAGCGGATTGATCTTCACCGCTGGTGCACAGGAAATGGTCGCGCAGCTCGGCAACGGGTCGCCCTATCTCGTGCGGCTGATCGCTTATCACAGCTCGATGCTGGCGCTGGATGAGAATCGTTTCGATGTGCGCGAGGGTGATGTTGCCACCGGTCTCGAACGAATGGTCGAGGAAACCGAGGCGCGCTTGCCCGTGTTGGTATCTCAACGCGTCCGCGCTGTCGATCCCGCGCAGCATCCGCGAGCACTCTCCGAACTCGCTTCGCTGGCAAGCACGCCCAATGGCTGGTTTTCGCTCGACGGGCAGCGCTTGTCGCCCCAAGTCCCCGCGTTGATCGAAAAGTTTGCGAATTCCGGGCTGATCGAACGTCGCCGCGACCCATCCGGGGAAGGCGACGCCTTGCATTTCGTCGACGAAGGCTTGCCCAGCTATCTCTGGATGCTGTCAGCACGGGCAGCGCCACCCGCGGTGGCGACGGCGGCGGCCTGACCCCATGAACATTACAATGATCGGGGCGGGCTATGTCGGCCTGGTGTCAGGCGCATGTCTGGCTGATTTCGGCCACCGGGTGACCTGTGTCGACCTCGACCAGAGCAAGATCGACGCGCTTCATGCCGGACGCATGCCGATTTACGAGCCGGGCCTGGCCGAACTGGTGTCCGCGAACGTCAGCGGCGGGACGGCTGCACTTCACCAGCGATCTGGCCGAAGGCGCGCGCGATGCCGAGGCGATCTTCATCGCCGTCGGCACGCCTTCGCGCCGCGGGGACGGGCATGCCGACCTGACCTATGTCTATCAGGCGGCGCGCGACATTGCCGCGATCGCGACGCGGCCGCTGGTCATCGTCACCAAATCGACCGTGCCCGTTGGCACGGGCGACGAAGTCGAGCGCATTTTCCGCGAGGACGCGCCCGGCATCGACGTGCAAGTCGTGTCCAACCCCGAATTCCTGCGCGAAGGCGCGGCGATCGGCGATTTCAAGCGGCCCGACCGCATCGTCATCGGCACTGAGGATGCGCGTGCGCAGGGGGTGATGCGCGAGATTTATCGCCCGCTCTATCTCAACCAGTCGCCGATCCTGTTCACCGGCCGGCGCACGGCGGAATTGACCAAATATGCCGCCAATGCCTTCCTCGCGACCAAGATCACATTCATCAACGAGATCGCGGACCTGTGCGAAGCGGTTGGCGCCGATGTGAAGGACGTCGCGCGCGGCATCGGGCTCGACAATCGCATCGGCTCCAAATTCCTCAACGCTGGCCCCGGTTATGGCGGGTCATGCTTCCCGAAAGACACGCTGGCGCTGCTCAAGACCGCTGACGATAATGCCTCGCCGATGCGGATTATCGAGGCGGTGGTCGCGGTCAACGACAGCCGTAAACGCGCGATGGGCCGCAAGATTCTCCAGACGCTGGGTGACGAGCCGCGCGGCAAGCGCGTCGGCCTGCTCGGTCTGACGTTCAAGCCCGACACCGACGACATGCGCGATGCACCGAGCCTGGCGATCGTCCAAAGCTTGCTTGATGCCGGCGTCGAGGTGAGCGCTTATGATCCCGAAGGCATTGATGCGGCCCGCGCCCTGATGCCCGACATCGAATATTGCGACAGCGCTTATGCCGTAGCCGATGGAGCCCACGCAGTGGCAATCGTCACCGAGTGGAACGCCTTTCGCGCCCTCGATCTCGTCAGGCTGGGTAACAACATGGCCGAAAAGCGCCTGGTCGACCTGCGCAACATTTACGATCCTGCCGAAGTCCGTCGCCTGGGCTTTGCTTATGTCGGCGTGGGACGCGATTAGCCCCAGCGCGCGGGGCGATATTCCTCGATCAGCGACACGGTTGATTTGATGTTGGCAGTGCTCGACGCGCCGAACAGCACGGCTTCGACATAAGGTTCGTTGAGTGCCCAGCGAACCGCTTCGCGCGCCGGGAGCGCGCCCGAAGCGAGCACCGACATGGCGATGACGCGTGCAGGCGTCTTCGCGGTCGCCTCGCGATATCCCTCGATCCCGCCCGACATGCGGAACGCGGCGTGATTGACGTTGGAACAGACGATCGGGTTCTCGATCCCTGCCTTGGTCAGCACCGGCAGCAAGGCGGGCAGGTTCATGCTGAAGAACCCGGCCTCAGCCTTGTACTTTTCGCGGACGTGATCGGAGAAGATGCGGAACGCATCGGCGTAGCCAAGGCCGAGGATCAGGTCGGTGACAATGTTCTGCATGAAGATCACCGGAGTGTCCAAACCCTGAAACGGCTTCATTTCGGCGTCGATCAGCAGCGTCGCCATCTTTTCGACCTCGCCCCGCAGGATTGCCTTGCCGCTGGTCAGCATCGCGTCGATCAGTCCGCCCGAGGGCAGCAAGCGCTTGAGCGCTTCGAAATAGCCATGCTCGGTGACGGCGTTGGCGTATTTGTGCGCGTAGGGCATGCCCGGATACCATTTGAGCCCGTCCCACCGACCCGGCTCGCTGCGCACGATGTTCGCCAGTTCGGCGATGCGGTCATGCGTCGTGCATGAAAAGCCGCGAATGCCCGCATCATAGGCGGCATGCAGCGTGTCGGCGATCGCCTCGATCCGCTGGAAGCGCATCTGCTGCTGCTTCGCTTTTTCCTCCGATGCGTGATTGACGCCGAAGAACTGGTTATCGCCGAACAAGATGCGGTCCATCATGGGCCTTTCAGGGCAGTCAGGCGGCGATGAACGCCGCGATTTTTTCAAGAAACGGGGCGGGCGCGGCGGAGGGCAGCGAGCCGCCTTCGAAGCCGGCGGCTAGCGCGACGTCAATCGCCTCAGGCAGCGCCTCGATGGTCGCGGCGACGGTGATGCCTTGGCGATCGCCGAAATTCATGACTGTCGCCGCCTGGTGATCATTGGTGATCTCCTTACGCGCCGGGTCGCGCGGTGTGATCAGAATCGGCGTTCCGGCTTCGAGCGCTTGGAGGATGGAGCCCATCCCGGCATGCGCCACGAACAGCCGCGCGTCGCGCACGCGGCGGGTATAATCAGCTGGCGTGACGATCCGGGCAAATTCGGCGTGGCGGGGCTCAAAATCGCCCTTGCCGATCTGCAAAAACACCTGTGTCTCGGGATGAGCACCTGCCCACTCGTCCACCGCGCGCGTGAAGCGATCGAACGGCAGCATCGATCCTACCGAGGCAAAGATCATATCACCGCGCCCCAGCATTCGACGCCCTCAGCTTCGGCCACTTTGGGCCATTGCGACAATGTGCGGTGCGCCAGCTTACGCGCCAGGCGGCCCGAGGACGACATCCGTTCCGAATTGGCGATACTGTCGACCCACAGGGTCTTCGCGCCGGTCAGCCGCCCGAGCAGGACGAATGCGAGCATCGGCATCGACCCCGTGGTGACAATGACGCGCGGTCGCTCGCGCGCCATGATCTTCAACGCCCGGGCGAACACCGGCACGAACTTCGCCAAGTCGAGCCGTGACGCATCGGAAACGGTGTAATAGCGCGCCGGCGCAACCGTCTCCGCATAGCTGTCGTACATCGACACAAAGGCGACGTCGAAGCCGGCAAAGGCCGGGCGCAGTCGTTGCAGCTGGGTCCAGTGCCCGCCGCTTGAAGCGATCGCCAGCAATCGCGGCGGCCCACTCATGCCCGCGCGAAAACTCGCTGCAACAACGACCGACGCGGCGCTTCGCCGGCGATCCGACCGGTTTCGCCGCGTGATGCGGCGCGGATCAGGGCCAGCGCCCGATCGGTCTCGGCGGCACTGGTGAAGTCATTGCGCGTAGCAGGCGTGCCGTCGCGAATCGCATCGGCAAACGCGTCGAGCTGCGCGGCGTATTCCTCACCGCGTAGGTAGAAATCGACCGCCGGGGTCAGCTCGGTGATGTTGCGGACGGTCCAGCCCGCACCGTAATCGTCAGTCGGATTTCCCGTCGCGCCGACGAACACGCTCAATTCCTGTCGGTCGACGGCCAATTTGCCGCCGTCGCCGTAAACGGTGAGTTTGGTCGTCATCTTGCGTGTCGCCTCGTCGGACCAGTTGACCGACACCTGCCCCGTGATTCCATTGCCAAAGTGCAGATTGGCATAGACCGCGTCGTCGACGCCCACCGAATATTGGCTGGGTAGATCGGCACCGGGACAGGCGAGCGCGGGACCGGCATACCAGGTCATCAAATTGATCGGGTGCGCGGCGTAATCGTATAGACAGCCCCCGCCCTCTTCGGGCGCGCTGCGCCATGTCTTGCCCTGCGGCCGCAGCACGACAGGGCCATAAGCCTCGGCATGAATGTGACGAATTCGACCGACTAAGCCCCCAGCAATCAGCCGTTGCGCTTCGGCAAATGTGCCGACGAAGCGATTGTGATACCCGACCTGTGCCACCAACGACTGCTCGTTCGCCGCCACGCCCAATTCCTCGCTGGCATCGGGCGACAGCGTCAGCGGCTTTTCACAGAACACGTGCTTTCCCGCGGCAAAGGCGGCGCGGATCATGGGTTCGTGCGCGCGAGTCGGCGTAGCGATGATCACGCCATCGACATCAGCGCGCGTCAACAGCGCATCATATCCTTTGACCTCGGGAATGCCGCAGTATTTCTCCACCATCGACGCGACCAAGGGCGCGGTGTCGCAGGTCGCGGTGACGGTCATGTGCGGACTGCCATTCGCCATCGACAGATGCGAAATGCCCATTTTGCCAAGGCCGACAATTGCAACGCGCGGCATGCGGCCGGTGTGTTCGCTCATGAATCTGGGTACTCGCGCTGTGCGGGCCGGGGGTGCGACGTGCTTTTATTGGCGTTTCGACCTGAGACAAGCGGTTTTGGCATTCATCATCTTTTCGTTTTGTCGTGCGAAGGCACAGACCTATAGGGACGCGTTCTTAATTTCCGGGGTGATGGATCATGATGATTGGCACGAAGCGCCAGCTGCTTGCGGCGGTTGCGCTTTCGCTCGCGCTGGCGGGCTGCAAAAAGGGTGAGAAGGCCGCAGTCGCGCAAGGTCAGGTGGTTGCCGTCGTCGATGGCAAGGAAATTACTTCCAGCGAGCTCAATGCCGAGATGCAGGGCATGAATGTGCCGAACAATGACCAGGCGCGCGAGCAGGCCAAGAATGCCGCGCTCGACGTACTGATCAGCCGGACGATCCTCACCAATATCGCGCGCGAGCGAAAGCTCGATCAGTCGCCGACGTTCACAATGCAGAAACGCCGCGCCGAAGAGGCGTTGTTGGTGCAGACACTGCAGCGGGACGTCGCCAGCCGCGTGCAGGCGCCGACCCGCCAAGAAGCCATGGCATTCATCAATGCCACTCCCGACCTATTTGCTCAGCGCAAGATTTACTCTCTCGACCAGATCGCTTTCGCGCCGCCTCCGGGCAACACCGCGCTGTTGAAGAGCCTCGAGCCGCTGAAAACAATGGAAGCGGTGGAACAGCAGTTGATCCAATCACGCGTCCGCTATCAGCGCGCCAACGGCAAGCTCGACACGATCAGCGTCGATCCGAACCTGATGCGCCGCATTGCGCAGTTGCCGGCAGGTGAGATCTTCGTCCTGCCGAACAATGGCGCGCTCGTCGCGAACCAGATCACGAAGGTCGATGTCGTGCCGTTTACGGGCGATCAGGCGATCGATTTTGCGATGAACTACCTGCAGAACAAAAAGGTGTCCGAAGCGGCCGACAAGGAGTTGAAGGCGCGCATCGAAAAGGCGCGCAAGGAGGTCCGGTATCAGCCGGGTTATGGTCCCAAGACCACGCCTGATGCGCCGACTCCCAAGCCCGCCGGCTAAGCTGACCTCCAAGGGCGGCGACTGGACCGCATGACCCCGTCGCCGACCCTGACCCGCGTCTTGACTGGCGAGCTGTGTTCGGGCTGCGGCCTGTGCGCCTCGGTCGCAGGGGACGCGGTGACGCTGGAGATGGCGCCGCCGGGTTTTCTCCGACCGCGTCAGCTGGCAACAATCGACGCCAGTGCCGAAGCCCATATATCCCGCGCCTGCCCAGGGTCGGAGGTCGCGCCTTGGGGCGACGGGCCGGGTATCCATCCGGTATGGGGCCCGCTCGGTACCGTAGCGACAGGTCACGCCACCGACGAGAGCCTTCGCCACGCCGCGTCTTCGGGCGGGATGATTTCGGCCTTGCTCGACCATGCTCTCGCGAGCGGGCAGATTGACGCCGTGGTCCAGACGCGTGCGGACGATGCGGATCCGGTTGGCAATATGACGGTCATATCGACGACCCCCGATCAGGTCGAAGCGTCTGCGGGGTCGCGTTACGCGCCGTCTGCGCCCCTCCTTTCGGTGATGGATCTGCTTACCGACACGCGCCGCTTCGCATTCGTCGGGAAGCCTTGTGACGTATCGGCATTGCGGCAGCTCGGGACGCTCGAACCGCGTGTGGCGGAACGATTTCCGGTCATGCTCGCGTTCTTCTGCGGTGGCATTCCCAGCCGCACGGGCAGCCATACCGTCATTCGCGCCTTGGGCCTGGAGCCTGACGAGATCAGCGCGTTTCGCTATCGCGGCAATGGCTGGCCCGGACGCGCGCGCGCCACGCGCGCCGATGGCAGCTTCGCGGAGATGAGCTATGCCGACAGCTGGGGCCGCTATCTCTGCAATCACGTCCAGTTCCGGTGCAAGATCTGCCCTGATGCAGTCGGTGGAACCGCCGACATCGCTTGCGCGGATGCGTGGTACGGTGGGGACAGCGGCTATCCCCAATTCGAGGAAGCCGCCGGACGCAGTCTGGTGATCGCGCGAACCGTAGCCGGCGAAGCACTGCTCAGTAGCGCGATGGCCGCCGGGGCGGTGTCCACCGAGCCGCTCGACCCGGCGGAGATTGACCTGATGCAGCCGCATCAGCGCCGCAAGAAGACGCTGCTGACGGCGCGTTATGCCGCACTTTTCGCGACTGCCCAACCACGCCCGCGCGTGCGCGGCTTGAAGCTTGTCGAAGCCGCCCGACTCGCCAAGCCTGTTTTGTCCCTGCGCAATTTCCTAGGCACCGCATGGCGGGTTCTACGAGGCCGTAAATGATCGCCGCCATCAAGCGCCATTTCTTCCCGATCGACCCGGTCATGCCAGGCTACCGCCAGCCGAAAAATCCGCGGTGGATCAAGCTGCGTAATACCGTCTTCTTAACGGCCGTGGTCTTCATCAGCCTGTTTTATGGTCTGCTTTCCGCGATCTTCCCGATATTTCTTTACATGTACATGGCGATGCCGATCATCGTACTTGCGGCGTTGGTCATTTGGGCGTTGCCCGATACTGACAGCTTTCCCGAAAAGACTATCGAGACGCTGTTCTGGATGTTCCTGTGCGCGCAGTTGGTCTGGCCGAATTATCTCGCAATCTCGCTTCCGGGCCTGCCCTGGATCACTATCAACCGCCTTGTGACCGCACCCTTGGCAGTGCTGTTCCTGATCTCTCTCTCGATCTCGCGACGGCTGCGCACCCAGATTGTAGACGTCCTGCGCGTCGCTCCGGTTGTGTCAGTCTGTTTCTTGGGCCTCATGACATTGCAGGTTCTGACACTCCCGTTCTCGGCAACGCTGGCGGCTTCGTTGAACAAGTTCATTGACCAGCAGGTACAGTGGAACTTGGTGTTCTTCGTTTCCTTATGGCTGTTCACGAAGGAAGGCCGGGCGCGCAAGTTCTTCCGGATTTATCCGCTGCTGATCATATTGTTGATGACTGTCGCCTTTTTCGAATGGCGTCAGAGCGGAGTCCTGTGGGCCGACCATATTCCTTCTTTTTTGGCCGTAGGCGACGAGTTTGTCGAACGCACCCTTGCCGGTAGCGCGCGCGCCGCCACCGGTATTTACCGCGTGCAATCAATCTTTGGCACATCCCTTGACTTCGCCGAAGTGCTCGGCTTGGTCCACGCCGTTCTTTCTTTATTGGGGCCTTTTCGCGAAACGCGTACCGGTCCGCCTCGCCTGCTTCGCAGTGTTTCCTGCATTGTTTTGGATTATCCGCAGCACCGATTCGCGCCTTGGCGTGGTCGGCTTCTTCATGACATTCTTAGTATTTTTCGGTGTTTACGGAGTGCGACGCTGGTTGCGCGCACACAATGATATTGTTGGGCCGGCAATCACGCTCGGATACCCGTTCGGTGCTTCGGCTGTTCTTCGTCGCTACATTGGTGTCAAATCGTCTCGGCGCCATGATATACGGGAATGGCGCGCAGGCTGCGAGTAATGAGGGACGAGCGGCGCAGTGGGCCATGATGTGGCCGAAATTGGGTCAATGGCCCTTTGGCTATGGCACTGCCCGTGGCGCTGAGGTTATGGGTATGTACCAATCAGGTCGGAATTCTTACGATCGACAGCTACTATATTGTTCTATTGATTGAGTTTGGTGTGATCGGGTTTTTATTTTGGATATTTTTCGATATTCGGAGGCGCCGGGAACGCCGCTAAGTGGAGTTACCGCGAGGATAGCGAAGACGCAAGAATGCTGATGGCGATGTCCGCTTACCTGATAGTCTTCTTCGTGATCAAAGCTGTCCTTGCCAGTGATCACTCCATCGGCATCGCGTACATGATGCTTGGTATGTCCCTCGGCACCAGTTGGCGTGTCATGCAACGGGATGCAGAAGCGGAGGCCGCTCGAGCCTAGCTGTCGTCGGCGGGAGCGAATAGCCGCTTGATCGAGTCCATCGCGCGGGTCAGCCGCGAATCGCGCGCGTCGTTACTGCCCGGGCGATGTCGGAATAGCGTCGTATGCGGCATCACCATTCGACCTGACGTCGTATAATAATAAAGGGCGATCGACCGGCGCGTGACCTCGGGGGGACAATCCAGCGGGTCCGGATGACCGTGGTAATTCTGGCTGTCGGTGTTGAAAATCACGGCGCGGCCAATCTGTGGCGATACCGATGCCTGACAGCCCTGCATCTTGCGGTCCCACAGTTCGAGCTTACCGCCCCAGGCATCGTCCCATCCTTCATTGAGGAACAGGATCAGGTTCAGCCGTCGGCGGACCTTGAGGCGCGGGTGAATGTTGAAATCGGCATGGATCGACAGATGCCCGCCGCGCCGCGTTTCATGCAGCCCGCCGCCATTGAAATGCGGATCCGGGATCAGGCCCTTAATGCCCGTCAGTTGTTCGAGAAACACGAGGAAGGGCGGCGAATTCAGCGCGGCAAACAGGCTGTGAATATAGGCGCTGCGGATCGCATCGTGGGTGTAGCCGGTCTTCAGCTGGGAAAAGCTGTCAGCAAAACGGCCTTCCTTGTTGCCCGGAAACTCCGCGTTGACGCGGTGCAGGATACGCGTGTCGATCAACCTGTCGATGACGATATGGGGGTAGGGCTGCGCGTTGACATATTGGTCATGAAGCGATGCCCCCGCCGTCCGAGCCTGTGGCCGGTCGAGTTCGAGGAATCCATCAGCATCGGACATCGCCAGCAAGGGTGTCATGCCCGTAGTTTCCATTACCGTCGCCATTGCCACCTTCGGTTTATCGCTCGACGCGCCGTTAGCAGCGAGCGGTTAAAGTGGCCATATCGTGCGATTGGCCAACAGCGCGCCCGTCGCTAACGAAGCGAAGTGACAGAAGAGCTCAAACTTGCCGTCGTTGCTCCCACGCTGAACGAGCATGGTAACGTCGCGCCCCTGCTCGCGGCGATCGATCGCGCACTGGGCGGGATAGCGTACGAAGTCATCTTCGTCGACGATGGCTCGATCGACGGGACACAGGAGGCGGTGCGCACCGTTGCACGCAAGGATCGGCGTATCCGGCTGATCGCGCGCCATGGGCGGCGCGGGCTGTCGACCGCTGTGATCGAAGGGATGATGGCCACTGCCGCGCCCATCGTCGCGGTAATCGACGCGGACATGCAGCACGACGAGGCCATACTCCCGCAACTCTATCGCGCGGTTGCCGACGGCGCCGATATCGCGGTCGGCACGCGCTACGCCGGCGGTGGTTCGACCGGCAGCTGGGATGCCGGACGGGTCAAGGCCAGCCGTTTCGCCACACGGCTGGCCAGCGCGGTGCTCAAGACCGACCTGAGCGACCCGATGTCAGGCTTTTTTGCAATCCGCACCGACCTCGCGCGCGAATTGACACCGCGTTTGTCGGGCATTGGTTTCAAGATCCTGCTCGATCTCGTCGCGACCGCCAGACGTCCGCTGGCCGTTGCCGAAATTCCCTATACTTTTCGCGATCGCACGGCTGGTGACAGCAAGATGGGCAGTGCGGTGGCATGGGAATATCTGCTGCTGCTGGTCGACAAGGCGTTCGGCGGGATCCTGCCGACGCGGTTGCTGCTGTTCTTCGCCGTCGGTGGGCTTGGCCTGTTCGTGCACCTTGGCGTGCTGCGGACCGCATTGGCGCTCGGCAATGTGTTTTCCGCGGCGCAGGCGATCGCGGTCGTCGTTGCCATCCTGTTCAATTTCACCCTTAACAACGCGCTGACCTACCGCGACCGGCAGTTACGTGGCTGGGGCTTCATTCGCGGCCTCGCCACCTTCTATCTGGTCTGCGGATTGGGCGCGGTCGCCAATGTCGGCGTCGGCAACCTGGTTTTCAGAAGTCACTATACCTGGTGGATCGCGGGAGTCGCCGGGGCGGTGGTCGGATCGGTGTGGAATTATGCCGCGTCGTCGTTCGTGACGTGGCGGCGGCAGTGACCCGCACGCGCGACGGGCGAGTCTATCTGATTTTCGCGATCGCCGTCGCGGCAACGCGCGCCGTTGCTTTCGGTCACGCCTTCACCGGTTTCGATGAGCAATTCTACCTGCTGGTCGGCGACCGGATGTGGGCGGGCGCAGTCCCGTTCGTTGACATCTGGGACCGGAAGCCCGTTGGACTGTTCCTGATATTCGCCGCAATCCGTGGCTTGGGCGGCAACGGCATCGTTCAATATCAACTGGTCGCCGGTCTGTTTCTCTTGGCGACGGCGTGCCTCGCTTATCGTTTCGTGCGACCGACCGTTGGCGCCGGCGCTGCAATTTGGGCAAGCCTTGCTATCATTGTCTGGCCCAACCTGGCCGGCGGCGAGGGCGGGCAATCCCCGATCTTCTACAATTTGCCGATGCTTGGCGCCGCGATGCTCACCGCGCGCGCTTGGGAACAGCCCGACCGTGCGCGCAAACTTGGCGCGGCGGCGATGGCGCTGACCGGCGTGGCGCTGCAGATCAAGTATAGCGCAATCTTCGAAGGCGTGTTCTTCGGCATGTCGTTGCTGTGGGTGTCGATCAAGGCACGGCGGCCGTGGAGCAGACTAGCGATCGATGCCCTGTTGTGGGTCGGGCTCGCGCTGTTGCCGACCGTGCTCGCCGCCGCCTGGTACTGGCGCATCGGCCATATCGAAGACTTCCTGTTCGCCAATTTCCTGTCGGTCACCGCGCGGGGCAGCGACGACAGCGCGCTGGTCGTGCGCCGCTTTGCGGTGCTGTGCGCGATCCTGGCGCCCCTGCTTATTCTCACTGCGCTGGGCTGGCGCGAAAAGGGGCGGCACCTCTTCTTCATTCGAGCCTGGCTGCTCGCGGCGGTGGCGGGGGTGCTGATCTTCGGCACCTTTTTCGATCATTACGCCCTGCCGGTGATCGTCCCCGCTGCCTTCGCCGCCAGCGCTGCGCTCAAGCGCGGCAAGGCATGGCGCACGGCCGCCTACGCCTTGCTGCTACTGATTTTCACCACCGGCCAGTTCCTCGTCTGGAACCAACTCAGGCGGCGCGGCAACGATGCAGTGGTGGCACGGCTCGTGGCCGCGACTGCCCATAGTCGCAACTGTCCCTGGCTGTATGACAGCCAACCCGCCGTCACCCTGCTTGGCCATCACTGCCTTGTCAGCCGCTGGGTAGACCCGGCACATATCAACCAGGCGACCGAGCGCAACGTCATGGGCATGGATACCGCGGCCGAAGCACGCCGTATCCTGTCACGCCGCCCCGACGTAATCGTCACCCGCATCGAAGGGTTTGCGCGCGAGAACCGCGAAAGCCGCGCGATCGTCGATGCAACACTGGCCCGTGATTACGTGCTGGCCGAGCGCATTCCCGCAGTCGGCCGAACCTACGGCGTCTACCGCCTGCGAGCGGGCCTTACGCCGCTCCCCAACGCCTGGCCGATCGCCAGCGCGATCAGGGCGACGCCGGCCCCGAGCATCCAACCGGCGAGCACGTCACTGGGCCAGTGAACGCCCAGCACGATCCGCGTCAGGCCGACGACCACCGCCACCCCGACCGCCAGCCAGGTGCGCCAGCCACCGCCGCAGAGAAGCGCGAACAACAACAGAATCGCCATCGTGTTCGACGAATGCCCGCTGGGGAACGAGGCGTTGGTCGGCAGGTCGAGCCACGGCACGATCTGTGGGCGCACACGGCCGAACTGGCCTTTAAGCAGGGTCGTCAACAGGATCGACCCGACGCTCCCCGCAAGCAGTACCAGCTCGCCCCTCATCCGCCGCCGCCACAGCATCACCGCACCCGTGGCGATCAACAGCACAGGGCGCAGCCCGGGGTCGCCCAGATGCGTGATCGCGAGGGCGATCGGCCCAAGACCGCTATCGCGCGCGGGCAGGGCAATGGCCCGCATCACGTCGATATCGAGCCATGTCGGGGCCCCCCGCACGATCAGGCCCAATATGATCGCGGCAGCGATCAATAGCCCGCCGCGTGTCGCGAGCTTTAGCTGGCGGGAGATACGACCACTCCGCCCTTGATGATCGTTTCGACATGTTCGAGCAGGCGAACGTCGCGCAGCGGATCTCCGGTCACTGCGATCATGTCGCCATAACGGCCCGGCGCGATGCGGCCGACCGCGTCGCCGCGGCTGCCCAACGCCTCGGCGGCGTTGAGCGTCGCGGCGCGGATCGCCTCGATCGGGGTCAGCCCCCATTCGACCATCTTGGCGAATTGCTTGCCGTTGTCGCCGTGTGGATAGACGCCCGCGTCGCTCGAAAAGATCATCCGCACCCCGGCCTTCACCGCGCGCTGGAACGTCTGGCGCTGCTTCAGCCCGATGACCTTTTCCTTGTCCAGGCTCTCCTGCTCGGTGCCGTTGGCAGTGCCAGTCGCAAGAATGTAGTCGTCGTTGTAGATATCCATGCCGAACCAGGTCTTGCGCTGGGCGGCGAGCTTGAGCGTTTCGTCCGAGGCCAGGCTGCAATGTTCGATCGTATCGATCCCGGCGAGGATCGCGGCCCGGATGCCTTCGTCGCCATGCGCGTGCGCCGCCACCTTCAGGTGCAGCATATGCGCTTCGTCGGCGATGGCGCGCATCTCCTCCTCGCTCAACTGCTGCCCGCCGACGCTGTCGCCCAGCGAGAATACGCCGCCCGTGGCGCAGATCTTGATCACGTCGGCGCCGTATTTGTGCAGCCAGCGCACTTTCGCGCGCGCTTCCTGGGGCGAGTTGATGGTGGAGACTTCGGTTCGGTCGCGCGATGGCGGCAGGCGGTTATCGTCGCAATGCCCGCCCGTCGCGCCGATCGCATAGGTCGCGGCGACAATGCGCGGACCGACCGCCCAGCCACCGTCGATCGCCTCGCGCAACCCGACATCCTGGAACCCGTCCGACCCGACGTTGCGAACCGTGGTGAAGCCGGCGCGTAATGTTTTGGCGGCATTGCCGACGCCCACCGCGCTCCAGAAACTGTCAGTATATTTCAGCGTCTGGTAGCCGCCGACTTCGGCCAGGCTGGTCAGATGGACGTGCATATCGATCAGCCCGGGAAGCAGCGTCTTGCCCGGCAAATCGATACGCCGGGCGTTGTCGGGGATCGCCAGTGAGCCCTGTGATCCGACGGCGGTGATTCGCCCGTCCGTGACGATGACCAAGGGGCGATCCACCGTCCGGCCCGCCACGACATCGACCATGTGATCGGCGCTGATCGCGACGGTTTCGGCTGCGGCGGGCATCGCCGTGGCACCCAACGCAAGCCCAAAAGCCCCCAAAAGCCCCCGATAAAACACCTTTTTTCGGGCCTTCATCCGGTGACGGGTGGTGGAGAGTGGCGAAAGCGAATGGTGGCGCACGGTCATCTCACCGCTCAATCACAGCTTTCCCTACGATCATAGCATTTATTGGCGATCAGCCCTTCAGCGGATCGTGACCCCAATTCATCAGCGAATAGCGCCACGGACTGTCCTTCACATCCGCCTTGTGTGCCGGCCCCTGCGCCATGTGACGGTGGACGTAAGCAACCACCTTGGCCATGTGCGCGTAATCGTCGTCGGTAAGGTCGGCCTTTTTCTTGCGCTTGATCTCGACGATGCGCCGACCCGAGGCGTGGCCGACGCTCTCGCCCGACCCCTTGCCGTCTTCGCCCTTCCACCCGACCCTTTGCAACTCGTCGGTATCAAGAAACTTCTCGATCGCGGCAGGGGTCATGTTCACCGCCTTCTTGAAGGCGGCATAGGTTTCGGCGTGGTCGGACTTGGCCATGCGCGTAAAGTGCACCCAAGCCCGACCGGTTCCACTCAGCCGTTATAATAGCGTGTGAAGGCCATCGCGAAGTCACGCGACATCTTGGCGTTCATCTGCGGCGTCGCTGCACGCATCAGGCGCGGAAATGCCTGCGATTCTTCCTCCGCGACGTGCGTCTTGATAGCCGCCTCGAGCGCCATCAGTCGCGGCATGAAATCCGGATCGCGGCCCGGCATAGCGAGCATGGCGTCGATTTCCGCGAGCGTTACCTTGGCGTCCTGCTGTTCCTTGTACAGCCGGTCCAACTCACTGCGGCTGACTTTCATGGCGACGCCGGGATAGAGCGCCACTTCCTCCGCAATTGAGTGCGCCGTGAGGAGCGTCTTGAGCGTCATCAGTTCCGCCGTGCGGCGCGCCGGACCGCGCAACCCTTTCAATACCTGGAATTGCGCATCGATCGCCCGATGCTGTGCGCGCACCTGGGCCATCCAGTCGCCACCGGTGAGCCGCCCTAAGCCGTTGCCCATTCCACGCTGGGCGACCGCGGGGCCGGCCGCGACCAACACTGCGGTACCGCCAGCGGCGAGAGCCGCGAAATTACGACGAGAGACTTCCGTTGCCATGTCCACATCCTCCTGTTCGACAAGGCGGGGACGCGCGACAAAACGGATCGTTCCTGATGCGATCCACTCTCACTAACTAGTTGATTTAAGTCAAATATGAAGCACTTTGCCATCGGCGGCAAGGACGCTTTCGTGCATCATCTCGCTCAACGTCGGGTGCGCGAACACGGTGTGGGCAAAATCCTCGTCGATCAGTTCGGCGGTCTTGCCGATGGTATAGCCCTGGATCAATTCGGTGACTTCGGCGCCGATCATGTGCGCACCGAGCAATTCGCCGGTTTTTGCGTCGAAGACGGTTTTCACGAAGCCTTCGGCCTCCCCGAGCGCGATCGCCTTGCCATTGCCAATGAACGGGAATTTGCCGACCTTTACCTCGTGGCCCGCTTCCCTGGCCTTGGCTTCGGTCAGGCCGACACTGGCGATCTGGGGATGGCAATAGGTGCAGCCGGGAATGTTGCGCGCGTCCATCGCGTGGGGGTGCTGCCCCGCGATATGCTCGGCGGCGATGACGCCTTCGTGGCTGGCCTTATGCGCCAGCCAGGGTGGCTGGGTCACATCGCCGATCGCATAGAGACCGGGAACACCGGTGCGGCACATCGCGTCGGTCTTGATGAAGCCGCGGTCCATCTGCACGCCCAGCGCTTCGAGGCCGATGTCCGCCGTGTTGGGGACGATGCCCACCGCGACGATCGCGTGGCTGAACTGATGCTCGGCGACCTTGCCGTCCTTGGTCTTGATCTTGGCGGTGACGCCCGAGGCGGTCGCCTTCAAATCCTCGACGCCCGCGCCGGTGAGGATCGTCATGCCGAGCTTTTCGAGGCTTTTTTGCAGAAACGCGGAGACTTCGGCGTCCTCGACGGGGACGACGCGGTCGAGCATCTCGACCACCGTCACTTCCGCGCCGAAATCACGGTAGAAACTGGCGAATTCGATACCGATCGCGCCCGATCCGATGACCAGCAGCTTGGTCGGCGTTTCGGGCGGGGTCATCGCATGGCGATAGGTCCAGATGCGCTTGCCGTCCGCCGGGGCGAAGGGCAGGTCGCGCGCGCGGGCGCCGGTCGCGACGATGATGTTTTTGGCTGTCAGCTGGGTTTCGCCGTCTTGTCGCCGGTAACGGTCAGCTTGCCCGGGCGCGGTCAAGCTTGCCGGTGCCCATGTGCACGGCAATCTTGTTCTTCTTCATCAGGTGCGTGACGCCCTGATTGAGCTGTTTCGCCACACCGCGCGAGCGTGCGACGATCTTGGTCATGTCGAAGCCCGGCGTGGCGCTGAGGCCGTACGCATCGGCATGCTGCATGTTGTGATAGATTTCTGCCGAACGCAGCAGTGCCTTGGTCGGGATGCACCCCCAGTTGAGGCAAATCCCGCCGAGCAGCTCGCGCTCGACGATCGCGGTCTTGAGGCCAAGCTGCGCGCCGCGGATCGCGGCGACATAGCCGCCGGGGCCGCTGCCAAGGACGATGAGGTCGTAGCTTTCGGCCATTACGCCACCAGCCCCATCGGGCTCTCAACCAGCCGCTTGAACGCCGCCATCAGCTGCGCGCCGTCCGCGCCGTCGATGGCGCGGTGGTCGAAGCTGCCGGTGGCGCTCATCACCGTGGCGATGGCCAGCGCGCCGTCGACGACATAGGGCCGCTGTTCGCCCGCGCCGATGGCCATGATCATGCCCTGGGGCGGGTTGATGACGGCTTCGAACTGCTTGATGCCCATCATGCCCATGTTCGAGATGGACGCGGTGCCGCCCTGATATTCGTGCGGCTGGAGCTTGCCCTCCTTGGCGCGGTCGGCGAGGCCCTTCATCTCGGTGGAGATGGCGGAGATCGCCTTGCTGCCCGCATCGACGACGATCGGGGTGATCAGGCCGGTGGGCGTCGACACCGCGACCGAGATGTCGGCGCGGCTGATACTGGATCATCTCGGTCGGCGTGTAAGTGACGTTGCACGCGGGGACTTCGAGCAGTGACAGCGCGAGCGCCTTGACCAGCATGTCGTTGACGCTGACCTTCACGCCGCGATCCGCGAGCGCCGCGTTGATCTCCCCGCGCAATTTGAGCAGCGCGTCGAGGCGGATGTCCACCGTGAGGTAGATGTGCGGCACCTGCTGCTTCGATTCGGTGAGGCGGCGGGCGATGGTCTTGCGGATGTTGCTGAGCTTTTGCCGCTCGTGCGGGATGTCAGTGGTAAATTCGCCGGCGGGTGCGGGTGCGGGTGCGGGTGCGGACGTGGCGGCCTGTGGCTGAGAGGCGGGTGCTGCCGTCCGGGCGGGCGTGCTGTCACCCGATTTCCCTTCGACATCCGCCTTGACGATGCGGCCGCCGGGGCCAGTGCCGGTGAGTGTCTTCAGGTCGACACCCGCCTGTTCAGCGATTCTGCGCGCCAAGGGCGATGCCTTGACCCGGTTGCCGTCCCTGGCGGGAGGAGCGGTCTGCAATTCGCTCGCCTTGGGGTCGGTCGCAGGACTGGCGCCGTAGCCGCGTTCGGCGGCAGCGTCGGTTTCCGTGGTTGCCGCCTTGGCGGGCGAAGGGGTGGGAGCGGGAGTCGAAGGCGCCGCTGGCGCCGGTGCCGCCCTGGCAGGTTCCGCCTCCTCGCCATCCCCGGCCATAGTCGCGATGACGGTGCCGACCTTCACCCCGTCGCTGCCCTCGGCCACCAGGATTTCGCCGATCGTGCCTTCGTCCACGGCTTCGAATTCCATCGTCGCCTTGTCGGTCTCGATCTCGGCCAGGATGTCGCCCGATTTGACCGTGTCGCCCGCTTTCACCAGCCATTTGGCCAGTGTGCCCTCCTCCATCGTCGGGGAAAGTGCGGGCATCTTCAGCTCGATCGGCATGGGCAACTCCTGTTGGCCGGTCTTTTGGCCAGCCATGTCGTAGCGTCAAGTTACCGGGCGTTATCGATGCCCCGGTGCTGCCGCGTCCGCGATGCGCCACAGGAGATAGGGCGATCCCTTTGGCAGCGGCACGGGGGTCAGCCACGCGAATTTCTCACCCTGCGCGAGGCGCGAGTAGAAGCCCTTTGGACTGCGCACGCGATAGACAGTCGACTCGTTCATGTTGGGGCACGTCAGCAACAGTGTCGCGCCGTGCCGCACCATGATCGCATGCGCCCTGTCGGGTACACCGTCAAAGGCGTGATGGACGTCGAGGATCGCTTCGCCGTTGCGGTGATAGGGACCGGCCACGGCGCGGTGGTGCGTGGTGTTGATCAGCCGTGGGCCAAGATCCACAAAGGTGAAGATGGTCGTCGCGGGCAGCGCCGCGATCGGGCGCAGCGACGGCAAGGTCGGGCATTTGGCATTCGCGCGGTTGATCGCCTTCATGCGATTGTTCGGCTTGGCATCCGGCCATTGACCGGCGACCCAGGCCGGGCCGAGGCCCGAAACGAGCAGGACGAAGGCGACGGTACCGAGAACGCGGGTGACGATGTTGGCGCTGTCCATCAGGAAGGGCACGAAAGCCCAGATCAACGCCGCCGAGCCGGGCACGGCGATGAGTTGTGCGCCCGGACCGTTGCGCGTCTGCCAGAAGCACAGGGCAAGCGAGAGCACCGAAACAAAGGCGATGGTCGCCCAGGCGGGGAAGGTCCGCGTGCCCCAGGCTTGGCGCGCGGCGAACAGGCTGCCGAGGACGCCGGCGACAGGCAGCGCGGCAATGGCCAACGCGGTCGAAAAGCTTTGGGCGTAAAGCGGCTTGGCTTCGCGCACATGGCTGAACCAGCTCTGGTAAAGCTCGGGGCTGATCTGTTCAGGCGCACCCAGGCATTGCGGAAAGGCGGTGGCGAACCCGCCGGCCAGGACCGCGCCAACCGCACCGAGGGCGAAGAGCCGCGATACCGCGCCGCGCAGCGGCAGAAACGTGACCAGGAACGCCAGGACAGCCGCCGAAACGATGGTCGACAGCCACACCGGCGATAGTACGTCGCAGCGCCAGACGCGGTTATCGTAGGTCGCGAACAGCAGGTAGCCGAGCGCACAGCCGGTACCGAGCGCGAGCGCATAGCCACGCAGGCGGGGCGTCTCTCCCTCCGCGTCCCACATCCAGCGCAGCGCTGCGGCGGCGCCCGACACCGCGAGGAACGGCAGCAGTTCGAGGCCGATGGTCAGGCTGAGCGCGCTTGACAGTCCCATCGTCGCGCCGCCACGCCGCCCATCGGGATCGGCCAGGCCCGCCAGCGTCCAGGCGAGCATTGCCAGTTGCCAGCCGTGATGATCGACACGCAACGGCATCATCATCAACATGGTCGAACCGCAGCAGAAATAGAGGGCGGCGGCGAGCGGCCAGGCATTGGGCGCGATCAGCCGGCGGACGGCGGTGACGATGCCGAACAGCGCCACACCCATCGGGATCAGCGGCGCCAGGCCGGCGGACCACCGGTCTGCCGGCCAGACGCCCATGAAGGGGCGCAATACCAGCTGGATTGCGGCGATCGGCAAATCGACCAGCCGACTCCAGTGAATGTTGAAACCGGCAGGCGGGTTGAGCTGATACTGGCGTAGATCGAACCAGCGCTGGCCGTTCAACAGTGCGCGCACTTGCGCCATGCGCATGTTGTCATCGGTGTCGGGCAGCGAATACCAGTGGATCCCGGCCCAGCGCAGCCAGACCATGATGCCGGCGGCGACCAGCCAGACGAGCAGCAGCCAGCGCCGCCAGTGCTTGATTTCGGGGAGCGCGGCGAGGTCGGTCATGCGCGAGCGCCGCTACCCTTTCGACAAGCCTTGCGCCAGCGGCTACAGGCGCGCCACTTATGCTGGCGCAAATCCTCGATAGCCTGCCGATTCCGCGCACGCACCGTCCGCTGATCGAACAGATCATTCGTTACGTGCTGGTCGGCGGGTTCGTCACGGCCCTGGGTGCGGGCGCGTATTGGATCTGGGCTGAGCCCCTTCGATATCCGCCCCTGATCGCAGGGATCATCGCATACGTCCTGTCCGCCGCGCT
>CAVUFE010000008.1:0-204434 GCA_963740775.1 uncultured Alphaproteobacteria bacterium | reverse complement strand
CCGTCCAGACTGCCAGGCTTGTTGTGCATAATATTCAATCCGGCGCAATGGACTTTGCCGGGCTCTGTCAGACCAAATGCACCGCCCGTTAAGCGGAGCGAGCTAGCGCGGCAGCATGCCCCGCCCGCGCCAGCCAGCATCGCCATTCCGCTACTTCAACTCGTCGCCCGAGATCATCCGCCTGGTGGTGATGATGTACGTCCGCTTCCCGCTGTCGCTGCGGAACGTCGAGGACCTGCTCGCCGAGCGCGGCATCGACATCTGCCACGAGACGGTGCGGCATTGGTGGAACAGGTTCGGCCCGATGTTCGCCGGCGAAGTGCGCCGCCAGCGGGTCAGCGCGATGCGCGGCTTTCGCCATTGGCGATGGCACCTCGACGAGATGTACGTGAAGCTCAACGGCGAGATGGTCTACCTCTGGCGAGCCGTCGATCACGAGGGCGAGATCCTCGAGAGCTACATCACCAAGACGCGCGACAAGGCCGCGGCGCTGAGCTTCATGAAGCGTGCGCTGAAGCGGCATGGCTCACCCGAGGCGATCACCACCGACGGGCTGCGCTCCTACAAGGCGGCGATGACCGAGCTCGGCAATGCCGAGAAGCAGGAGGTCGGACGCTGGGCCAACAACCGATGCGAGAACAGCCATCTGTCGTTCCGACGACGAGAGCGGGCGATGCTGCGGTTCCGACGAATGAAGACGCTACAAAAGTTCGCCTCGGTCCACGCCAACGTCCACAATCACTTCAATCTCGAACGCCATCTCGTCGATCAGAAAGACCTACAAGGAACGCCGCTCAGCCGCCCTGGCTGAGTGGCAATCTCTGGCGAGCTAGGCTGCTGCGCTCAAAGACCGAACTCCATCGTGTGGAGACGAGTTCGCATTAGACTGACAGCACCTCTCGACGCTGGTGGCTCTGTCAGACCAATGAGGCAGTGCCGGCTCGGCGCTGCTAGCCGCCGCGGATGAGCCGCAAATCCAGAGCCAAACCGCCCAGCCCGTTTCTGCGATTTCAACTCATCGCCCGAGATCATCCGCCTGGTGGTGATGATGTACGTCCGCTTCCCGCTGTCGCTGCGGAACGTCGAGGACCTGCTGGCCGAGCGCGGCATCGACATCTGCCATGAGACCGTGCGCCACTGGTGGAACAGGTTCGGCCCGATGTTCGCCGGCGAGGTGCGTCGCCAGCGGGTCAGCGCGATGCGCGGCTTTCGCCACTGGCGGTGGCACCTCGACGAGATGTACGTGAAGCTCAACGGCGAGATGGTCTACCTCTGGCGAGCGGTCGATCACGAGGGCGAGATCCTCGAGAGCTACATCACCAAGACGCGGGACAAGGCGCGGCGCTGAGCTTCATGAAGAGGGCGCTGAAGCGCCATGGCTCACCCGAAGCGATCACCACCGACGGCCTGCGCTCCTACAAGGCAGCGATGACCGAGCTCGGCAATGCCGAGAAGCAGGAGGTCGGCCGCTGGGCCAACAACCGATGCGAGAACAGCCATCTGTCGTTCCGACGAAGAGAGCGGGCGATGCTCAGGTTCCGGCGAATGAAGACGCTACAAAAGTTCGCCTCGGTCCACGCCAACGTCCACAATCACTTCAACCTTGAACGCCATCTCGTTGATCGAAAGACCTACAAGGAACGCCGCTCAGCCGCCCTGGCTGAGTGGCAATCTCTGGCGAGCTAGGCCGCTGCGCTCAAAGACCGAACTGCATCGTGTGGAGACGGGTTCGCATTAGACTGACAGCACCCTGTAGGCGGTTCAGGTCAGCCACCATATGGCGACGATGAGCGCCGCGGCCGCGACCGAAATGGCGACAGCCATGACACGGAAATTGATGGGAGACACTCCGGCGATGTGGTGGGCCGTCAAACGATCGTGCAATCTTCGGGCCCGACGTTCCGCTACGATCACCAGGAAAACGCCGAGCAGGATGAACACTGTGGCGATCGACTTCGCTACCCAGGTCGGCTCGATAGCTTGGAACAACGCACTGAAGCCCAGACCGATACCGATGCACGCGGTTGCCGTCCGCGCCCAGCCGCTGAACGTTCGCTCATTCGCCAGCAAGGTGCGGTCCTCCGCCAGGTCGGTCCGATCCTCGGCCAAGTCGGTGCGGACTGAACCTTCCTCATTTGCCATGCGGTCATCATGGGGAAAGTCTCTGCCCTCGGCAAACGTCTTCTGAAGATCCAAGCGCGAGAATGGCATCCAGGCGGGCGGGGCATGTAAAACGGCGAGCCTGCTCCGCATCACCGGCGGTGCACCTGCCGGTCACACTCCGCCGCACCTCACATCCGAAGTGACTGCTCCACGACCATCTGCCGAAACCAGATATATTCGGGCGAACCGTGTACGCGTGGATGCCAGGCCATCGACAGATTATTATCGGGAAAATCCAGCGGTGGGCGAACGGTCTTGATTGAGGGCCCCACGCTAAGCGCCAATCGTTGCGGAGCCGGGTGGATCAGCTCGATGAAGACGTGGCCGCGCTTGGTTTCGTATCAAGGCTTGGCGACGTCCGCGAAGCCCTAGACGGCTTGGCCATCGAAGGTGTCGGCCATCCAAAGTTGTTCAATCCACATAATGATATTTGAGTGTCAGCACTCGTCTCGGCGTACTCGCTCGCGCTCGGGGCGCAGTCCTTGGGAAACCCGGCCGAAATGTGTCGCAAGCTGCTCGATTGGTCGGGCAGCTCATCGGCACCAGCGGCTTGTGATCATGCAAGCTTGGGACGTTCCCGCAGAATCTTGTCCAGGGTGATCGGATAGTCGCGCACGCGCACGCCGGTAGCGTTGTAGATCGCATTAGCGATCGCCGCGCCGACGCCGCAAATGCCGAGTTCGCCCACGCCCTTTGGCCTTCAGCGGGGTAGCGGTCGGGTCGACCTCATCAAGGAAGATCACTTCCTGATGTGGAATGTCGGCATGGACCGGCACTTCGTAGCCGGCAAGATCGTGGTTGACGAAGAAGCCGAACCGCTTGTCGACGACCAGTTCCTCCATCAGTGCCGCGCCTGCGCCCATCGTCATCGCGCCGATCACCTGGCTTCGCGCCGACTTGGGGTTGAGGATGCGCCCGGCCGCACACACCGCCAGCATGCGGCGAATGCGCACTTCGGCGGTCGTCGCATCGACACCGACCTCGACGAAATGCGCCGCGCAAAGGTCGATTGGACCATCTTCTTGGCCTGATCGCCGAATTCGATCGTGTCTTCGGCGACGAGCTCACCGTCCTTGGCGGCCTCGCGTAGCGCGATGCTCTTGCCGGCGCCGCACGCGCACCGCCTTCGGAAGCTCGCGTCGGCCGGGGAAGCCCAGCTTTGCCGCCACCGCCTCACGCAGTTTGACACAGGCCGCATAGACGCCTGCCGTTGAGCTTTTCGCCGCCCCATTGCCCGCCCGATCCCGACGATGCCGGGAAACGAGAATCGCCCAGCACAACCGAAACCTTGTCGAGCGGCAGGCCCATCATTTCCGCCGCAGTCTGCGCGATGATCGTGTAGCTGCCCGTGCCGATGTCGGTCATGTCGGTTTCGACGGTGACATGGCCGTCGCGCCCCAATCGCACGCGTGCTCCCGATTTGGCGGTCGGCGCACCACGATAGCCCGCCGCCATGCCCATTCCGATCAGCCACCGCCCGTCGCGCACACTCGCCGGCTTGGCGACACGCTTCTCCCAACCGAACTTCTCCGCGCCCAGGCGCAGGCATTGGTTGAGCTGGCGCTGCGAATACGGCCGCTCGGGCTTTTCAGGGTCGACCTGCGTGTCATTGAGCGCCCGGAACGCGACCGGGTCCATCCCGAGCTGTTCGGCCATCTCGTCCATCGCGATTTCGAGCGCCATCATCCCCGACGCCTCGCCCGGGGCCCGCATGGCATTGCCTTCGGGGAGGTCGAGCACGGCGAGGCGCGTGCGCGTCATCCGATTGGCCCCGGCATACAGCTGGCGAGTCTGGTTTACGGCGGTCTCGGGCCCACCTCCGGGCAGATCGCCCGACCAGCTCTCATGGCCGATCGCGGTGATCTTGCCGGATCTTGGTCGCGCCGATGCGTATGCGCTGGATCGTTGCCGGCCGATGCGTCGTGTTGTTGAAGATCAGCGGCCGCTGAAGCGCGACCTTGACCGGACGCTTGACCGCCTTCGCGCCGATCGCGGCAAGAACGGCATCGGCGCGGACGAACAGCTTTCCACCGAAACCACCGCCGATATAGGGTGAATCCAGCCGGACCTTCTCCTTGGGAATGCCGAGCGTCTTGGCCAGATCGCCGCGGCTCCAGTCGATCATCTGATTGGCCGTCCACACGGTCAGCTCGTCGCCCTGCCAGGAGGCGATGGTCGCGTGCGGCTCCATCATCGCGTGGGAGTGGTCGGGTGTCGTATAGCTCTGGTCGAATTTGACGTCGGATTTGGCGTAGCCACTTTCGAAATCGCCAAATGCCGTGTCGGGCGGGCCGCCAAAGCCCTCGGCACTCGGCTTTTTAGCTGCCGCCTGTTCGGCGTGGAGATCGTATTTCCCCTCGCCGCGCTGATAATCGATGCGAACCAGTGCTGCGGCGGCACGCGCCTGCTCAAATGTCTCGGCGACGACCAGCGCGACCGCCTGATGATAATGTTCGATCTCCGGCCCACCAAGCAGCTTCGCCGTGTTGTAGTCTCCTTTGGCCAGCTTGCCGGCATTATCGGCGGTGATCACCGCCAGCACGCCGGGTGCTGTCTTGGCCTCGGCCAGGTCCATCGAGGCGATGCGGCCTTTGGCGATCGCCGAGCCGACGATCCAGCCATAGGCGGCGTCCGGTGCGACATCGTGCCGTTCATAGGCGTAGGGCGCTTTCCCGGTGGTCTTGAGCGGACCGTCGATGCGGTCGGTCGGCTTGCCGATGACCTTCAACTGGTCGATCGGATTGGCCGTGGCCGGCTTGTCGAACTTCATGCCTTACCCCCGCTTCGGCAAGCACGGAGCGCAGCGTGCGTTCGACCAGTTCGACCTTGAAAGCGCTTTCGCGTGTCGGCCTGCTGCCCGCCATCAGGCCCATCGCCACCGCCTTGGCGCCGCGCGGCAAGTCCGCTTCGGCCGCTTCGACGCGCCAGGGTTTGGGAGCGACCCCGCCAACCGCGACACGTCCGCTGCCGTCGCGCTGGATCACGCCGGCAACCGAAACGAGTGCAAAGGCATAGGACGCGCGGTCCCGTATCTTGCGATAGATGTGAGTGCCACCGATCGGTTTGGGCAGGGTCACGGCGGTGATCAGTTCACCGCGCTGGAGCACCGTCTCGATCTCCGGCGTGATTGCGGGAAGGCGGTGAAACTCGGCGATCGGAATGGCGCGGGTCGTGCCGTCGGGTCTGACGGTCTCGACCACAGCATCGAGCACGCGCAGCGCCACGGCCATGTCGCCCGGATGCGTGGCGATGCACGCCTCGCTGACGCCGATGACGCCCAATTGGCGGCTGAACCCGCCGATCGCCGCACAACCGCTGCCAGGTGCGCGCTTGTTGCACGGCTGGTTGGTGTCGTAAAAATAGGGGCAGCGTGTTCGCTGGAGCAGATTGCCAGCGGTTGTCGCCTTGTTGCGCAATTGGCCGGATGCGCCCGCGAGCAAGGCGCGCGACAGCACACCGTAATCGCGCCGCACGCGCATATCGGCGGCGAGTGCCGTGTTGCGCACCAGTGCGCCAATCCGCAGCCCGCCTTCCGCCGTGCCCTCGATCTTATCGAGCCCGATGCCGTTGACATCGACCAGGTGCGCCGGGCTCTCGATCTGCAATTTCATCAGGTCGAGCAGATTGGTGCCACCCGCGATGAATTTGGCACCCTGGACGCGCGTCACGGCAGCCGCCGCCGCGGCAGGCGTCGCGGCACGCTCGTAAGTGAACGGCTTCATGCGCGCGTCCCCGCGACGTCGGCCATCGCGTCGATGATGTTCGAATAAGCACCGCAGCGACAGATATTGCCGCTCATCCGCTCGCGCATCTCGTCCGCCGTGACGCGCGGCTTGGCAGTCAGGCTGTCGCTGACATGGCTCGGTACGCCGGCCTTGATCTCGTCGAGCACCGCCACCGCGGAGCAGATCTGGCCGGGCGTGCAATAGCCGCATTGATAACCGTCATGGCGACGAAGGCGGACTGCATCGGGTGCAGCTTGTCGGGCGTGCCGAGCCCTTCGATCGTCGTCACGCTGTCGCCGTCGTGCATCACCGCAAGCGTCAGGCACGAATTGATCCGCACGCCGTCGACCAGGACGGTACACGCGCCGCACTGCCCGTGATCGCAGCCCTTTTTGGTGCCGGTGAGGTGGAGATGTTCGCGCAAGGTGTCGAGCAGCGTGGTGCGCGTATCGAGCTCGAGTGTTTCAGCCTTGCCGTTCACCTTCAGGCTGAGCTTGCTCACGCTCGGCGCGGACGGAGGCGCGGGCTGGGCATTTGCCGCCGGCATCTGCGTCAGCGCAACGGTGGCGCCGCCGGTCACGAGCACACCACGACGGCTCACTTCGAAAGTGCTGGTATTTCGTCCTGGCAAGGCAAAACTCCTGTTCCCCTTCAGCGATGCTGCGCGTGTTCGACGGCCGCCGCAAGTAGCATGACAACGCGGCAGAACTGTTTCGGCTGCACCTCCGCCGTAGAACCCGGCAATAATCTGCCTCGGCGTGAACTCGATCCGTGTTGTTGCTGCGTCTTCCGCCATTGCCGCCATCCTCCATTTGCTCGATTGACGACTGACTGCGCAGGACATTTCCTATTTCGCAAACAAAAAGCGATCGGACGATCGGCCACGACGGGCCGGTTGCGCTGGAATTTGCGTCAGGCGGGTCGTTGCGCCGCCACCGCCTCAACATCACGCACCAATAACGGCTTCAGATAATGCCCGGTGTAGCTGCGCGGCTCCATGACCACCTTCTCCGGCGTACCCTCCGCGACGATTTCCCCGCCGCGCACGCCGCCTTCCGGCCCTAAATCCAGTATCCAGTCGGCGGTCTTGATCACTTCGAGATTATGCTCGATCACCACCACGGTATTGCCCTGCTCGACCAGCGCATGGAGCACTTCGAGCAATTTGCGGACATCCTCGAAATGCAGGCCGGTGGTCGGTTCGTCGAGGATGTACAGCGTCTGCCCCGTCGCGCGGCGTGACAGTTCCTTGGCGAGCTTGACGCGCTGCGCCTCGCCGCCGCTGAGCGTCGTCGCCTGTTGCCCGACCTTGACATAGCCGAGCCCGACTTCGGCGAGCATCGCCATCTTGTCGCGGATGCCGGGCACCGCCTTGAAGAATTCGACCGCGTCCTCGACCGTCATGTCGAGCACGTCGGCGATCGACTTGCCCTTGAACTTCACTTCCAGCGTTTCGCGGTTGTAGCGCGCGCCGTGGCACACGTCGCAGGTGACGTAGACGTCGGGCAGGAAGTGCATTTCGATCTTGAGCACGCCGTCGCCCTGGCACGCCTCGCACCGCCCGCCCTTGACGTTGAAGCTGAACCGCCCGGGCTTGTAGCCGCGCGCGGCGCTTTCGGGCAGCGCGGCGAACCAGTCGCGGATCTGGGTGAACGCGCCGGTATAGGTCGCGGGATTGCTGCGGGGGGTGCGGCCGATCGGCGACTGGTCGATGTCGATGACCTTGTCGAGATATTGGAGGCCCGTCGATCTTTTCGTGATGCCCCGCCTGCAGCCGCGCGCCGTTGAGCGTGCGCGCGGCGGAGGCGTAGAGCGTGTCGATGGTGAAGCTCGATTTGCCGCTGCCGCTGACCCCGGTGATGCAGGTGAATGTGCCGAGCGGGATCGACGCGCTGACGTTCTTCAGATTGTTGGCGCGCGCGCCCTTTACCGTCAGCTTCTTGCCGTTGCCCTTGCGGCGCTTGGCGGGGAGGGGGACGCTGCGGCGGCCGGAGAGATAGTCCGCGGTGAGGCGTGTCGGCGGCGAGGACTTCGTCCAGCGTACCCGACGCGACGACTTGCGCCGCCATGCACGCCCGCGCCGGGACCCATGTCGAGGACATAATCCGCGGCGCGGATCGCATCCTCGTCATGCTCGACGACGATCACGGTGTTGCCGAGGTCGCGCAGGCGGCGCAGCGTCACCAGCAGGCGGTCATTGTCCTTCTGGTGCAGGCCGATCGAGGGTTCGTCGAGGACGTAGAGCACGCCCGACAGGCCGCGAGCCGATCTGGGAGGCGAGGCGGATGCGCTGGCTTTCGCCGCCGCTGAGCGTGCCGCTGGTGCGGTCGAGATTGAGGTAATCGAGCCCGACATTGTCGAGGAAGCCGAGGCGTTCGACGATTTCCTTGAGGATCGGCGTGGCGATCTGGCGGCCCTGGTCGGTCAGCTTGTCGGGCATCGCGCGGAAGAATTCGAGCGCGGGGCCGACCGCGCGGCGCGTGGAAATGCTGATGTCCTCGCCGGCGATCTTCACCGCCAGCGCTTCGGGCTTGAGGCGCGCGCCGTGGCAGGTTTCGCAGGGGGCGGCGCCCTGGTACTTGGCCAGTTCCTCGCGCATCCACGCGCTGTCGGTGGCGAGCAGGCGGCGGTCGAGATTGTGGATCACGCCTTCGAACGGCTTTTTCACCTCGTACGATTTGCGCCCGTCGACGAAGCGCAGCGTGACGGGGACGCCCTTGGTGCCGAACAGTATCGCGTTGCGGCTGTCCTCGGGCAACTCGTTCCACGGCGTATCGAGGTCGAACCCGAAATGCCGCGCGAGGCTGCCGAGGACCTGCATGTAGTAGGGGCTGGGCGGGTTGGACTTCGCCCATGGCACGACCGCGCCCTTCTTGATGCTGAGATTTTCGTTGGGGACGACCAGGCCGGGGTCGAAATGCAGCTTTTCGCCCAGCCCGTCGCACGCCGGGCACGCGCCTTGCGGGGCGTTGAAGCTGAACAGCCGCGGCTCGATCTCGGGGATCGTGAAGCCGCGAAACCGGGCACGCGAATTTCTGCGAGAAGGTGATCCGGCCTTCGGGGCGCATATCTCGCCCGCCTTACACGCTTGCCGTCTCGGCAACCGCGCGCGTCCGCCGGATCGACATAGGCCAGCCCGTCGGCGAGCTTCAGCGCCTGTTCGAAGACTGTCGGCGAGGCGGGTTTCGAGCCCTTCGCGCACGACGATGCGATCGACCACCAGTTCGATGTCATGCTTGTATTTCTTGTCGAGCGCCGGCGCGGCCTCGATATCGTGGAACTGGCCGTCGATGCGGACGCGGGTGTAGCCCGCCGCCTGCCACTCGAGCAGTTCCTTGCGGTACTCGCCCTTGCGCCCGCGCACGACGGGGGCGAGCAGGTAATGGCGCGAGCCTTCGGGCAGCGCCATGACGCGATCGACCATCTGGCTGACCTGCTGCGCGCTGATCGGCACCCCCGTCACCGGCGAATAGGGCACGCCGACGCGCGCCCACAGGAGCCGCATGTAATCGTAGATCTCGGTAACCGTCGCGACGGTGGAGCGCGGGTTGCGGCTGGTGGTCTTCTGCTCGATCGAGATAGCCGGGCTGAGGCCCTCGATGTGATCGACATCGGGCTTTTGCATCAGCTCGAGGAACTGGCGTGCATAGGCGCTGAGCGACTCGACGTAGCGCCGCTGACCCTCGGCATAGATGGTGTCGAACGCGAGGCTCGACTTGCCCGAACCCGACAGCCCGGTGATCACCGTCAGGGTGTCGCGCGGGATATCGACGGAGACGTCCTTCAGATTGTGCTCGCGCGCACCACGCACGGAAATATGAGTCAGCATAAAGCGAATTGTTCCAGATATGTTCGTGAGCGGCAAGCGCGTCTGAGGCCAAGATAGGGAAGCTTTGTCCGGTTGCCACCTATGGCGGAGCGTGACAGCCTGGGGGTAAAGGGAGAGCCAACGATGGCCAAGCATCTTCTGTTCCTGATCCTGGCACTTCTCGCCTGCCCGGCGGCCGGCCAGCGAGCCGGCACGCTGGTCAGTGCGATGCCAGTCGCCGCGCCGGTCGCCGGGTTGCGTGCGTGGAAGATCCGGTATTGGACGGGTGGATCGCACGGGGCGGTGCAGGTTTCCGGGAATGGTCGTCGCGCCGGTCGACCGGGTCAGCGGGGAGCGGCGGGTGATCGCCTGGACGCACGGGGCATGGGGCGTCGCACGAGGGTTGCGCGCCGTCGCTGCATGCCAATTTCTGGAAGACGGCGGCGATCGATGCGGTGTCACGCGGGTATGTGGTCGTCGCGCCCGATTATCGCGGGTTGAACAGCGCCGCGGTGCATCCCTTCCTTGCCGGACCCGAGGCGGCGCACGACACGATCGATGCGGTGCGCGCGGCTCGAGCGATCAAGGGGGCGGGCGCGGGCCGCCGGTTCGCGGTCTGGGGTGAGAGCCAGGGCGGGCATGCCGCCCTGTGGACTGGCAACGAAGCCGCGCGCTACGCGCCCGATCTGCAGTTGACCGGCGTGGCGGCGATCGTTCCGCCGACCGACCTGATCGCCGATCTGCGCGAGGCAAAGGATCCCAATGCCCGAACGCTGCTGACCGCGCTGCTCGCCAAGAGCTGGCACGGATACTACCGCGCGCCGATCAATTTCGGACGTCCGCGCACGGCCGGAATCATCGACAAGTTTGCCGCGAAGTGCATCACGCTCGACACGCGGCCCAAGCTCGGCGCGATCATCGGCATGCTCGCGCTAAGGGCGGACTTGCGCGGCGTTGACCTCGGCAACAGGCAGCCTTGGGCGCGGCTGGCGTCGCAGAACAGCGTACCCATCCGCCAGCCCGGCGCGCCTTTATTCGTGGCGACAGGCGATCTCGATACGTTGGTGTCGCCCGACGTGGTGCAGGGCTATGCGCGGCAATTGTGCGCGGCGCGGACCGGACCGGTGCGCTTCGTGCGCTCGCGGTCGGGCGACCATGTGGGCACGACGCAGGAAACCAAGGGCGAAGTCATTGATTGGATCGAGGCGCGCTTCAACGGCGACCCGCCGCCGAGTGATTGCGGGCGGCTCTAGCGAAGCTCGTCGAACGCGAACCGGTCGCGGATATGCAGGTTGAAGTAGCGGCCTTTTGAGCCGGCCGCGCCGAGTGCGAGCATCGTTTCCGGCGGGACGCCGGCATAGAGGTAGCGCCGGCCGGTAACGAAAGTGACGCTGAGCTCTTCCGCCGCCGCGTCGTAGTCATAATGGCGGATAACGCTGGACGGCATGCCGGGGAAACGCGCGTGGACAACGAAACAACTCGCTTGCGCTTCACCTCGCGAGGGATAAGCTTGCGGTCGGAGGGGCAGCACTTATGCGCCATATGGCCATCGTCGGTTCGGGACCCGCAGGCTATTATACCGCCGAAGCCGCGCAGAAGCGGTGGGGCGACGCGGTGCGGATCGACATCATCGACCGGCTGCCGGTGCCGTATGGCCTGATCCGGTCGGGCGTGGCGCCCGACCATCAGTCGATCAAGGCGGTGTACCGGCGGTACGAGGCGGTCAATCTTTCTGACAATGTCCGCTTCGTCGGCAATGTAAGCGTCGGTGGCGACGTGTCGATCGAGGAACTGGTCGCGCGATATGATGCGGTTGTGCTGGCCACGGGGGCGCCGCACGATCGGCCGCTCGACATTCCGGGGGGCGATCTGCCGGGCGTAGTCGGGTCGGCGGCGTTTGTCGGCTGGTATAATGGCCATCCCGATTTCGCCGCGCTTGATCCGCCTCTGGGTGGCCCGGGGGCAGTGGTCATCGGCAACGGCAATGTGGCGCTCGACGTAGCGCGGGTCTTGGCCAAAAGCCGCGCGGAATTCCATGGATCGGACATTTCGAACCATGCGATCGATGCGCTGGAGCATTCGCGGATCGTCCGCGTGTCGATCCTTGGGCGGAGGGGCCCGCACCAGATCGCGATGACGCCCAAGGAACTGGGCGAGCTGGGGCATCTGGAACGGGCACAGCCGTTCGTCGACCCGGCGGATTTACCTGAATCGGGTGCAGATGCGCTGTTGGAGCCGGGCATGCGCAAGTCGGTGACGCATTTGCGCGATTTCGCCGGTGCGACGCCGGCCGGGAAGCCTGTCACGCTCGATTTTGATTTCTTTGCCGCGCCGCTGCGGATCGAGGGTGAGGGCCGGGCCGAACGGGTGATCGTCGAGCGCACTATGCTGGACAGGAATTCACGCTCCGTGGGCACGGGCGAAACCTATGTCATCGCCGCCAGTCTGGTGATCAGCGCGATCGGGTACCAGACCCCGCCGATCGAGGGTGTGCCGTACGAACATGGCCGCGGGCGTTTCGCGAATATCGAGGGCCGGGTGCTGCCGGGGCTGTACGTCGTCGGTTGGGCACGGCGCGGGCCTTCGGGAACAATCGGCACCAACCGCCCCGACGGCTATGCAGTGATCGACCGCGTGGCCGAGGATTGGGGCGAGGCGACAAGTGGCGGGAAACCGGGCCGCCAGTCGCTCGATGCGCTTGCTGTCCGCACGCGGCGCGGACGTCACGACATTTCGTGACTGGCGAAACATCGAAGCGGCGGAAACCGCACGGGCGCGAGACGGATCTCCCCGAGAGAAGTTCGTTCGGTTGGAGGAGATGCTGGGAGCGCGGAGCCCGAACTAGGCCGCCATGCGGACATAGTCACCGGCTGCGGTTTCAAGCGCGCTGAGTTTTGCGTTGACGCTTGCCGAAGCCGCCTTCGAGCGCGTCGATCTCGCTCGCCACGTTTTCGGTGTCGACGCGGATCGCGGCGATGGTCGACGACATGGTGTCGGCGGCGAGCGCGGTTTCATCGACCGCGGCGGTGATCGTCGTGACCGTCTGCGCCTGATCGTCCATCGCGTGGCGGATGCGCTGTGCCGAGGCATGAACTTCTGCCGACGATGTCGCGGATCGAGCCTGTGGTCGCGACGGTGGAGCGGGTCGCCGCCTGGATCGCGGCGATCTTGCCGGCGATATCGTCGGTTGCGCGCGCGGTCTGGTTGGCGAGGCTTTTCACTTCCTGCGCGACGACGGCGAAGCCACGACCGGCATCGCCGGCGCGCGCGGCCTCGATCGTCGCGTTGAGCGCGAGGAGATTGGTCTGGCCGGCGACATCGCGGATCAGGCTCAAGGATCGAACTCGATCGACTGGGCGGTGTCGCTGAGCATGCTGGAGACGCTCGACCGCCTCGGCGGCCTGGACGGCAGCGCGGCTGGCGACTTCGGACGCGATCTCGACTTCGCCCCGTGCTTCCTCGATCGCGCGGATCAGACCGGCGGCGGTGTGCGCGGCGTCGCGCATGGCGGAGGCGGATTGTTCGGCAGCGGCGGCGACTTCGCTCGCCTTGCCCAGCATCCCGCGCGTGGCAGCGGCGGCGCCGGTCGCCTGCGCCTGCAACTGGCCGCCGAGCTTCGATGTCTCGCCAACATTCGCGGCGATGTTCATCTGAAACGCTTCGACTTGTTCGGCGCGGCTATTGCGGACCTCGCGCGATTTCAGTTCGCTGATCGTCGCAGTCATCAGTTCCGCTTCGACCAGGGCCAGCGTGAAGATTGCGTGGAACGCGCAAGCGCGCGCTTCGGCGTCGTTTGCATAGAATTTACGAACGAGCTCGCGCGTCGCCTGATGCGAGGCGGCGTAGGACGACAGCGACAGCGCGATGTCGTGGCCGGTGGAGTAGGTCAGCCAGGCATTGTCGCAGGCCAGATCGGCCCACCGCTGGTTCAACGGATCGCCAAATTTGGCGCGGCCATAATCCCTGCCGCTCGAATGCATCCGCACCAACTTGTCGCCGCGAACCTGCTGCGCGTCGGGCAGGAAATTGTTGTAGTGCGTCCAGAAGGCATCGGTCAGGGCGCGCTCGTGCCCCTCGACCGCCGCCAGCACCAGCGGTCCGCCGCGCTGCAACTCTTCGCGGTCGCCGAAATAGCGAAGCCGGGCGGCAAGAGGGATACGAACGCGCGTGGTGTCGGCGGGCATGGACAAATCCTGTGGTCGCTGGTCGCTCCGTCCTAGGCCTGTGTTGGTTAAGGCGGCGTTGCTGCGGTTGCATCCATGGGCGTGAGGATTAAGGGACGGCGGCATGCGGACTAAAGTTCAGCGGCCATTGTCGCCGCATCTCACCATCTGGAAATGGGGCCCGCACATGGCGGCGTCGATCGCGCACCGCGTGATGGGCGTGGGGCTGGCCATTATTGGTACGGCGTTGTTCACCTGGTGGCTGGCGTCACTGGCCAGCGGGCCCGAGGCCTATGCCGGCTTCATGGCGTGGATGGCCTGGCCGCCGATGCTGATCATCCCGATCGGGCTGACATTCGCTTTCTTTCTGCACATGGCGAACGGGTTGCGGCACTTCGTCATGGATATCGGTGCGGGGTATGAGCTGAAGACCAACAAGATTGGTGCGATGGTCGTGCTGATCGCGCCGTTCCTGCTGACTGCCGCAATGTGGCTGTTCATCCTGTCGAGGACGATCTGATGAAGAGCGAATTGGGCGAAGTCCGTGGCCTTGGCTCGGCGAAACATGGAGCGGGACACTGGTGGCGGCAGCGCGTCACCGCTTTCGGCAACCTGTTCCTGCTCCTGTGGCTGATCTTCTCGCTGCTGCGCCTGCCCAGTCTGGATTACGCCGTGGTGCATGACTGGCTTGCCAGCCCGTGGGCGGCAGTGCCCATGGCGCTGATCGTGCTCAACACCTTCTGGCATTTCCGCATGGGGTTGCAGGTGGTGGTCGAGGATTACCAGCATGACGAAAGCCGCATTGTCATGATGGCGATCGTCCATATCTGGACCTTCGTCACCGGCGCGATCGCGCTATTCTCCATTCTCAAAATCGCGCTCGGCGGGACCGTTTCATGAACTTCGACAGCTACAAGGTCATCGACCACACCTACGACACGGTCGTCGTGGGCGCCGGCGGATCGGGTCTGCGCGCGACGATGGGCAGCGCCGAGGCGGGCCTGAAGACCGCGTGCATCACCAAGGTCTTTCCGACGCGCAGCCATACCGTCGCGGCGCAGGGCGGCATCGCCGCGTCGCTGGGCAATAACTCGCCCGATCACTGGACCTGGCACATGTACGACACCGTCAAGGGGTCGGACTGGCTGGGTGACCAGGACGCGATTGAATACATGGTGCGCGAAGCGCCGGCAGCGGTGATCGAGCTCGAACATGCCGGCGTCCCGTTTTCGCGCAACGACGACGGCACGATTTATCAGCGCCCGTTCGGCGGCCATATGCAGAATATGGGCGCGGGCCCGCCGGTCCAGCGTACCTGCGCTGCCGCCGACCGCACCGGCCATGCCATGCTTCACGCGCTGTACCAGCAGAGCCTGAAATACGACGCGGACTTCTTCATCGAATATTTCGCGCTCGACCTGATCATGGAAGACGGGCCGAACGGCAAGGAATGCCGCGGCGTCATGGCGCTCTGCATGGACGATGGCACGATCCACCGCTTCAAGAGCCACGCGGTGGTGCTGGCGACGGGCGGTTATGGCCGCGCCTATTTCTCCGCGACGTCGGCGCATACCTGCACCGGCGATGGCGGCGGCGATGGTGCTGCGCGCCGGCCTGCCGTTGCAGGACATGGAATTCGTCCAGTTCCACCCGACCGGCATTTACGGCGCGGGCGTGCTGATCACCGAAGGCGCGCGCGGCGAAGGCGGCTACCTGACCAATTGCGAGGGCGAGCGCTTCATGGAACGCTATGCCCCGTCGGCGAAGGACCTGGCCTCACGCGATGTCGTGTCGCGCTCGATGGCGCTGGAAATGCGCGAGGGACGCGGGGTCGGTCCGAACAAGGACCATATCTATCCTGCACCTCGATCATATCGACCCAAAAGTGCTGGCCGAACGGCTGCCCGGCATCACCGAAAGCGGCAAGGTGTTCGCGGGCGTCGACCTGACGCGCCAGCCGCTGCCGGTCACGCCCACCGTTCATTACAATATGGGTGGTATCCCCTGCAACTATCACGGCCAGGTCGTGACCAAGCGCGATAGCGACGACGATGCCGTCGTGCCCGGGCTTTACGCCGTCGGGGAAGCGGCGTGCGTTTCGGTGCACGGCGCCAATCGCCTCGGGTCGAACAGCCTGATCGATCTCGTGGTGTTCGGGCGTGCTACCGGCCTGCACCTAAAGGACACGCTTACCCCCGGCACGGCGCACAAGCCGCTGCCCGCCGATGCGCTCGACCTGCCGCTGGCCCGCGTCGAGAAGTTCCGCAACGCCAACGGCGGTTCGACCACTGCCGAGGTGCGCCTCGACATGCAGCGACACGATGCAGAAGCATTGCGCGGTATTCCGCGACACCGCGCTGTTGGCGGAAGGTGTCGAGCACATGCAGGTGGTCAACAAGCGGTTGCAGGACGTGCATATCGCCGACCGCAGCCTGATCTGGAACACCGACCTGATCGAGACGCTCGAGCTCGACAATCTGATGTGCCAGGCGGTGTGTACGATCGAGAGCGCGGCAAACCGCAAGGAAAGCCGCGGCGCGCATGCACACGAGGATTTCCCGGATCGCGACGATGCGAACTGGATGAAGCACACGATCAGCTGGTTCGAAGGCTGGGGCGGCACGGGCGGCAAGGTCACGCTCGATTACCGCGCGGTGCACGATTACACGCTCACCGACGACGCGGAGTATATCAAGCCGAAGGCGCGGGTTTACTGAGGAATGACGTTGCCTGTGACTTGGCGGCTCACTGCCGCTAAGGCGCGGCCATGCATTTTCTAGATCAAGCGAAGATTTACGTTTCAAGCGGCACCGGCGGCCCGGGTGCCGTCGCATTTCGGCGTGAAAAATTCATCGAATATGGCGGCCCGGACGGCGGGAATGGCGGCAAGGGCGGGGACATCGTGTTCCGCGCTGTGCATGGCCTCAATACGCTGATCGATTTCCGCTATACCCAGCATTTCCGGGCGCCGCGCGGCAAGGGCGGGGCGGGCAGCAACATGACCGGCGCGGGCGGCAAAGATCTGGTCATCGACGTGCCGGTGGGCACACAGGTACTGAGTGAGGACAAGGAGCATGTCCTGGCCGACTTCACCAAGGAGGGTGAGGAGCGCGTGTTCCTGCGCGGCGGCGATGGCGGGCGGGGGAATGCCAGCTACAAGACTGCAACCAACCGCGCCCCCCGCCAGCACGGCACCGGCTGGCCGGGCGGGGAGGCATGGGTCTGGCTGCGGCTCAAACTGCTCGCCGATATCGGGCTGGTCGGACTGCCCAATGCCGGCAAGTCGACATTCATCAACGCGGTCACCAACGCGCAGGCCAAGGTCGGGGCCTACGCCTTCACGACCACGCGCCCGCAACTGGGCGTGGTCAGCCACCACGGGCAGGAATTCGTCATTGCCGACATTCCCGGGCTGATCGAGGGCGCGGCGGATGGCGCGGGGATCGGCGACCGATTCCTGGGCCATATCGAGCGGTGCCGCGTGCTGCTGCACCTGGTGGATGCCAACGATGCCGACATTGCCGAAAGCTATCGCATCGTTCGTGATGAGCTGGAGGCCTATGGCGGCGGGCTGGTCGACAAGCCGGTCGTGGTGGCGCTCAACAAGATCGACATGCTCGACGACGAGCTGATAGAGGCGCTGTCCGCCGAACTGGCCGAGGCGAGCGGCGCTGATGTCGTACCGATTTCGGGCGCGGGCGGCACGGGGCTCGACTGGGCGCTCGACCGCCTGACTGCCGAGGCTGGCAAGGGGAAGGGCGTGCCCGCAGACGACGAGGGCGAGGATGTAGTCGAATGGTCGCCGGTCTAAGCACTGATCTCGACATTGCGCGCAGCGTTACCCCGCTGGCGATCATGGAGGTGGCGGCGCGCGCCGGTATCCCCGCCGAGGCAGTCGAGCCCTATGGGCGCGGCAAGGCCAAGTTCGATCCGGCGGCATTGCCCGATGCGCCCGATGGCAAGCTGATCCTTGTCACCGCGGTCAACCCGACGCCTGCCGGTGAGGGCAAGACCACAACGTCCGTCGGCTTGGCTGACGCGCTCAACCGTATCGGCAAGCGCGCGATGCTGGCGCTGCGCGAACCTTCGCTCGGGCCGTGCTTCGGCATGAAGGGCGGGGCGACGGGCGGCGGCTGGGCGCAGGTCATTCCCATGGAGGACATCAACCTTCATTTTACCGGCGATTTCCACGCGATCACCTCGGCGCACAATCTGCTCGCGGCGATGGTCGACAATCATATCCACTGGGGCAATGCGCTGGACATCGACCTGCGTCGCGTGGTGTGGCGGCGGGCGCTGGACATGAACGACCGGGCGCTGCGTGACGTCGCACAGGGGTTGGGCGGCGTTGCCAATGGGTATCCGCGCGAGAGCGGGTTCGACATAACCGTCGCGTCGGAGGTGATGGCGATTTTGTGCCTCGCGTCCGACTTAGAGGATCTGGAGGCGCGGCTGGCCCGAGTTGTGATCGGTTATACTCGCGATCGCCAGCCCGTTACCGCGCGTGACCTCAAGGCCGATGGCGCCATGGCGGCATTGCTCAAGGACGCGATCAAACCCAATCTGGTGCAGACGCTGGAGGGCAATCCGGCGCTGGTCCATGGCGGGCCGTTCGCCAATATCGCGCATGGCTGCAATTCGGTGATCGCGACGAGAGCAGGGCTGAAGCTCGCCGATTATGTCGTCACCGAGGCGGGATTTGGCGCCGATCTGGGCGCGGAGAAATTCTTCGACATCAAGTGCCGGCAGGCGGGATTGCAGCCGGCGGCCGCGGTAATCGTCGCGACGGTGCGCGCGCTCAAGATGAATGGCGGGGTTGCCAAGACCGATCTTGGCCGAGAGGACGCCGAGGCGGTCCGGCGCGGCGTGGTCAATTTGGTTCGTCATATCGAAAATATCCGCCAGTTCGGGCTGCCGGTGGTCGTAGCGGTCAATCATTTTTCCGGGGACAGCGATGCCGAGTTTGCGGTGATCGCCAAGGCGGCGGAGGCGCACGGCGTGCGCGCGATTTCATGCCACCACTGGGCCGAGGGCAGCCGCGGGGGCGGAAGAACTAGCGCACGCCGTGGCCGAGCTTGCCGAAGGGCCATCGCAATTTGCTCCGCTCTACGACGATGATCTGCCGCTCTTTGCCAAGATCGAGACGGTGGCGCAGCGCCTCTATCGTGCCGAACGCGCCACGGCCGAACCGCACGTGCACGCGCAGCTGGCGCGCTGGGAAGCGGCGGGGCATGGCCGCCTCCCCGTCTGCATCGCCAAGACGCCGTATAGTTTTTCAACCGATCCTGCCGTGCTTGGTGCGCCGACGGGACATGTTCTCGATGTGCGCGAAGTGCGACTGGCGGCGGGGGCGGGGTTTGTCGTCGCAATCTGTGGTGAGGTGCAGACGATGCCCGGTTTGCCGCGGGTGCCCGCCGCCGAGCACATCCGCCTCGATGCCGACGGGCTGGTGCAGGGACTATCCTGATGCTGTTCGGACCGTCCGAATGCGCGCGGCTGGTCGTGAAAATCGGTTCGGCACTGCTGGTCGATGCCGATGGAAGCGTTCGGCGCGCGTGGCTGGCTGCATTGGCGGCGGAAATCGCGGAGCGGCACAAAGCCCGGCAGCGCATCGTCATCGTGTCCTCGGGAGCGATCGCGCTTGGCGCGCGGCGGCTGGGGTTGGCGAGGGGTGGACGCGCGAGTCTCGAGGACGCGCAGGCGGCGGCGGCGACGGGGCAGATCGAATTGAGCCGCGTCTGGGCCGAAGTGCTTGGTGAGCAAGGGCTGACGGCGGCGCAGATATTGGTGACACCCGCCGATCTTGAAGATCGTCGGCGCTACCTCAACGCGGCGGCGACGCTGGCGCGGTTGCTGACGCTGGGCGTGGTGCCGGTGGTCAATGAGAACGATACCGTCGCAACCGAGGAAATTCGCTTCGGCGACAATGACCGTCTCGCTGCGCGGGTGGCGCAAGCGGCGGAGGCCAACGGCATCATCCTGCTGTCCGATGTCGATGGCCTGTACGATCGTGATCCGCGCATAGGCGGTGCTGCGCATGTGCCTCATGTCGAGCAAGTCGATGCCGGAATCGAGGCGATGGCGAGCGGCGGTTCGAGCTCGGGCATGGGCTCGGGTGGGATGGCGTCCAAACTGGCGGCGGCAAGAATTGCGGCGCGTGCGGGGATTCCGCTGGCGATCGCTTCGGGCCGCGACGACCGACCCCTGCATGGGCGGCATACCTTCTTCGCGCCCGAGCACGGCGCCTCGGCGCGCAAGGCGTGGCTTGCGGGAGGGACGGTCGCGGCGGGGACGGTCCATGTCGACGCCGGTGCGGCAACGGCCTTGACCAAGGGTGCCAGCCTGCTCGCGGCGGGGGTCACGCAGATCGACGGACAATTCGCGCGTGGCGACCTGGTGCGGATTGCCGGGCCGGATGGGCCGGTCGCGCGCGGCCTCGCCGAATATGATGCGGGCGACATGCGGCGGCTGCTTGGACGCCGGTCGGATGAGCATGAGGCGGTACTCGGCTACGCACCGCGCGCGGCGGTCGTGCACCGCAGCCACATGGCGTTGCTGTGATTGTCGCGCTGACCGGCGGAACGGGGTTTCTTGGCGGGCATGTCCTCGATCGCTTGATCACGCATGGCCACGCAGTGAAGGCACTGGCGCGGCGGGAACAGGCCGTGCGCGAAAATGTCGAATGGATTGGTGGCGACCTGGCCGACATCGCCGCGCTCACCCGGCTGTGCGATAATGTGGACGCGGTGATCCACGTCGCGGGCGTGGTCAATGCCCCTGACGCGGCGGGGTTCGACGCCGGCAATCGCGCAGGTACGGAAAACGTGGCGGCGGCGGCGAAAGCTGCTGGTGTAGAGCGCTTCGTCCACGTTTCCTCACTCGCCGCCAACCACCCGAAATTGTCGGCATATGGCGCCTCCAAGGCGGCGGCGGAAAGCGAACTGGCGCGCGCGGGGATTGCGCCACGTATCGTCCGCCCGCCGGCGATCTATGGCCCAGGGGATACCGAAACGCTCGACCTGTTCCGCATGGCGGCGCGCGGGATCGCACTGTTGCCGCCGCGCGGGCGGGGATCGTGGATCTATGCCGAAGACATGGCCGATCTGATCGTCGCCTTGGCCGAGGCGGACGAAGCCCCCTCGCCGGTCGAGGCAGACGACGGACGAGAAGGCGGCTGGACGCACGCCGCTTTCGCTCAAGCGCTGGGCGCGGCAATGGGGCGACGTCGGGTCATGGCGTTGCACGCACCAGCTTGGGCCTTGCGGCTGGCCGCGCGCTTGGACGGGATGGTACGCGGCGTAGATGCCAAGCTGACCGCCGACCGGGCAAGCTATCTGGCGCACCCCGATTGGACGATCGATCCCCGCTTGCGGCCTCCCGCCACGCTTTGGAAACCACGGACAACGACTGAGATCGGCCTGCAGCAGACTGGCGCATGGTATCGGCGGCACAAGCTGATCTGAGTGACTTTTTTGCAACGCAGCATAAGCAACTTGCCGGGTCCCGTGCCGCCAAGTTGATGCCGTCACGTCATTGCAACATAACGACCACAGTGGGGCCGGCACGGGCGTTCGATTCGCCGGATAAATTCAAAACCTAGGGGTTTGGGCACATGAAGAAGCAGCTGTTTAACGGCGCGGCGCTGGTCGCGCTGGCCATTCCGGGCATCGCCTTTGCGCAGTCGACCGGTACGATCGACAACGAAACCATCGTCGTGACCGCAGGCCGCACGGATCAGGGCGTGGGCGGCATCGTCGCCCCTGAAACGTCGAAGGCCAAGAGCGTGCTGACCCAGGAATTCCTGGCGCGCCAGACGCCCGGCCAGACGGTCAACGACATCATCAACCAGCTGCCCGGCGTCAGCTTCCAGAACAACGATCCGTTCGGTTCGGCCGGCGGCACGCTGACCATCCGCGGCTTCGACGGCAGCCGCATCAGCCAGACGTTCGACGGCATCCCGCTGAACGACACCGGCAACTACGCGATCTATTCGAACCAGCAGCTTGACCCCGAACTGATCGAGCAGGTCAACGTCAATCTGGGCTCGACCGACCCCGACTCGCCGACCGCTTCGGCCTCGGGTTCGACGGTCAATTATCGCACGCTTGTGCCGACCGACGATTTCGGCGTCCGCCTGCTCGGTTCGGCTGGCGAGTTTCGAATTCATGCGCATCTTCGCGCATGGTTAATACTGGCGAGCTGACCTCGTTCGGCACCAAGGCGTGGTTCGCCGCGTCGAAGGCGACCAACGACGTCGTGTTCAACAATTTCGGCAAGATCAACAAGCAGCAGATCAACGCCAAGATCTATCAGCCGCTGGGCGGCCGCGACTTCATCTGCGATCTCGGGCCATTATAACGAGAACCGCAACAACTTCTTCGGTTCGGCCCCGCTGCGCGACGACAACAATGTCTTCACGCAGAGCACCGCCGCGCCCGGTTCGACGCTCAACCCGGTGCTGGTGTTCGGCGCGGTCCGGACCGCGGGCACCGGCAGCAGCAACCGCTTCCCGCGCAGCCGCGACGAGCTGCCCTATTCGATCGGCGCTGCCAGATCGACACGCCGCAGTCCGGGGTTGCGGACACGGTGCAGAACGCCACCGTCCCCGGCACGTCGAACAATGGCAGCGCTTGCGGCGCGAGCTTCGACGAGCGCTACAATCCGTCGAACACCGGCAACATCCGCATCAATTCGCGCTTCTCGCTGACCGACAAGCTGACACTGTTCGTCGATCCGAGCTTCCAGTACACCAAGGCCAACGGCGGCGGCACCGTCACCGCGCGCGAGGGCTGTCCGCACGATCGGCGGCGTCGAACTATCAGGGCTTCATCGGCGGCCAGTATTATTTCGGTCGTGACCTGAATGGTGACGGCGACATCCTCGATACCTGTGCCGTCGGCGACGGCCTGACGCCACGGCGAACCCGGGCTGTCATCCTGCTCGCGCCCGAGCCAGACGCAGACTCGCCGCTACGGCGTCATCTCGTCGCTGCGCTACGACTTCGTCGATAGTCAGAGCGTCCGCGTCGGCTACACGCTCGATTATGGCCGTCATCGCCAGACAGGCGAACTGGGCGGCCTGCAGGCCAACGGCATGCCGATCGACGTGTTCCCGGTCAACATCTCGCTGACCAGCGCAAATGGCTCGGTGGTCCAGAAGCGTAATCGCTTCTCCAAGGCGATCCTGAATCAGGGCTTCGCGCAGTATCATCGGCAGCTTCTTCGACGATAAACTGCGCGTCGAAGCCGCGCGTCACCGGCAAGTTCTTCAAGCGCGATCTGACCAACTATTGCTTCTCGACCGCCGCCAACGGCAACGTCGACTGCCTCGGGCACCGCAGCGGCAAACGCGGCCTATGCGGCGGCCAACCCCTATGCCGTGACCGGCACGTCAACGCCAGCCGATCGTGACCGGGTTCGCGGCGCCGCAGAACCGCGTCTACAAGTATAACCGCGTGCTGCCGTCGGGCGGCCTGACCTATACCGTCAACGACAGTTTCTCGATGTTCGCCAACTATTCGCAGGGCATTCAGGTACCCGGGCACGGACAACCTGTACCAGGCATTCTATTATCCGCTGAGCACGGTGCAGGCGAACCCGACGCCGGAAACGACCGACAATTTCGACGCCGGCCTGCGCTATACCTCGCGCAAGATCCAGGCTTCGATCGGACCGTGGTACACGCGGTTCCAGAACCGTCTGGCCAGCGCGTTCGACGTCGATACCCAGCAGACAATCTATCGCAACCTCGGCCGCGTGGACAAGTACGGCATCGACGGCAGTGTTGCCTATCGCCCGATCCCCGAAGTGCTGTTCTATGTTTTCGGTTCGTATCTGAAGTCGGAAATCAAGAGCAACGTCGAGATCGGTCGTTGCACCTACGAACACGACGATCAACTGCTCGGCGGTTGGCAATGTCATCCTGGCGCAAACTGCGGGCAAGCGTGAATCGGGCGCGCCGGTGTACACGCTGGGCGGCCGTGTTCAGGCGACGGTCGGACCGTTCGACTTCGCGGCGCAGGCCAAGCGTACGGGCCGTCGTTACATCAACGACCAGAACCTGCCGCAGATCGCCTGCACCACGGCGCTGTTGAACACGGTCTGCCCGACCGCCGCCAACACCAACGCTGCATTTACCGGCACCCGCGGAATCGAATATGCGACTTACGGTCCGGTCGCCAAGGGCTACACGCTGGTCGACTTCGACGTCCGCCTGTCGTTCGACAAGCTGGGCATGACCGGCGTGGGTTCAAAGAGCTATTTGCAGCTCAACGTCGTGAACGCGTTCGACAAATTCTATGTCGGCGGTTTCACCGGCGGTTCGACCGTGACAACGAACGTCCCGTTCGTGCAGATCGGCAGCCCACGGGCGTTCATCCTGTCGCTGAACGTCGGCATCTGAGCTTGGCCGCATAGGCTGACTGAATCAGGCCGTCGCTCCCCGGAGCGACGGCCTTTTTTCATGCGCGCCGCTGGGCTAGGGCGCGGAGATGATCAGAGAGACAATCCAGGCCGCGCAGACCACGGCCATGAAGGCCGGCGACAAGGTGACGCTGGGCACGGTGCGGCTGATGCTCGCCGCCATCAAGAACCGCGACATCGAGGCGCGCACGGGGAAGGCGCCCGCGGACGACGACGTGCTGGTCGTCGAAGTGCTGCAGAAAATGGTCAAGCAGCGCCGCGAATCTATCGACATGTATGTGAAGGGCGGACGACAGGAGCTGGCGGATATCGAAGCCGCCGAAGTCGACGTTATTGAGCGCTTCCTGCCGACTTTGCTCAGCGACAACGAAACGCGTGCGGCGATCGAAGCGATCAAGGCTGAAACCGGCGCGACGTCGGTCAAGGACATGGGCCGGGTGATGGCGCTGCTCAAGGAACGCCACGGTTCGCAGCTCGACATGCAAAAGGCGAGCGCCGCGGTGAAGGCCTCGCTGAACTGACTTGGGACGAATCGGGCACGCGCGCTAAGGTTGGCGCGTGAGCCTGTCCCCCGCCTTTCTTGACGAGTTGCGCGCGCGCACATTGCTGTCCGCTTTGGTGGGGAAGACGGTCAAGCTCACGCGCGCAGGGCGGGAGTGGCGGGCGTGTTGCCCATTTCATGACGAGAAGACGCCGAGCTTCTACGTCAATGACGCCAAGGGCTTTTACCACTGTTTCGGCTGTTCGGCACATGGCGATGCGATCCGCTGGCTCACCGATCAGCGCGGTCTGCCGTTTATGGACGCGGTCAAGGAACTGGCCAGTGGGGCGAACCTCGAACTGCCTGCCCCAGACCCACGCGAGGCACAGCGGCAGGAGCGCGCCGCCGGGCTTCACGATGCGATGGCGGCGGCGGAAGCGTGGTTCACTGAGCAATTGAACGGCGTCGATGGCGGCGAGGCGCGCGCGTATCTGACAAAGCGCGAGATCTCACCAGAGCTGGCGCGACGGTTCGGGCTGGGCTTGGCACCTGACAGCCGGGGGCGACTGCGGTCGGCGTTGGCGACATTCGGCGATGCGATGCTGGTCGAGGCGGGGCTGCTGATCGCGGTCGATGACAAGGAGCCGTACGACCGTTTTCGCGGACGGCTGATGATCCCGATCCGCGATGCGCGCGGGCGGACGATCGGTTTCGGCGGGCGTATCCTGGGCGCAGGCGAGCCCAAATATCTCAATTCGCCCGACACGCCGCTGTTCGACAAGGGCCGGACGCTGTGGAATCTGGACAAGGCTGCGGGGGCGGCGCGCAAGGCGGGACGGTTGATCGTCGTCGAAGGCTATATGGATGCGATCGCGCTGGCGGGGGCAGGGATCGAGGAGGTCGTCGCACCCAATGGCACGGCGCTAACCGAGCATCAGATCGAGCGGCTGTGGCGTATGGTCGATGTGCCGGTGGTGTGTTTCGACGGCGATGCGGCGGGGCAGAGGGCGGCAAGTCGTGCGGCGCACCGTGCGCTGCCGATGCTGCGCCCGGGCTGTAGCCTTGATTTTGCGACGCTGCCCGCAGGGCAGGACCCCGACGACCTCGTCCGCGCGGGCGGGGCGACGGCTTTCGAGCCGGTGCTGGCGGCGGCGGAACCTCTGATCGACCGCTTATGGGCGAGCGAACAGGCCGTCACCGCGCTGGAAACGCCCGAAGCGCGTGCCGGGCTGAAGCAGCGGCTCGATGCGCTGATCGACACGATCGGCGATCCCGAAGTGCGCCGCCATTACCAGCGCCAGCTGAAAGAGCGTTTCGACGAGCGCTTTTTTGCCCGGCGTGAGTTTTCCCCGCGCGGCTCATTTCAGCCGCGCGGGAAGCCCCCGCCCGGCCCTGCCTCCCCGTCCGCACAGGCGATCCACGGGCGCGGGATTGAACCGGTCTACGAACGCCCGATCATGGCCGGGCTGGTCCGCCATCCGTCGATCGTACTGGCCTGCGCAGAAACGCTGGGTGTACTGCGCTTTGTCGATCCGCGGCTCGATGCCCTGCGGGCGGCGCTGGTCGATGCGGCCTATGACGGCGACCTCGTTGATTCAAACCAACTAGACCCTATATGCGCCTCTGCTGGCCTTACGGACATGTTGGCGGAATTGCGCGCGATGAACGGGCGACGGGGAATGGCATTCTCTTTCCTCAAGCGTTCGGCGCCCGAAGAAGCGGCACGTCGGGACCTGGCAATGACGATCGAGGCGGTGGCCGCACGTCCTGAAATCGATCAGGCGTTGCAGGCGGCAACCGACCGGGTCGGCATTGGCGGCGGTGAGGATTGCTTTGAGGAGCAGCTTCGCCTGCTCCGCGCGAAACACGATAACGAGCAGCAGATGCGGCTGCTGCTCGGGCAAGACGACGGGATTTGAACGGCATTATGGCAAAAGCGACAACGGCAGAGCCGACCGAGATCGACGAAAAGTCGGGCGACGCCCCGCTGATCGACCTCAACGATGCCGACATCAAGAAGATGCTCAGCCCGCGCGAAGAAGCGCGGGTATATCACTGTTGATCAGCTCAACGCCGCGCTGCCGCAGGATCAGATGTCCAGCGAGCAGATCGAGGACGTCATGTCCGCGCTCAACGAAATGGGCGTCAACGTTGTCGAGAACGACGAAGCGGGCGAAGACGGCGAGGACGCCGAGCCAGACGAAGATATCCCCGCCGTTGATGGCGAAGAGGGGACCGACGGTGGCAATGTCGCCGAAAAGGTCACCAAGACGACCGACCGCACCGATGACCCGGTGCGGATGTACCTGCGGGAAATGGGTGCCGTCGAACTGCTGCAGCCGCGAAGGCGAAATCGCCATCGCCAAGCGCATCGAGGCCGGCCGCGACACGATGATCCTCGGGCTGTGCGAAAGCCCGATCACGTTCGAAGCGATCATTGGCTGGTCGACGGCGCTCAACGAAGGCACGATGCAGTTGCGCGAGATCATCGATCTCGATGCGATGCTCAACAAGGATCCGGCACCCGAATCCCTGACCGACGATGTCGAGGGCGATGGGGAAATCACCGCCAAGACTGCTGGCGCGTCGTTCAAGGAAGAAGACGATGTGAAGGAGGAAGCCTCGGCCTCCGACGATGAACATGACGAATCCGCGCTAACCGAACATCGCGCCGCGGCGGTCACAGACGATGAGGATGAGGACAACACGCTCAGCCTGGCGCAGATGGAAGAGACCTTGAAGCCGGCTGCGCTCGAGAAATTTGCTGCCATCACAGCCGTCTACAAGAAGTTTTCGAAGGTCCAGCAAGCACGCGTCACAGCGGTTTCGAGCGGCCAGGACTTTCCCGCCGCTGAAGAGAAGAAATACCAGAAGCTGCGCGAGGAACTGACCGGCGAGGTCGAGAGTGTCCAATTCCATCAGGCGAAGATCGAATCGCTGGTCGATCAGCTTTATTCGTACAACCGCCGACTGACCGCGCTGGGCGGGCAGATGCTGCGCCTGGCCGAACGCCATAAGGTGCCGCGCAAGAGCTTCCTCGATGCCTATATGGATCATGAGCTCGACGAGGGGTTTGTCGATTCGGTAGCCAAGATCGACAAGAAATGGGCGGCGTTCGCGACCAATGAGCGCGAGGCAGCGGACCGTATCCGCGCCGAGTTGAGCGAGATCGCGACCGCGACGGGCATGGCGCTCGTCGAGTTTCGCCGAATCGTCAACACGGTGCAGAAGGCCGAGCGCGAAGCGCGCATCGCCAAGAAGGAAATGGTCGAGGCGAACCTGCGCCTCGTCATTTCCATCGCCAAGAAATACACCAATCGCGGGCTGCAGTTCCTTGACCTGATCCAGGAAGGGAATATCGGCCTGATGAAGGCGGTCGACAAGTTCGAATATCGCCGCGGGTACAAGTTCAGCACCTATGCGACGTGGTGGATCCGTCAGGCGATCACGCGCTCGATCGCTGATCAGGCGCGCACTATCCGCATCCCGGTCCATATGATCGAAACGATCAACAAGCTGGTCCGCACCAGCCGACAGTTCCTTCACGAAAGCGGCCGTGAGCCGACGCCGGAGGAAATGGCGGAGCGTCTGTCGATGCCGCTCGAAAAGGTTCGCAAGGTGATGAAGATCGCCAAGGAGCCGATCAGCCTCGAGACCCCGATCGGCGACGAGGAAGATTCGCACCTCGGTGATTTCATCGAGGACAAGAATGCGGTCATCCCGGTTGATGCGGCGATCCAGGCTAACCTCAAGGAAACCGTGACGCGCGTGCTGGCTTCGCTGACGCCGCGCGAGGAACGCGTGCTGCGCATGCGCTTCGGTATCGGCATGAACACCGATCACACGTTGGAAGAAGTTGGCCAGCAATTCAGCGTGACCCGTGAGCGCATCCGCCAGATCGAGGCGAAGGCGCTACGCAAGCTGAAGCATCCGAGCCGCTCGCGGAAAATGCGCAGCTTTTTGGATCAGTAAGGCCGGTGCGGCGTTGGATCTTCGCATTGGAGAGATTTAAAATGGCTGACACCGCTACCGAAACCGCAAATGCTGACGTTTCCAACAAAAAGACCGCTTTGACGGACGACCTCCGGACGCATTTCTCCGGCGATGCGCCAATCACCGAAAAGGCAACCGGTTTCGTAAAGGCGCGCCCTTGGGCTAGCGCGGCGTTGTTGGGAGTCGCGGGTCTCGCGGTCCTCAACACTTTGCGTGGTCGCAGCTAATCCCGTTTAGTGGGCCGCCCCGAACTTACTGTATGTCGCCACACTCGGGGGCACGGCGTCGAGGCGCACCCATAAAGCCATAGTCACAGCCGCGACGGCCGCCACGGTCGTCGCGGCCAACGCCCACCTGCGCGTTACAGCCGGTGCCAGCGGCCAAGCGATGATGGCGATCAGCACGAGCGGTAACGCGACGATCATGGGCATGTCGGGGCCGACCGCCTGCAGCAACAGGTAGCCGACGGTCAGTTGCTGTCCGACCCCGACTGCGGCCAGGGCGATTGCGACACCGCTGGCGAGAACGCCGCGATCGACAAGTAACGCGACGCAACCACCAATTAAGGCTGGCACGATGATCAGGAAAGCGGCGGTTGGAGCCATCGCCTGTGCAAAAATGGCGAGTGCGAGCACCGGTAGCGCTGCACCGAATGTCATCGTCGCGTCTGGCTTGGCCGCTGCCGACAACGCACGCACCAGCGCTAAAGCGGCGATACATGCGAACAGTGCCTGGAGTTGGAGACGCGGCACTGCGGCCAGACGATCATAGTAGTTGACCGGGCCGTCAGCACCCGAGGCGAGATTGACCACGTAGATCAGTAGCGCGGCAAAGACGGTCAGAGCGACCGTGACGACCGCCCCGCGCGCGACGTTGCCCAACGAGCCGCCTCGACGCGCGGCCAAGCCCCAGGCGATCAGCGCCCCGCCGAGCAACACCCAGCCAAACCACGGCGCGTAATGGATCAGGAATAACCCGAACGCGTCGAAGAATACGCGGTCGCCGCGACCGGCCATGGCGACGGGGGAGCTGGCCAAGGCCCGGGTCAGGTCTAGGACTTGCCCGCCCATGTCTTGCAGCGCGCCTTGATCAAGATTGTCGGGCGTGGCGAGTGGCGAGTGGTACAAGCCGGGGCGCCCGATAAAGGCATAGTTATAGCCGAAATGCCCCGCCGCCTTTGCTGGGGTCAGATCGGTGGAATTGGGCAGTTTCTTGTAGACGAAAACGCTGAGCGATGTGCCCACAGGGCGGCGCACCGCGCCCGCGAGCAGGCGGATCGCGGCATCGTTATTATCGCCGGTCTCGAACATCGACGCGCGCCCGCCGCCGCCGCGGGTCTCCATGTTGACGATGGGGCCAACGCGTGTGCGGAGCGGATCGTCCCTGAAGAACGACTTCGCGCCACTCAGCCCTAATTCTTCACCATCGGTAATCAGTGCGATAACGTCACGGCGCAGAGGTCGTCCGCCGGCCTTTAGTGCGCGCAGTGTTTCGAGGATCGAGGCCACGCCCGCGCTGTCGTCCGCCGCGCCGGGTGAACCACCAACCGTGTCGTGGTGCGCCATAAGCAGGATCGCGGGGAGCTTCTGGTCGGTGCCTCGCAGCACTGCGACGATATTGGCCAGGGGAGGGACGGGGCCGGCATGATGCGTCCAGTTGGCGAGCCGATCGGCCGACTTGGCATCCATGACACTTTGCGTTTCGTGCACTTCGAGGTCCAAGGCGCGCAGCTTGGCGACGAGCATGCCGCGAACCCGCGCGTTCTCCGGAGTGCCGGTGGGATGCGGCGCGCGGGCGATCTCCCGCACATCAATCATGGCGCGCGCGGCGGAAAACTCTGTGGCGGGGGCGTTCGTGCCACGTGGATTTGGCGGCGTCGTGCCTAGGACCGCGAGCACTACCGCGCCAAGGATCGCCAGGAACAATCGCATCTGCCTCTCCCCACCCTTGCTCGATACGTCAGGTGCGCAGGCGCTCTATGGCCTGGGCGAGTGCGACGTAAAGCTTGCCCATGTCCGAAGAGAGCAACGTCACGCCCAAAGCATGACCCTCACGCGTCGAGAGGACTTGGCGCAGCATCGCTTCAAAGTCATGGACGTAGCGATTGACACCGTGACGGAAGTCCTGGTCGTCGCCGTAATGCGACGCCACTGCTCGCGCTTCGCCGCCAGACAACAGGCGCACCGCGCGGCGGGTAAAGACGCCGCGATCTCCACGCAGATAGGCGTCCCACTCAGTGTCGGCGATTTCAGTGGACAGCAGCTTCGCGACGTCGATCGAGGTCGAATTCAAAGATTCGACGAGTAGCGCAACCTGTGCCGACATATCGCGACGGGCATCGGCGGCGCTTATCCGTTCGTCGAGCGTGGCAAGTTGGTGATTGATTTCGGCGGAAGCAGAACGCGACGCGGCAACGGCACGTTCGATTGCACTGGTGACCGCTCCGACGCCGGCTTCGACCTCCTGCGCGACTGCATCGGCAAGTGCGCGGCGTGCTTCGTCGGAGAGGCGGGCGACGGCGTCCGGAATAGCTGACGTGATCGCCTCGCGTGCCTTGTCGGCTGATGACGCCGCGACGTCGCGAACTCGCAGCAGCGCGTCGACCAATTGCCCCCCGGCTTGCTGGCTGAGGGCTTCGGCGGTCATCAATGCGTTGGCCAGCGTTTCGCCCAACTCCGTGGCATTGCGTCCCGAATCTCGCTTAGCCCGGCGAGATGCCCTGCGGCGCGCTCGGCGTCGGCGGCGAGTGCACGGATTTGCGGTGCGACATCGCGCGCGGTCTCGTTGGCGGCTTCAAGACGCAGGCTTGCGCCATCGAGCAACGCGGGAAGCGCCTCGCCCAGATCCCGGGCACCGGCGTCGAGCGCGCGAAGGCGGGCTTCAGCACGACCAAGCACCTCGTCGTGATCGCCAAACGCGCCAAAGCGGCTATCGCACCTCACCCAGGGCTCCGCTGCTAGTTGATCGAGCACATCGCGTGTGGCGCTGCCTTGACCTTCGAGCAGGGCACCCAAGGCAGCAACGCGTTCTTCGAGTTCGGCAATACGGGCCTGCGCGGCCATGCCGGCCTGCTCGCCGCTGCGAGAAATCGACTGTTCAGCCGAACCGACGAACGCTTCGAGTGCGGCGCCTTGAGCGGCCAATCCTTGTCGAACGCCTTCGGTCGCGCGATGGGCGCGCTCCAACGCGGCATCGACGCCGTCTGTCAGCGCTGCGGTGGCACCGGCAATAGCCTCGCGCGCTTGTCCGGCCTGCACAGCGGCACGCTCGTTGCCATCACTCAGCGCCGCAGCGCCGATCTCGGCCAGAACCTTGGCTTCATGACTTTGCGTTGCCAGCGCACCAACCTGCGCAGTCAGTGTTTCTGCGTGGGTCAAGGCGGTGCGCGCCGCCGTGTCAATTTCGGCGGCCAGTTCGCGGGTTTGCATATGTGCCTTGGGTACGTCGCTCAGCAGCAGCGCCAAGTCGGCGCGCGCAACGGCGGTCGACTGCTTGAGCGCGCCGGCATGTCGCGCCAGCACGTCGAGATCGGCACGCATCGCATCGCCCATCGCGATCATTTCGGCGGAAACGCGCTCGCCAGTCGCGCCGAGCGCGGCGCCGCCTTCGGCAATCTGCGCGCGCTGAACGATGATCCGATCCGTCGCGGCGTCGATTGCCGCCTGCATGTTTGCCTGTTCGCTGCGCAGTGCCTGGATCATCAGCCGCAATCGCCTCGCTTCTGCCCGGCTGCCGCGAGCAAACAGCAAGTAGAGACTGGAGAGGAAAAGCAATGGCACAAGCGCGATCACCACGAGTACGGCAGTGCCGCTAGCGGGCGGCAGGGCCGTGCGCAGCTCGGGCAGCACCTTTAGCGCGACGAACACCAGCCACCCGGCCCCTGTGAGCGTCAAGACCCCGAGCAACGCCGGGCTGCGCCATTCACGCGCGGCGGCCTCCGGCACATATGCCGGCTCGCTAAAGCTCTCCACCGTTTCCTCCTCGAAAGGCCGGTGCAGGCCGACGACTCTTGCTTCCCCCGTCATCTTGCATCGATAACACGATCCTCCGCGCTAGATAAGCGGCGGTGCTCGACAAATTTGCCTCAGTTGGCCAAGCGGGCAGCGGGAGGGCCAAGGTGGCGCTGATTGGTCTCATCGACATTGACGAACCGCTTGATGCGCGCGCCGACGCAGTACTTCGGCGCGCATTGCACGAAGCGGCAGTTCACCGAACGGTAGGGGCCTCGGAAGCGGCCGAACTGGATCGTGGCGACCGCATATTGCTGATCGGGGCGAATACATTGCTCGACGGCACGCTGATCGAGGCAATGGCCGAAAGTGACACCGCGACGCTCGCATGCCTACCCAATGAACCTGAGACGACCCACCATGAATTGATCGATGCGACGACCCGCTGGGCCGGATGGGCAATGTTGCCGGGCGATGTCGTCGCGGAAACGGCGCAGGGACTTGCGCCCGAATGGTCGTTGGCATCGACGCTGGTGCGTCGCGCGGTGCAGCAGGGCGCGTTGCGCATTGATGCGAGCAGGACGGGCGCCTTGATCGCGCTCGATGCACCCGATGCGGTAATGGTAATCGATGTGGCTAGGCTGCGCGCGGCGATGCGCCCACGCAGCGGCATTGCGGGGCGGCTGGTGGAACGCGCGGCGTTGTTTCTGGGTGAGCGACTGTTGGGCGTCGAGCATAAGTTGCGCTGGGCGGCCAGTGCCGCGCTGTTGCTGGCCACGGGCTACGCTGGCGCCTTGGCTTATGGCCTCCTGGCATTCGCCGCCGGGGCGCTGCTGCTACTCATCATCGCCCTACGTGTCGTGCGAGGCCTGGCGGCGGTCGATGGCAGTCCATTACCTTGGATCGAGCGGGTCGCCGATTTGCTGGGTCTGGTCGGCCTGGCAGGCGCTACAAGCTGGCTGTGGCACGCCAGCGGCCAATGGGGCGTCTTTCCGCTAGCGATCGTGCTGGCCGCCGACACTGTGATGGCCGTGGAGGACGAAAGCGATGCGGCGTTGCCCCTATGGTGGCGGGCAGACGTGCCGTCCTACGCCGCCATCATGCTGGTGGGCGCGCTCGCCGGGCAGCCGGTCGCCGCTCTGGTCGCAGCGACCGCTTATGCCTCGGCCAGCTTCGCGGCGACGCGCCGGCGCCTCCGCGCTCAGCGCTTATCGAGCGAGACGTAATCGCGCTGCGTTTCGCCGGTATAGAGCTGGCGCGGGCGACCGATCTTCTGTTCGGGATCGGAAATCATCTCGTTCCACTGGGCGACCCAGCCGACGGTCCGCGCGAGCGCGAACAGCACGGTGAACATCGTGGTCGGAAAGCCGATCGCCGACAGGATCACGCCCGAATAGAAATCGACGTTGGGGAACAGCTTCTTATCGATGAAATACGGATCGTTGAGCGCCATTTCCTCCAGCTTCAACGCGACGTCGAAGACGGGGTCGGTGACACCCAGTTCCCCGAGCACCTCGCGGACCGTCTGCTGCATCACCGTCGCGCGCGGATCGTAATTTTTGTACACGCGGTGCCCGAAGCCCATCAGGCGGAACGGGTCATCCTTGTCCTTGGCGCGGGCAATATATTCGGGAATGCGATCGACCGTTCCAATTTCGCGCAGCATGTTGAGTGCGGCTTCGTTGGCGCCGCCGTGCGCCGGCCCCCACAGGCAGGCGATGCCCGCCGCGATGCACGCAAAAGGGTTGGCGCCCGACGAGCCGGCGAGGCGCACGGTCGAAGTCGATGCGTTCTGTTCGTGGTCGGCGTGCAGGATAAAGATGCGGTCCATCGCCCTTTCGACGACAGGATTGACTTCGTAGGGCTCGGCCGGGTTGCCGAAGGTCATGCGCAGGAAGTTGCCGGTGTAGCTGAGGCTGTTCTTCGGATACACGAAGGGGCGGCCGACGCTGTACTGATACGCCATCGCCGCGATCGTCGGAATTTTTGCGATCAAGCGGTGCGAGGCGATGAGGCGCTGGTTCGGATCGGTGATGTCGGTCGAATTGTGATAGAAAGCCGACAGCGCGCCGACCACGCCGCACATGATCGCCATGGGATGCGCGTCACGACGAAACCCGCGGAAGAAAGTCGACATCTGATCGTGGACCATCGTGTGGCGGGTGATCGTGCCGCTGAACCTGTCGAGCTCGGCCTTCGATGGCAGCTCACCGTTGAGCAGAAGGTAGCAGACTTCCATGAAGCTCGACTTTTCCGCCAGCTGCCCGATGGGATAGCCGCGGTGGAGCAGAATGCCCTCGTCGCCATCGATATAGGTGATCGCTGATTGGCAAGACGCCGTTGAGGTAAATCCCGGATCGTAGGTGAACGCGCCGGTGTTGGCGTAGAATTTGCGAATATCCACGACGTCCGGGCCGACCGAACCGTGCATCACCGCGTAATCCTGATCCTTGCCGTCCAGAGCGATCTTTGCGGTATCAGCCATGTGTCTCTCCTTGCGGCGGTGCAGCATTCGCATTGCGCCGGTTGATTGCATCGTCAAGTCGCCCGAGCGCTTCATCGCGGCCGAGCAGCGCCAGGACGTCGAAAATCCCTGGTGAAGTCGAACGCCCCGTCAATGCGGCGCGTAGCGGTTGAGCGACCTTGCCCAGCCCGAGTCCGGCGTTCTCGGCAATTTCCTTGACGAGTGGTTCGAGTGACTCTGCGGTCCAGGCTGGCGCCGTCGCAATCGCGTGGTGGACCTGGGCAACCAGCGCGAGACCGGCCTCGTCAAGCAAACCGGCGGCCTTTTCCTCAAGCGGCAAGGGACGCGGCGCGAACAGGAACGCGGAAGCGTCGGCCAGTTCGTTGATCGATTTTGCCCGTACCTTCAGAAACGGCATCGCTTTTGCCAGCATGCCCGCATCGCCGCTGGTTTGCGCCGCGACCAAAGCGGCAAGCCGCGTGTCTTCGGCCTCGCGCAAATAATGGCCATTCATATTTTCGAGCTTTTTCAGGTCGAAGCGAGACGGCGAGCGACCGACATCCGTGATATCAAACCACTCGGTCGCCTGTTCCCGGCTGATGAACTCGTCATCGCCATGGCCCCAGCCAAGGCGAAGGAGATAGTTCGACAGCGCTTCGGGCAAGATTCCGAGATCGTCGCGATACGCCTCGACCCCCAGCGCGCCATGGCGCTTGCTGAGCTTCGCGCCGTCTGAACCATGGATCAGAGGCACGTGGGCGTAGGTCGGCTCGGACCAACCCATTGCGCGAATGAGGGCGAGTTGGCGGAAGGCATTGTTGAGATGGTCGTCGCCCCGGATGACGTGCGTCACGCCCATGTCGTAATCGTCGACGACGACTGACAGCATATAGGTCGGGGTACCGTCCGATCGAAGCAGGACCATGTCGTCGAGTTCGGCATTGGCGACGGTCACTTCGCCTTGGACGAGGTCCTGGATCGTGGTCTCGCCGGTCTGCGGCGCGCGAAGCCGGATGACATAGGGCAGGTCGGGCGTGTCCGTCCGGTCGCGCCAGCGGCCGTCGTAGCGCAGCGGTTGCTTGGCGGCGCGCTGTTCGGCACGCATCGTTTCCAGTTCTTCGGAGGTCGCGTAGCAGCGATAGGCATGACCTGCGGCGAGCAGTTGGTTGGCGACTTCGGCATGACGCGCGGCGCGCGCAAATTGATAAATCTCGGGGCCGTCCCAATCCAGCGCGAGCCAGCGCATTCCGTCGAGAATCGCGGCAATGGCGGCGTCGGTCGAGCGCGCACGATCGGTGTCCTCGATACGCAACAGGAACTCGCCGCCGTGGTGACGCGCGAACAGCCAGTTGAACAAAGCGGTGCGCGCGCCACCAATGTGCAGGAAGCCGGTCGGTGACGGTGCGAAACGGGTGACAACCTTGCCGGTTGCCGGAACAGTTGCGCTCAAGCGCCAAGTCTCCATGAATGTGGCGATGGCCACGGTGATTGAGCAGCGTCCTAGCATGGCGGCCAGAGTGCTTCAAACGCTCGCGCTGCACATGCACCCGCGGCGTTGGAGCGGGTGGATCGAGGCGTGGCTGGAAGCCGAGCGCGACCAGTTGTTCCTGTGGACGCCAATCGCGCTGGGCGCTGGGGTGGCGGCGTGGTTCGTGTTGCTGACGCCGGTCGAGTGGTCGGCATTCCTGGCGGGATGCGCCGGGCTGGCACTCTTGGCGGTGGTGGTGGAGCCGGGCACGCGGTTACGGCGGGTGCTGCTGTCCGCAGCGCTGCTTATGGCGCTTGGATGTGGCTTGAGCTGGTGGCGTGCGGAGCGCGCCGCTGCGCCGGCGATCGCGCGGCCGATGGTGGCGCAACTGAGCGGGACGGTAGATCGGGTCGAGCCGCTGCCCGCGCGCGGACTGCTGCGGCTGTCGCTGGTCGATATGGGGGCGGGGCAACCCGCGCGGGTGCGCGTTTCGATACCTGTCGATCCAGCACCGCCGCCGATACATGAGGGCGACAAGGTCAGGCTGCGCGCGCGGATCGTACCCCCGCAAGGACCGGCGGTGCCCGGTGGCTATGACTTTGCGCGGATCGCATGGTTTCAAAGTCTAGGCGGAGTGGGCAAGGCGATCGGGCCGATCGCCGTCATCAATGCCGAGCATGGCGGCCCCGGCTTGCGCGAACGGCTGTCGGCCCATGTCCGCGCGCAGGTCGATGGCAGCGCTGGCGGCATTGCCTCGGCGTTCGCCACGGGTGACCGGGGTGGCATTGCCCAAGGGGACGAGGAAGCGATGCGCGATAGCGGACTGACGCATTTGCTGTCGGTCAGCGGGCTGCACATCTCCGCCGTGGTCGGAGCGGCATTCTTCCTCACGCTGCGATTGCTTGCCTTGTGGCCACGTCTGGCGCTGCGCTGGCCATTGGTGACCATTGCCGCGGCGGTCGGCGCGGCGACAGGGATCGGCTACACGATGTTGACCGGAGCCGAGGTGCCGACGGTCCGCAGCTGCGTGGCGGCAGTGCTGGTGTGCGTCGGCATTGCCGTGGGCCGCGACGCTTTCACCCTGCGCCTCGTGGCGGCGGGCGCTCTGGCTGTGCTCATCGCTTGGCCCGAGAGCCTGGTCGGCCCCAGCTTCCAGCTGAGTTTCGCAGCCATCGCCACGATCATTGCTTTGCATGAGGTTCCGCAGGTCAAGGCTTGGTTTGCCAAACGTGACGAACCCTTATGGGCCAAGTTCGGGCGAGAAATTGGTGGACTGTTGTTGACCGGTGTTGCGGTCGAAGTGGCGCTGGCCCCGATCGCTCTGTTCCATTTCCACAAGCAGGGGTTGTTCGGTGCGCTGGCCAACATCGTGGCGATCCCGCTGACGACGTTCGTGACGATGCCGCTTGAAGCATTGGCGATGCTGTTCGATTTGATCGGGCTCGGCGCGCCATTGTGGTGGGCGACCGGGAAGTCGCTCGAGTTGCTGCTGTGGATCGCGCATGCGGTCGCCGGGTGGCCAGGAGCCCGCGCCGCACTGGCGGACATGCCGGTCGCGGCCTTCGCCATGATGGTGGGGGGCGGCATCTGGCTGACCCTGTGGAGCAAGCGTGCGCGGTTACTGGGCTTGCTGCCGATTGCGATTGGAGTGCTGGTGGCGGGCGCGCGTCGCCGCCCGACCTGATCGTCACCGGCGACGGCAAGCATCTGGCGGTGCGGCAGGGTGATGGCAGTTACGCGATCCTGCGCGACCGGGCGGGCGATTATGTCCGACAGGTGCTGGCGGAGCGCGGCGGGACGCTGAACGAACTGGGCGCTCTCGACGGCAGCGTCGGCGCTTCCTGCAGTACGGATCTCTGCCGTGCGACACTCAAGGCCGATGGGCGGTCGTGGCAGGTGATGGCGACGCGCAGCCCCTATCTGGTCGATCGTCCATTGTTCGCACGCGCGTGCGCACGTGCAGACATCGTCGTCAGCGACCGACGGCTGCCCTATTGGTGCCGGCCGCGCTGGCTGAAAGCCGACGCGGCGTTTCTGCGGCGCACCGGCGGACTGGCAATTTCACTCGACGCGCCGACGGTGACGACAGCGCGGCAACCGGGGGACGCGCACCCGTGGGTCCGCGCCGAGCCGGTCAGTAGCGGCGAAGCAAACCGGCGAGGCGGCCCTGCACGCGGATCTGGTCGGCGCGATAGCGCTGCGCCTCGTAACGAGCATTTGCCGGATCGAGCCGGACCTTCCCGCCCCCTTCCGCGTGGAAATATTTAAGCGTCGCTTCGCTGCCGTCGACCAACGCCACGACGATGTCGCCTTCGCGCCCGACCTCGGTCTTGCGGATCAGCGCGAAATCCCCGTCGAGGATACCGGCTTCGACCATCGAATCGCCCGATACTTCGAGAGCATAATGCTCGCCCGGACCCAGCAGGGCGGCAGGTACCGAAATCGAGCTTTGCCCTTCGATCGCCTCGATCGGCGCACCTGCGGCGATGCGGCCATGCAACGGCAGGTCGATCACGTTTTCATTGGCGGCCACCGGCACCTTCGGCGTGGCGGTCTTGGCGCGCGCCTTGGCAATTTGTGGTCCGCGTTCGGGCGAGCGGGTCACCTCAAGCGCGCGCGCACGATTGGGCAGACGCTTGAGGAAACCGCGTTCCTCCAATGCCGAAATCAGGCGGTGAACCCCTGACTTGGACTTGAGTGCCAGCGCCTCCTTCATCTCCTCAAACGACGGGGAAATGCCGGTTTCGGCGAGTTTGTCCTCGATATAGCAGATCAGCTGGTGCTGTTTACGCGTCAGCATGGTTGCGGACTCCCAAGTCACGGAACGTTACCGACCCTTTATGTTCGCATTTGTTCCGCGTCAAGCGCCGTGAAGCAGCATTGCCGTAGCGGCAGCCAGGTCGCGCTGGCGCATCAGGCTTTCGCCGACGAGGAAGCAGCGCACACCATGGCTGGCCATCGCCGCGAGGTCGGCGTGCGTCGACAGCCCGCTCTCTGCGACGAACGTGCAACCGGCGGGGGCGCGCCCAACCAGTTCGTAAGTTCGCTCGAAGCTGACCGAAAAATCACGCAGGTCGCGGTTGTTGACGCCGATCAGGCGCGATTTGAGCGCGAGGGCACGGTCCAATTCGCACGCGTCATGGACTTCGACCAGCACGTCCATGCCGCGCTCGATCGCCGCCGCCTCGATCTCGGTCATCTGCGTATCGTCGAGCGCGGCGACGATGATCAGGATCGCGTCGGCACCGATCGCGCGCGCTTCCGCGACCTGCCACGGGTCGATCATGAAATCCTTTCGAATGACAGGCAGATCGCAGGCGGCTCGAGCGGCGACGAGAAAGTCTTCGTGGCCCTGGAAATAATCGGCGTCGGTGAGGACCGACAGGCACGCGGCACCGCCCGTGGCATAGTCCCGCGCATGCGCCGCGGGGTCGAAATCGCCGCGGATCAGGCCTTTGGACGGCGACGCCTTCTTGATCTCGGCGATCAGACCGTAACCGGGCGCGTTGTCGAGTGCAGCGCGAAAACCGCGCGGCGGCGTCTGTACCGAGGCGAGCCGATCGAGGTCGGCGACGCTGTGCCGCTTGCGGCGTGCCGTGACTTCTTCCTGCTTGGTCTCGAGGATGCGATCGAGGATGTTGGCCATCAGAACGCAACCCAGCAATCAAGCAGAGCCTTGGCGAGACCCTTGTCGATCGCCTCGGCGGCTTCCTCCACCCCGTCCTGCCAATCGCGCGCATGACCCGCCACGATCAGCGCCCCGGCGGCATTGAGGAGGACGGCATCACGATAGGCTCCCGGCTGGCCCGAAAGCAGGAGGCGCAACGCCGCTGCGTTGTACGCCGCATCGCCGCCGCGAAGGGCCTCGAGCGAGTGACGCGGCAGGCCGGCGTCCTCGGGGGTCAAAGTACCGCTGTCACCGCCCAGCCGCCAATAATGGCTGCGCGCGGCGACGGACAATTCGTCGAGCGGCTCTTCGCCCGCCACCAACAATGCATCGTCGGCGCCCAGCAGCGTCAGCGCTTCACCGACGACCGAGAGATAGTCCGGCCGGGCGATGCCGATCAGCTGGCGACCGACGGCTGCCGGATTGGCGAGCGGGCCGATGAGATTGAAGATGGTGCGGCGACCGATCTCGCGACGGACGGGAGCGAGTTTGGCGAGGGAGGGGTGGTGTTTCTGCGCAAAGAGGAAGGCGATGCCCAGATCGGCGAGACTTTCTTCGGCGCGGTCGCTGGCGCGGTCGAGGTCGAGGCCCAGCGCTTCGAGGGTGTCCGCCGCGCCGGCCTTGGAGGAAGCGGCACGGTTGCCGTGCTTGGCGACCGGCACCTCGCATGCCGCGACGACGATGGCGACCGCGGTGGAGACATTGAGGCTGTGGCTGCCGTCCCCGCCGGTGCCGCAGACGTCGATGGCGCCTTCAGGCGCGGTGACGGGGATCATCCGGGCGCGAAGGGCTCGGGTGGCGGCGGCGATCTCAACCGCGGTCTCATCGCGTTCGGCCATGCCCGTGAGGAAGCGCGTCGCGTCGGCGTCGGGCACCTGGCCGTCGAGCAATGCGTCGAAGGCGGCGCGTGCCGCCGCAGCGCTGAGTGGTGCAGTCGCGTCAGGCAGCACGGGCCAGCACCGTGGGTTCGAGGCCGGCAATCCGCATGAAATTAGCGAGCATGGCGTGGCCGTGTTCGGTGGCGATGCTTTCGGGATGGAACTGGACACCGTGGATCGGCAGCGTTGCGTGGCGCAGGCCCATCACGCTGCCGTCAGGGGCGGTGGCATTGACGATCAGGTCGGTCGGCGTGCCTTCCACGATCAGCGAGTGGTAGCGCGTGGCGGTGAACGGCGTCGGCAGGCCCGCGAACAGCCCGGTGGCGTCATGCGTCACGGGACTCGTTTTGCCGTGCATCAATCCGCCGCGCACGACCTGGCCGCCAAAATGCTGGCCGATCGCCTGATGCCCGAGGCACACGCCAAGCAATGGCTTGCCGGCATCGGCACAGGCGGCGACGAGATCGAGGCTGACGCCGGCATCGTTGGGCGTCTTGGGGCCAGGGGAGATGAGGAAGGCGGCCGCGCCACTCGACATGGCCTGTCCCGCGGAGATCGCATCGTTGCGCACGACTTCGACCTCGCTGCCCAGTTCCAGAAGATAGTGGACGAGGTTGAAGGTGAAGCTGTCGTAATTGTCGATGACGAGGATCATCGGGAGGGGGTCGCCAGCAATTTCGCCAGATCGGCCTTCCAGAACTTGCCCCAGGTGTGTGTGCCGTGGCCCTTGGTTTCGGGGCTGGCGGGGATCAGGCGGAAGGTCGCGCGCGGCATCTGCCGACCATGCGTTCGGCGATGCCGAGTTCGGGCGGGTTGATGAAATCGTCGGCCGAATTGATCCACAGGACAGGCACAGTGATCTTTGCGAGGCCCATCGATGGATCATAATTGCGCGAAGCATCGTACCAATAGATCGAATCGTTGGCGTCGACCCCCTTGCCGCGGCTGGCAAAGGCGGCAGCGAGCGCCGCTTCGGTGGCGGCGCGCGTCGGGAATTGCGCCTGCAGCGCCGAAGCATTCCCGCCGACGAGGATCGACAAGTCGGTGACCGTGCGCATGCCTTGTGCCGGTTGCGACTTGTACTCGCCGCCAGCCCAGGCCGGGTCGGCCATGATCGCGTCGATCGCCATCTTGCGCCACATGCGGTTGCGCCCGGCAATCGCCACCGGCTGGCAGGCAAAGGGCGCAAGGCGCTTGGCGAAGCCCGGGTGCGCTTCACCCCAGACAAAGGCATGCATGCAGCCCATCGACGTACCGACGATGGCTTCGAGCGACTGGACCCTGAGGCCAGCGGTCAGCAGCAGGTGCTGGGCCGCGACCATGTCGTCATAATCATAGTGCGGGAAGCGCATGTGCAGCCCGTCGGACGGCTTTGACGAGCCGCCGTGGCCGATATTGTCGGGCAGGATCACATAATAACGGGTGATGTCGAGCGGCTGGCCGGGGCCGTAGAGCTCGTCGGCGAATTGGGGCGCAAGGAACTGCTTGCCCGTGCCGCCGGTGCCGTGGAGCACCATTACGGCGTTGGTGATCAATCCATTCCCATCGCGTCGCGGGGTGCCGAGCGTGGTGTAATGGATCCGCAATTCGGGCAACCGCTCACCCGACTGGAAGGCGAAGTCGCGCGTGCGGAAATCGCCCTCGGTCGTTGGCCACTGCCTTGCCTGCGGGGCGGCGGGCGACGTGGCTGGTTGCGCCTTTTGCGCAAGGGCGGGGGTCGCGGCACACAAGGCGGCCGCGACGACCAGGTTCACACGGTTCACAAGTGCCAATCCCTTGTCCTTTGCGGGCCGATTCACACGATTCACATGTGCCAAAGCGATGTTTTTCCCTAGCGTTTTGCGGACGACGATCCCGAATGCTGCAAACCACAAGCGGGGCGGTGTAGGACAGCGAAAAGTCACTGGCCGAACCCCGCCTCGTCCGCCAACCTGACCGCTTCACGCGCGGCGGCGAACAGAGCGCCCGACTTGGCTTCGCATTCGCGCTGTTCGTTTTCGGGGATGCTGTCCGCGACGATGCCGGCACCCGCCTGCACATGCATCACGCCATCCTTCACCACGGCGGTGCGCAGCACGATGCAGCTGTCCATGGAGCCGTCGGGGCTGAAATAGCCGACGCCACCGGCATAGGCGCCGCGCGTTTCGGGTTCGAGCTCGGCGATGATCTCGCACGCGCGCACCTTGGGCGCGCCGCTGACCGTGCCGGCGGGAAAGCCGGCGAACAGCGCGTCGAGCGCATCCTTGCCCCCGGCGAGCTGACCAGTGACGTTGGAGACGATGTGCATCACATGGCTGTAGAATTCGACCATGTAGCTGTCGGTGACAGTCACGCTGCCTCCGGTCGTCACGCGGCCGACATCGTTGCGACCGAGATCGAGCAGCATGAGATGCTCGGCGCGTTCCTTGGGATCGGCGAGCAGTTCGGCGCGGTTGTCGGCATCCTCGCGTGCCGTTTTGCCGCGCGGGCGGGTGCCGGCAATGGGACGAATGGTCACTTCCCCATCGCGTACGCGAACGAGGATTTCGGGGCTTGAGCCGATCAGTGCGAAACCGGGCAGATCGAGGTGGTAGAGGAACGGCGACGGGTTGATCCGGCGAAGCGCGCGGTAGAGGTCGAACGGGGGCAGGGCGAAAGGGGTCGTGAAACGCTGGGCGAGGACGACCTGGAAGATGTCGCCGGCGGCGATGTAGTTCTTGGCGGCGGCGACCATTTCGCCATAGCGAGTCGGTTCGACGACCGCGGTACGCGCGATGTCGGCACGTCGTCGCAGTCCGGTCCAACGCGTTGGTGGGCAGAGGCTGAGCCAGCCGGGCCATTGCGCTCTCGATCCGTTCAACGGCGGGATTCAGATCCCCGCCCGGCCATACGGGCGCGACGAAGAAAAGCTGGTCGGCCAGCCGGTCGAAGACGAGAATCAGCGTCGGCCGCGCGAAAACCATGTCGGGGAGGCCGATGGGATTGGCAGGCGGACGCGGCAAATGCTCGATCAAGCCGATGGTTTCGTAAGCGAAATAACCGACGAGGACCGCGAGTGCGGGAGGCAATTCGGGTGGAACGTCGAGCCGGCATTCGGCAACCAGCGCGCGCAGTGCGGCGATTGGTTCGCCCGCTGCCTTAAAAGCGTTGCGATCGTGCGCCCAGTCGCGATTGATCTCGGCCTGCGTGCCATTGGCGCGAAAGAGGAGATCGGGATCGAGGCCGAGCAGGCTGTAGCGCCCGCGCGAACGCCCGCCCTCTACCGATTCGAGAAGGAAGTCGCCGCGCCCGGGTTCGATCAGCTTGAGCGCTGCAGAAACCGGGGTTTCGGTGTCCGCGACGATGCTGCGCCAGACCAGCGCACCGCGTCCGGCGGCAAGCGCCAAGCGCGCCGCCGTGTCGGTCACTGCGTTCCGCCGGCGAGGCTCCGCTTGACCGTCGACAACTTGCTGGCGTCGCGCTTGACGCCGACCTGCGTCCGCACCGCGTTCATGAACTGCTGAACATATTCGTCGCCAACGCTGCGCGACAGCGCCTGCTGCGTCGTCTGGACCAACCCCGCCGCCTCTTTCAGGTCGCCAGGAATGACCTTGTCGAGCGTTACGACATACCATCCGCCATTGTTCGGCGCGGCGAGCAATCTCCCCCGACCCGGGGTCAGTGCGAACATCAAAGCGAGCGGCGGTGGCGCCTTGCCCTGATCGCGCAGGATTTCGAGGCGGCGGCCACCCATGACCTGTACCGGCGGCAGCTTGGCCCCCGTTGCGGCCACGGCCTGTGCCAGTGGCTTGCCGGCGTTGACCGCGGCCAGGATGGCATCGGCAACGCGCTTTGCAGCCTGTTTGGCGCGATCGGACTTGTAATCGGCAAGGACGCCATCGCGTATGACGCCCAGCGGACGCGGCGCGGAAGGAATGACCCGGTCGAGCTTCCACAAGGCGAACTTGCCATCGGCGAGGGTCGCGACCTGCGGATCGTCGTCGGGCTCGGCAGCGAAGGCATCGCGCACCATGCCGGTGTATTCAGGGGGCAGTTTAAAGGCGACATTGTCGGGATCGGTGCCCGCCGCCACCAGGCCGGGGCTGACCGAGGCAGTCAGCCCATTGGCCTTCACCACTTCGTCGAAGGTCGCGCCACCATCGACCGCGTCCTGCATCTGGGCGACGCGATCGGCGACCGCGTCATTGGCCTTTTTCTCTCCTAGGCGCGTGGCGATCTCGGTGCGCGCCTGAGCCAGCGTCTTGCCCGGCGTATCGACGACCTGATTGACGCGAAAGACGATAAACCCGAGGCTGCCGCGAACGGGGCCGCCGACCACGCCATTGGTCGCCGAGAAGACGGCATCGGCGGCCGCATCGCCGATCGTCTTCGCCAGCGCGGCGCGATCGGTCGGTGGCAGGGTCAGGGGCTCGAGTCCGAGCGGTTTCAACGCGTCGGCGAACGACGCGCCGCCCTTGATCCGCGCCAGCACCGCGTTGGCACTCGCCTGATCTGCGATGATCGCCTGCGTCAGGCCCCGCGTCTGGCTGGGGGCATAAAGCTGGGCGTTGGCCTTGTAATCGGCCGCGATCTCGGCCTCGGTCGGGGTTGCCGAAACCTGGCTGCGATCGAACACGGCATAACGCAGGATGCGGCGTTCGGGGACCGTGTAGGTCTTGATGTTCGCACGGTAATAATTCGACAGTTCCGCATCGGTCGGCGGCGCGGCGTTGGCAAAGGCGGCCGCGGGCACCGGGGCGACATGTCCCTCCCGACGTTCGACGAGCAGCGCGGCATAAGGCACCACCAGATTGGCGGGCACCGCGACGCCGGCACTCACCGGAATGAGCAGTTGGCGCGTCAGCGCTTCGCGCGCGAAATCGGCGCGAAGCTCGCCTTCGTTGATCTTGCGCTGAGCCAGCACGTTCAGGAACGTGTTGCGGTCGAAGGTGCCGGTCGGGCCGTTGAAGGCAGGGATGGAGGCGATCTGGCCATCGACGAGCCGTTTGGAGGCGACCATGTCGTTTTCCGCGGCGAACGCGTCGACTGCACGACCGTTGACCAGCTGTTCAACGACCTGTTCGATGCCGCCGCCCGCGACGAACCCGGCCATGTCGAGCGTCGGGTTTTCCTGCCGTGCCGCGTCGAGCGCAACCTTGGCGCGGCGGTCGACCTCCGCCTCGGCGATGGAGTGCGAGCCGACCTTGGCAACGCCGCCGCCGGTGCCGCTGCCGATCGAGCCCAGGCCACTGGGCGTGCCGACACCGGTGATGATGAAGGCGAGGAGGATGAGCGCGAACAGCCCGAGCACGAGCGGCGAAGTGAGGTATCTGCGGAAAAACTGGAGCATGCCGGGCCTTGAGCGATTGTCATGAGCCTCATAGGGCGCGGCCATGCACACACGCAAGCTGATCGCCGGAAACTGGAAGATGCACGGCTCGCTCGCCGCGCTCGATGAATTACAAGCCATTGGCGCCGCGGCGCAGGCGGACGTGGATGTGGCGATCTGCCCGCCATTCACGCTGATCGCGCCTGCCGCTGCAAAGGCGGGCGTGGTGCGGATCGGGGCGCAGGATTGCTCCCCCGAGCCGCAGGGCGCGCATACCGGCGACGTGTCGTGCGCGATGCTGGTCGAGTCGGGCGCGACGCTATGCATTGTGGGCCATAGCGAACGTCGCGCCAATCATGGCGAGACCGACGCGGTGGTACGTGCCAAGGCGCAGGCGGTGATCGATGCCGGGATGCAACCGATCGTCTGTGTCGGTGAGACACTGGACCAGCGCGATGCGGGTGCGGCGGTGGCGGTCGTCGAGCAGCAGATCGACGGATCCTTGCCCGACGCGATCGAACGCTGCGTCGTCGCTTACGAACCGGTGTGGGCGATCGGCACGGGCCGAACGCCGTCGGCTGAGGATGTTGCGTCGATGCACGCGGCCATACGGGCAAAGGTCGGCGCCGATGTGCGGATCCTGTATGGCGGGTCGGTCAAGCCGTCCAACGCCGCTGAATTACTTCATATCGCCAACGTCGATGGCGCGCTGGTCGGCGGGGCGAGCCTGACCGCGGCGGATTTCGTGCCGATCATCAGGGCGGCAACCACCCGCGACTGACCGAGCGGCGCGAGGGGGATCCATGGCGCGACTGATCCTGTTCAACAAACCCTATGGCGTGCTGAGCCAGTTTACCGATCGCGCCACGGCGGGTTCGGCGCGCGCGACGCTGTCGGATGACATCCGGGTGCCGGGCGTTTACCCGGCGGGGCGGCTCGACATGGACAGTGAGGGACTGTTGCTGCTGACCGACGACGGCAAGCTGCAGGCGCGCATCGCCAATCCGAAATTCAAGCTGGCCAAGACCTACCTGGTGCAAATCGAAGGCGAGGTCGACGAAGCGGCGCTGAACGTGCTTCGTCGGGGAGTCGACCTGAACGATGGCAGGACGCGCCCGGCCGAAGCGAAACGGATCGATCCGCCGGCGCTTTGGCCGCGCGAGCCGCCGGTTCGGTTCCGCAAGACCGTACCCGATTGCTGGATCGAACTTACGATTGGCGAAGGCCGCAACCGACAGGTTCGCCGCATGACCGCGGCGGTGGGGCATGGCACATTGCGGCTGGTCCGCTGGCGGATCGGGGAGTGGACAGTCGAAGGCCTGGCGCCCGGTGAGTGGCGCGAGATCGCGGTCTAGTCGTCTGGGTCGAAGTTCAAGCTGCCCGATGCGATCAAGGTGGCGATCAGGGGTGCGGCATCGTCGGCCCAAGCTGCATCGACGGTGACCCGGGGCGTGGCGCAAAGCGCTTCGGCGAAGAGTGCAGCAGCACCGTCGAGGGCAAAGCTCTCGCCATCGACGAACAGGACGACTGTGCGGTCGCCCTGGCGGACGAACGAATAGCGGCTGGCCGGGTTGCGGATCAGGGGCACGCCGTCCGCGATGTACGCGCGGATGTGTTCAGGCCGTGCCGGATCGTCCGGGGCGCACTCCTGATCGGCATATTTGGGCGTGGTGGTGTATTGGCCGAACCACCGCGCGAAGGCGTCGGGGTCGCGCATCTTGTCCATGATCATCGCGTGCAGCCGGGCAATGGCGTCGGCACTGATCTCACCGGGATTGCGCTGCACCACGAGGTGCGGGTCGGCGTAACGATCGTCCTCCGCCAGTTCGGCGAGAACGTGGTCGCACCAATGTGCGACGAGTTCGGAGCGTGACGGCGCGCGAAAACCGATCGAATAGGTCATGCAATCGTCGCCGACCGCAACGCCGTTATGCGCCAGGCCCGGCGGGACGTAGAGCATGTCGCCCGGCTCCAGCACCCATTCTTGCGCCACTTCGAAATCGGCGAGCAGACGCAAATCGTCATGCGGCAGCAAGCGGCGTCGCGGCGTCGCATGGCCCGCCGATCTGCCATCGCCGCCGGCCGAGGCCCTGGATCAGGAACACGTCATATTGATCGAAATGGGGTCCTACGCCGCCACCATCGCTGGCGTAGCTGACCATGACATCGTCGATCCGCCAGTTCGGCACGAAGCGGAATGGCTCGATCAGCGCCGCGACGTCGGGAACGACGTGGTCGACCGCCTGCACCAGCAGCGTCCAGGGTCGCTGCCCAGTTCGGCAAACCGGGTGTCGGGAAGCGGGCCATGTTCCACGTCCCATTCCCCGTGCTGACGACGACCAGCCGCGATTCGACTCCGTCCTCGCAGGCCAGCCCGGCGAGGTCGTCGGGCGCGACCGGGTTGCGCCACGCCGACCACGCGTTTCGGATCAGCAGCGGCCGTTTCTGCCAGTTGTCGCGCAGGAACGCGGCGCTGTCGAAATCCGTGAGCTGGCTCATGCCTGCCTCCGCTAGAGACAGGGCGTGGCCGTGGCAAAGGGTCAGGCCGCCAGCCGCAATTCCAACGCCGGTGTACCGATCGGCCGGAACACGATTTCCGCCGCTTGCGCCTCATGGCTGGCGGGTGCGCTGACCAGCATCAATCCGCTCGCCGAACATGCGAACAGATCGTTCGAGAGTGGTTCGACGCCGTCATAGACAGGCGTGAGTGCGCGAACGCGGTTATCGGCCTCGAACTCGATGCCCTTGACCGTCGTCAGCATGATGCTTTCGATTTCGACATGACGCGCAATGCGCCCGAGCAGCACGCCCGCCTGCAATCCGCCGTTGCCGAGCGGTACGACGACCTTGAAGAAGCCATCGTGTGTCGGCCAGGCTTCGAGATCGACCAGTGCCTGATCGTTGCCATTTGCGACGATGCATGGAACGTTCAGCGCGTTACGACGGACATCGGCATCGCGCAGTTCGAGGCCGAAACGCTGCTGCGCGAAATTGGCAAGAGCGAGATCGAAACGCTCCCCGCACAATTCCGCCGCCGGGAACAGGCGGTCGGTGGCGCCGGCATAGCGCAGACCGTGACGGCGCAGGTCCCGTTTCGCGGTGCTGCTGTCGAGCAGCTTGTTCTTGTCGCGCGTACCGAGGTTTACGTCATGAGCGAAGGTGCCCAGCAGCTCGGTCTCCGCTGTCGAGGGCAAGAACAGAAAGCGGGTCAGCGATGCGGCGGCCGCCTGACGTTCGGCATCAGGATCGTCGTCGCCGGCCACCCGGGCATATTCGAGGCAAGCCGCCTGGACATCGTCGCGCACTTGCTGCTGACGCTTGTGATCGCGTGCGGCCGAGAAAATGCCGCGGCCATCGTCGCGGTAATCCGTGACGGTGCCGAGGCCGCTGGTGACCAGCTGCTCAAGCGCCGAAACCGAGCGGGTCAAAGCAAGCAGGAAGGCGTCGTCATAATGTTCGGTGTCTATGAAACCAGCCTTGTCGAGCCCGCTGCAATCGTTTTCGCGCAGCAACAGATAGCGTCCTGCGACATGAAGACCGGCGCGTTCGCCGAGCAGCGTCGCGATCTCGTTCTGCACCGTACCGTTATAGCCGAGATCGACGAACATCACCGCGTCGCCGCGCGCTATGCCCGCACGGTGGAGGTGCTTTATAATGCGGTCGAGGAACAGACGCGCCGCGCTTCTGGATCTTGGCGCGGATCTCGGCTTGGCGGAGATAATCGGCCATCGCTTCGAGAGTATCGCCCATTTCCTTGCGCTCGCGCGGGGAGAGGAGCAGCTGATCGGCATGGACTGCAAAGCGTTTGTGCCTTTCGCCGTCGATATAGCGATCGAGCGCTGCCGGATCGGCCAGGCCGCCGCGCCGCGCGGTGAAGCGGCTGATCGATGCGTAAAGTGGCTTTGTACCGCTGCGAGTCTCGCGGACGAGGCCGGGAAGATGGCCATCGCGCAACAGATATACCGTCTTGACCGGACGTCCGGTCTGCGCCGCTAGCCTGGCTTCCTCACCTTCAAGCCAGCGATCGAACCCGGTCAGCACCGGGCCGATCACGTCGAAACCGAGCGCGCCCGCTGCATCCATATCGGGGCGTGAGGCAAGCACGGGACGGTGCAGCTGCAACGCCGGCTTAGCGCCGCGGACTGCGGGATCAGCGAAGGTTGCGGCGGCGGCTTCGAGCCGCAGTTGCGCCTCCTGCGCGTGCGTGAACTGGCGCATGTGGATGCCCTGAATGCCCAGCTTGCGCGGAGCGTCATGGTCGGCGACCCTGTTGTCGCCCAAGTGGAGAATATGGCCAGCGGCAATACCGATCTGGTCGAGCACGGGCGCGAACAATCCGCCCGCCTTGGGCATGCCATAGTCGGACGAACAAAAGATATTGTCGATCAGGCCGATCACCCGGTCGCCGCCCGCGCGCTCGATCAGGTCGATCAACTGACCGGCATTGAGATAGGTGTCGCTGACGATCATCGTCATCATCCCGCGCGCCCGCGCGACTTCGAGCAGCCGGACGATCGGTTCGTAAGCGTAACAATGTTGCGCCTCGGCGTCGAGTTCGACCTGCATCGCCGCATAGCGCGCGTCGTCATCCGCGCCGGGCATCAGCATTCGGTAAATCTCGTCGAGCGTGACTTCGCAGCCGCGCGCAATCCGGGCTTTCGCTTCCGCAGCCATCCGCCGCTGGGCCGCGCCACCAGCAATCTTGAGGTCGCAGAATACATCCTTCGGCGCTTGCCCGCGCCGCCACAGCAATGTGTCGAAACAGTCGAGACTGAGCACCCGTGCATCGGGGAAGCGGTCAAGCAGGCTGCCAATCTGGTGGCACGCGATCTGGGTGAGTTCGAGCGGGTTCATGATCATGGTCGTCGACTATGACCGACTGTGGTTAACACCTCGTTTGCGATTTACCCTGTGCGGATCGTCCGTGGGGCTCGCATTGTTGCGCTATCCGGGCGCGCATCTGCATCCGGCCTTACCGTGGTGCCGCCGGTGCCGCCGGTGGTGTCGATCGCGGGACGGGCGGCAAAGGCCGTGGCGGTTGTCAGGACCTTGGTATTCGACGCAGGCACGAAACGTGCGTCGGGGGCGATGGCGATCAGTTCGCGCCCATCCTCCGTGGCGACGACCAATCCGAAACGCGGGCCTGGGCCCGCCGCGGCAAGCCGAGCCTCGACGCGCGATTGCAGCGACTGCGCAGTCGCAGGGGCAGCCACGCAAAAGAGGATCAGCGCGAGTGTGCCGCTAAACTTCACGCGCGAAAACTAGCGCCGATCAGGTCGCGCGCAACGCGGGTTGTCACTTGTCGGTAAACCGCTTGACCTTGACGGGCAGGTCCTTGCCCTTGGTGCGCCGAGAGGGAATTTGCACCGGATTCTTTCTTTTTCCACTCGGCCCAGGTCATCGGCCCGTCGGGCGTATCGACGATCGTATCGTCCAGTGCCATCCAACTTTCCCTTCGCGACGCGGTCGCCCGCTCTCATCGCAGACTGGCCCAAACGCCGCCACCATGAAGGTGCGCCGCAGACCCGCGCATCGCCACCTCCGGCACGATGTAATTCGACTTGCCATGACCGGGAGGCGGCAATCCCGTGGAAGCCAGACATGGGCCCCGCGCCCATGCCTTTTTAGCGGCCCCCAAACGGACCAGAAATTGGGGAGACTAACTTAACCCACGTTAATCGGCAGTAATTCGAGTGGGAACGAAAGGAACCTCGGTTCCCGCGCACCGTTCATCGGGGGCAGCCATGGAGGCCCTTTTGTCCGATACCGAACCGCATGACGACGCCCCCGTCGCCACATCGAAGACCGAATCCGGCGAGCGCGAATTGGTCGCGCGCGCTATCACCATCAATCGCCCCGCCCAGGAATTATATGACTTCTGGCGCGATTTTTCGAACCTCGCGCAGATCATGGACAACATCGTCTCGATCGAAAAGCGAGACGACCGCACCTCGCATTGGGTGGTCAAGGGTCCGGCGGGCAAGACGTATGAATGGAATGCGACGGTCACGAACGATGTGCCCGGTCGCGAGATTACCTGGACGTCCGACAGCGAAGCCGACGTTGCCAATTCAGGTCGCATCCTGTTCGAGGAAGTGGCCGGGCGGGGCACGGTGGTAACCGCGACGATTGCCTATGAGCCGCCGATGGGCGCGATCGGCAAGGTCGTTGCCAAGGTGCTGCAACGCGAACCGAACGTGCAGGCGCGTCGCGACCTGCGCCGTTTCAAGCAACTGATGGAAACCGGCGAAATCGCCACGAACGTGCGCAACTGCCGCATGCTCGAAGAGGAAGGTAAATAATGCGCGCGTTAGCCTGGCATGGAAAGCACGACGTTCGCGTCGATACCGTCGACGATCCGGAGATCGTCAATCCGCGCGACGCGATCCTCAAGGTCACGTCGACCGCCATCTGCGGCTCGGACCTTCATCTGTATGACGGGTATATCCCGACGATGCAGAAGGGCGACATCCTGGGCCATGAGTTCATGGGCGAAGTCGTCGAGGTCGGTCCGAAGTCGACCCTGAAAAAGGGACAACGCGTTGTCGTGCCGTTCACGATCGCCTGCGGTCAGTGCTATCATTGCGGCAAGCAGCAATATTCCGGTTGTCCCAACGGCCTACCCGCCGACAACCAGGATATCGCCATGGAGCTCTACGGTCATGAGACCGCGGGATTGTTCGGCTACAGCCATATGACCGGCGGTTATGCCGGCGGCCAGGCGGAATATGTCCGGGTGCCGTTCAGCGATGTCGGACCGATCGTCATTCCGGACGGCCTGGAGGACGACAAGGTCCTGTTCCTGTCGGATATCCTGCCCACCGGGTGGATGGCCGCCGAGAACGCGGATATCGAACCCGGTGATACTGTCGCCGTCTGGGGCTGTGGCCCGGTCGGACTGTTCGCGATCCAGTCGGCTTTCCTGATGGGCGCGGCGCGGGTGATCGCCATCGACCACTTCCCGCATCGGCTGGAACTCGCCAAGGGATTTGGCGCCGAGACCGTGAACTTCGAGGAATCGGCGACATACGACGCGCTGATGCTGATGACCGGCGGGATCGGGCCGGATGCCGTGATCGATTGCGTCGGATTGGAGGCGCATGGCGCGTTCGCCGATAATATCCTTGACCAGATCAAGGCTTCGACCTTCCTTGGTACCGACCGGGACCATGCGATCCGTCAGGCAATCATTGCCTGTCGCAAAGGTGGGCGTGTATCCATTCCCGGGGTTTATGGCGGCTTTGCCGACAAGTTCCCGCTGGGCGCGCTGATGGAGAAGGGGCTTTCGGTCAAAAGCGGGCAGACGCATGTGCAGCGCTACCTCCCCGGTTTGCTGGCGGCGATCATGGAGGGCAAGATCGACACGACCTTCCTCATCTCGCACCGCATGGCGCTCGAAGACGCGCCCAAGGGCTACAAGCTGTTCCACGACGAACAGAACACCACCACCAAGATCGTGCTGAAACCCGATATGATGGCTGCGGCCTGAGGAGAATGAACATGGCTAACAAACTTGCCGTCGTCACTGGCGCCTCGACCGGCATCGGCTTCGAACTCGCCAGCCTTGCAGCGGAAGATGGCTACGACCTGGTCGTCGTCGCCGACGAGGCCCTGATCGATGCCGCGGCCGCAGACTTCCGCCGCAACGGGAATGACGTGATTTCGGTCGAGGCTGACTTGTCGTCGCTGGAAGGCGTCGACAAGCTGTTGGCCGCCGCCAACGGGCGCCCGATCGATGTGCTGTGTGCCAATGCCGGGATCAGCAAGGGCGGAGCGTTCCTCGATATCGATTTCGCCGATGTGCGTCACTCGATCGATACGAACATCACCGGCACGACCTATTTGTTGCAGACCGTGATGAAGCAAATGGTCGCGCGCAAGGCGGGCAAGATCCTGGTGACCGGGTCCATCGCCGGGCATATCCCGGGCCCATTCAACGCGGTGTACAATGCGACGAAGGCGTTCGTCGACAATTTCACCGACGCGCTGCGCGAAGAACTGAAGGATTATGAGGGCGTCACCCTGACCACCTTGAAGCCGGGGGCCACCGACACTGAATTCTTTGCGCGGGCCGACATGCTCGACACCAGCGTCGGGCAGGACGACAAGAAGGCCGATCCGGCGAAAGTCGCCAAGGATGGCTGGGATGCCATGTTGGCGGGCGAGGGCAACATCACGTCTGGCCTGATGAACAAGTTACAGGTTGCGGCTGCCGGAATTGCTCCGGCTGCAGTCATGGCCAAGATGCATCGTGGAATGGCCGAGCCGGGCAGCGGCAAGGACTGATCGGAAGGATAGCGGGGCCCGGACCTAAAAAGTTCGGGCTCCAGCGCGGAACAGGGCAACTATCCGATCGCGCCGGTGTCGCCTGATCCGGTCGTCCGACCCAATACTAACGAAGCGATGTGACGGATGGCCAGGACATAGCCGTTGCTGCCAAGACCCGAGACGATCCCGCTGGCAACCTGCGTGATGATCGAGTTTGCGCGCCATTTCTCGTCCCGACGATGGATGTTGGACAGGTGCACCTCGATCACCGGACAGTCGCAGGCTTTCAGCGCGTCGAGCACCGAATAGGCGGCATAGCTGAAGGCCGCGGGATTGACGACGATACCCGCCGCTCCCTTGCGCGCGGCCTGAATCCAGTCGACCATCTCGTGCTCGGCATTGGTCTGACGGAATTCCAGGGTTAGCCCGTGGCCTTCACTCTCGGTGCGGCATTGCGCTTCGATGTCAGCCAGCGTCGTGGTGCCGTAAATATCCGGCTCACGCTCGCCCAGAAGGTTGAGATTGGGTCCGTTGAAGACGTAAACCGTCGGCACCTTGCTCTCCCACCCCAGCGATGTGGCCGTGCATAACAGCGCTGGTCGCCGGATGACAATCGATCGGGTGACAGTGACACGAAGTCGGCGGCGGGGGTGCGCAAGACCTGGGACGAACTGGTGACTTTCGCCGGACAGCACCTCTGGATGCTGCCCGGCGGCTAGTCACATCAGCACATGACTATTTCGGCGTTTAGAAGTTCACGTGTCCGGTCAGGCCGAAATACCGGTCGGCCTCGCGGGGAATGATGTACCGGTAGGATCCCGATGGCCCGCCGCTGGTGATCGACGCCGCAAAGCTGGTGTCGAACACGTTCTTCACCTGAGCGGTCAGTCGGAAGCGGTCATCCGCGCTCACGATCGACGCCTGCAGGTCGACCAGGCCATAAGCCTTGATCGTCGTCGCGTTGCGGATGACCGGGTTGGCGTCGAACTGCGACAGTTGTTTGGACTGGTACGAGCTCTGCAACCCGAAGGTGAAGTCGACGGCGCCCCCTGTGCGCCAGCGATAATCTGCGCCAAGCGAACCCTTGAATTTCGGTGCGTAGCCTAGGGTCGTTCCCGACGCGATGACGCCCGTCGTCGTGCCACCGACCGGCACCTTGAACTGATCGACCTTGGCATCGGTATAGGCCGCACCACCCGAAATGTTCAGGTCACGCACCGGACGCCAGAGTACGTCCAGCTCGACACCGCGCGTTGAAATCGAACCGGCATTGGTGAAGCGGGTGACCAATACGCCCGCCACGGTGTCGGGATTGTTCGCCTGGAAGTTCTTGTACTTGGCATAGAAGCCCGCGAGATTGACGACCAACTGGCCACCGAACAGAGTGTTCTTCAACCCGACTTCATAGCTATCCGCACTTTCCGGATCGATGATGTTCGTGCCCGTGGCAGTCAGGTTGTAGAAGATGTTGTACGCGGGCCCCTTATAGCCCCGTGCATATGTTGCATAAGCCATTGAATTGCGGCTGATGTCGTATTGCACGCCAGCCTTGCCCGACAGATTGTCGTTGTTGGTCTTCGTACGGAAAGGCACTCCGTTCGACAGCGCGACCGCCTGAGTCTGCGCGGTCGTGGGCGCAATGCCGAGCGCGACGAGGCGGAGATACTCATTGTACACGCCCTGATCGAAATTGGGCTGGATGCCTGGGCCGGCCAACGTCGTCTGGCGACTGTGAAATACGCTCAGTTCGTCATTGGTGTAACGCAGGCCACCGATCACTCGAAACTGGTCACTGATATTGACCGTCGCCTGACCGAAGAATGCGAGGTTCTTGAAGACCGAGCCAAAACGCGCAGTCCCCGCCGGGAAGGTCGACGGTGCCGCCAACGCCGAGCCGCATGCTGTCAGTGGCGGCGCGGTGCCACCGGCGCACACGATGTCGTTACGCGTGAATGTCCGCACAGTGCGTGCGCGCGAGTAAAAGACCCCTGCGACATAATCGATGAACTGTTTGCCGGGGGACGTCAGGCGCAGTTCCTGGGTGAACGTGTTGCCGACCTGCGGTCCGTCGTCATGCAGTTGATTATAGGTGTTCGTCGCCTGGCCCACGAAATCGCCGTCGCGGATCTCTCGCTCGTCATATTTGCGATAGGCGGTGATCGAGGTGACCGTCTGGCCCGCGACCGTTCCTTCGAGGTTCAACGACGCGCCGTAGCTCTTCTGGATCGCACGGTTGACCAGGTTCTGACGCACCCGCCGCGTCTCATCGCCCCGGAGCGCCGGGACGGCTTGTTGCACCAGTGCCAACGCGGTGGTGTTTACCGTGCCGTCGGCATTGAGGGGCGGGCCACCGATGATTTCTGCACAGCAATCGTCGTTCGACTTGCGCCAATCAGCAGTCAGCGTGGCGGTAAAGTCCGGGGAGAATTTCGCCTGCAACTGGCCGCGGACTCCGTAACGCTTATAGCCATTGACCTTGGTTCCAGCGGTTTCGTTATACGTATTGCCGTCCCATTTGCTGTAAAAGCCCGTGATCCGCGTTGCCAGCACATCGCTGAGCGGCAGGTTGATCGCGCCGCGTGCGCGATACTCGTCCTTGGTGTAATAGCTGGCTTCGGCCATGCCCTCGAACCTGTCCGTCGGCTGCTTGCTGACGACATTGACCACGCCTGCGCTGGCGTTCTTGCCGAACAAGGTGCCCTGTGGACCGCGCAGCACCTCGATCCGCTCGATATCGACCAGGTCGCTGAACGCCTCACCCGCACGACTGTAGACAACGCCGTCTACGACGGTGGATACCGACGGTTCACCCGCGATGGAGAAAGTCGAGGTGCCCACGCCGCGAAGGAATAGCGACTGGTTGATGGCAACACCCGACTTCCGGAAATTTAGCGCAGGCACCAGATATTGCGCATTTTCGAGGTTGACGCCGCCCTGGGCCGCAATGGCGTTGCCCGAGATGACCGACACGGCCACGGGCACGTCCTGCAGTCGTTCCGATCGCTTTTGCGCGGTAACGATGATTTCGGCGGGCGCGGTCTCGCTTGCTGCTTCTGGCGCGGTAGCGGCGGTAGCCGCATCCTGCGCCGAGGCGACCGTCGGTATCATTGCGCCGCCGGTCATCAACGCAGCGAATAGGGTCGAACGGTAACGAATGGTCATGGGAAATCCCCTTTTGGAACGATCGTGAATGAATTCGGGCATCAGTGCGCCAGTGCCGGACCCGCGCCCGCATCCGGTGCGCGGCGGATGACGGGAAGCAGGACCTGGATACATCCCAGCGCGAGCAGGTAAGAGACGCTGGCGAAGAGAAACAACGGTGCGTAACCTAGGCCGGCCATGAGGACGAGTCCGGCAATCTTAGAAATCGCGACGCCGCCGATATTGCCGCAGAATGCGCCAAAGGCAGTGACGCGACCGACCTTGTCATGCGGCGTGACGTCGGCAATCAGCGCGAAGAGGCTGGTCGAAAAACCCTGGTGTCCGGCGAGCGCCAGCGCCATCAGGAAGACGACCAGCGGATAATTGTCGATCGACAGGACAAGCGAAACGGGCAGCACGCACAGGCCCGAGGCCAGCATCATTACCTTGCGCGTGCGATTGACGCTCCAGCCCTGTCCGAGCAGCCGCGTCGATACGGTTCCTGCCAACAACGCGCCGATGGCTGCCCCTGTGTAAGCGATCGCCAGCGGCGGGCCGAGGGCCGTGCCGTCCAGCCCGTAATGCCGGTGGTAGAAATCGGGCATCCAGAACAGCATCAGCCACCAGGTGGCGTCCGACAGCACCTTGGCAATCGCGATGGTCCAGGTGCGGCGGTCGCGCAGGATCGGGCCGTAAGCGGGGGCAGGCTCGTCCTCAGCGCGAGTAACCGAACCGGGCGTTTCCAACGCGTCGTCCGGGATCGCCGCCAGTGCGAGCCCCCGCGTGCTGAGTAGCCACACGCCCGCCCAAACAATGCCCGCAACGCCGGCCGCGACGAAAGCGGCTCGCCAGCCCCAAATCACCGCGAAGGCTGGAATCATCAGGGGCGTGACGATCGCGCCAATGCTCCCGACCATGTTGCCGAGGCCGTATCCCGTCGACCGCAGGCGCGGAGGAAAGATGGAGGCAACGGTCTTGATTTGATTTGGCGTGCCCATCGCCTCCGTCGCGCCAAGCGCCACGCGAACGACGATGAATTGGCCGAAGCTCGCCGCCCAGCCATGCAGCAACGCCGCAACGCTCCATGCGGCAACGCCGATCGGGTTCGACCATTTGACCCCGATCCGGTCGACGATCCAACCGGTGAAGAGAAAGGCGATGGCGGCGGCGCCCTGGAACCATGCGGCCAGCGTGCCATAATCATCGTCCGTCCAATGGAGGTCGGCAGAGATCATCGGCTTGAGCACCGCAATGATTTGGCGGTCGATGTAATTGAGAATGCCAGCGGTCAGGACCAGTGCCAGCAACAGCCAGCGCCGGCGGGCCGACAGCCCTGTCATCGCGACACGGCCCGCGCATGCGGCAATCCACCCGCGACAATCGTCACTCCATGTCCTCCCCAATCTTCGCGATCATGAAAGCCGCGATTGCCGCAAAGTTACGCGCTTGTGACAACGTTGTCCATTGAGTTGTTGAAAGGCCTAAAAGACCACTCACAGACGACGTGACAAGGAAGTTCGCCTGCGGCCCGGTAAAGCCAGATTGCTGCCGACGTCAGTTTACAAGCCAACGATGCGCCATGCCTGACCCGGCCGCAGCGAAGGTCCGTCGATGCCCGTTTTGGTCAGCGATCAAGTGGGGCGTGGTCGATCCTTGGAAGGACATGGCGCGCGAACAGATCGGCTTCGGCGGCGTGCGGGTAGCCCGACAGGATGAACGCCTCGATGCCCATGTCGCGGTACATTTGCAGTTTCGCGAGCACCTGGTCCGGATCACCGACGATTGCCGCGCCGCAACCTGAGCGCGCGCGGCCGACACCGGTCCACAAATTATCCTCGGCATAGCCGTCGTCGCTGGCGCCTTCGCGAAGGGCCGCCTGTGCCGCGACACCGGTCGATGTCGAATCCAAGGACTTGGCGCGAATTTCCGCCCCCTGTTGCGCATCTAGCTTCGACAGCAGGCGGTCGGCATAGGTTCGCGCCTCAGCTTCGGTGTCGCGAACGATGACGTGCGCGCGGTAGCCATAGCGCAGTTTGCGGCCGTGCTTCGCCGCGCGCGCATCCATGTCGGCGATGATCGCAGCGACGTTTTCCTTCTTGTCGGGCCACATCAGGAATACGTCGCACCCTTTGGCCGCGGCTTCGCGCGCGTCGGGCGACAGTCCGCCGAAATAGAGCAGTGGGGCCTTGCCCGAAACCATGCCGATGCGCGGCGGATCGACCTTGAGCTTCCAGAACTCCCCGTCATGGTCGAGGCTGTCGCCGTTGAGCAATGTCTTCAGGATGTGCATCACCTCGACGGTGCGAGCATAGCGTGGTGCGGAAGCCAGAGTTTCGCCGGGCATGTCGGATGAAATGATGTTGACGGTCAGGCGTCCGCCGAGCAGCCGGTCGATCGTCGCGATCTGGCGCGCCAGTTGCGGCGGCCAGGTTTCACCGATGCGTACCGCCATCAGCAGCGCCATCCGCCGCAGCATTGGCGCGATTGCCGCGGCAAAGGCCGTGGTGTCGATGCCAAGTTGATAGCCTGAAGGCAGCAGAATGTTGTCGAACCCACCGCTTTCGGCCTGCAGCACGATGTCGCGGCAATGCTCCCAACTCGATTTCAGCTTGGGATCGGGGACGCCGAGGAACTCGTAATCGTCGTCGCACAGAGCAGAGAACCAACTGATCTCGCAAGGCGTTGTCACGGCAATTTCTCCCCGCGCGCGGCGACGAGGACATCATACCAATCCTGCCGCGACCATGTGATCTTGAAGGCGTCGGCAACCTCGGCGATGCGGCCCGGATTCTGCGTGCCGACGATGGGGATGACGCGCGCGGGGTGCGCCATGATCCAGCTATAGGTCGCCGCCGCGCGACTGACGGCGAACTTGCCGGCAATCGCATCGAGAGCGGTCGCCACTGCACTACCGCGCGCATCTTGCGGATCGCCGACCCGCCCGCCGCCGAGCGGCGACCAGGCGAGGATCGCGACGTCGTCGGCCATGGCGCGGTCGAACAGGCCGTTGGTCAGTGGTTCGAGGTGCAGCGGGGAAAACTCGGGCTGCACGCTGGCGAGCGGCGCGTTGAGGTAGACTGACAAGGCGCCGCATTGCTCAGGGGTAAAATTCGATACGCCGACGGCGCGAACCTTGCCGCTGGCGATCATGTCGTCGAGCGTGCGCGCCAATTCCTGCGGGTGGGTCAGAATGTCGGGACGGTGGACCTGGTAAAGATCGACCTGTTCAACCTTCATTCGGCGCAGCGAGGCGTCGAGCGCCGCCATCAGGTAGGCGCGCGACTGATCGTAGGGTACAGGAGGCGTGATACCACCCTTGGTCGCCAGCACCATGCGTTCGCGAACGTCCGGCGACTCGGCGAATACGTCACCCAGCAGCGTTTCCGCATCACCGAACCCACCGCTGCCATCGAAGCCGTAAATATCTGCAGTGTCGAACAAGGTTATGCCCGCATCGAATGCCGCCTCGATTAACGATCGCCCCTCTGTGACGCTGCGGCCGGCGAAGCGCCACATGCCCCAGGCGATGGGCGAAACTTGGATTCCACTCTTGCCGAGCGGGCGTGGATCGGGTGTAAGCGTGATTTCAGACATCGTTGTCATAGTGGAGCAAGATCGATGGCGGAGCAAGTGCGTTACGGCCTGATCGGCACCGGCATGATGGGCGTCGAGCACCTCAATAATCTGGCAGTAACGCCCGGCGCGGTGGTCACGGCACTGGCCGATCCAGTCGGCGAGTTGCTGACCTGGGCGAGGAGCGCCCTCAAGGAGCGTGCCGAGGGTGTCACGGAATTTGCCGATGCGGCGGCGCTGGCGAAGAGCGGAATGGTCGATGCCGTGATCGTCGCCTCGCCCAACTTCACGCATCGCGAGACGCTCACACCGCTGTTCGGCGAGGGACTGGCGATCCTGTGCGAAAAACCGCTGGCGACGACGATCCCCGACGCCCGCTGGATTGTCGATCAGGCGACGGCGAGCGACCGCCCGTTCTGGACGGCAATGGAATATCGCTACATGCCGCCTGCCGCAGAGTTCATTGCGGAGGTTCATGGCGGTACAATCGGGGCGCTAAGGATGCTGTCGATCCGCGAACACCGCTTCCCATTCCTGCCCAAGGTCGGTGACTGGAACCGTTTCAGCGAGAATACGGGTGGGACGATGGTGGAGAAATGCTGCCATTTCTTCGACCTGATGCGGCTGATCACCAAGTCGGAAGCGGTGCGCGTCTATTGTTCAGGTGCGATGGACGTGAACCACCTCGACGAATTATATGATGGCCGCAGGCCGGACATCATCGACAACAGCTACACAACGGTCGATTTTGCCGACGGCAGTCGCGCGATGCTGGATTTGTCGATGTTCGCCGACGGGGCGGAGAACCAGGAAGAAATTGCGGCTGTGGGTGACATCGGGCGGCTGGAAGTGCTGATCCCCGAAGGGGCCATAGTCCATTCGCCGCGGGTCGGGTTTCGCAATCCTAAACAGGTTAGCCGCCGCGTCGTTGATACCGACGAAACCGCGCTCAATGCTGGCAGCCATCACGGTTCCACATTCTATGAGCATCAGAAATTCAACGCTGCGGTCCGCGGGGCGGGGCCGGTTGAAGTCACCGCGCATGACGGGCTCATGGCGGTAGCGATCGGGGCCGCGGCGGAAATCAGCGCGCGTGAAAGGCGCGTTGTAGAAATGGCCGAACTCGGCTTTTGATTGCTAGTGGGCGCGACCGGTCGAATCGCGAACAATGAGCTCGAACGCAATTTCGCGCTGTTCGGGCGGCGCGTCGGCGGAAGCGAGCAGCAGGTCGGCGGCCTGAAACCCGATCTCACGGATAGGCTGGCGGATCGTGGTCAGCGACGGCCAGACATAGCTGGCAAGTTCGTCGTCTCCGAAGCCCGCAACCGAAAGTTGCCCGGGCACAGAGATGTTCATTCGATGTGCGACGGCGAGCGCGCCTGCCGCCATATCGTCGTTCGACGCGAAGATCGCGCTCGGCGGCGCGGCTAGTCGCAGCATCGCCTCCGCCGCTGCCGCACCGGAGGCAAAGTCGAAACTGCCCTGACCGATCAGTGATCCTTCGACGGCCAGGCCCGCCTGCGCCATCGTGTCGCGAAATCCAGCCAGCCGCTGATGGCTCGCAGCGTAACTCGGGTCACCGATAATGAAGCCGATACTTTGGTGGCCGAGTGCTATCAGATGCCCTGTCATCGCCTGGGCGGCGGCGAAGTTGTCGATGAAAATAGCCGAACTCGGGGCAACCTCGCCCGGAGATACCCGTACGAAACGAACCCCGCGTCGTGTGAGCAATTCGTGGACGTCACGGCGGTCGGTGACAGGCGGAGTGAGGATCAGCCCGTCGATGCTGGTTGTATCGATCAAGGCCTCGAGTTCGGGCAGCAGGCGCTCCGAATGGCGGTCATAGGATTGGGCGATCATCCGCACGCCGTCATGTTCGCAGCGCTCGCGCGTCCCGTGCTGCAGTTCATAAACATAGTAGGGGCTTGGATTGTCGCAGACCAAGGCAATCTGAAAACTGCGGTTGCCGGCCAGCGACCGCGCCGCGATATTCGGGCGGAAGTTGAGCGCGGCAATTGCATCCTGCACTTTGCGGCGCGTCGCGTCCTGCACATAGCGTTCGTTGTTGAGGACGCGCGACACGGTCTTGATCGAGACGCCGGCCAGGCGCGAAACGTCCTTGATCGTGGTCCGCAACTTGCCGTCCCCCGCGCTGGCGCGCTTAATGGGCCATAGGCGAAGTCGCAGGCAATGCCACTGACTGGGTGGCAACCATCGGCAGCGTTACCATGCTGCGATGCTGGGCATCGGCGAGGATCGTGATGGCGGGCGGAACGGCGGGATCGCGCTCGCGCTCGCGGTGGTCGGTACCGGTCACGGTGATACGGATACTGTGTCCGGCCTTGAAGATGTACGAGGTCGGCAACAGGTCGAAGCGCAGCCGCACGGGCTTTCCGGGGGTAAGGGGTGTTGCGTCTTCGCGATAAGCGCGATGCCACGGCACGCCGACCGGCAGCGCCCATGGCGCGGGCATTTCGGCGCGGAGCGACGCCTTCAGCCGCCCTTCGGTCACGACCGTCACCTTGCCGTCAGGCGCGACGTCCTCGAGATAGGCGAAGACGTTGGCGTCGGTGGCGTTTGTCGCGATCCACAAATCCGCGAGCCCATTCCCAGTGACCTCACGATCCTGTTTGAGCGCTGGGCCGGTAAAGCGTGCGCCGACGCCACTTGTCGGGCAGGGTTGAACCGTTGCGGCAGATCCCGCTTCGGGGCAGGACAGATCAGTACGCGATGTGAACGTGAAGGGTGCGGCATTGCGGGCTGTGGCCGCGAGGGAAGTGCCCGAAAGATACCATGCCGTTTGCACAGCATTCGCAACGGGCCAGACGTTCGTCGAGCGCCATTCGCTGCCAGAGGGCGCGCCGATCGTAAAATAGTGGATCGCGGGCTGAGCGTCGAGGCCGGTATCGATCCCCTTCAATTCCTGATCGAAGAAGCGATGCGCCTCCTCAAGCATCGCAAAGCCTTCGTTCTGGCAATGCTTCCACGGACCGATCACGACCCGCGAGTTCGGGATGTTCAAATGCGCGATCAGCCCTTGATCGCGCAGTTCGTCAAACCAGCCGCCCTGAATATACAGCGGCACGTTGGCGCGCACGACTTGGTCGGGATAGCGTGCGGCGCTGCCCTCTTCCCAGAAGCGGCTGGCGACGAGCGGAGCCCAACTGTCGCGAAACGGCAGCGACTTCCACAAGGGGAGAAGGGGTGTCGCCTTGGCATGATCAGCGACGGCTTGCGCCAGCAACGTCTTGTCCGCATCGCCATCGACCGCGGGAATGGCCATTTCCTCGGCCACGGTGCGCGTCGGGCCGGTACCCCACTGTGCGAAGATTCCGCCACGGCGGAAGGCATCATATTTGTGCCACGAAAAGCAGCCCGCGAATGCTGCCTTGAGCGCGGGCGGGCGTGTCGTCAGCGCCTGCATCACCGCGTCGCCCGTATTCGAACAGCCGTACATGCCTACCTTGCCATTTGACCAATCCTGCTTCGCTGCCCAACCGATAATGTCGTAGCTGTCCTGTGCTTCGTTGCGGTCGTGATAGCCGCGCCGCTCACCGAATGATTGGCCGTTGCCGCGCCGCGCAAAGATGACGACGACATAGCCATGCGGTACCAGGCGCGGCATCGCCCGCACGGCCGCAGCATCCGGCCCGGTTCCGTCATTGGCTTCCTGGCTGACCGACAGCGTGGCGTGAACCAGGACGGGGAAGCGGCCTTCGACAGTCTTGCTACCATTGGCCGGGCGAATGACGCGCACGGCGATCCTGACTCCGTCGCGCATCGGCAGATAGAAGGAGTTGCTGACCGACCCGTCGAATTGCGGTGCGGGCTGATAATGGCCGAAGCTCGGTGTGTCCGCGAGTACGGGCGTGGCGAACAGCAAACTCGTGATGATGGCCAATCGGCTCAGCAGTGATCGCAAATCATAACTCCTCAATCGAGCCGCTTGCGCATCACTGTCCAGCTTTTATCGACGCACAGGCCGCAATCCGGTCCAGCAAATAGGCGCTTCGCCGTCTGGTCTTGCTTGAGCTGCCAGTCGAGCCATGCGACCCCGACTTGGCCATAGCTGCCGCCGTTAGGGGCAGTGAAAAAGGTGCCGCCATGGCCGACGGGCAGCCAGGCGAATAGCGCAGGCACGCGGTCGATGCGGCGAAAGTCGTCCAGGGCGTTCTCATAGGCGATGTCGGCCGGCCCGCCGTTTATATAGGCGACCGGCCCGTGGATCGCCGCGAGCTGGTCCTTGGTCACGCTGATGCCGCTGCGCCCGGTGGCCACGCCGCGGTTATAGACTCCGCTGTTCCAGATCATTGATGTCTTGATGCGCGGGTCGGCGGAAACCGCGATCGCCTGTAGCCCGCCGCAGCTATGACCCATCACGCCCACCGCCCGCGTGTCGAGCCTGTGCCGAAGGCGGCTGCCCGCTCGACCGTTTTCGGCGATCGCCCAATCGAGTCCTTCTATCAACTGCGTCGCGCTCGTTTCGTCCGCGCCCCGCCCGGGCCCGGCAGTGTTGGGCGCCCCGGCCGGCGTCACCGGCGTCGTGCTCGGCAGGAGCGCGGCACGCATCGGTTCCTCGTTGCGCGCATGGCCCGCCGCGACGATCAGGTAACCATGCGAGGCGATCTCACGCAAAAAGCGGGCATTGCCCAGCCCGTTATCACGGCAGCCGCCATTGCCCCACAACACGATCGGCATGGGCGCTCGCGGCAACCGCGCGGGGCGATACAGGGTAAAGCCCGGCAGCCGCGCATCGACCTGTGCCACTGCCGGATAGCGACCGCTTCCACCCGGCGCGCCAATTACGCCCGGCGGACGCGGTCGCACCGTGTCCTGGGCGGCAACCGGCTGGCCCGCGGCGATGGTTGGAATGGCGAGCAGCGCCAACGCGGTGGCGGCAAGCCTTACCACTTCTTGCGGACAGTGACCGCGAACAGGCGGCCAATCGGATCGGTGGTGGTAGCATCGTAGCCGCCGCTCCCGTTCACGCTCGGGGCGATGTTCACATAAGGTGGCTTCACATCGAACAGGTTGCGCACTTCGAGCCCGACGCTGAACGCCGTTGCCGGATCGCCAACACGGGCGCCAAGGATCAGGTCGAATGGCGTGTAGCTCTTGACGACCTGCGTGGGGGTGATCGCGGTATTGGCGTAGCCGCCGACATGCGTCGCGCGGAGTAGCGCGTTGAAGCGACCGTCCGTCCAGTCAATGCTCGCCCGTGCCTTGAACTTCAGAGGCTGGAAGATCTGGTTGAGCTGGCTGATGATCGGCGCGTTTGGGGTCTGGGCGGTCTTGAACTCGGTCAGGTACGTTCCGCTCAAGTTGATACCGAAGGTTCCGGCGTTTTCAGTGGGGATCACATAGCTGGCCGTGAAATCAATGCCCCGCGTGATCGAGCGGCCCAGGTTCTGGCTGCGTCCGTCAACGAAGAGCGTCACGGGGCTGGGCAGGACGCCCGCCACCGGGAGGCCAGCTGCCAGCAGATCGGCGACCGCAGTCGCGGCGGCAGGACCCTGCACGATCAGGCCGGTACCGTTGAACTGCGACAGGCGATTGAGCAGCGCCAGGTCGGACAGCAGAGCGATGACCTGGTTCTTGTAATCGACGCTGAAATAGGTTGTCGACAAGCGGAGATTTCGCACTGGCTCGAAATCAGCACCGACCGACCAGGTCTCGGCGGTTTCCGGGGACAGGCCCAGATTGCCACCCGACCGTGCGACGCCGACGATGGGCGCTCCGGTGGGGTTCTGGTAATTCTGGACGAACAACTGGTTCGAGTTGCCGTAGATTTGCGGCAGGGTCGGCGCACGGAACGACGTGCCATAGCTACCGCGAATGGTCAGCCCATCGATAGGCGACCAATTGGCACCGAATTTGGGATTGGTCGTCTTGCCTACGTCCGAATAACGATCGTAGCGCACGGCACCGGTGATTTCGAGCTTTTGGAAACCTGACATGGCATTTGCCGTCCCAAAGATGGGCACCAGCACCTCGATATACCCCGAATCCACGCGGCGATCGAAGTTACGGAAAACGACGGGAACGGTCGGGTTGCCGCGCGCGCTCCCCAGGCCGATCGTGAACTCCTGCCCTTCATACCCCAGCGCCACTTTCACATCGCCAGCAGGCAAGGCGAACAGCGACCCGTTCAAGCGTGCTTCGTAGCCCGTAAATTTCCCGTTGGTCGGGTCGATCTGGATCTGGTTGAAAATGTTCGCCAGCGTGGTCGGCGACGTGCGACCAAGACCATAGGGATCGAAGGCCGTCGCCGGATTGTTGCTGGCCAATGCCGCCGTCAGCGCGGCATTGCCGACACCACCGCGCGTGATGGAGATATCCTTCGTCCGACCGATCCCCAGGATCGCCTCGAACTGAAAATCATGGGGCAGCTTGACGCGAACCCCTGGCGTGATCTGGTAGCTTTCGCCCGAGCCATAGGACGTGTTGCGCGGCGCATCCTTGCGGAAGTTCAGGTCGAGCGCATAGCTGGTGCCCGTGAAGCCCGCGGGCCGGACGAAGAAAGCATTCGTTTGCGGCACCGTGACTGTAGCACTGGCAAAGCCCGGTTGGCGGACGAAGCTGCGATGGCTGTAAAATCCGTCGGCGAAGACGGTGAGCCAGTCGGTCAGGTCGTATGACACCGTCCCATTGACCGAATTATAGCGTTGCTGCGGGATGAGGTCCTGGCTCTGCGCATCGCTGCAACGGTTTGACGTGCCGGCGACCAGCGACCCGGCCGTCCCCTGGGTCACACCCTGTTGGGGAATAGCGTAGCTGGTGGTCACGCCAGCGGTAGTCGTACGTATCGTACCGGGCGCGCATCGGGTCAGGCTGTAATCATTGCCCCCGAATCCCGTCTGGTTGGACGTGAAGAAGGACCGGTCGTCTCCGTTGAGCGCGGACTTGTCGACATGTTCGTACGCAACCATGATCTGGCCGCGCTCGAACTTGATCCCCGCCGCTGCGCCGGCCGAATATTCATGATAGACGCCGTCATCCGAGATCCCAGCGCGGGCGAAAGCCTCGACGCCGTTCAGGCTGCGGCGTGGAATGAGATTGACGACGCCGGCAACGGCATCGGAACCGTAAATGGCAGAGGCGCCGTCGGCGACGATTTCAATCCGCTCGACGCCGAGCGACGGCAGGACCGACGGGTCGGTCGAACGACCATTGTTGGTCACACGGTGGCCGTCGATCAGGATCAATGTCGCGTTGGGCCCGATGCCTCGCAAATTGACCGAGTTGCTATAGACGATGTTGCCCGAACCGCCCGACTGGCCTCGCGAATTTTCGCTGACCCCCAGATCGAAGACCTGCGGCAGATCGCGGATTGCGCGGTCGACGGTCGTGCGACCCGACAAAGCCAGATCGGCCTGTCCGAGCGAGGTCACTGCCGAACCGACCGGAGCAACGCCGCGAAGACGGCTGCCGGTCACGACGATGGTGTCATCGACAGTAGTCGAGGCTGTGATCGCCTCGGGCCCTTCGACAACTGTCGGCGCCGTTGTCGGTGTTGCCGTTGTCGGTGTTGAGGTCTGGGCATCTGCCGTCGCGGCGATGAGTGCCGAAGCGAGTGCAATCGTGGAACCACAAGCGCGAAAATTAGCAATCATCGTCATCCCTCCCGAATGGCGGACGCGGCGCTTTCTGCGCTGCACCTCAGCGGGGGAGGACTCGTCCCACGAGCCGCGTACCTTCTCTCCCGCGTTGACGCATCTTCGCCATCCGCACGACCCCGCCGGCGCGAGTTCGTGAACAGAATAGACGGGGTTTAGTGGAGATAGTCAACCACTAATTGGATGATCTATAGCAATCTCATCGTGCCCAATGCTCGTAGATTCGGTCGAGCAATTCGTGGAGCAGATGCTGCTCCGCGCGCGTCAGCTGTTGCGACATGACCGCCTCGGTGCTGGCGAGGTTCGCGAATAGTTCGTCGAGGAAGCGCTCGCCGTCAGGGGTAATATATAGTGCGTGGCGTCGCCGATCGGTGGGGGAGCGACGGCGTTCGGCATGACCTCCGCGCTCGAGATCGTCGACGATCTGCACGGTGATCGATTTGTCTTGGCCGATATGCCGCGACACTTCGCTTTGCGAAATGCCTGGATTGGCGGCGATGATTGCCAAAGAAGAGAACAGGCCGGATCGCAAATTGTGACCGCATGCCTGGTTGGCCTCCGCGAAATCCTTGGACAGCTGGTTCTGTATTCGGCGCAATCGGAATCCGATGAAATCGTCGAGCCGACCGAGTTGTCCGGCGACACTCTCAAATGTGCGATTCGGCGCGTGCGATATTTTCGCCATGTGATCCCCCGCCCATTACTTGGTTGATTTACTCAACCATCCATGTGATTGCCAAAACTAGACAAGTCGGTCAGAACATTGTCAACCAGGAGGGGCAGGTGGTGGCATCGTTGGACAGCCGGCAAGTGCCGGAGGCGCTCCCCGATGCGGATGTTCCGCCAGGGGAAGAGCCAACCGCTACAGCGCATCCGCTTGCTCGTATCGCGTTCGTCATCGGCGCTGCCGGCTTGGTGGTCGCGACGGCGACAGATGCCCTTGCCGTGCTCGGACGTCACACCGGGTTTTCGCTTCTCGGCTCGATCGAGATCGTCCAGTGCTCGGTCATTCTCGCAGCTTCAGCGGCCATGATCGGCGCAACGGTTCAGGGAGCGCATGCGTCGGTTCATATTTTCACTGAGCGGATGCAGCCCGCCGCCGCGGCACGGCTGGCCCGGGTTGCCGCGCTTTTGGGTGCCTTGTTGTTCGCGTCGACTGCTGTCGGGTCTGCCTGGGTCGCGAGCGACTTGTGGGGCGCCTATGAGCGCTCGGAATTGCTTGGAATCCCCCTGCGCGGATTTCGGCTGGTCTGGATCGGGGCTGCATTGGTCGTGACAGGTACCTTCCTGCGCGCGGCATTCCGGGGAGGGCGTCAATGAGCCCGGAACTCATCGGCGTTCTCGGTATCGTTACGCTACTTGGCCTGCTTGCCATCGGTACGCCGATCGGCGTCGGCCTGGGTCTGGTCGGTACGGGCGGGCTCGCCTTGTTGCTGGGTGCGGAGCCGGCAGTGATCAAGCTGGGTGTCGTGTCGTTCGAAACGATCAGCAAATACGAATTGGGCGTCCTGCCGCTATTTCTGCTGATGGCGCATTTGTGCTTTGCAGCCGGCGCGAGCCGCGATTTCTTTTCCGCTGCTGCCGCTTTCCTCGGTCACCGCCGGGGTGGCCTGGCGCTAGCTTCGATCGGCGGCTGCGCCGGTTTCGGCGCGATCAGCGGATCGAGTCTCGCGACAGTGGCCACGGTCAGCTCGGTCGCCCTCCCCGAGATGCGCCGCGCGGGCTACCATCCCGGCTTTGCGACCGGCGCGCTGGCGGCGGGTGGCACGCTTGGATCGCTGGTGCCCCCTTCGGGCGCGCTGATCGTTTTCGGCATCATTGCTGAACAGTCGATCGGCAAGCTGTTCGCCGCCTCGATCATCCCGGGCGCAAGCCAAGCGCTGTTCTACATGGCGACGATCGCGATGCTGTGCCTTTGGCGCCCCGAACTCGGCCCGCGCGCGCAGCGACTGCCATGGCGGGAGCGGCTGCCCGCGCTTCGCCGAATTGCCGATGTCGCTCTGCTCATCCTGTTTGTCATCGGCGGGCTGATGGTGGGCTGGTTCACGCCGACCGAGGCCGCCTCGGTTGGCGTTGGTCGGGGCACTGCCACTGTGGGCGTTTCGTGGAGGAGTGACCAGCGCCAAGCTCGCCGAAGCGCTGGGCGCGACACTCCGCACGACGGGCATGATCTATGTCGTCATCATCGGCGCGATCCTGTTCGCGACCTTCATCAGCGTCAGCGAAGTCACCGGGGCATCTGTCGAAGCTCGTCACTGATGCGCATGCCAGCCCGACGCTGGCGATCTGCGTCATGGCGTTGGTGCTGCTGCTCCTCGGCTCGTTTCTCGACGGTCTGGCGCTGATGCTGCTGACCACGCCGATCTTCCTGCCGATCGCGGTGCAACTGGGCTATTCGCCGATCTGGTTCGGCATCTTCCTCGTCCGCACGATGGAGATCGGCTTCGTCCACCCGCCGCTTGGCCTGAACGTCTATGTCATCCACGCGATGGCCAAGGACATCCCGCTGCGGAACGATCTTCCGCGGCATCGTGCCGTTCCTGCTCGCCGACTTCCTCCATCTGGCGCTGATCATCGCCGTGCCGATCGTCGTGCTGTGGCTGCCGAAGGTCTTCGGAGCATGACCATGCGCGCGCCCTGCTCTGCAGCCGCTGTTGGCGCTCGGCGCCGCCGCGTGCGCGCCCAAGCCGCAGGGCGAGCACGATCACGCTGACCTACGCCACGCCCCTACCCGCCGACCCACCCGTTCAGCCGCGCCGACATCAGCTGGATGAAGGCGGTCGAGGCAGCGAGCAGAGGGCCGCATCAAGTTCAAGCCCTTTTGGGTCGGGTTCACTGCTGTCGCGCGACCAGAGCATGGTCGAGATCCGCCACGGCGTCGCCGATATCGGGCTGATCACGCCGATCTATGCCCGCGGCGGCGCACATATGCTGCGCGCGCAATCGGGATTCTACGGCGGCGTGAGGACGCTCGGCGATCAGGTGGCGGTCTACGATTGCCTCGCCGCGCGCTTTCCCGCAGTTCGGCCGCGAACTGGACGGGCTGCACGTGCTTGCGGTGCAGGGCGGCAACTTCCCCGGCGTGCTGACGCGCGCGCGGCCGGTCCGCTCGCTCGCCGATTTCAAGGGTCTGCGCCTGCGCGCGCCGGCCGAGAGACGTGGACGTGCTGCGTGCAGCTCGGCGCCGATCCGGTCAACATGCCGATGGGCGAAGTCTATTCGGCGCTCGCCAAAGGCGTGATCGACGGCGTGGTCGCGCCCGCCGACACGATCAAGAGCCTGCACTTCGCCGAAGTCGCGCGTCACTTCACGACGATTCGCTTCAGCCGCGGCGCCTATCCCGCACGCGCCATGTCCGACGCGCGCCTGGGACCGGCTGCCGCCTGACCTGCAGCGCGTTGTTGACCCGCTCGCGGCGGGTCTGGGAAGCCGCGCTCGAGCACGAAATCCTCAGCGCGGAGGCGGCCGGCATCGACTTCGGCGCGAACCGAGGGCATGGCCTTTCACGCCGCTCGCACCGGCCGAGCAGGCGCGCTTCGACGCACTCTACAATGCGTGACGCGCGCGCGCAGGCGCGGCGCATCTGCGCGCGTCGGCACTCGACGGCGCGCCGCGTCCTCGCCGAAGCGCAACGCCTGATCAGCCAGGCGCGCCGGCAGCTCGCCCCGCGCACCCATAAGCGCAGTCTCATCGAGGAACCCGGCGTGAGCGCACCACCTCGCAGCGCCCCCTCGAAGGGCTGCGCGTCATCGACCTCACCCGCGCGCTTGGCCGGGCCCTATGCGACGCTTGCTGCTCGCCGGGCTGGGCGCGCAGGTCATCAAGGTCGAGGATCCGCAAGGGCGGCGATCTGGCGCGCGAGAACAGCCCCTATGTCGGCCGCGACGGCATCGTCGTCGAGCGCCGGCATGAGGACGACGTCTCGATCTCGCACCTGACGCGCGGGCGCGGCAAATATGGCGTCAGCCTCAATCTCAAGACACCCGAGAGCGCGCGCGGTGTTCGCCGACCTGGTGCGCGGCGCCGACATCGTCGTGGAGAATTTCACCGCCGGCACCGCCGATCGTCTGGGCGTCGGCTACGCAGGCGGCGCGCGCGGCCAATCCGCGCATCATCTATTGCTCGCTCTCGGGCTTCGGCGCGCGATGCCGGCGGCGGCGGCAAGGCGATGGACGTGATCATCCAGGCGCTGTCGGGCGCGATGTATACCAGCGGCGAACCGGGCCACCCGCCGGTTCGCATCGGCATCCCGATCGCCGACATGCTCGCCCCGGTATTCGCGCGTGATCGGCATCCTCGCCGCGATCGAGCAGCGCCACCGCACCGGCGTCGGCCAGCATGTCGACGTGTCGATGCTCGGCGCGCTGACTTCGTTCGTCGCGATCGAGAATTGGTCGGCGATGGCGGCGGCGGGCATGCCGTCGCGCACCGGGCTCGACCGTCCAGCGGCTGTCGCCGTTCGGCGTGTTCGAATGTGCCGACGGCTATGTCGCGGTCGTCGCGGTGCACGAGAAGCTGGCGCGGGGGCTGTTCCGCGCGATGGGCGCAGCCCGAACTCGGCGACGATCCGCGCTTCGCGAGCCGCGACGCGCGCGTCGCCAACGCCGACGAGCTGGAGGCGCGGATCAACGCCTGGTCGCGCACCCTGCCTGTCGCCGAAGTCGTCGCCTGGCTGGAGGCGCGAGGGCGTGCCGGTCGCCCCGGTCCGCCATCCCGAGGACGCGCTGGTCGATCCGCGCGTGGTCGCGCGCGACGGAGACCATGCCGGTCGCGCATCCGTCCTACGCTCGAATATCGACCTGCGCACCGCCGGTATCCCGATCCAGTTTTCCGGCGCCCGAACCGGGCTTCGACAAGGCGCTGCCGATCGCGATCGGCGAGCATAATGCCGATATCTACCGCGACCTGCTCGGCTATCCGGAAGAGCGTGTCGCCAGCCTGCAGGAGGCGGGAACGATCTGATGAGCGTGGTGCGCGTCGATCGGCGTGGATGCGCCGATTCGCGCTGGTCGAGGCGTGCGGGCTCGACGTCGCGGTCGATGCCGTAGGCCGGTGGACACCGATCCGACGCCACGCGCCGACGCGTTGCTCGGAACCAAGGGACTGGGTCGCGCGTGGTCGCCGCCTGCTCGAACAAACTGCTCGAATCCCGCCGATCCCGTGCTGGTCACCCGCGCCGACGCCGAGCAGATGCAGGTCTTTGCCATCGTGCGGGAATTGGCCCGACTGGGCGAGGCATCGCCGGCGCCGACGCACATGTACGATCTGTTGCATTTCGACCGGCCCGCGTCGCACGATTACAATGCCGTGCGCATGGGCGAGTTGATTGACTGGCTGGTGTCACTCGGTGGCAGGCGTCCGGACGCGGCTGCGCTGGCGCGAGCCGAGGCCGCGCGAAATGAGATTGCCGCACTCTATTCGGCTGCGCGACCGCACCTGAGCGGCGTCGCCGCCTTCCGGATGCAACGGCAATCGCCTGAGGCGATCCGTGCGGCGTTCGCGATGCTGCCAAACGCGTCCGTCGACACGCCGATCCGCATCTATATGGCCGGGACGGGACCCGACTTCGTTGCGCCCTTGCAGATGATCGAGAGCGCCGGCGCGACTATTGTTGGTGAGGCCTGGCCGCACCCGTTCAGCCCCACCGCTGACCGGATCCCGTTGACCGACATGATGCCCGAAGCCGTCGCCGCCAAGGTTGCCACCGGGGTCGCCGCCAGTCGGGCGACGCACGTCATCCACCTGAGCCAGTATGGCGACGAAGCCGCGCCGTGGGACGTGGCCGCCATTCGTCGCGCTTTGCCGGAGGGCATCCGCTTCGCCGCGCTCGACACGCGGCGCGATTTTGCGAACCGCGTGGACCGGTTTCTGCGCGACGAGCCCGAACCTGCACAATCGCCGCGTCCAGCTACTGTTCGGGCCAAGCCCGCCAAAGCCACACGCAGCCGCAAGTCGCTGCAATCGATTGCCGACTTCAGCGCCTACCAACGCGAGTGGTTTGCCGATGTCCGTGCCCGCGTGGCTGACGGGGAGCGTTTCGCCGTCGTCAACGCCAATGCGCCGCAGGAAATCCTGCGCGCGCTCGATGTGCCGTTCGTCGTCAATCAATGGTGGGCATCGATCGTCGCCGCCAAGCAGCAGTCGCGGCGGTACCTCGATCTGCTCAAGGCGCGCGATTTCCCCACCCATGTCGAACCCTACAGCGCGCAGGCGCTCGCCGCAGCGTTCGACGATGATGCCGACAACGCGCCTTGGGGCGGGCTGCCGCGGCCCGATTTCGTCCACGCCATCGCCTCGTCCGACGCCACCGCAAAGATTTTTGCAGAAATGGCGCGGGCGGCCGGCGCCGACCTGTTTCTCTACGAGCGCACGGTCGATCCGCGCTGGCAGATCTCAACCGACTGGTGGGAGGAACTGCCCGATCGCTGGGACGAGGCGCTCGAACCCGCCCGGCTCGACCTGCTGGTCGCCGAACTGCGCGAGGTCATCGGCCGGGTCGAAGCGGCCACCGGGCGCACGCTTCGAAGTCGATCGGCTCGATCGAGGTCATGGACCTCGTCAACGAGCAGGAGGATTATTACCGCCGCACGCGCGACCTGATCGCCGCCGCGCCGCGCGCGCCGATCGGCATCGTCGATTCGATGCCCGCGACGATGGTGCCGCAATGGCATCGCGGCACCGTATGGGCGCGCGACGCGGCCAAGGCGTTTCACGATGAGGTCGCCCAGCGCGTCGCGGACGGCGCTGGCGTCTGTGCCGATGAGAAGCGTGCGGCTGATGTGGGTCGGCCGCGGCATGTGGAGCGACATGGCCTTCTACCAGCGATGGGAGGAGAGCCACGGCGCGGTGTTCGTCTGGTCGATGTACCTCGCGCTCGCCGCCGACGGCTATATCCGCCACTTCGACCGCGGGCGCGATCCGCTGCGCGCGCTGGCGGCGCGGTTCCTGACGATGGGCGACGAGCTGCGCATGCCGAGCTGGGCGGGCGCCGTGGCACGTCCACGAAGCGCGGACCCATCGCGTCGACGGCGCGGTTGCGCTGGCCGATGCCGACCCGTTCGTGATCCGCGCGCTGGAGCAGTCGGGCGTACCGGTGCTGGAGCTCGGCGTCGACAATTTCAGCGTGGTGGCGATGGCGACGAAGCCGTGCGACGGATCACCGCGTTCATCGAGGGGCCGGCAAGCGCCAAGGCGCATGAGAGGCGCGGCGCATGACGGCTCTGGCCGGCCTCAAGATCATCGACTTCTCGCGCTTCCTGCCCGGTGCCTATGTCGGCTGGATCGCCGGCGATCTGGGCGCCGATGTCATCCGCGATCGAGCATCCGCGCGAACTGGCCAAGCACAAGGCGATGTTCGGCGATGCAGATCCCGATGCGCGCATCGCGCCCGACCTACAACCGCAACAAGCGCAGCCTTGGCATCAATCCGGGCAACGATGCGGCACGCGCCCTGATCCACCGCATGATTGCGGCGGCCGACATGCTGATCGAGGATTACCGCCCGGGTGTTTTGGCCGGCGATGGGCTATGGCTATGAGGAGATGGCGGCGCTCAACCCACGACTGGTCTATGTCTCGGTCGCTTTCGCCGGCCAGACCGGACCACTCCGGATCGAGCCGGGGCACGATCCCGCTGCTCTGGCGCTGGCGGGGGCCTTGGGCCGGCTGAACGGAACCGCGACACCGACCCTGCCGGGCGCGCAGGTAGCGGACGTGCTGGCCGGCACGCACGCGACGATCGCAGCGCTCGCCGCGTTGCAGGCGCGTGAACGCACGGGGCGGGGACAGCATGTCGATGTGGCGATGACCGACGCGGCCATGCCGCTGCTGATGGTCGCGCTGGGCCGTGCGGCCACTCCTGCGGACGTCCCGCCCACGCAGGGCAGCTTGGCAATCCAAAAGGCGGCGTGTGGCAATGCAGCGATGGCGGCTGGATCTGCACCACCGACATGGAGCCGGCCTATTGGGCGCGGTTCTGCACGGCGGTGGGAAAGCCCGAATTCGAACCGTTGCGCACACAGCCTGCGGAATGGCCGCGTATCGAACGCGAGCTTATCGCCCTGTTCCACACCCGCCCGCGCGACGAATGGATCGAACTGCTCCATGCGGCCGCGGACACCAAGCGCAAGCCGTTCTGTCACCCGCCGAGGCACTCGCTCATCCGCATGCGATCGCGCGCGGCATGGCTGTCGAGACGGGTGGCCTGCACCAGATCGGTACGCCGTTCCATCTATCGGAGACACCCGTCAGTGCAACCAAAGCCGCTGTCGGATGCCACCGATGCGATCCTTGCCGAACATCGACGCAAATCGCGCCGAACTGGAGGCGGCAGGCGCGTTTTCGGCTGAACGGGCATGAAGCCACTCGATGGCATTCGCGTCGTCGACCTCAGCCACGCGATCTCCGGCCCGACCTGCACCCAGATGCTCGTGCAACTCGGCGCGGAGGTTATCAAGGTGGAACCTCCCGTCCGCGGCGACGATTTCCGGCACTATACCGAACATGCCGGTCTCCCGGGGATGAGCATACCGTTCGCGGCGATCAATGCTGGCAAGCGCTCCCTGACGCTCGACCTGAAGAGCGAGGAGGGCCGCGAAGCTCTGTGGCGGCTGATCGATCGCGCGACGTCCTGGTCGAAAATTTCCGGCCCGGCGTGCTCGCGCGGCTGGGCTTTTCCTTCGAGGCCATCGCCGCGCCGCAATCCGCGTCTCGTCGCGGTCTCGATCACCGGCTTCGGACAGTCGGGTCCGCTCAAGGATTGGGGGGCCTACGACCATATCGCCCAGGCAATGTCAGGCATCGCGCTGATGAACGCCGGGCCGGAGGGGCCCGCGCAAGATCGGCATGCCGATCATCGACTCATTCAGCGGCTATCTTGCGGTTATCGGCCTGCTCGCAGCGCTGCGCACCCGCGACGCGACGGGCAAGGGCGAGTCATGTCGATGTCGCCATGCTCGACGCGGCGCTGAAGCTGATCGCCACCAGCGTTTCGGTCCAGTCCTATACCGGCGAAGCGCCAGCGGGCACGGGCAACCGCGGCTACCGCATGGTCGCCACCGCCGAATTCTATCCGACGGCGGAAGGCTGGATCGCGCTGGGCGCCAACCACCAGCATCAGGTCGAGGCGTTGCTGCGCGCGCTCGGCCATGCGGAGATGATCGACGATCCGCGCTTCTGCCGATCATGCCGCGCGCGTCGCCAATTACGACGCGGTCAAAGCGTGGCTGACCGATGCATTGTCGCGTGACCGCGCCATCGACATCGAAACTACGCCTCACCGCTGCCGGCGTCCCGGCGGCGATGCTGCGCGATGTCGGCCAGATCGCGGTACACCCGCACATCGCTGAGCGCGGGACTGATCGCCGAGGCGGACCTGCCCGGTCATTCGACGGCCGCTGGCGCGTGGTCGGTCCGGGCTTCGCGGTCCCACCAGCCGAAACGCCGCTCCGCATGCCCGTCCTGGGCGAACAAACCGACGCGGTGCTCGCGGAACTCGGCTATGCGCCCGAAGAGATCGCTGGCGCTGCGCGCAGAGCGGTGCCGTGTGACGCTGGACATTGCGCTGACTGGGCGACATCATTCTCGACGTGCCCGATCCCGATCATTGGCTGTCGGGGATCGCCCCGGTTACTTCGGGCGGCCGATCTGGCGATCGGGCATCTCGAGGTACCGCACACCCTCCGCGGGCAGGAAATGCAGGGGGACGTTCCCGCGCCCGGCGCGAATCCCGATCACCTCGATGCGCTGGCACGGGCCGGGATCGGCGCGGTGTCCATGGCGGGCAACCATATCGCCGATTGCGGCGCCGAAGGGATTGCCGACACGGTCGCGCGCCTGGATGCGCTCGCGATTGCGCATAGCGGCGCGGGCCTCGACCTCAATGAAGCCAAGGCGACGGCGTTTATCGATCGAGGCGATCTTACGGTCGCGTTGCTCAGCTACAATTGCGTCGGTCCCGAGATCTCCTGGGCTGACGAGCATCACGCGGGCTCGAACTATGTTGTCACCCGTCCGCGGGACGGCGGGACCTGCCGGCCGCAGGCAGAACTCGTCACAGCAGATCCGGCCTCTGTCGCCACGATGCAGGCCGAAGTCGCGGCGGCGCGAAGCAGAGCCGATGTCGTCGTGGTTGCGCTGCACAAGGGCGTGACGCATCGGCCCGCGACGCTGGCACCATATGAGCGTCCGCTCGCCCACGCGGCGATCGACGCGGGTGCGGACATCGTCGCCGGCCATCATGCGCATATTGTCCAAGGGATCGAACTCTATCGCGGGCGACCAATTTTTCACGGCCTGGGTAATGGCTGCGTCGTCACCCACGCCCTGAGCCCGGGACAGGACCACGCCGCGCGAGCCGAATGGGTGGAGCGGCGTAAGCGCATGTTCGGGTTCGAACCCGATCCAGCCTACACTCTTGCGCCGTTTCATCCCGAAGCGGTCAACGGAATGATCGGGGTGGTTCGGCTCGAAAATGAGGGACAACTGGCCTTTGGTTTCATACCTATAAAGTTCGAGGCTCCGGGCCGGCCGGTCGTTGCGACTGGTGCGTCAGGGGACCAGATTATCACCTATGTGCGGGCGACGGGAGTGAAGGCCGGACTTGCCGAAATCGATGGCGTGCTCACCGCTGGCGCATACTGGATCACTCCGTAGGGTCGTTCACCTTCCCGACACGCGGTCGCAGCGAATAGAAAAAGAAGGAATGTTTCTCACCTTTGTCGGTTCTTTTCGGCACGTGGTGGGTTGAGGCGGTAGATGCGGGTATTCACGATTTTTGCGCTGTGCGCGGCGCTGGCAGCTTGTGCAAAGAACGACGAGCGGGGGCAGCAGCCTCCGCCAGAGGTCGGCTATGTCGTCATCGGCACCCAGCCGGTCACATTGCCGGTGACGCTGGCGGGCCGCACTGCCGCGTTTGAAATGTCCGAGGTCCGGCCGCAAGTGTCGGGCGTCGTTCGCGCTCGGCAGTTTGTCGAAGGTTCGATCGTGCGTGAGGGGCAGACACTCTACCAGATCGATCCCAGCCTTTATCGCGCCAGCGCCGACCAGGCTCGCGCCAATGTCGCTGCGGCGGAAGCTACTCGAAGTGCCGCGGCAACCCGCGCCGCGCGCTTTGCACCGCTTGCGAAGATCGAGGCGATCAGCCAGCAGGACTATACCGATGCCGCCGCCACCGCCCGGCAGGCAGCGGCGCAGGTGGCAGTCAATCGCGCGGCTCTGGAGACTGCGCAGGTCAATCTGCGCTTCACCCGTGTTCCCGCGCCGATCACCGGGCGGATCGGCCGCTCGCTGGTGACGACGGGAGGGCTCGTCACAGCCAATCAAGTCGATCCGCTGACCACCATTCAACGGCTTGACCCGATGTTCGTCGATATCCAGCAGTCGAGCGCCGACCTGCTCGCGTTGCGCCGCTCGCTGGCGGGCAGCGGCGTCGTTCCTGCGACAGCCGCAGTGCGCATCGCGTTGGAAGACGGCAGCTCCTATCCCTATGCCGGCACGCTTCAGTTTACGGAGGCGATGGTCGATCCGGCGACGGGATCGGTCACGTTGCGCGTTCGGGTGCCCAATCCGCAAGGGTTGTTGCTGCCCGGAATGTACGTTCGCGCCTCGATCGTGCAGGCGGCGCTGTCCAACGCGATCCTCGTGCCGCAGCGGGGCGTGTCGCGCAGTCCACGGGGCCGGGCGACGGTGTTGCTGGTCGGGGGCGATGGCAAGGCAGTCCTGCGAGAGGTGACGGCCGACCGCACCGTTGGCGATAAATGGCTGATCACTGCGGGTCTGAAACCCGGTGACAAGGTGATCGTCGAGGGCCTTGGAAAGGCCAAGCCGGGAGCGCCGGTGCGCGCCGTGCCCGCCGGCAGCAAGCCAAGCGCACCAGCGGGCAACGTTCCCGCGCGATGATTTCGCGCATCTTCATTGACCGCCCGATCTTTGCCTGGGTGCTGGCCATCATCGTCATGTTGGGCGGCATCGGCGGCATCCGTGTTTTGCCTGTCGAGCAATATCCCGACATCGCGCCAACCAGCGTCAATATTCGCGCAACCTATCCGGGTGCCTCGGCCGAGACCCTGGAGTCCAGCGTTACGCAAGTCATCGAGCAACAGCTGACCGGCATCGACGGGCTGATCTATTTCAGCGCGCAATCGTCTTCATCCGGTTCCGCGACGATTACCGCCACGTTCCGCAAGGGCGTCGATCCCGACATCGCGCAGGTTCAGGTGCAGAACAAGGTACAGCAGGCGCTGAGCCGGTTGCCGCAGCAGGTGCAGCAACAGGGGCTGACCGTCACCAAGTCGAATCCCGACTTCCTGATGGTCATCGGCGTCTATGACGAAAGCGGCCGTAGCGAATCGATGGATATCGGCGATTATCTCGCCAGCAATCTGCAGGACGCGATCGGCCGGACACCCGGCGTAGGCGACATGAACCTGTTCGGATCGCAATATGCGATGCGGATCTGGCTCGACCCGGTGAAGCTGGCCGCCGTGCAGCTCAATCCCGGCGATGTTGTCACGGCAATCCAGGCACAGAACAGCCAGGTTGCGGCGGGGCAAATCGGCGCCCAGCCCGCCCCGGCAGGACAGATGCTCAGCGCGACGGTCACGGCGCGGTCGCGGCTCACGACTGCCGACGAATTTCGGCGTATCGTGCTGAAGTCGCAAGCGAGTGGCGCGCGTGTGCTCCTCGGCGATGTGGCGCGCGTCGAACTCGGCGCAGAAAATTACTCAACGCTTAGCCGGTTCAATGGCTTTCCGGCATCGGGCCTCTCGGTCTCTCTCGCACCCGGCGCCGATGCGCTATCGACCGCGGAACGGGTCCGCGCCATCGTCGAGCAACAGGCCAAGTCGTTTCCGCCCGGTTTTCGCTTCAGCTATCCGCTGGACAGCACCGACTTCATCAAATTGTCGGTCGAGGAGGTCGTCTGGACACTGATCGAGGCAATCATCCTGGTCGTCATTGTGATGTTCGTGTTCCTGCAGAGCTGGCGGGCGACGCTCATCCCCGCGATCGCGGTGCCGGTCGTGTTGCTCGGCACTTTCGGCGTGCTGGCGCTGTTCGGCTTCACCATCAACACGCTGACGCTGTTCGGCATGGTGCTGGCGATCGGCCTGCTGGTCGATGACGCCATTGTCGTCGTCGAAAACGTCGAGCGCGTGCTGGCCGAGGATCCGGACATTTCGCCACGTGACGCGACAGTCCAGTCCATGGCCGAGATCCAGACCGCGCTTATCGCCATCGCCCTCGTCCTGTCGGCAGTCTTTTTGCCCATGGCGTTCTTCGGGGGGTCGGTCGGCGTTATCTACAAGCAATTTTCGATAACCATCGTTGCCTCGATGGTGCTGTCGGTGTTCGTCGCACTGATCCTGACGCCCGCCTTGTGCGCGACTTTGCTCAAGCGCGAGGACGATCGGTCACGGAACGGCCTGATGGCGCGCATGCACGGCTACGGCGACCGCTTCAATGCATGGTTCAGCCGAACCTCCGACCGGTATCGCGACCGAGTAGCGGTGACGATCGCAAGGCCGCGCTGGCCGCTGTTCGGCTATGCCGTGATGGTCACGCTGCTCATCGTCGTGTTCTTCCGTTTGCCGACCAGCTTTTTGCCAGTCGAGGATCAGGGGCGCGCCCAAATCCAGTTCACGCTGCCGCCGGGCGCCACGCAGTCGCGCACAATTGCCGCAGCAGCGGCGATCCAGAAATATTTCGCGGCGAAGATGAGTGATGCCGTGACGGGGGTCTACACCGTCGTCGGGCAGGGACAAGCAGGTGCCGGACAGAACGCCGGACGTGGCTTCATCATCTTCAAGGATTGGAAAGAGCGCAAGGGCAGCAAACTCAGTGCCGATACCTTGACCAAGCGCGCCACCCGCGAAGTCGAGACGGCATTGCGCGACGTCGAATTCTTTGCGCTGGCGCCATCGGCGGTTCGGGGCCTTGGGCAATCAAATGGTTTCACCATGGAGTTGCTCAACTCGGGCGGCCTCAGTCGTGAAGCGTTCAAGGCGGCGCGCGACAAGCTGGTCGCGGCCGCACGCGCCGACCCGGCCCTGTCCGCAATCCGGCTTGGCAGTCTGGAAGACAATCCGACGCTGCGGATCAAGGTGGACGATCAGAAGCTGGGCGCACTGGGAATCGGATCGGCGACGGCGGACGAGACACTGGCAACCGCGTGGGGTGGACGCTACGTCAACGATTTCGTCGATCGCGGCCGCGTCAAACGGGTCTATGTACAGGGGGACGCGCCTTACCGTTCGCGGCCAGAGGATCTCGCTTTGTGGTCGGTGCGCGGGAGCACGGGAGCCATGGCTCCTTATACTGCGTTCGCCAGTGCCACCTGGGAAACCGCGCCGGCGGCCCTGGGGCGGTTCAATGGCGTGTCCGCTTACGAGATCAATGGACAAGCCGCGGAGGGGAGGAGTTCCGGTGACGCGATGGACCGTGTGGCGGAATTGGCGGCGCAACTGCCCGGGACATCGGTCGACTGGTCGGGCCTCAGCTATCAGGAACGCCTGACCGGCGGGCAGGCACCGCTGCTTTACGCGCTGTCCCTACTCGTCGTCTTCCTGTGTCTGGCCGCCTTGTACGAAAGCTGGTCGATTCCCATCGCGGTCCTGTTGGTTGTGCCGATCGGGTTGGTCGGCGCAGCAGTTGCCATAGCGCTGCGCGGGTTGGAGAACGATGTCTATTTCCAGGTCGGCCTGCTGACGACGATGGGCTTGAGCGCCAAGAATGCGATCCTGATTATCGAATTCGCGGAGCAAGCGGAAAAGGCGGGCAAAAGCGCGGTTGATGCGGCGCTCGAGGCTGCGCGCTTGCGCCTGCGACCGATCCTGATGACCAGCCTGGCATTCATCTTCGGCGTGCTGCCGCTCGCGATATCGACTGGCGCCGGTGCAAAAAGTCGCGTCGAAATCGGGACGGCGGTGATTGGCGGGATGCTGACCGCGACCGGCATTGCGATCTTCCTCGTGCCCCTGTTTTTCGTCTTGGTGCGCAAGCTGCTTGGTCGCAAACAGGTTGATCAGGCTACCCAGCCCCGTGAGGCGACGGTATGAAACGCCTCGCGCTTTTGCTGACCTTGCTCGGCGGCTGCAGCCTCGAGCCAAGCTATATCCGCCCTGCCCCCACGGTAAGGACAACGTTGCCGCAGGCCGATGCATCGGAAGTGGCGCCGCTCGACCGTCGCGCGATCTTTGCCGACCCGCGCTTGTTAGCGCTGATCGAGCGCGCCATCGCCAACAACCAGAATTTGCGCGTGGCGCTCGCCAATGTCGAAGCGGCGCGGGGGCAATATCGTGTGCAGCGTGCCGCCCGCTTGCCTCAAGTCGATCTGGGCGGCGGGCTGACCGTTCGCAACGGTATCAGCGGTGCCGCCCTGGGCAACGGCCAGACCGGCGGGTCAGGCGGCGTTCGTACCAGTTACAGTGTCGACGCCGGCGTGAGTGCGTTCGAACTCGACCTCTTCGGCCGGGTGCGATCGCTGAGCCGCGCCGCGCTCGACGAGTATCTTGCCACAGAGGCCGGAGCACGCGCCGTCCGCGTGACGCTGGTGGGTGATCTGGCGGAGGCATGGTTCACCTATGCCGCCGACCGGACATTGCTGGGGATTGCCGACGACACGCGCCGATCGGCGGGCGAAAGCGTGCGGATCACGCGCGCACGATTGCTCGGTGGGGTGGCACCGCGTTCGGACCTCGATCAGGCGCTGACAGTCGAACAGACCGCGGCGGGCGACTTTGCGCGGCAGACCGCGCAGGTGGCGCAGGATCGCAACGCGCTCGAATTGCTGCTCGGCGCGACAGTCGCGGATAACGAACTGCCCGACACGCTGGACAACGCGATGACCGCGATCGTGCCACCGCCAGTCGGCCTGTCTTCCGAAGTATTGCTGCGGCGGCCAGACGTGATCCAGGCCGAATTCCGTCTGCAAGCCGCCAACGCTCGCATCGGTGCCGCGCGCGCGGCGTTCTTCCCGCGAATTTCACTGACCGGCCTGCTCGGTTTCGCCTCGACCGGGCTCGGCTCGCTTTTCTCCAGCGGGGCTTTCAACTATTCCGCCGGGCCCAGTGTGTCGCTCCCGCTATTCGACGGTGGCGCCAATCGCGGCAATCTGCTCGTAGCGCGCGCCAATTTCGATGCAGCGGTCGGCACCTATCAATTGACCGTACAGACGGCTTTCCGCGAAGTCGCTGACGCACTCGCCCGCCGAGCGACACTGGGGGACGAGACTTGGCCGCGCGCCGCCTGGTCGATGCCGCCGCCGACAACGCCTTTCTGGCCAATGCGCGCTACAAGGGTGGCGTCGATACGTTCTTGTCGAGCCTCGACGCACAGCGCACCCTCTACAGCGCGCGCCGCAGCCGGGTAACCACCGAACTGGCGCGCGCGGCGAATGTCGCCAATCTGTATCGCGCGCTGGGCGGCGACTCGCAGATCGAGTCTAGCGTCCAAGCGGGGCCGTTGTCGTCGCAGGAGAGATGACTTACGCGTGGCGGCGCATGACGCACGTCCGCCTAGCATGACTGAACTGGTCGTTGCCGACATCGGGGGCACGAACGCGCGGTTTGCGATCGCCGAAATTGCCGATGGCGAGGTGCGTACGCTCGGCGCGCCGATAAAGCTGCGCACCGCTGAATATGCCAGTGTGCAGACCGCATGGGAAGCATTTGCCGACGCCGCAGGGCGCTCATTGCCGCGCGCGCTGTCGATGGCCGTAGCCAGCCCGGTCGGCGGCGCCGTCATCAAATTCACGAACAATCCCTGGGTGATCCGACCCGCCCTGATTCCCGAGCGGTTGGGCGTTGATGATTATATCGTCATCAACGATTTCGACGCTGTGGGGCACGCTGTCGCCAAGTTGCCGTCCGGGGAGTTTCGCCACCTGTGCGGGCCGGGGCGCGACTGGAACAGCCATGAGACGATCAGCATCGTCGGACCGGGTACGGGGCTGGGCGTCGCTCAGCTGCTGTTGCGCGGCAACACCTATGAGGTGCTGGCGACTGAAGGCGGGCATAGCGATTTCGCCCCATTAGACGGGGTCGAGGACGAGATTCTGCATTTCCTGCGCAACCAGCTGGGGCGGGTTTCGGCAGAGCGGATCGTGTCAGGACCGGGGCTGGTGGCGATTCATGCCGCGCTCGCTGCACTGGAGGGGCGGGACATCGCGCCCGTCGACGAAGTGACATTGTGGACCCGCGCGCTGGCGGGAGGCGACAGCTTGGCTAACGCTGCGCTCGATCGGCTGTGCCTCAGTCTTGGCTCGGTGGCGGGGGATGTCGCGCTCACGCACGGCGCGACGGCAGTGGTCATCGCCGGCGGGCTGGGGCGGCGGATGGCTGACCACCTGCCGCAATCGGGCTTTGCCGAACGCTTCGTCGCCAAGGGGCGGTTCGAACGGTTGATGAGCGGCCTGCCGGTCAGGATCGTCATGCACCCCGAACCCGGTCTGTATGGCGCGGCCGCCGCCTTTGCCCATAAGCATGCCGCTGCCCGGGAGACCCGCTGATGGCCCTTGCATCGACGCCAGCTGTCACCGTTTCGTCGACCGATCCGGTTCCGGGCATGGCTGCTGACGGTCATGTCGACGCGCCCGATCTGCGCGCGTTCGTGTTTGCGCTGTTCTTCATCTTCGGCGGCATCACCAGCCTGAACGACATCGTCGCGCCGAAGCTGAAGGAATTGTTCACGCTCGACGATCTGCAGATGAACCTCGTCAATCTGGCGTTCTTCATCTCTTATGGTGTGGTGTCGATCCCGGCCGCGGCGCTGGTGCGGCGGGTCGGTTACATGCGTGGTGCGACCATCGGGCTGGTGGTTATGGCGGCGGGCTGCCTGTTATTCATCCCGGCATCGCAATCGGGACTTTTCGGGGTGTTCCTGCTGGCGATTTTCGGGTTGGGTGCGGGGATCACGCTGGTGCAGGTCGTCGCCAACCCGTTAATCTCTCTGCTCGGTCCCGCGCGGACCGCATCCAGCCGCCTGACGTTCGCCCAAGGGTTCAATTCGCTGGGCACCACCATCTTTCCGCTCATCGGGGCAGCACTGATCCTCGGCGGGTTGGCAACGGTGGATGTTACGACGTTGAGCGGCGAGGCTCTGACTGCATATCGTACCACCGAAACGGGCATGGTCGTCAAAACCTATCTCGCGCTCGCCGCCGCATTGCTCGTGGTCGCGGGCGTGGTGTGGACACGGCGCAACCGCCTGCCCGCCAGGGCACCGCAGACCGGCAGCATCCTGCAGTCGTTCACCTTGCTCAAACGTCTACGTTTCGGCTGGGGCGCGGCGTGCATCTTTCTCTATGTCGGCGCCGAGGTCGCGATCGGTACGATCCTGGTCAACTACCTCGGCCAGGCGGACGTGTGGGCCATGGACGCGCAGAACGCCGGCAAGCACGTGTTCTATTATTGGGGCGGCGCGATGATCGGGCGGTTTGTCGGTTCGGGTCTGTTGCGTGTCGTGTCGCCGGGCAAGTTGCTGGCAATGGTCGCAGCGGCGGCAATCGCGCTGATCGTGGTTTCGGCCAATTCAACCGGAGCGGTGGCAGGCTGGGCCTTGCTCGCCATCGGCCTCTGCAATTCGATCATGTTTCCGACAATCTTCGGGCTGTCGTGCGAAGGCCTGGCCGACCGTGCCGAAGAGGCTTCGGGGATCATCTGCGTGGCGATCGTCGGCGGTGCGGTCATTCCGCTGGTCTATGGCCATATGGCAGACCTCAGCACGCGTCAGTTCGCGCTGATCGTACCGGCGCTGTGTTATGCGGTGATCGCGGCTTACGGGATCTTTGCGCGATCGCGGACGGCGTGAATTCCGTGCCGCAAGCGCCGCTGCGCCGGATCGCCATTGATCGGGGCGGGACATTTACCGACATCGTCGCCGAGCGAGCCGATGGATCTGTCGAGGTGCTTAAACTGCTTTCGGTCGATCCCGAGCGGTACCGGGATGCGGCGGTGGAGGCGGTGCGGCGGCTGACCGGCATAGCGGCGGGGGCGTTGCCCGAGCTCGATGTGCGGATCGGGACGACAATTGCGACCAATGCGCTGTTGGAACGCGCGGGGGAGCCCACGCTGCTGGCGATCACGCGCGGCTTCGGGGATGCGCTGACCATCGGTTATCAGGACCGACCGGATATCTTTGCGCGCGAGATCAGGCGGCCCGCGCCGCTTGCAACGCAAGTAATGGAGATCGACGAGCGGGTCGGCGCGGATGGCGCGGTCGTGCGCGCGCTCGATCTGGCGGCGGCGGAGGCGGGGCTGCGCGCGGCATATGAGGCGGGTCTGCGCAGTGTCGCCATCGTGCTGATGCACGGGTGGAAGTTTCCGGCGCATGAGGTGGCCTTGGCCGATCTGGCGGAGCGGATCGGCTTTGCGCAGATATCAGTCAGCCACCGGGTCGCCCCACTGATCCGCCTGATCGCGCGGGGGGATACGACGGTCGCAGACGCGTATCTGTCGCCGGTGCTGCGGCGCTATGTCGAGGGAGTTGAAGCCGAGCTCGGCGCCCCGGCGCTGTTCATGCGGTCGTCGGGCGGGTTGGTCGCGGGGGCGAAGTTCAGCGGCAAGGACGCATTGCTGTCGGGACCGGCGGGTGGGATCGTTGGCATGGCCGCGGCGGCGCGCGCGGCGGGTGAAGCACGCGTCATCGGCTTCGACATGGGCGGGACGTCAACAGACGTGTCGCTCTTCGCGGGTGATCTGGAGCGGCGGCAGGAAGCGGTGATCGGCGGCGTGCGCGTCACCGCGCCGATGCTCAGGATCGATACGGTCGCGGCGGGCGGCGGATCGATTTGCTCGTTCGATGGCGGGGCATTTGTGGTCGGACCGGAAAGTGCGGGGGCAGTGCCGGGGCCGGCCTGCTATCTTCGTGGCGGACCGCTGACGATCACCGACTGCAATTTGATATTGGGAAAGATTCGGCCCGAACATTTCCCGTCGGTATTCGGCGCAAGTGGGGACGAGCCCCTCGATGCGCGGTGCATCGGGCAGGCGCTTGGCCGAATTGCTCGATCAGGTCGAGGCGGCAACGGGCGCGCGGCCCGATGATCATGCCGCCGCCGAGGGGCTGATCGCCATCGCGGTCGCCAACATGGCGGGCGCAATCAAGGCGGTTTCGGTCGCGCGCGGGCATGATCCGGCGAGCTATGCGCTGATGAGCTTCGGCGGCGCGGGCGGGCAGCATGCCTGTCTGATCGCCGACGCGCTGGGAATGGACCGCATACTCGTGCATCCATTCGCCGGGGTGCTGAGTGCGTACGGCATTGCGTTCGCGGACCGGCGCGGGGTGCGGCAGGTGACACTGGGCGTGGCATTAGCGGATGAAGCGGCGTGGCAGGACGCTCTGGAGCGGCTGAACAGGGAAGCTTGGGCGGAGTTGGGCGCTTCGGCAACGGAGGGTGAGACAATCGCGACGTTGCAGCTGCGTTATGCGCGCACCGACCACGGCATCGACGTGGCTGTCGGTCATGCCGAGGATATGGCGGCCGTTCTTCACCATGGCTCACCGTGAGCGCTTCGGCTTTGTCAGCAATGACACATTGGTCGTCGAGCGCGCCCAGGTCGAGGCGGTGCTGCCCACCCGGCCCGCTGGAAGTATCGGGTGGACAGGCCGGTCCGGCTGACAGTCGAAACCGTCGCGGTGACGATGGCAGGAGCGCGCCACAATGCGCCACTTCACAAGCGGGACGGTCTGGCGAGCGGGCAGATCGTGCATGGGCCGGCATTGATCATCGACCCGACTTCAACAGTGGCGGTCGAGCCGGGCTGGTCGGCCGAGTTGCTGGCCGATGGCACGCTGCGGCTAAGCCGTGAGGCGCCGCGCGGCCCGCGCCGTGGCGGATATTGGCGTCGATCCGGTCCGGCTCGCGATTTTCGCCGGACTGTTCATGGGCGTGGCAGAGGAAATGGGCTCGGCGCTGCAGCGCAGTGCCGCGTCGGTCAACATCCGCGAGCGGCTCGACTTCTCCTGCGCGGTGTTCGACGCTGGCGGACAGTTGATCGCCAACGCGCCGCATATTCCAGTGCATCTCGGCTCGATGGGCGAGTGCGTCAAAAGCTTGATTGCCAGCCACGCGATGCATCCGGGCGATGCCTTCGCGCTCAACGATCCGTTCAAGGGCGGAACGCATCTGCCCGATGTGACGGTGGTGCAGCCGGTGTTCGCGCGGCGGCGACACGCCGGCTTTCTTCGTCGCGGCGCGCGGGCACCATGCCGACATCGGCGGCATCGCCCCCGGCTCGATGCCTGCCGACAGCCGCACGATCATGGACGAGGGCGTCATCCTCGATGACCGCATCGTCGCGGGCGGCGAATTTCTCGAAGCCGAACTGCGCGCAAAGCTGGGCGGCGGCGCGCATTCCCAGCGCGCAACATCGATCAGAATATCGCCGATATCTCGGCGCAGCTCGCCGCTTGCGCGCGGGGCGCGACCGAGCTGCAGAGACTGGTCGCCGAGCAGGGGGTGGACGTCGTCACCGGCTACATGGCGCATGTGCAGGATCACGCCGAGCGCTTGGCTCGGCGACGTATCCGCGAACTGGCGGACGGCGATTTCGCCTATGAAACCGATGACGGCGCGGTGGTCCGCGTGGCGGTGCGGGTCGACCGGCAAAAAGACACGCTGACCATCGACTTCACCGGCACCAGCGACCAGCGGCCAGGCAACACCAACGCGCCGTTCGCCGTTACCCGCGCTGCCGCGCTCTACGCGCTGCGCACGCTGATCGACGCCGATGTGCCGCTGAATGACGGGTTCCTGCGCCCCGTGACGCTGATCGTGCCCGAAGGGATCGATGCTCAATCCGCGCTTCCCCGCCGCGGTCGTCGCGGGAAATGTCGAAACCAGCCAGGTCGTGACCGACGCGCTGATGGGCGCGCTGGGCGCGATGGCGGGGAGCCAGGGGACGATGAACAACTTCACCTTCGGCGACGAGGCGCGGCAATATTACGAGACTATCGCCGGCGGCGCGGGCGCGGGGCCGGGCTTTGCCGGGGCGAGCGCGGTGCAGACGCACATGACCAACAGCCGCCTGACCGACCCCGAAGTGCTGGAAACGCGCTATCCCGTGCGTCTGGAGGAATTCTCGATCCGCCGCGGTTCGGGCGGGGCGGGGCAGTATTCGCGGCGGCGACGGCGCAGTGCGCCGTGTGCGGTTCCTGAAAGCCATGCGCGCCAACATCCTCAGCGACCATCGCCGCATCCGCGCCATTCGGATTGGCGGGCGGCGGACGATGCCACGCCCGGGCTCAATCGCATCGATCGTGCCGACGGCTCGACCGAAGCGCTGTCCGGCGTGGGCAGTGCAGACATGGCCGCCGGCGATGTCTTCGTGATCGAGACGCCGGGCGGCGGCGGTTACGGGAAGGCGCGCTAGGTGCTCGCGCTGATCGGCCTGCCGGTCCTGATCATCGGCTTCCTGCTGCGCTTCAATCCGCTGTTGATCGTCGTCGCAGCGGCGCTGGCGACGGGGCTGGCGGCGGGGATCGACCCGATCACGGTGGTTGCGGCGTTCGGCAAGGCTTTCAACGAGTCACGCGCTCGATCCTGCTGCCCTGGCTGGTGCTGCCGGTGATCGGTCTGCTCGAGCGGCACGGCCTGCAGGCGCGAGGCCGCGCGCTGATCGAGCGCGCGCGCGGTGCGACGTTGCCCCGCCTGCTGATCGCCTATCTCGCGTTGCGCCAGATCACCGCGGGTCTCGGCCTCATTTCGATCGCCGGTCCGGCGCAAACCGTGCGCCCGTTGGTCGCCCCCATGGCCGAAGCGGCGGCGCAACCGCGTGACGAAGCCGAAGCGGACGAAGTCAAGGCGATGGCGGCCGCGACCGACACGGTCGGGCTATTCTTCGGCGAAGACATGTTCCTCGCCATCGGATCGATCCTGTTGATGCAGGGCATCCTGGCGACGCAGGGGATCAGCCTGACCCCGTTGCAATTGTCGGTTTGGGCGATCCCGCCGGCGATCGCCGCGTTCCTGATCCACGGGTTCCGTATCTGGCGCTTTGGGCGGAGGCTCAAGCGATGATCGGCCTGGGCTTCGTCTATGTCGTCGGCGGGCGCCGTATTCGCGGCTTATGCTATCCTGTCGGCGGTGGACCGCGCGCTGGCGTAACGCGTTGCTTGTGGGCGCTGCTCGCGATCTCGTTCCTGTTCGGCGACTGGCTCGGCGATCTCGGCAATGGTGTGCTGGTCGCGGCGATCGTAGCCGTTGCGCGTTTGGCGCATTGCCGCGCCGAAGCCCGCCGAACCCGGGGACGCAGCATGGCGACGGCCTGTTCGCCGTCGCACTGATCATTCCCGCCGTGGCTCTTGGCGGCACGCTCTACGCACGGTGGCAGCCCGGAGTGTTGGACCCCAAGCAGGCCACGCTGATCAGCCTGGTCTTCGGAGTGATCGTCGCGCTGCTCGTTGCCTTCGTCTGGCTGCGCCCCCGCGCCGCTGACGCCGCTGCGCGAAGGGCTGCGGCTGATGGACACGATCGGCTCGATCGCGCTTTTGCCGCAGTTACTGGCCGCACTGGGGGCGATCTTCACGCTGGCGCAAGTCGGTGCCGATCGTCGGCGGCTATGCCGGGGCGGTGCTCCCGGCCGGCAGCCTGATCGCGGCGGTGGTCGCTTACGCTTTCGGCATGTTCCTGCTCACCGTGTTGATGGGCAATGCCTTTGCCGCCTTCCCGATCATGGCGACGGCGATCGGCATCCCGGTGCTGGTGCATCAGCATCATGGAGACCCGGCAGTGATAGCGGCGATCGGGATGCTGTGCGGGTTCTGCGGCACGTTATGCACGCCGATGGCGGCGAATTTCACGCTGCTGCCTGCGGCGCTGCTGGAGTTGAAGGACCGTTACGCCGTGATCAAGGCGCAAGTGCCGACCGCATTGCCGTTATGGGCGACCTGCACCGCGATGATCTACCTGTTCGCCTTCTGATGTTGACCCCCGACCTCGCCAGCCAGTTTGCCTCGATCACGCTCGGTCACATCGGACGCGAATGGCCTTTTGCACCCAATGCGGTGCTGGCGGGGCCGGAGGACCTGGTCGCGCCGCGCGTGCATCATCCGATCTTCCACGGGAGCTTCGACTGGCACAGTTGCGTTCATAGCTGGTGGCAATTGCTGACCATTCGGCGACTACACCCGGGCATTGCGGCTGCTGCGCAGATAACGGAGCGTGCAGACGCGATGCTCACCGCTGTCAATGTCGCGGGAGAGGTGGCCTATCTCGAGCGTCCGACCAGCAATGGGTTTGCGCGCCCTTATGGCATCGCCTGGGCACTGGCGCTGCATGCCGAAGCGGCGCGGCATCCCGAGCCATGGGGCGGGGCGCTCGAGCCGTTGGCGCGGACGATTGCAGTGCGGCTGGCGAGCTATTTCACGAAGCTGACATATCCGCTGCGTGTCGGCACGCATTTCAATACGAGCTTCGCTCTGACGCTGTCGCTCGACTGGGCACGTGTCTACGATTCCACCTTCGCAACGCTGATCGAGCAACGGGCACGAGACTGGTTTGCCGAGGATCATGCATGTCAGGCTTGGGAGCCCGGCGGGGACGAGTTTTTGTCACCTGCCTTGAGCGAAGCCCTGTTGATGAGCCGCGTCCTGTCGACGCAGGAATTTGCAGCGTGGTTCGACGGCTTCCTGCCCGAAGCGGCCAATCGGGCGCCTGCAACCCTGTTCAGTCCAGCGCATGTCTCCGATCGCACCGACGGCAAGATCGCGCATCTCGATGGTCTCAACCTGAGCCGGGCTTGGGCGTGGCGTACCATAGCCATAGCGCTTGGGCCTGATCATGCGGTCTGGTCTGCGGCTCGAGAGGCTGGGGATATCCATACCGCCGCAAGCCTGCCGCACCTCGCCGACGACTATATGGGGGCGCATTGGCTGCCGACTTATGCGCTGCTTGCACTGGTTTAGCGCCCGGCGAGATAGCCATCGTACTGGGCACGCCATCTGCGGCGTTCGAGTTCGCCGTTGCGATAGGATGAGGCCATGACCGCCAGGATCGAGGGGCGCAGCAGCGGGCGGATGACCTGCATGAAGCCATAGCCGTTGATGGCGGTGCGTTCGAAGGCGCCCATCATTGCCGCGTCGAACGCCCCGGCAGCGGCGGCGCGTGCGGATTTGGACGCCACTGTGGGAAAATCGATGCCGACCGACCCGCCGATGTCGAGGCGAAGGATAGTCTGCGCGGCGAGCCGGCCACCGGTGATAGCCAGCGCTTCGGGGTCAAGCGTGCCGTCGATATCGATCAGCGTCATGGCTTCGCTCACGTCGAGCCAAAGGCGCACGCCGTGCCGATCGACTCGCCGCAACTCGGCCTCCTCGAGCAATTCGGTCCAGCCGGCAGCTTCCAGCGCGTCGGGTTGATAATGTGTCAGGCGTGTCACGCCAGGCAGTGCGTCGATGAGGGACGGGGCGGCCGCGGCGGCCTGATCGGTAACGCGTACCTTGGTCAACTTGGCGGAGCGCGGGGTGGACACGGCTTCGCGCACGACTTCGACGTTGAAACGCGACCCCGGGCCGGCTCCAGAGGGCGGGCGGGGCAGGTAGAGCTGGATGGGTGGACGCGCACCCTGTTGTGGGTGCGTTGGCGGCGAACGCTCGATCTGGTCCGCATGAAGGATTGCGGCGGCAGGCCGCTCGCCCGCGTTGATGCGCTGTGGGCTGTGCCAGCGCGCGGCGAGTATTGCACCGAGCCGGGGGTGCTCCGCGCCTTTGAGCGCGATGTGCGCCGCGATGATTTCATCGCCTTGGATCAGTGCAGCGCGATCAACGAAGTCGGTTTCCTCGACGACCCAGTTGGCCATCAGAGCGGTAGCCCGCTTGCCAGCAGCAGATTACGCGTTTCGTAGAGCGGCAGGCCAACGACCCCCGAATGGCTGCCGCGAAACTCTCGACAAAACGCTTCGGCATAGCTCTGCAGGGCATAGCCGCCAGCCTTGCCGCGCCATTCGCCCGACGCGACGTAGGCGGCAATCTCCTTCGCGGTCAGCGGTTTGAGTGTGACCAGGGATTGCGACAGGCGCTCACGCAACTTGCCGCTGGCGTCGATGACCGCGACCGCAGTCAGGACGCGGTGCCGCCGCCCCGACAGCAATTCGAGGCAAGTTCGCGCCGTCGCTTCGTCCTCGGCCTTGGGCAAGATACGACGGCCGGCATGAACCACGGTATCGGCAGAAAGGATAATCTTGCCGGGATGCCGCGCGGCCACTGCCTTTGCTTTTTCGCGGGCAAGTCGGCGGGCGTGATCGCGCGGAGCCTCGCCCTTAAGCATGCCTTCGTCGATATTGGCGGGATCGACGACTTCGGGCACGATGCCAATGCGTGCAAGCAGATCGAGGCGGCGGGGACTGGCAGAGGCGAGAACGAGCATCGCTCGCATGTGCGCGGGGTGCGCGCTTAGAACAACCCTGCCACTTCGCGTTGGGCCACGGTCGGTCTGAGTGGGGTCAGCATTACGCGGCGATCGGCACTCGCAGCCGTTCGCTCGCCCGAGGCCAAGGAGCCCGCAGTGCAAGGCTTGCCTTCGACGAAATCGAGCGCGGCGCGCAGCGAGGGTTCGAGCGGGTCGCCCAGCTGGCGCGCCGGGTCGTCGCCAGCGCGGCAGGTGACGGGGAGGGTCACGGCAAGGCCGTCAAAATAGTTGGCATTGCCGCTGCCATTCTGGGTCGCAAAGGCGATGACGCGCAGGCGGTCGTCACAGGCGGCCTTGTCGATCGCGACCTGGCCGACCGGCTTGCCGAAGGTATTGGACCCGACCAGCGCCATGTTGGTGCCCAGATACGGGACCATGCCGTTGATAACGAGTTCGCTGGCGGAGGCAGTCGCCCCGGTGCCGATGAACGCGATCTTGGTCGGTGCGATCGCTTCGCTGCGTGCCTGGAAATTGCGCGTGACGTTGTTTGACGATTTCGAGGTGCGGTAGGTCTGGCGATCGAATACATCGCTGGAGAAGCGATTGCGGCCGAGCAAGTCGCCGATAAGTTCCGCCGTCGCGACCAGTCCGCCGCCATTGTAGCGCAGGTCGATCACCACTTCGGTGACGCCCTGCGCGCGGAAGTTGGCGAAAGCGGTACGCAATCCGGCATCGGCGGTGGTGATGAACGTGCGCAGGTTGATGTAGCCGACCTTGTGCCCGCCATCGTCGATGATCTTCGCGCCATATCGAGGCGAAAGTGGCTCGAGGCTGTAATCGGCTTTGGTCACGGCCAGCGTGCGCGTCCCGCCCGGGCCCACGACGCGCAGCACGCGCGTGACGCCGGCAGTAGTCGGGCCAAAAGCGGTCGTCACGCCGCCAGTGCCTTCGCTGGCGATGATGCTGCTGACGGTCCGCAGGTCGGTGGCTGTTGTGCCGATGGCATCGATGCGGTCGCCGCGATCGATGCCGACGGCGAACGCCGGCGCGGTCTCAAACGCTTCGGTGATCGTCGCAGTGCCCGCCGCCGCGTCGCTTGCCACGCGGAACCCAAAGCCCGCGCTAGAGCCGCTGACTGTAATAGGCGTTCTCTTCAGCGATCGAGGTGAGATACGTGAAGTACCGGTCACGCCGCTGGCCGCGCGCGGTGGCGGTGAGCGCGTCGATATAGTCGGTGACGCTGGCATAGCCCGAGGGGCTGAGCGCGCCGGGCAGCGTTTCAGGAAACAGGTACCACTCGTTGAGAACGCCCGCCGCCCAGTTCTGCCGCTCGACCAGCGAACAGCCCGCGCTGGTTTGAGTGCCGGTGGCGCCAGGATCCGTACTGGCGCTGCCGCCGCTGGAGGATGAGCCGCCGCCGCCGCAAGACGCGAGCGACGCAAGCGTGATCGCCGACACCAGTTTGCGCCACAGTCGTGTCATGAGAAACCCCAGCCCGCGCAACGACTTAGCAGATCGATACTAACCGCGCAAAACGGCGCCTAGCTTGGTTGCCGCCGCCACGACGCGGTCGGCCACCGCTTTCAGATCGGCGTCGGTAAAGCTCTGTGTCGTTGGTTGCAGTGTCACCTCCACCGCGAGGCTGACCTGACCCTCGGGCACGCCAGCGCCAGCAAAGCGGTCGAACACGCGCGCAGACGCGATCACCGCCTTGTCCGCACCCTTCACCGCGCGAACCAGTGCGTCTGCCCCGAGGTTCGCCGGGACAAGGAAGGCAAAGTCGCGACGTACCGCCTGCAGCGCGCTCGGCGTATAGGGCGCACGACTGTTGCCCCGGGATGGCGGGATTGCGTCGAGATAGATTTCGGCGGCGGCGACGGGGCCGTCGAGATCAAATGTCTTGGCGGTCGCTGGATGCAGCATCCCGAAGCTGGCGAGCACCGTTTTTGGTCCAAGTCGCAGCGTTGCCGACTGGCCGGGATGGAAGTGGTCCCCCGCCTCGCCAAAAATCTGCAAATTGTCGACCGGTGCCCCCGCAGCGGCGAGCAAGGTCAGTGCGACGGCCTTGGCATTGTACGCATCGAAGCTCTGCGCCTTGCCACTGGCCCAGCCACGCGAAATGCGTTCGCCCGCAAGGACGACGCCGACCGTCGGACGCTCCGCTTCGGCGAGGTAACGGCGACCGACTTCGAACAGGCGGACGCTGGTCTCGTCGCGCGACAAATTGCGCCGTGCGGCCGAGAGCAGGCCGGGAAGGAGCGAGGGGCGCATAGCCTTCAGTTCTTCGGAAATCGGGTTGGCGAGCGTCCATGCCGCGCCACCGAATGCGGTAGCTTCGCTTTCGCTGACGAAGCTCCACGTCACCGCCTCGTTGAGACCACGCGCAGCTGCGGCGCGACGGACGCGGCCTTCACGCTTTTGGGATGCCGTAGCGGTCGGCTTGGCGACCCCGTCGGGACGCGGCAGCGCGACCGAGGTGACGCGGTCGAGTCCGGCGATGCGGACAATTTCCTCGACCAGATCGGCAGGGCCATCGACGTCGCGGCGCCAGGTTGGAACGATGGCATTGCTGCCGTCAATCTCGAAGCCGAGCCGGGTGAGGATGTCGCGCTGTTCATCGGCGGGCAGCTCGACGCCGCCGAGCCGCGCCGTCAGCGTCGGATCGAACGGCACGACCTTGCGCTCGATCGGCGCTTGGCCGACGCGCGTGATTGCGCTGGCTGTACCACCGCAATGTTCGAGGACGAAGCGTGTGGCGATCGACAGGCCCTCGTCGAGGAACGCCGGATCGACGCCGCGTTCGAAACGTGCGCGGGCATCGCTGGTCAGCGCCAGTTTCTGGCCGGTCAGCGCGATTTTTTCGGGCGTGAAATAGGCGCACTCGATGATCACGTCGGTGGTCGCGTCCGACACGCCCGAATGTTCGCCGCCCATGATCCCGCCAATGTCGTGGACACCGGCATCATCGGCGATGACGGTCATCGATGCGTCGAGCGCGTAGGTCTTGCCGTTCAGCGCCTCGACGGTCTCCCCGTCGCGCGCCTTACGGGCGTTGAGCGAGCCCGACAGCTTGGCGCGGTCATAGACGTGCAGCGGGCGTCCCAAATCCAGCGTCAGGAAATTGGTCATGTCGACCAGCGCCGAGATCGATTTCTGGCCGACCGACGCGAGCTTCTTGGTCATCCATGCGGGCGCGGTGCCGTTGGTCAAGCCGCTGACCGCCTGCGCGTAGAACGCCGGACAGCCTTCGGGATCGTCGATGCGGATCTCAGGTGCCGGGTCGCTGCCTTCGACCGGGTCCAGGTTGTCGGCATAATAGACCTGCGCCAGCGGCTTGAGCGTGCCGAGACCTGCTGCCGCCAGATCGCGCGCGATACCGCGCACGCCCATGCAGTCCTGCCGGTTGGGGGTAATCGCGACGTCGAACACCGGGTCGCTGTCGGCATAATCGGCATAGGGCGTGCCGACCGGCGCGTCGGCGGGCAGTTCGATGATGCCGTCATGTTCGTCGCCGAGGCCGAGCTCGCGCGACGAGCACATCATGCCGTGGCTTTCGACCCCGCGTACCGCCGCGACCTTGAGCACCATGCCGTTGGCGGGCACCGTCGCGCCCGGACTGCCGAGCACGCCCACCAAACCGGCGCGGGCATTGGGTGCACCGCAGACGATCTGCAGCGGGCCGTTGCCGGCATCGACGGTCAGCACCTGCAGCTTGTCGGCTTGCGGGTGTCGATCGGCGGTCAAAACGCGCGCGACGGTGAAGCCGGCGAGTTGTTCCGCTGGATCATCAACGCTTTCAACTTCCAGCCCGATCTTGTTGAGCGTGTCCGCCACGTCTTGGGCGGTCGCGTCGGTGACGAGGTGCTCCTTGAGCCAGCCAAGCGTGAACTTCATGCCGAAATCCCCCGGCTGAGCGTGGGCACATCCAGCGCGGCGAACCCGTAATGACGCAGCCAGCGCAGATCGCCGTCGAAGAACGCACGGAGGTCGTCCATGCCGTATTTCAGCATTGCCAGCCGATCGACGCCGACACCGAACGCGAAGCCCGAATAGCGGGTCGCATCGATGTTGCAGTTGGCAAGAACGCGCGGGTGGACCATGCCGCTGCCGAGCAGCTCCATCCAGTTCTCGTCACCGCCGAGGATGCGGCGGCCGTCCTTCCAACTGAAGCCGACGTCGACTTCGACCGAGGGTTCGGTGAAGGGGAAATAGCTCGGGCGCAGGCGCAGGACGATGTCGTCGCGCTCGAAGAACGCGCGCAGCATCGTTTCCAGCGTCCATTTGAGGTGGCCGAGGTGAATGCCCTCGTCGATCACCAGACCTTCGATCTGGTGGAACATCGGCGTGTGCGTGGCGTCGCGAGTCCGACCGATAGACGCGACCCGGCGCGATGATGCGCAGCGGCGGAGGCTGCGTCGTCATCGTGCGGATTTGCACCGGCGAGGTGTGTGTCCTGAGCAGCTTGCCGTCGGGGAAATAGAAGGTGTCGTGCATCGCCCGCGCGGGGTGCGTTTCGGGAATGTTGAGCGCGGTGAAATTGTGCCAGTCGTCCTCGATCTCGGGCCCTTCGGCGACGGCGAACCCCATGTCGGCGAAGATTTCGGCGAGCTCGTCCATCACCTGGCTGACCGGGTGGATGCGTGCCGCGCGGCGCATCGGGCGCGGGGAGCGAGAGATCGAGACGTTCCTAAGCGAGCCGGGCTTCGAGCGCCGCGCCTTCGAGTGCGGCCTTGCGCTCGGTGATCGCGGCGATCGCGGCTTCGCGCAGCCCGTTGAGGCGCGGCCCTTCGACCTGGCGCTGCTCGGGCGTCATCTGTCCAAGCGTCTTGAGCAAGCCGGTGATGCTGCCCTGCTTGCCGAGCAGCGCCACGCGCAGGCTTTCAACCGCGTCGAGGGTTTCGGCTGCTGCCACCTGTTGCTGAATTTCGTTGCTGTCCGTCATCTCACCTGCCGATCAGCATGCCGATCAAGCAAAAGGGCGCGGACGGCAACCCGTCCACGCCCCATTGCGCACCAGAAACGAAGGTAGCTTAAGCCGCCTGGGGCAGCGCCGCCTTCGCCTGCGCGATGATGGTGCTAAAGCTTTCCGCTTCGTGCATCGCGATGTCGGCCAGGACCTTGCGGTCGAGATCGACGCCCGCGAGCTTCAGGCCGTGCATGAACTGGCCATAGGTCAGGCCTTCAAGACGCACGGCGGCGTTGATGCGCTGAATCCAGAGAGCGCGGAACGAACGCTTGCGAACCTTGCGGTCGCGATAGGCGTACTGACCGGCCTTCTCCACCGCCTGGCGGGCGATGCGGATGGTGTTCTTGCGGCGGCCATAATAGCCCTTGGCCTGATCCAGGATCCGCTTGTGCTTTGCGTGCGTCGTAACGCCGCGTTTTACGCGTGCCATCTACCGGCCTCCTTACTTGAGACCGTAGGGCGCCCACAGGCGCACCGTCGGCGTGTCCGCAGCCGACAGCACGGACGTGCCGCGGTTCTGACGGATGTACTTGGAATTGTGGCTGATCAGGCGGTGACGCTTGCCAGCGACGCCGTGCTTCAACTTGCCGGTCGCGGTGACGGTGAAGCGCTTCTTCACCCCGCTCTTGGTCTTCAGCTTGGGCATTTTCGTTCCTTTTCGGTTCGACGCCAAAACCGCCCTGGCAGCCCTTTCAGCCAGGCGATTCGTTGTAGATCGTCGTGTTGAAGCGGCGGCCAGTAGGGGCGGCGGCGGAAAATGCAAGGAACTCGGCAGGGTTCGCAGCCGTTGGGCAGCCAATGGCCGATACCGAGCAACCGATTGACACGCCCGAAGCGCAACACGTTCCGCCTGCGGAACAGAACGATGCGGCAGTGGCGCGCACGACGAGCCGCGAACCGGTCCGCAATCGCTGGCGGCGCATGCCGGTCTGGCTGCGCGTCATTCTCGGCTTCTTTCTGGCGATCTTCCTCGCCTGGCTGGTGTTGTTCATCACCAAGGGCCGCTTCCTGAAGCATCCCGTTCGAACGCATCGTCGGCAAGCAGATCGAACGCGACATCAAGGTCGCGGGCGACTTCCAGCTCTATTTCGACTGGTTCAACGTCAAGTTCGTCGCCGACGGACTGAGCGTTTCGAACCCGGCATGGCGGGGCGGACAGACTGTTCACGTCCAAGCATATCGACACGCGCTTGCGCACCTGGCCGCTGATCCTCGGGCGGCGCGAGCTGATGTGGCTGAACCTCGATGGCGCCAAGGTCGACCTGGCGTGGGATGCAGGCGCACAAGCGCAACACCTGGACGTTCGGCGACCCGAACAAGAAGGGCAAACCGTTCGAGTTGCCGCATATCGAGCGGACCTCGGCGGTGGGTTCGCATGTCGACTACCTCGATCCGAAAATGCGGCTCGAGGCGCATATCGATATTGCCACGGTCACGGGGGCCGAAACGCGCATCACCAACGACATCCGTTTCACCGGCAACGGCAAGTTCAACGGCAAGCCGTTCCAGCTCAAGGGCGGGCTGTTGTCGCCTAACGAAACGGTTGGCGGTGGCGATAACAAGCTGACGCTCGTGGCGTGGGGGCTGGGTCAGACTGTAACGGTCGATGGCACCTTATCCGGCGCCACCGTGATCGACGGCGCGAAACTGGCGACGACGGCACGGGGCGATAATATCGCAAATCTGATGGACTTCATCGGGGTCGCCGTTCCCAAGACGCGAGCCTATCGCCTTGCCGCCACGCTGGTGAAGCAGGGCGGCGTCTATGATTTCTCGAATGTTCGGGGGGTCTTTGGCGCCAGTGACCTCGCTGGACGCGCGACGGTGAAGACCGGCGACCGGCTTTACATGAGCGCCAATCTGCGGACACGCTCGCTCGACATCATCGATGCCGGGCCGTTCTTCGGATGGGACCCGCAACAGGCGGCGAAAACGGGAGCGGTGGTCGGCACGGTTGCCGGCACGCCGCGTGTGCTACCCGACGCACCGCTGAGGATCGAGGCGATCAGGAACTTCGATGCTGATCTGAAATACCATGTCACATCGGTTCGCGCGAAGAGCTTTCCCGTCAGCAACATCGACCTGACGCTCGACCTCGATCACTCGCTGTTGAAGCTCAGTCCGCTAACGTTCGATCTCGCCGGCGGAAAGGTCTGGTCGGACATTTCGATCGACGCTCGCGTGCCTGAAGTGGTCACGGCCTATGACATCAAGCTGTCGCCGACCCCGATGGGCAAGCTGCTCGGCCGCTTCGGTGTCGAGGAGAGCGGCACCACCGGCACCATGAGCGCGCGGATCAAGATGACTGGCACCGGCGACTCGGTGCGTCGCAGTCTGGCCACATCCAATGGCCGGATCGCCGTGGTCATCCCCAAGGGCCAGCTATGGACGCGCAACATCCAGCTCGCCGAGATCGACGTAGGCACTTACCTTACCAAGCTGCTGGGCAAGAAGCTCAAGCGACCTGTCGATATCAACTGCGGACTGGTGGCGTTCACCGTGCGCAACGGTATCGCGGCGGCTGACCCGATCCTGATCGATACGACCAAGAACGTCATCGTCGGACGCGGTGGTTTCTCGTTCCGCACCGAGGCGATGGACCTGGCATTCCGTGCCGACGGCAAGACGATTTCGCTGTTTTCGGGGCAATCGCCGATCGGGATCAACGGCGTGTTCGCCCAACCCGGCTTCAAGTCGATCAGCCCGCAATTGCTGTCGCGCGCGGGCGCCGGACTTGGCTTGCTCGCCGTGGCGCCGCCGGCGGCGGTGCTGGCGTTCGTCGACATCGGCGACGCCAAGTCGGCAGCCTGTGGACCTGTCCTCTCGGCGGCCAACGCATCGGCGCAGAAAACGACCAGCGGCAAGCCGCGTGACGACGTAGGCCGGGGCAGCACCGCCAAGTCGGAAAACGGCAAGACGACCGAGCGACGAGCGCAAGGATCAGCGCAAGAAGTTTCTGGGAATCTTCGTAGGCGGAGAATCCCTCAAGCACGTCTTCGAGCCGCGCTGGGTCGCCCAAGGCCATGACATCGCCATGGCTGTCCCGGCTCAGAGGATCGCCGGCCCAGTCGCACATCGTTCCGCCCGCGCCTTCGACGATGGGCACCAGTGCGGCGAAATCGTGCAGCTTGAGGCCGCTTTCGACCACCAGATCGATATGCCCCGACGCGACCAGGCCGTAATTGTAACAGTCGCCGCCATAGACCAGCCCGCGCCGCGAGACCTTGGCTGCAAGGGCAAGAAAGCGCGGCGCGTCGTCATCGGTGAAATAATGCGGGCTGGACGTCGCCAGGGTCGCGCCGGACAGTTCGGCGCACGGACGGGTCCGGGCCGGGCGACCGTTAAACGTCGTTGGCTGGCCGACCGCCCCGACCCAGCGTTCGCCCGCAACCGGCTGATCGATCACGCCCAGCACCGGCCAGCCATCCTCCAGCAGGGCGATCAGCGTGCCGAAAATCGGCCGCCCGGCAAGGAAGCTGACAGTGCCGTCGATCGGGTCGAGCACCCATTGCCGCCCGCTGGCCGACGGCTTCTCGCCATATTCCTCGCCGATGATCCCGTCGCGCGGGCATTCGGCTTCGATCAGCCGCCGCATTGCCGCCTCCGCCGCGCGATCGGCGTCGGTCACCGGCGACGCATCGGCTTTGCTTTCGGCCGTCGAAGTCGGCGCGAAACAGTGGGCGGATCGCGTCGCCCGCCGACTTGTGCGAGCCGTTGGGCGAGGATGATGTCGGCATCGCGCATCAGTCGAACAGCGAGCTGACCGAGCTTTCGTCCGCGATGCGCTTGATCGCTTCGGCGACCAGAGGCGCGATGGTCAGAAGCCGGATCTTTTCCGCTTCATCGCCGCCTTCGGGCAACGAGATCGAATCGGTGACGACCAGCTCGGTCAGCTCCGACCCCTCGACGCGCGCGACCGCGCCGCCCGACAGTACGCCGTGTGTGACGTAAGCGACGACGTCGGTCGCGCCCGAAGCGCGCAACGCAGCGGCGGCGTTGCACAGCGTTCCCGCCGAATCGACGATGTCGTCGATCAGCACGCAGAAGCGGCCTTCCACGTCACCGATGATGTTCATCACTTCGGATTCGCCGGCATGCTCACGCCGCTTGTCGACGATGGCGAGCGGGGCGTTGTTGAGCCGCTTGGCAAGCGCGCGGGCGCGGACCACGCCGCCAACGTCGGGCGAGACGACGGTCAGGCTCTCCGTCGGAAAGCGCGCCTGGATGTCCGCCGCCATCACCGGCGCAGCGAACAGATTGTCGGTCGGGATGTCGAAAAAGCCCTGGATCTGCCCGGCATGAAGGTCGACCGACAGCATGCGATTGGCACCCGCAACGGTGATCAGATTAGCGACCAGCTTGGCCGAGATCGGGGTGCGCGGACCGGGTTTTCGATCCTGCCGGGCATAACCGAAATAGGGGACGACGGCGGTGATGCGCTTGGCCGACGCGCGCTTCAGCGCGTCGATCATGATCAGCAATTCCATCAGATTGTCGTTGGCGGGAAAGCCGGTCGACTGGAGCACGAACACGTCCTCGCCGCGGACATTTTCCATGATCTCGACGAACACTTCCTCGTCGGCAAAACGGCGCACATTGGCATCGACCAGCTGGCATTTCGAGATACTGGGCGATCGCCTGGGCCAGCGCTGGATTGGCGTTGCCGGTCAGCAACTTCATGATCGCGATCCCTGCGCCGCGTTCCCTAGCTGCGAGCGTGCGCGCTTAGGGCAAGGCCATGACCGACCGACTGACCATCGCGCTGGCCCAATTGGGGCAAAGCGTCGGCGACCTGCCCGGCAATGCCGACAGGATGCTGGCAATGCGCGCGAAGACGCAAGCCGACCTCATCGTCTTTCCGGAGATGCAGCTGGTCGGATATCCGGCCGAAGATCTGGTGTTGAAGCCGCGCAGTCGGCGCGACGTTCGGCTGGAACAGGTCGCGCGTCTGGTCGGCGGCATCGACCGACGGTGGCCCGGCGATGTTCGTCGGCACGATCGAGCGCATCGCTGACAGCGTCTATAACGTCATCCTGCTGATCGAGGCCGGGCGGATCGCGGGGCGCACGGTCAAGCACGAGCTGCCCAATTACGGCACCTTCGACGAAAAGCGCGTGTTCGCCAGCGGACCTTTGCCCGAGCCGATCGAGTTCAAGGGTGTGCGGATCGGCGTGCCGATATGCGAGGACATCTGGTTCCCAAAGGTCTGCGCGCATCTGAAGGAGCGTGGCGCGGAATTGTCTCATCGCCCCGCACGGCAGCCCATATGAAATCGACAAGGACGATCTGCGTGTCTGCGGCGTGGCGGCGAAACGCGTAGCGGAAACGGGCCTGCCGCTGGCTTTGGTCAACCGCGTCGGCGGACAGGACGAGCTGGTGTTCGATGGCGCGAGTTTCGTGCTCAACGCCGACGGATCGGTGGCGCACCAATTGCCCGATTGGGAAGAACATCTGCGTGAGACGGTCTGGGAACGCGGCCCGACGGGTGGCATTGCGCGGCCGGGGACATCGCGCCGCTCGATGACCATCCTGCCGATACCTATCATGCGATGATCGATCGGCCTGCGCGATTATGTGAACGCCAATCGCTTTCCCGGCGTGGTGCTCGGCTGTCGGGCGGGATCGACTCGGCGCTGTCCGCGGCGGTCGCGGTCGATGCGCTGGGCCCGGAGCGCGTGTGGTGCGTCATGATGCCATCGCGATACACCGCCGACATGTCGCGAAAGCGATGCGGCGGAGTGCAGCCCGGCTGCTCGGTTGCCGGCTCGACACGATCCCGATCGCGCCGGGGATGACCGCGTTCGAGTCCATGCTCGCGGGCGTGTTCGACGGTCGCGCGTCCGATCTGACCGAGGAGAATATCCAGTCACGGATCCGCGGCGTCGACGCTGATGGCGATCAGCAACAAGTTCGGTCACATGGTGCTGACCACGGGGAACAAGAGCGAGATGTCGGTGGGCTATGCCACGATCTATGGCGACATGGTCGGGGGGTATTCGGTACTGAAAGATGCTTATAAAACGACGGTGTTTACCCTGTCGCGGTGGCGCAACGCCAATCGACCGCGCTTGTCGCTTGGGTCCCGACGGGCCGGTGATGCCGGAACGGATCATTACCCGCCCGCCGTCGGCCGAGTTGCGCGCCGACCAGAAGGACGAGGATTCGTTGCCGCCCTACGACATCCTCGACCCGATCCTGCAGGCGCTGGTCGAAGAGGAGTTGTCTGCCGCCGAGGTCGTCAGTCGCGGCTTCGATCTCGACACGGTGATCCGCGTTGAGAAACTGCTCTACATCGCCGAGTATAAGCGGCGACAATCCCCTCCCGGGGTCAAGCTCGGCAAGCGCAATTTCGGGCGGGACCGGCGCTATCCGATCACCAACGCTTTTCGGTCAATCCTGTGAGTGAGATCACGCGGTTCGCGCCGTCGCCGACAGGCCGCCTGCACGTCGGCAATCTGCGCGCGGCGCTCCACAACTGGCTGTGGGCGCGAAAGCATGGTGGCACCTTCATCCTGCGGATCGACGACACCGATCTGGCGCGCAGCGAGGAGCGTTTTGTCGAGGCGATACGCGACGATCTCGACTGGTTTGGGCTGACGGTGGATCGCGAGGAGCGGCAGTCGCGGCGGTTTGACCTTTACGAGCGCGAGTTCCAGCGGCTGCGCGACACGGGGCGCGTCTATGCCTGTTACGAGACGCCGGAAGAGCTCGACCTGCGGCGCAAGGTGCTGCTCGGACGCGGGCTGCCGCCGGTGTACGAGCGCAAACCCGACGGTGCGCCGGTGCCCGAAGGTGTTCCGCCGCACTGGCGCTTCAAGCTCGATCATGACGCGCCGATCGAGTGGCATGATCTGATCCGTGGCCCGCAGCATTTTGACCCTGCCAAGCTCAGTGACCCGGTGATTCGTCGCGCCGATGGCTCATGGCTGTACCTGCTGCCCAGCGCGATCGACGATGTGGACATGGGCGTAACGACGGTGGTGCGCGGCGAAGACCATGTGTCGAACACCGCGCTGCAATTGCAGATGTTTGCCGCCCTCGCAGCGGAGCCACCCAAATTCGCGCACGAAGCGCTGCTGACGGGCACCGAGGGCAAGTTGAGCAAGCGCCTCGGTAGCCTCGATTGCGATGCGCTGCGAGAAGAGGGGATCGAGCCGCTCGCGCTCGCGGCGCTGCTCGCGCATCTGGGAACGAGCGATCCGGTCGAGCCGGTCGTGTCGCTCCAGCCGCTGATCGATGGCATCGATTTCTCGCGCTTCGGACGCGCCCCAGCGCGGTTCGATATGGCCGAGTTGCAGACTCTCAACGCCAAGACGCTTCATGCCCTACCGTTCGCCGACGTCGCATCGCGCGTGTCGACCGACGAGGCGACTTGGCTGGCGATCCGCCCGAACCTGACGCGGATCGAGGACGCAGCGGAATGGCTGACGGTGATTGCCGGACCGATTGGGTCGACGCCGTTGCCGCCGAGGATGCGGACTATCTCGCCGAAGCAGCGCGGGTCGCGGCGACGGTCGATTGGAGTGCCGACCCGTGGCACGCGCTGACCGGCGCGCTCAAGGAAGCGACCGGCCGCAAGGGCAAAGCGCTGTTCATGCCGCTGCGTAAGGCGCTGACCGGGCGGGATCACGGCCCCGACATGGCCGCGCTGCTGCCGCTGATCGGGCGGGAACGTGCGTTAGAACGGTTGCAAGCTGGCTAGGCCGGCGATCCGCCCACCGCGAACCTCAAGAACGTAGCGGCTGACCCGCTAGCCGGGCCTCGATCCATTCGAGCCCGGCGAACCAGTCGTCGATCCGCGCATGGGCATCCGCCGCACGAGGCACGCGGGCCGCCAGCACCGGTTCGGCGATCATGTGCAGCCGCCATGTGTCGGGCGCCTCCCGCGCAACCGAGGCGTGGTGCTGGGGCAGGTCGTCGATGAACACCGTCATGCTCGGCGGATATTGGGCGATCAGGCGTGCAACGGGCGCGCCCTTGCCGCCCTGGTTGCAGATCACCGGAAAGTCGATGCCAACCGCGCGCAATTGCTCGGCTCGCGCGCCCTGATGCTCGTCGATCAGATTGGTCAGGACGACCACATCCGCCTGCTCCAGCGAGCTTGGCCAGCGCTTCACGCGCGCCAGGCACCAGCGTCTGGCGCGGCATCTGCTCGCGGAAAAAGCCATTGAGCAGGGGCCACACCGCCTCGCGCTCCATCGGCTCGCCGGCGCGGGTCAGCGCATTGCCGAAATCCTCGGCATCCAGCGCAAAATCGACGCCGTGCGCCTCCGCCAGCCATTCGCGAAAATGGCTGACCATGTGCAGCAGCACCTCGTCGCAATCGGTGATGATCAGTGGACGGCTCATCGTAGCGCCTCCTTTGCGCCGAGCAATTTGAGCGGCGAAACTTCGAGCGCTTGGGCACAGGCGATCAAATCCGCCTCATGCCCTTCAAGGAAGTCGATCACCGCGCGTTGTGTCGCCGGCTCATGGACATGCGCGCGGAGGGTGTCGGCATCCAGCCCGGTCAGCGCGAGCAATCGTTGGGCACGCCGGTCGTCCTGCAATGTCCAAACCAGCGCCTGGAGCACAAGCGCGCTCGCTTCATTCGAATTCCATGCGCTATCCTGCGCGAATAAGGGGAACGGTCGCGTGGCAAAGACGGTCCTGGTTGTCGAGGATAACGACCTAAACCTGCGCCTTTTCTGCGACCTGCTGACGGCGCATGGCTATGTGGCAGAGGGCGAGCGCGACGCGCGCGAAGTCATGGCGCGTGCCCGCGCATTGCGACCCGATCTCATCGTTATGGATATCCGCATGCCGCATCTGTCGGGGATCGAACTGACCCAAGCCATTCGCGGTGAGGATACGCTCAAGGCGACGCCGATCGTTGCGGTCACGGCTTTTGCCGGCGCGGACGATGAAGCGCGCATCCGTAGCGCGGGAGCAAGCGATTATGTGACGAAGCCGGTGACCCTGGGGCGGTTTATTGCCGCGGTCGAAGGCCTGGTCGGGAAGGCGTAAGCGGCAGTCCGCTTACTTGATCTTCGCTTCCTTGAACTCGACGTGCTTGCGCACGACGGGATCGTACTTGCTGAACGACAGCTTCTCGGTCTTCGTGCGCGGGTTCTTCTTCGTGACGTAGAAGAAGCCGGTATCGGCCGAGCTGACGAGCTTGATCTTGACGGTGGCTGGCTTGGCCATGACCGGAATGCCTTCGAATCTGAGTGTAAACGGAAGCGCGCGCCAATGACGGCCCGGGCGATGAAAGTCAAGTTGGCCCTGCGCCGCCAGCCGCTTGCGCCGCGCCCCGAACGCACCCAAATCGTCACTCGTGCGTAATCATTGCCAACAGAGGATTGCCGATGCCCGAAGCCCCGCTCAAAACCCCCACCGATCTGAAGAGCAATCAGGCGAGCAATGTCGCCGACGCGCTCAACGGCATTCTGGCCGACAGCTTCGCGCTTTACCTCAAGACCAAGAATTTCCACTGGCACGTCTCCGGCCCGCACTTTCGCGACTATCACCTCCTGTTCGACGAGCAGGCGGCGCAGATTTTCGCGACGACCGACCTCATTGCCGAACGGGTTCGCAAGATCGGCCAGGTCACGCTGCGCTCGATCGGCGACATCGCCCGTCACCAGTCGAGCAAGGATAATGACGCGGCCTACGTTGCGCCCGCCGACATGCTCAAGGAACTGCGCGACGACAATCTGGCGCTGGTCGAAAAGCTGCGTTTGGCCAAGGACCTGGCCGACGAGGCCAAGGATAATGCCACTTCCGCGGTGATCGACGACTGGACCGACGAGGCCGAACAGCGCGCCTGGTTCCTGTTCGAAAGTGCACAGAAGGGCTGATTTGCGCGCTTTTGCCGACCTGATCGACCGCCTGATCTACACGCGCGGGCGCAATGCCAAGCTGGCGCTGATCGGTGACTATCTGCGCGTCACGCCCGATCCCGACCGCGGCTATGCGCTGGGCGTGCTGACCGGCGAGCTCGATCTGCCCGCGGTCAAGCCCGCGCTGATCCGCGCGCTGATCGAGGAACGCGTCGATCCGGTGCTGTACCGCATGAGCCGCGATTATGTCGGCGATAGCGCGGAGACGGTGGCGCTGATGTGGCCCGAGCGGCCGCGCCCCGGCGAAGTCGACCTGTCGCTGAAAGCGGTGGTCGAACGCCTGCCATCGCTGTCGCGCTCCGATGCCCCCGCCGTCCTCGCCGACTATCTCGACCGGCTCGAATCCGACGAGCGGTTCGCGCTGCTCAAGATCGCCACCGGCGCGCTGCGCGTCGGCGTGACGGGGCGGCTGGCCAAGGTCGCCCTCGCCAACGCCTTCGACCTGGACGATCGAGGATGTCGAGGAGGTGTGGCATGGCATCGCCCCGCCCTACACCGCGATCTTCGACTGGGCCGAGGGGCGCGGCGAACAGCCGACCGCCGCCGATACGCCCTGCTTCCGCAGCTTCATGCTCGCCCACCCGCTGGAAGAGTTGCGCGTGTCGATGGCGGATTATGCCGCCGAGTGGAAATGGGACGGCATCCGCGTCCAGATCGTCAACGTGCCCGACAAGGACGGCACGCCGCAGACGCGCCTCTACAGCCGCACCGGCGACGACGTGACCGGCAGCTTCCCCGACGTGGCGAGCGCGGTCACCGTCCCCGGCGTGTTCGACGGCGAACTGATGGTGCGCGGCGAATTCCAGGGAGGTGAGGCCGCCAGCTTCAACGCGCTGCAACAACGCCTCGGCCGCAAGGCGGTGTCGAAGAAGATGCTCGACGATTACCCCGCCTTCGTCCGCCTGTACGACGCGCTGTTCGACGGCCCCGAAGACCTGCGCCCGCTTTCCCTGGACCGAGCGGCGCGCGCGGCTGGAGGCAGTCATGCCGCGCTTCGACGCCACGCGGTTCGACCTGTCGCAGCTGATCGAGGCCGACAGTTTCGAGGCGCTGGAGGAAATCCGCGCCGGCGCGCGCGACGCGGCGATCGAGGGCGTCATGCTCAAGCGCCGCGACTGCGCCTACACCGCCGGCCGCCGCACCGGGCTGTGGTACAAATGGAAACGCGACGCGCTGACCGCCGATTGCGTGATGATGTACGCGCAACGCGGCAACGGGCGCCGCTCGTCATTCTATAGCGATTACACCTTCGGCTGCTGGGACGAGGAAGGGAATCTGACGCCGGTGGGCAAGGCCTATTCGGGGATCACCGACGAGGAACTCAAATTCCTCGACAAGTTCGTCCGCAACCACACGACCGCGCGCTTCGGCCCGGTGCGCGAAGTGGAAAAGACCATGGTGCTGGAAGTCGCGTTCGACAGCGTGCACCAGTCCAAACGCCACAAATCGGGCGTCGCGATGCGCTTCCCCCGCATCCACCGCATCAGGAACGACAAGCCCGCGGCGGAAGCGGACACGCTGGCGACGTTGCAGCGGTTGGTGACGTGAGCGAGCGGAGATCACCTAAGACCAAATCGCTGACGACGGCTCGTCGCAATTGCAAGACTGTTAATTCGGCGTCTGGTTGGGCGCAGGCGCAGCACTGGTCGACGGCGGCACTGGCGGAGTTGCCGACTGCGCATCGCTCAGCGCTTCGTCGTACCAGCGCGCCAGATCGGCCTTCATCATCCGCAGCGCATCGGGATTGAGATAAGCCATGTGCCCCGCCGGGTAGTAAGTGAAACGCAGGTTCGATTGTTGCGACGGATCGAGGAACATGTGCCCTAGATCGTTCTCGGTGCCAAAAAACGGAGTAGCCATGTCGTAATAGCCGTTCATCGACAGCACTTTGAGATACGGATTGGCGCGCATAGCGGCAGCCAGATCGATCGCGGTGTTAGGGTTGTTTTGGGCACCGAAACTCTGGCCCGGCGCCTTGTGCTGCCAGTTCCACTTCCACCCCGCGCCATCGCGTGCGGACAGCCGATAGGGCAAGTCAGTTCTGTAACCCAGCGTCGAGCCAAGATAGTCGTTGAACGACGCGATATAGGCGCCCGATATCGCGTCTGATGATGCGTCGGTCTCGGGCCGCTCGCCAGCTGCATCGGCATCGATGCCGAGATAGCGAGAATCGAACCGGCCGATTGTGCGCGCCGAACCACGCAGCAGTTCCTTCTGGAAACGCGGCAGATCGATACGCAAATTCGCGCGCTTGATGAAGTCTGGCGACAGGCCGATCAACTGGCTCATCTGCTCCGCGACCTGGTCGCGTTCCTGCGGCGAGATCGATTGCCCCTTGGCCAGCGCCGACATGTAAGGGCCGACCGCGAAGGCACGCGCCTGCGCGACGATCGTCTGGACGTCAGCGGGGCGGTTTTGAATGCGGTTATGGTACCAGGCAGTCGCTGCGAAGCTTGGCAGATAGCTGAGATAGACCTGATCCAGCCCCGGTTGTCGGGTGCCGTAATTCATGATCGAGCTGAGCAGCACGACGCCGTTGAGGGCCACGCCATCATCTTGCAGCTTGTATGCCAATGCGCCGGATCGCGTCGTGCCGTAGCTTTCGCCGAAGATGAATTTCGGGCTAGTCCAGCGGTTGAACTTGGTAATGTAACGCTCGATGCCCGCGGCAAACACGTTGACGTCTTCATCCACGCCATAAAACTGCTCGGGTTTCATGTCGCCAAGCGGGCGCGAATAGCCGCTGCCGATTGCGTCGAGAAACACTAGGTCGGTCTTGTCGATCAGCGAATAAGGGTTTGGCCCAACGTCATACGGCGCCGGGCGGACGAATTCGGGATTGGTCGTGCGGATTCGGACGGGCGCGAACGATCCCATGCGCAGCCAAAAGGAGGGCGAACCCGGCCCGCCATTGTATAGAAAAGTCACAGGGCGTTTGGTGCCCGGCTTCGCGCCGTCGAGCGTGAAGGCGGTGTAGAACATCGACGCGGTCGGCTTCCCTTCCGCATCGCGCGTGGTCAGCGTGCCGGCGGAGGACACATAGCGATAAGCTTTGCCGTTGATCATTACGCTGTCGCGATGGCGGACTTCATTTTCGACGATCGGCGCGCGGGCCCACGCGGCTTCGACCTCGTTCTTCGCCAATTCGGCGTGATTGACGGTCTTGGGAGCGGACTTGTCGGTCGGCGCTGTGTCTTGGGCAACGGCGGGCAAGGCAAGGGCAGAGTTCGCGAGGAGCGCGAGACAGAAGCTTTTGAGCATAAACGACTCTCAGTCGAAATAGTGGGCTGAACCGCTGTTCGTCGAATTGGCGTTCAGCGCAAGCCGGATAAGCAGATGCAATGAAGTGCGACGAATGGATCGACCGCGGTTACATAATAGGCGAACCTAAGTCACGGCAGGCGGCACCCTCCTGGGCACCGCCCGCCCAACCTTAGCTCGCCGTCTGCTGCGATCACCGGCTTGCTCGTCACGTCGAACCGATCGGCGTCCATCACCTTGACCCAGGCCTTGACGAAATCCTTCACGAACTTCGCTTCATTGCCCGTTTCGGCATAGACTTCGGCCGTCGCGCGCAGCTGGCTGTTCGAACCGAAGATCAGGTCGGTGCGCGTCGCGCGCCAGCGTTCGGTCTTGCCGCCGCGGTCATAGCCGATGAATTCCTCGTCGCTCGACGTATCGACCAGGTCCCAGAAGGTGTCGTTGTCGAGCAGATTGACGAAGAAGTCGTTGGTCAGCTGGCCCTTGCGGTCGGTCAGCACGCCTTCGGGGATGTCGCCGTGATTGGCGCCCAGGACGCGCAGGCCGCCGACCAGCACGGTCATTTCCGGGCCGGACAGGCCGAGCAATGACGCCTTGTCGAGCAGCAATTCCTCGGTCTTCACCGTCTGGCGCGTCTTGAGGTAATTGCGGAACCCGTCCGCCTGTGGCTCCATCCACACGAAGCTTTCGACATCGGTCCAGTCCTGCGTCGCGTCGCCGCGACCGCTGGTGAACGGCACCGTCACGTCGCAGCCGGCATCCTTCGCCGCCTTTTCGACGGCCGCCGAACCCGCCAGCACGATCGCATCGGCAAGGCTCATGCTGCCGCGAAGTTCATTCAGCTTCGCCAGCACCTTGGCCAGTTCGGCAGGCTCGTTGATCGCCCAGTCCTTTTGCGGGGCCAGCGCGATGCGTGCGCCATTGGCACCGCCGCGATGGTCCGACTTGCGATAGGTCGAAGCGCTTCGCCCAGGCGGTCTTGACCAGCTGGCCGATCGACAGCCCGCTGCCCAGCATCGCGGTCTTGAACGCCGCGACGTCCGCGTCCGACGGCGTGTTACCGGCAGGCACCGGGTCCTGCCAGATCAGCGTTTCCTCGGGAACTTCCGGCCCGAGGTAACGAACCTTCGGCCCCATGTCGCGGTGCGTCAGCTTGAACCACGCGCGGGCAAAGGCATCGTCCAGCGCCGACTGGTCGTCGCGGAATTTCTCCGAAATCGCGCGGAACTCGGGGTCCATCTTCAGCGCCATGTCCGCGGTGGTCATGATCGTCGGGACCAGCTTGTTCGGGTCGCGCGCGTCGGGGGCCATGTCCTCGGGCTCCGGATTGACCGGGGTCCACATCTTGGCGCCCGCGGGGCTTTCGGTCAGCTCGTAATCGTATTTGAACAGCAGGCGGAAATAATCGCCGCTCCACTTGGTCGGGTTGTTCGACCACGAACCCTCGATGCCCGAGGTCGTGATGTGGCCCTTGCCGATCTCTTCGCTGTCGGTCAGCCAGCCGAGGCCCTGCTGGTGCACAGCCTCGCCGGCGGGCGCCTTGCCGAAGGTTTCGCCCGGCTTCGCGCCATGCGCCTTGCCGAACGCGTGGCCACCCGCGGTCAGCGCGACGGTCTCTTCCGAGTTCATCGCCATGCGGAGGAACGTCGCCTTCATGTCGCGCGCCGAGGCCAGCGGATCGGGGTTGCCGCCCGGACCTTCGGGATTGACGTAGATCAGGCCCATCTGGATCGCGGCGAGCGGGCCTTCCAGGTCCAGCTCTTCCTCGGGAATGATGCGGGTCTTGACGCCCTGATCGACCCACAGCTCCTCGCTGCCCCAATAGGTGTCGCCCTCGGACTGGAACACGTCCTTGCGGCCGCCGCCAAAGCCGAACACCGGGCCGCCCATGCTTTCGATGGCGACATTGCCGGTCAGGATGAACAGATCGGCCCAGCTGATGTGCTTTCCGTACTTGCGCTTGATCGGCCACAACAGGCGGCGCGCCTTGTCGAGGTTGCCGTTGTCCGGCCAGCTGTTCAGCGGTTCGAATCGCTGCTGCCCCGAACCCGCGCCGCCGCGACCGTCCGTCACGCGGTACGTGCCCGCGGCATGCCACGCCATGCGGATCATGAACGGGCCGTAATGGCCGTAATCGGCGGGCCACCACGATTTGCTGTCGGTCATCAGCGCGGTCAGATCGGCCTTGAGCGCGGCATAATCGAGCGCCTGGAACGCTTCGGCATAATCATAATCCTCGCCCATCGGATCGGGCGAAACGCCATGCTGATGCAGGATCTCGACGGGCAGCGCTTCGGGCCACCAGTCCTTGTTCGTCCGGCCGAGCAGTGAGCGCGGCGCAACCTGCTTCATCGGGCAACCGCTGGCGGCTTCGCCTTCTTCATAATCGGCCATGAGAACATCCTTTTCCTGTGGGGTTGAAACTGGGATAGGCCCTCACGGCGATAAAAGGAAATGGCGTTTTCTTATCGCCGTGATAGGCTGTGGCTATGCGTAACATTACCATCCGTCAGCTTCGCTATGTCGAGGCGCTCGCTCGCCTCGGGCATTTCGGCAAGGCGGCGAGCGATTGCGCCGTATCCCAGCCTGCGCTGTCGGTCGCGGTACGCGAATTGGAGGATTCGATCGGCGCGCCGTTGTTCGAACGCGGTCCGCGCACCGTGCGGCTGAGTGGCTTCGGCGCCGAATTCGTCCGGCGGACCCGCGCGATCCTGCGCGACGTCGATGAGCTGGAGGATATGGCCCGCGCCTCGCGCGACGCATCGATGGGCGAATTGCGGCTGGGGGTGATCCCGACAGTCGCACCCTATCTGCTCCCCACGATCCTCGCCGCGCTCGAAGCGCGCTGGCCGACGCTGGATGTGAAGGTGCGCGAAACCGTGACGCCGAATCTTGTTGCTGACCTGCACGAAGCGCGGCTCGACGCGGCGATCCTCGCGCTGCCGCTGCACGAGGCCGCCTTCGATTGCGCCGAAGTGCTGACCGAGCCGTTCGTGCTGGTCCGCCCCGCCGCGGCTGCCGGCACGCCGGTCCCTGCCGCTCGCAAGCTGCGCCAGGAACGACTGTTGTTGCTGGAGGAAGGGCATTGCTTCCGCGACCAGGCGCTCGAATTCTGCGCGATGCGCAATTCGGACGCGCGCGACGCGCTCGACGGTTCTTCGCTGACGACGATCGTGCAGATGGTCGCGGCGGGGATGGGCGTGACGCTGATCCCGGCGATGGCGGTGCCGGTCGAAACGCGCCTCGCCGATGTCAGCGTCGGACGCTTCCACGATCCGCAGCCGCAGCGCACGCTGGGTATGGTCTGGCGCAAGTCGAGCCCCTTGGCGGATCGTTTCGCTGCGATCGCCGCCGCGATCCGCGACTCGGCAAAGCCGTGTGACACGCCTAGATGAGCGCCATGACACCTACACATCTCGGCCAGACATCCGCACTGCCTGTCTCGCCCGAAGAGGCGCAACTCGATTACGTCCCCAACCCGCGCCCGGGCCGCCCCTATCTCGTCCGCTTCACCGCGCCCGAGTTCACGTCCCTGTGTCCGGTCACCGCGCAGCCCGATTTCGCGCACCTTGTGATCGATTATGCCCCGCAGGAAACGATCGTTGAAAGCAAGTCGCTCAAGCTGTTCCTCGGCAGTTTCCGCAATCACGCCGCGTTTCACGAGGATTGCACCGTCGGTATCGGCGAGCGGTTGTTCGCGGAAATGGCGCCGCACTGGCTTCGCATCGGCGGCTATTGGTATCCGCGTGGCGGCATCCCGATCGACGTGTTCTGGCAATCGGGTGAACCCCCCGCGGGACTCTGGCTGCCGCCGCAGGACGTACCGGGCTATCGCGGTCGCGGCTAAATCGCTGCTAGGCGGTTTGTTTACACTGTTGTAGGTAAGCCGCTGTCATGGCCGCAATTCCCCATCATCATCCGATCGGCATCGTGCCTGCCGACATCGATTTCATGGGCCACGTCAACAATGCGCGTTACCTGAACTGGGTTCAGGACGCGGTCGTGGCGCACTGGCAGAAAATCGCGCCACCGTCCGCCGTGGCCGCGCATCTGTGGGTCGCGCTCAAGCACGAGATTACCTACCGCAAGCCCGCCTTCCTCAACGATCAGGTCATCGCGACGACGGTGCTGGAAAATTTCCAGGGCGCTCGCGCTTTCTACAACACGCTCATCAAGCGCGGTGAGGAGGTATTGGCCGAGGTCAAGTCGAGCTGGTGCTGCCTCGATGCCAAGACCATGCGTCCCGCGCGGATCGCCCAGGACTGGGCAAGGCACTTCTTTCCCGATTGAGCCAAATTGGGCATGGTAAGCCCATGACACACTCTGCCCTTCGCCGCTTTCTTCAGACCGAGGCCGCAGGTGGCATTGTCCTGATGGCGGCGGCAGCACTGGCGCTGATCGTCGCCAACTCGCCGTTCAGCGCGGTTTATTTCGCCGGATTGGCGTCCAAGGTCGGGCCGCTCAGCGTGCTGCATTGGGTCAACGATGCGCTGATGGCGGTATTCTTCCTGCTCGTCGGGTTGGAGATCAAGCGGGAATGCATCGATGGACGCCTGTCGACCTGGAACGATCGCATCTTGCCGGGCATGGCGGCGCTGGCGGGCATGGTCGTCCCGGCGCTCGTCTATCTGTTGGTCGCGGCGGCCGATCCGGGGCTGGCGCGCGGCTGGGCCATCCCTGCGGCGACCGACATTGCGTTCGCACTGGGTGTGCTGGCGCTGGTCGGGAAAGGCGTGCCCGCCTCGCTCAAACTGTTTCTGACCACCGTCGCGATCGTCGACGATATCGGCGCGGTGGCGATCATCGCGCTGTTCTATTCGGGCGCGCTGCATTGTGGCGCGCTGGCTGTCGCGGCAGCGATCCTCGCGGCATGTTCGCGATCAACCGTGCGGCGTGAAGGCTCTGGGCCCTATCTGATCGGCTTTGCGGCGCTGTGGCTCGCGGTGCACGAATCGGGCGTCCATGCCACCGTCGCGGGCGTGCTTGCGGCATTTACGGTGCCGGTCGATCGCCGCGGACGATGTGTCGCCGCTGCACCGGCTCGAACATGGCCTCGCGCCTTGGGTCGCGTTCGCCATCGTGCCGATTTTCGGTTTCGCCAATGCTGGCGTCAGCCTGGCCGGCGTGCCAGCCCGCCGACGTTGCTGGCGCCGCTGCCGCTGGCTATCGCGCTGGGACTGTTCGTCGGCAAGCAGACTCGGCGTGTTCGCGGGTGTGCGGCTCAGCGTCGCGCTGGGCATAGCGCGCAAGCCCGAAGGTGCGAGTTGGCGGCAAGTCTATGGCGTGGCGCTGCTGTGCGGCATCGGCTTCACGATGAGCCTGTTCATCGGCGGACTCGCTTTCACCGATCCTGCTCAAGCCGATGCGGTCAAGATCGGCGTCCTGGCAGGATCGATCCTCTCGGCAGCTCGTCGGGGCGATCGCTGCTCAGGAACCGGCGGCACGCGCAGCCGGATGAGCTCGATCTTGGTGCAGCGATCGGCGACGACCTTCAGCCCTGCCGCCTCGGCGCGAGCTTCGGCTTCGGGTTGCGGATCCCCAGTTGCAGCCACACCGCCTTGGCGCCCGCCGCGATCGCCTCGTCCACCGCCTCGCCCGCCGCTTCCGGACGGCGGAAGATATCGACCAGGTCGATCGGCTCACCGATCTGCGCCAGTTCGCGCCAGATATATTCGCCGTGGACATGCTCGCCGGTGATCTGCGGGTTTACCGGCAGCACGCGATAGCCGTGATCCTGCAGCGCGCGCATCACGCCATAGCTCGGCCGGTCGGGCCGGTCCGACGCGCCGACCAGAGCGACGGTGCGCGTCTCGCCCAGCAGCGTGGCAATATCTTCGTCAGACGTCAGCGGCATCCTTAGTCTCCAGCCAGTGGCCCAATTCGGCCGCGATACCCTCGAACGCGGCGACTTGCGCCAGCGTTCCCGCGTCGCTCGCCTCGCGGATCGCCATCGCCAGCGGAATTCGGCCGAGAAACGGGCAGGCGCATGTCCTGCGCGCCGATCTGCGCGCCGCCCCTGCCGAAGGGATCGCTCGTCTCGCCGCAATGCGGGCAGGCATAGCCCGACATGTTTTCGACCAGCCCGATGATCGGCACGCCTGCCGCCACGAACAGGTCGATCGCGCGAGTCGCATCGATCAGCGCGAGGTCCTGCGGCGTCGAGACGATCACCGCGCCTGCGGGCTTGTGCTTCTGGATCATCGACAGCTGGACGTCGCCGGTGCCGGGCGGCAGGTCGACCATGATCAGGTCGCGCGTCGCCCCAATCGGCATCCATCAACTGCCCCAATGCATTGCCGGCCATCGGCCCGCGCCACGCCAGTGCCTTGCCCGGTTCGACCAGCTGCCCCATCGACAGCATCGGAAAGCCATGCGGCGACAGGACGGGTTCGAGCTGCTGTCCCTTCGCGGTGGGCCGCATGCCCTCGGTCGCCAGCAGGCGCGGCTGCGACGGCCCATAAATGTCGGCGTCGATCAGTCCGACGCGATGTCCCTGTCGTTGCAGCGCCAGCGCGAGATTGGCCGACACGGTCGATTTGCCGACGCCCGCCCTTGCCCGATCCGACCGCGATCAGGCGGCGGCCCTTGCGTTCGGCGGTCTGCATGATCCGCATGCTGGTGACTTCGGGTAGCGCCATCAGTGCGGCCTTAACCGCGACCTCGAGTGCGTCGCGCTCCGTTTGCCGCCAATCCTCCGACGTCGAGGATCAGGCTGGCGCGACCATCCTTGAAGCGCGGAGGGGCGGCACGGTCGCCAATTCCCGGGATCGCGGACACGGCCTGGGCGAGGCTTGTTTCGATGCTCATCGCCGCGCGCCTTAGCGCTCCCCTGTAAGTTTATAAAATGCACCCTATATCCGGTGCCAGGACAACTGTGATGGACGGGGCGGCTTTGCACGACGGCGCGATGATGAACGAGGATGGTCCCGTGGGGCGGGCGTGGTGGCGACGGGAAGCCAGGACGGCCCGCGCAATCCGTGGGACCTGCCCGCCGGCGGCAAACGCCCGCAGCGCGTTTCCGGGCAAGCCGGCGGTCGACGATTTCGTGGCCAAGATGCGCGCGTCTGGGCGGCGCAGCCAGTTTCGGCGGCGGGAATTTGCCGCAGATGCCGGACCGGTCGATATGGATCTATGCCGCGCTCGGGCTGGTCGGCCTGTGGCTCATCTTCACCAGCTTTCACAGCATCGAGGCGCAGGAACGCGGCGTCGTGACGCGCCTCGGCCGCTACTCGCACACGCTTCAGCCGGGCATCACCATGACGCTGCCGTCCCCGATCGACCGCGTGCAGGTCGTCAATGTCGAGAATATCCGCTTCATCGACATTCCCGAAGGGGCCGGGGCAAAGCTGGTCCTGACCGGCGATCAGAACATCATCGATCTGGACTATCGCGTGCGCTGGAACATCAAGTCGCCCGAACAATATCTGTTTCAGTTGCGCGACCCCGAAGCGACGATCAACGCCGTCGCCGAAAGCGCGATGCGCGCGGCCGTCGCAAATATGACCCTTAACGACGTCGCTCGGCCCGGGTCGCGAGGCGCTTGGTTCCGAAGTCGCGCTGAGGATGCAGGCGCTGCTCGACGGCTATGACGCGGGCATCCGCATCCAGGGTGTCGCCGTCCAGCGTGCCGACCCGCCGGAGGCCGTGAACGAGGCGTTCAAGGATGTGACCGCTGCGCAGCAGGACGCCCAACGCAACATCAATCAGGCAAATGCCTTCGCGCAGCAGGTGATCGCCAAGGCACAGGGTGAAGCTGGCGCGTTCGACCGCGTCTATGTCCAGTACAAGCTGCGCCCGGCGTGACCCGCCGCCGCATGTATTATGAAACGATGGAGAAGGTGCTGGCCAAGACCGACAAGACGATCGTCGAGACCCGGGCGTCAGCGCGTATATGCCGCTGCCCGCACGGACGCCGGCAGCGCCCCAGCCCCAGCCGCAGGCGGGAGCACGCTGATGTTCGATCGCATGGGCCGCACCCCGATGTTCGCCGCGATCGTGGCGATCGCCCTCTCATCCTTGCCACGGCGTCGTTTTCGATCGTCCCCGAAACCAAGCAGGGCGTCGTCCTGCGCTTTGGCCGGCCGGTGAAGGTCTTCAACGTCTATCACGCGGGTGAACGCTTTGGCCAGACCGGCGCGGGCATCCTTGCGCGCATTCCCTTTGTCGATACCGTCGTGTGGGTCGACAAGCGCGTGCGCGACGTCGGCATGGAACGCCAGCAGGTCATTTCGACCGACCAGCTGCGGCTGAATATCGACGCCTTTGCCCGGTACCGCATCATCAATCCGCTGCGCATGGTCGTCACCGCGCGCACCGAGGAAAATCTGACCGACGCGCTCAAACCGGTGCTCGGCACGGCGCTGCGTAACGAGCTCGGCAAGCGGCGCTTCGCCGAATTGCTCAGTCCCGAACGCGGCGTCGTCATGAACAATATCCGCGTCGGGCTCGACCGCGTCGCGCGGCAATATGGCGCGGAAATTGTCGACGTGCGGATCAAGAAGGCGGACTTGCCCGACGGTACGCCGCTGACCGCCGCGTACGATTCGATGCGTTCGGCGCGTCAGCAACAGGCGCTGACGATCCGTGCCCAAGGCTTCAAGCGCGCTCAGATCATTCGCGCCGATGCCGATGCGCAGGCCGCGGGCATTTATGCCGCGGCCTATGGCAAGGACCCCGACTTCTACGACTTTTATCGCGCGATGCAGTCGTATGAGCATACGTTCGGGACCGACGGCTCCAACCCCGAAGGTGGGGCATCGGTCATTCTGTCGCCCAGCAACGATTATCTCCGCCAGTTCCGCGGCGGTGGAAAGTAACCCGTTCAAAGGTCGTTCAGCCGCAAGGCGCGAACGGCAGATGAAAATAAGTCCGAGGATATCACTTGATGCGTTACGCCTATCCCATGACTGCTCTTGCGCTGGTCGCCGGTACCGCCGCGACGATGATGGTGCAGACGCCGTCCAATGCGCAGACCGCGCAGAACGAACCCGGCGCGATCCAGGTCGCGCCGCCGCGCGCCGGTGCGCCGATGAGCTTCGCCGACATGGTGGACAAGCTGCAACCCGCTGTCGTCAACATCTCGACCACCAGCCAGGTGAAGGTCGCGCAACAGGCCAACCCGTTCGCCGGCACGCCCTTTGGCGACCTGTTCGGCGGCGGCGGCGGCTCGGGCCGGCCCGTCACGCGCGAACAAACCTCCTTGGGTTCGGGCTTCATCATCTCTCCCGACGGCTATATCGTCACCAACAACCATGTCGTTTCGGGTGGCCAGCCGGGCAGCGCCCCGGTCGGGCAGATCACCGTCACGCTCAACGATCGCAAGGAATATACCGCCAAGCTGATCGGGCGTGACCCGACGTCGGACCTCGCGGTGCTGAAGATTGAGGGGGCGAACCTGCCCTTCGTCCGCTTCGGCAATTCGGCGCGCGCACGCGTTGGCGACTGGGTCGTGGCGATCGGCCAGCCGTTCGGCCTCGGCGGCACAGTCACCGCGGGCATCGTCTCGGCGATCCACCGCAATATCCAGGGCGGCCCCAGCGACCGCTTCATCCAGACTGACGCCGCGATCAATTCGGGCAATTCGGGCGGTCCGATGTTCGACCTCAATGGCAACGTCATCGGCATCAACTCGATGATCTTTTCTGGCACCGGCGGCAATATCGGCATCGGCTTTGCCATCCCCGCCGAAATCGCCAAGCCGATCGTCGATACGCTGCGCAAGGGCGGCAGCGTCACAGCGCGGCTATCTCGGCATCCAGATCCGCGCGCTCGATGCGGGCACCGCCGACGCACTCGGCCTGCCCAAGAACCGTGGCGAATTCGTCGGCGGCGTCGAACCCAACCAGCCGGCGCAGCGCGCCGGCATTCAAGCAGGGCGACGTGATCGTCCGCGTCAACAATCGCGACGTGACCCCGGATGAAAGCTGTCGTTCATCGTCTCCAATCTGCCCGTGGGCAGCAAGGTGCCGATCGAATTGATCCGCGATGGCAAGCGCCATGACGGTCACCGCGACGCTCGCTCGACGCCCGTCGGACGAAGCGCTCGCCGGGTTCAACCGCCCGCAGCAGGACGACGACAACCCGCTCGGTGGCGGCGATGACGACGATCAGCAGTCGGATGATGTCGCCGCGCGCAACGCGCTCGGCATCGCGGTCCAGCCGCTGACGCCGATCATCGCGCGCCAGGTCGGTGTGCCCGAAGATACACGCGGCGTGGTCGTCGCCGGCATCGATCCGGCGAGCGACGCGGCGGCCAAGGGCTTCAAGCGCGGCGACGTGATCCTGTCGATCAACCAGCGTCCGGTGCTGACCGGCGCCGATGTCGCCGCCGCGGTCAATGCCGCGCGCGCGGCCGGCCGTAACAATGTGCTGCTCTATTGCGCGTCGCGCCGGTGCCCAGCCGATCTACGCCCGGTCAAGCTAAGCGCCAAGTAACCGGCCTCTTTCCCTGGAGCCCGGGCGCGTCCTAGGCTCGAGGGAATGACCGACAGCATCTTCATCGGCGCCAGCTCCGGCGGCGCCAATCCCCAGGCGCTCGAACTCAAGCGCGCCAATCGCCACGGCCTCATCGCGGGCGCGACCGGCACCGGCAAGACGGTGACGTTGCAGACGCTGGTCGAGGGACTGTCGGCGCGCAGGCGTGCCGACCTTCATCGCCGACGTGAAGGGCGATCTTGTCGGGCCTCGCCATGGCCGGATCGCCCACCGCCAAGTCTGCACGAAATCTTTGCCGCGCGCTCCGCCGAGATCGGCAATACCGCGCTGGCAATATCACGACAATCCCGTGCAGTTCTGGGACCTGTTCGGCGAACAGGGCCACCCGATCCGCACCACCGTCAGCGAGATGGGACCGCTGCTCCTCGCGCGGCTGCTGGACCTGAACGAAGTGCAGGCCGGCGTTCTCGAAATCGCCTTCCACGTCGCCGACAAGGAAGGGCTGCTCCTCCTCGACCTCGACGATCTGCAGGCGATGCTGCTCCACTGCGCCGAACGCGCCGACGAACTGACCACCACCTATGGCAACGTGTCGAAGATGAGCGTCGGCGCGATCCAGCGCTCGCTGCTGCAGCTGCGCAGCCAGGGCGGCGAGCATTTCTTCGGTGAGCCGGCGCGTCGACCTGAAGGATTTCATCGCGCTCGACGACAGTGGGCGCGGCATCGTCAACATCCTCGCCGCCGACAAGTTGATGGCAAGCCCCAAGCTTTACGCCACCTTCCTGTTGTGGCTGCTGAGCGAGCTGTTCGAGACCCTTCCCGAAATCGGCGACCCGGACAAGCCGGTATTGTGCTTCTTCTTCGACGAGGCGCACCTGCTGTTCACCGACGTGCCGCCCGCGCTGCTACAGAAGATCGAACAGGTCGTTCGCCTGATCCGGTCAAAGGGCGTCGGCGTCTATTTCATCACGCAGAACCCGATCGACATCCCCGACACCGTCGCCGCACAGCTCAACAACCGCGTTCAGCACAAGCTGAACGCCTTCACGCCGCGCGATCAGGCGGCGGTCAAGGCGGCGGCGACGACCTTCCGCGCCAACCCCGAAGTCGATGTCGCGACCGTCATCACCGAACTGAAGATTGGCGAGGCTCTGGTCTCGCTCCTCCAGCCCGATGGCTCGCCTGCGCCGGTGCAGCGGACGCTGATCGCGCCACCGGGCAGCCGCGTCGGTCCGATCACCCCCGACGAGCGGCGGATGTGGATCCAGACCGATGGCATCGGCACCAAATACGATGTCGCCATCGACCGCGAATCCGCCGAGGAAATCCTTAGCGCCAAGGCGGGAGAGGCCCAGGCCGCCGCCGCCGAGGCCAAGGCCTCCAATGACGCCGCCAAGGCAGCGGCGGCACAGGCCAAGCTCGACGCCCAGACCGCCAAAGCCGACGCACAGGCCGCACTGGCCAATGCACGCGTCAAGGCGCGCGAGGATGCCGCCGCCGCGCGCGAAGCCGCCCGTGTCGCGCGCGAGGCCGCCAGGCCGTCGATGACAGACAAGCTGATCCAGTCGGCTGCGCGCTCGGCCGCTTCATCGGTGGGCCGCCAGGTCGCGGGTAAGCTCGGTAGTCAGTTGCTCCGCGGCATCCTTGGCGGACTGTTCAAGGGCCGCTGATTTTCCTGTCCTACAGGCGAATGATTGTGAGATTATCCGTCCGTGCCTTTACGCCGGTCGAACCTGAACTTTGCGCGTCCGCGTCCCGCCGCTTGCCGTCGATCGACGAATGTATTGGCAGATGTGAATCGTGTGAATCGACCAACCGCGCGAACGCGTGTTGGCACATGTGAATCGTGTGAATCAGCGCGCCCCCCGGCGGCCCAGCAGGCGCAGCCGCAATGCGTTGAGCTTGATGAACCCCTCCGCATCGCGCTGATCGTACGCACCGGCATCGTCCTCGAACGTGACGATATCCGCCGAATAGAGATTATGCTCGATCGGCGACTTGCGCCCGACGACCGTTGCCGACCCCTTGTAGAGCTTGAGGCGGACCGTGCCGGTCACCTGTTCCTGGCTCAGGTCGATCGCCGCCTGCAGCATCCGCCGTTCGGGCGTGAACCAGAAGCCGTTATAAATCAGCTCGGCATAACGCGGCGCGAGTTCGTCCTTCAGGTGCATCGCGCCCTTGTCGAGCGTGATGCTCTCCACTCCGCGATGCGCGATGTGCAGGATCGTCCCGCCCGGCGTCTCGTACATCCCGCGCGATTTCATCCCGACGAAGCGGTTCTCGACCAGGTCGAGCCGGCCGATACCGTGCGTCCGACCCAGTTCGTTGAGCTGGGTCAGCAATGTCGCGGGCGACATCCCTTCGCCATCAATGGCCACCGCGTCGCCGCGCTCGAAATCTATCGTGATGTACTGTGGGCTGTCCGGCGCGTCCTCGGGGCTGTTGGTGCGGGAAAAGACATACTCGGGCACCTCCTCCCACGGGTCTTCCAGGACTTTGCCCTCGGACGAGGTGTGCAACAGGTTCGCGTCGGTCGAGAAGGGCGCCTCGCCGCGTTTGTCGCGCGGGATCGGGATCTGGTGCGCCTCGGCGAAGGCGATCAGCGCTTCACGGCTGGTCAGGTCCCACTCGCGCCACGGGGCGATGACCTTGATGTCGGGATTGAGCCCGTAATAGCCCAGTTCGAACCGCACCTGGTCGTTGCCCTTGCCCGTCGCGCCGTGGCTGACGGCGTCCGCCCCCAGTTGTCGGGCGATCTCGATCTGCCGCTTGGCAATCAGGGGCCGCGCGATCGAGGTGCCGAGCAGGTACGTCCCCTCGTACAGCGCGTTGGCGCGCATCATCGGGAAAACGTAGTCGCGGACGAATTCCTCGCGCAGATCGTCAATGAAGATATGCTCTTCCTTGACGCCCATCAGCCGCGCCTTGGCGCGCGCGGGCTCAAGTTCTTCGCCCTGGCCCAGGTCGGCGGTGAAGGTGACGACCTCGCACTGATAGGTCTGCTGCAGCCATTTCAGGATGACGCTGGTGTCCAGCCCGCCCGAAAATGCCAGCACCACCTTCTTTACGTCGCTCATGTCGCCATCCCGAAACTTGAATCAGCGCGCCGCATAGGGCGCGTATGCCGTCGGCGCCACCAATCGTTACGCGTTCAACATCGATACAGCTTTTGCACGGCAGATTCAGCGACGGAATCAAGCGGGAGACGATGATGAGGGTCTTGTTGATCGCGGGTGCCGCTGGCCTCGCAACCTACGCGCTGCCGACGCTGGCGCAGATGGCCGGCGGACCCGTTGCCGCATGGGGACGTGCCGTCACGCGCACTCAGGCCGAGGAAGAGGCGCGCGCCCGCTTCGCGCTGGCCGATATCAACAAGGACGGATACGTCACGCGGGACGAAATTCGAGCCGGCATCGAAGCGCGCCTGACCGAGCACCGCAACATGGCCTTCGATCGGATCGACGCCGACCATGACGGGAAGATCACGCGCGAAGAATTCTCGTCACGCGCCAATGGCCCCGCTGCCCCCCGGATCGTCGAGCGCCGCCTCGAGCGCGTGTCGCCCGACGGTGCCGCAAAGAAAGATCCGCGGGGCATGCACGTCATGATGACGCGTTCCGGCCGCCCGGGTGGCGGCATGATGATGTCGGACACCGACAAGGACGGTCGCATTTCCCAGGCCGAAGCTGTCGGCGTCGCGCTCAAGAGGTTCGATCAGATCGACAGTGACCATGACGGCACCGTCACCCCGCAGGAACGCGGCGCGGCAATGCAGGATTGGCGCACAAGGATGCGCGAGTGGGGCGGCAAGATGCGCGCCGGGTCGCCGGGCGATCTTCCGCTCGCGCCGCCGCCTCCGCCTGCGGACTAGCCCAGTACACCCAGCAGCAGCAGCCCGACCGCGAAGAAGCCCAGGGCGAGCAGCGCGAAGAACAACAATGCCGCGGTCCGGCTCAGCGCACCGACGCGCCCGGACAGATAGGCATATTTCAGCTGCTTATACATGTGCAGCGGTGGGATGATGCTGCCGGCGAGTGCGATGATTGCGGTGTGCACCCCCAGTGCGCCAAGCACGGTCAGCACGACGACGAGCAGCGACATGAATGCCAGCGAATAAGTGATGAAGATCGCGTGGTCATACATCTTCAGGTCTCGCCGCCAGAAGAACAGCAGCCACAGGAACGGCGTCGACAGCGGGATCAGCGCCCAGCTGTATTTGTAGGCGCTCGACTGCAGTTTGTAGAGCAGCAGGTTCGGGTTTTCATTGGCCTTTTTCAACGCGGCGTTGAGCGGTTCGTAACCGAAATCGAAATTGGTGACGGTCGGCCCATCACCTTTCGCAAAGGCACTGGCGGTCGCGATTTCGTCGATCTGATCGCTGACGGCCTCGATCCGCGCGTCGAGCTTGTCGACCGAAGCGCCGATCCTTGGTCTCGCGCGCGGCTGTCCGCTGCACGCGCAGCCCGGTCAGTTGGGTCTTGTACCGTTCGCGTGCGGTTTGCAGCTCGGCAAAGGATTTACCGCGCCATTGCTGCCCGACTTCGGGGGCGTGCATCTCTCCGGCAATTGCGGAAACGATCGCGAACATCAGGAACACACTGAACAGGAACAGCGCCATGGGGGATACGAACCGCGCGCGTTCGCCATGGATATAGCGCCGCGTCAGCTGGCCCGGCTTGAACGCGAGCAGCGGTAACGTGCGCCAGATCTTCCCTTCGAAATGAAACACGCCGTGGAGGATCTCGTGGCCTATACCGCCCAGCGTGCGATGCAGGTGCGCCATCTGCCCGCAAGAATGGCAATAGGGACCGGTAAGCGTTGTGCCGCAATTGGCGCATGCGCCATGGGCGGAATGATCACCTTCGCCATGCTCGGGTTCGACCGCGCGGCCGATCACCGCGCCCGTCATTGCATCTCCCGCCGCTTCCAATCCCGATGTCATTGCGTCCCGCCAGCCCCTGCGCCATGAACTCGCGCATTGGGTAGGCCGAAGGGGGCCACCGGCACAAGCGGAGGATGGAATGCGTAAATTTGCGCTCGCGTTACTGGGTGGGGTGATGTCGACGGCGGCGGTCGCCGACGAAGGCATGTGGACGTTCGACGCATTCCCCACGACAAAGATGAAATCAGCCTATGGCTGGGCGCCCGACAAGGCGTGGCTGGACCGCGTGCAGAATGCGGCGGTACGCCTGACCGGGGGGTGTTCGGCGAGCTTCGTGTCGGCGTCCGGCCTGATCTTGACCAACCATCATTGTGTCGTCGGTTGCCTGCAGAACCTCGCAACCGCGGACAATGACCTCGTCGCCAACGGCTTCAACGCGCTGAAGCGCGAGGACGAGCGCAAATGCCCCGGCCAACAGGCTGAGGTCGTCACCTCGATCAGCGACGTCACTGCCGACATCAAGGGCGCGATCGGCACCAGCACCGGCATCGCGCTGGCGCAAGCGCGCGACGGGCGCATCGCCGAACTCGAAAAGGCCGGCTGCACCGACACCGCGACCACGCGCTGCCAAGTCGTCAGCCTGTTCGGCGGTGGACAATACAAGCTCTACAAATATCGCAAGTACAGCGACGTCCGCATCGTCTGGGCGCCCGAATTCCAGGCAGCCTTCTTTGGCGGTGACCCGGACAATTTCAACTTCCCGCGCTATGCGCTCGATGGCTCGTTCCTGCGCGCCTATGAAAATGGTAAGCCGGTCACGACACCCAAGCACCTGACCTGGACCGCGCGCGCGCCCCAGGAAGGCGAGGCGACCTTCGTCGTCGGCAATCCCGGTTCGACCCGCCGCCTGATCACCGATGCGCAGCGTGAGGCCCAGCGCGCAGTGACGCTGCCGACCAACCTGCTGCTCATCAGCGAGTATCGTGGCCGCCTGATCACCGCGATGGAGTCCGATCCCGAAAAGCAGCGCGAAGGGGCGGACGAGCTGTTCGGCTATGAGAACAGCTACAAGGCACTGCTAGGCCAGTTCCGCGCGTTGAACGATCCGGTCTTTGCTGCGGGTCTCGCCAAGAACGAGGCGGAGTTGCGCGCCAAAAATGCGGGCAATGCCGCGATCGGTGATCCCTGGGCGACCACCGCCAAGGCGATGAGTGATTACGACAAGTTTCGCTTTGAATATCTGTTCATGAGCGCGCGGCCGGGCTGGTCGTCCAAACTCTATGGCTATGCGCAGCAGCTGGTCACCGCGTCGGAAGAACGCGGCAAGCCCAATAACCAGCGCCTGCCCGGCTATTCGGACTCGGCGCTGCCGCTGCTCGAAAAGCAGCTGCTCGATCCCGAACCGGTTTATCCGTGGATGGAGGAGATCAACCTCGATTTCTGGATGACCAAGACGCGCGAGTACCTGACAGCGGATGGTGCCGACACCAAGCTGCTGCTGGGCAAGGACAGCCCGCAGACGTTGTCGCACAATCTGGTTGCTGGTTCGAAGCTGGCCGATCCGGCGGTGCGCAAGGCATTGTGGGATGGCGGCGCGGCGGCGATTGCGGCGTCGAACGACCCGATGATCGCGCTCGCGCGCAAGCTTTCAGCGCGCAATCGTGAGCTGTTCATGCGCTATCGCGCCGAAGTCGACGGGCCGATTGCGCAAGCGGGCGCCAAGCTCGCCGATGCGCGCTTCGCGGCTTATGGCGCCGACCTATACCCCGATGCGACGTTCACGCTGCGCATTTCATACGGCAAAGTGGCGGGCTGGGATGAGCGTGGCACCCCAGTGCCTTACTTCACCAAGATGGGCGGGGCGTTCGACCGCGCGACGGGGCAGCAGCCCTTCCTCCTAGCCAAGGCGTTTTCGGCCAATCAGGCGAAGATCGATCCGAACACCACCTTCGATTTCACCACGACCAACGACATCATTGGCGGCAATTCCGGCTCGCCGGTGGTCGACAAGGCGGGCAATGTGATCGGGGCCGCGTTCGACGGAAACATCCATTCGCTGGGCGGCAATTTCGGTTACGATCCGGTGCTCAACCGTACTGTCGTGGTATCAACCGCAGCGCTGCAGACGGCAGTGGACAAGTTGTACCCGAACGCCGCACTGGCGAAGGAACTTAAGACCGGCAGCTAACGAAGCTTGGCTTCGGCTGTGTTCAGGTAATCGCGCGTGATCGGCAGGGCATGCCGGTCACGCGCAAATTGCAGCTGGTAATTGCACAGTCCGCCATCCTCGAACGCCGTCGCCGCGCCGGCAAGGTAGAATGTCCACATGCGGTAGAAACGCTCGTCGTACAGCGCTTTGATCTCTGCTTGGTGCTCCAGTGTGCGTGCGTACCACGCACGCAGCGTCAGTGCGTAGTGCAGCCGTAATGTCTCGACATCGGTGGCGATCAGGCGGAACGGTTCGCTGGCCGAGACGATCTCCGACAATGCGGGGATGTAGCCGCCGGGGAATATGTATTTCTGGGTAAAGGCATCGGTGGTGCCCGGGCCGCCCATGCGACCGATCGTGTGGATCAGGGCGACGCCATCGTCTGCCAGCAGATCATGTACCTTGTTGAAGAACTGTCGATAGTGCGGCGGCCCCACATGTTCGAACATGCCGACCGAAACGATGCGGTCGAAGCGTCCCGTGACGCGACGGTAATCGATCAGCTCGAACTTGACCTTGTCGGCAACGCCCTCGTCCAAGGCGCGTTGGCGCGCTACTCGCAACTGTTCGTCGGACAGTGTGACGCCCAAAATTTCGGCACCCGTTTTCTGGTGCAGATAAAGAGCCATGCCGCCCCAGCCGCAACCGATGTCGAGCACGCGCTGGCCCGGCTGCAGCGCCAGCTTGGCGGCGATGTGCGCCTTCTTATCCGCCTGGGCCTGTTCGAGGGTGTTGGCGGGATCGGTGTAGTACGCGCAGCTGTACTGCATGTCGGCGTCGAGGAAGAGGCGGTAGAGCCGTTCGTCGAGATCGTAATGGTGCGCGACGTTGGCCTTCGACTTGCGCTCCCAATTGAGCCGCGAGAGCTTGCCCTTGAGCGTGCCCAAGCTGCGGCTGAGTGCCGAAGCGTCCTTGATCTCGCCACCGCGTTCCCAGCGCTGATTGCGACGCAGAAGGCCGATCAGGTCCATGATGTCGCCGCGTTCGACGACCAGACGGCCGTCCATGAAGGTTTCCGCCGCGCCGAGCCGTGGGTGCGTCGCGATATAGCGGCCGACGCCGGCATCGGTGAAGCGCACGCTCACATCGGGCCAGCCGGGAGTCGGCGTGCCGAAGCTGCGGGTGCCGCTGTGATCGGTGAGGGTCAGCGTGCCGCGCTTGATCCCGCGCGATAGGAATGTGTCGATCAGGGCCATTTGCAAAGAACCTTAGCCGCTAAATCCCCGCATACCATTCGTAACCTGCGCCATCCTCCCAATACCCGCCTTTGCCGCCGCGAATTTCATTCAGGCTGGCGACGGCTTCGATCCGCTGAACGTACTTGGCATGCTTGTAGCCGAGTTGGCGTTCGATGCGCATGCGTACCGGCGCGCCGTTCTGCACGGGAATAGGCTGGTCGTTGAGGAGGTGCGCGAGGATGGTTTGGGGATGAGCGGCGTCGACCCGGTCGATGCTCTCATAATACGGTGCGCCATCACCCATCATGTCGGCACACCAGAAGACGATGTACTTTGCCTGGGGCAATATACCCGCGCGATCGAGAAGAAATTTGAGCGGCACGCCGGTCCATTTGGCGATGGCCGACCAGCCCTCCACGCAATCGTGTCGCGTGATCTGGCTGCGGCTCGGCATCTGCCGCAACTGGCCGAGTGCGATCTGCATCGGGCGCTGGACCAACCCGTCGATAACCACGGTCCAGTCGGCGAAGTTATTGCCGATGTGCCGCGCATAATCCTCGCCCTGCGGCATGCGCGTGCCGTTGGCGCGGAAGATCGGCGAACGCTGGTTCGGCGCATATTCGCGAGCGAGGGCGGTGCGATCCTGCAGCAGGCGCTGGAGGCCATAATTCGCTGTTTCGCCGGTGTCGAGAATCTCGAGGAATTTGGGGCTGTTCGACAGCTTGTCGCAGCCGGTGAGCAGGGCTGGCGTCGCGGCGATGAGGTTGCGGCGGTTGATGATGGTCATGCCGATTTTCCGTGCGGGCGATACCAGCCGGTAATCATCGAGCGAACCTCGTTAACCGGCCCGGCGAGTACCACCAGCAGCAGGTGCACGATGATGAACAGGACGATCCCGCCCATCGCAATGAAATGCAGCGAGCGGGCGGTCGCGCGACCGCCGAACAGGGCGGTCAGGTGTGTTACCGCATCGAAGCCCGGCGACAGGCCGAGGCCGGTGAAGATGATCAGCGGGAACAGGACGAATAACGTCCCGCCATAAGCGATCTTCTGCAGCGGATTATAGGCATGGCCATCCCCGAATTTCAGGCGGAGATGATCCTTGACGTCCTGCCACAAATGCCTGGGCGCGACGTCCTTCCGGGTCAGCGCGACGTCGCGCTGGATATGCCGGTTAATAAGCCCGACGATCATGTAGGCGAGCAGGCTGAAAGCGAAGATCCAGGCAAAAGCGAGGTGCCAGTGCCGACCGAGCGCCAGGCTGTAATTGGTGGGAATTGTCATCCAGCCGGGAAACCGCGGCGGGTTGAACCAGGGCTGATCGAAATTCGCGCCATACTCACCCCAATAGAGGTGCGGATGCGCGTTGGAGATCATCAGGCCCGACATGATCATCACGATCACCGCGACCGCGCTGACCCAGTGCCACAGGCGCGTGAACAGCTTGTGGCGGTAGATGCGCTGCCCGTCGCTCACTCGGTCACTCCCTAGATGCGCCGCGCCGCGACGATCGGTCCGCCTTTGCCATCCTGTACCAGCATGACCCTTTGGAGGCCAGCGACCCGTGGGGGCATCCCGGCCTTGAAGGTTGTCCCGCGATAATCGCCGATCGCCGTCAGCTGGCGGACGATGTTGCGATGGATCAAAGTGCGGCCACTGTTTTCGCCCGAGCCGACCGGAACGGCGATGCGGCGCGGGTCATAGTCGGCGATCCACACCGTGCCGTGGGCGCCGGCTTTGGCCGCAATCGTCAGCGTCGTCGCATCGGCGGCGATGGCTGGCGCATCGGGTAGCCGGTTGCGAGCGATGACTTCATCGACCTGCGCCTGTTTGCTGCCGACGATCGCCTGCCCGCCATTGACGATGAGCTGCGGCGTCGAGACCTGGCCGCGCCGGGCGGCACGGGCATAATCCCATTGGCGCGCGGTGAAGGCGGGCTTGGCAAAGCGGTCCTTCCAGCCAAGCTGGTCCCAATAGGTCACGGCGAAATTGAGCGCGATGACGTCCGGCCGGCTCGCCTCACGGTCGAGGACCGCCAACGCAGGCGGGCAGCTGGAACAGCCCTGGCTCTGGTAAAGTTCGATCACCACCAGATTGGCGCGCTCCGCCTGCGCGTGGCAGCCAGCCAGCAGGGCGAGAACGGGCAGGATAATGTTTCGCATGATGGAGATACGCGTCGCCATGCCAAAAGGTTACCAATAAGCCCGCCAGAAGAAGATGGCGGTCGTCGCTCCAATGACGATCAGCGTCCACGCGCGGACGAGCGGCAGGGGCAGTTTCTTCCCTAGGTGTGCGCCGAGCCAGCCGCCAAGAATGGCCCCAAGGAGCATCGGCAAACACGCCAGCCAGCGAACCATGCCAAAGGCGATGAATATGAAGGCAGCGGCGAAATTGGCGACCGCGAGCATGAGGGTACGCGGTGCGAACATCGTCCGCGGGTGCGCGCCTTGCAACAGTCCATAGATGGCGGTGGTTATCAATCCGACCCCGCCGCCGAAATAGCCACCGTAAATTCCGAGCAGTGCCTGCACGGTTTTCAATGTGTTGGGTCCGATGCTGACACGCTGGTTCAGCCAGGCCGATGCGCTGCGCCCGAATGCCATTACGACAAAGGCAAAAAGCAGCAGCCAGGGAATGATCAGATCGAAAGCCCGCGTCGGCGTAACGACAAGCAGCGCGCTGCCGATCAGACCGCCGGCGAACGTGATGATCGCCAATGTGCGGATCGGGATGCCGCCAAGCGGTTCGAGCTCCTTGCGAAACGCCCACGCGCTCATCCCCGCGCCCGGGAGCAGCGCGACATTGCTTGTCGAGTTGGCGATATTCGCCGGCAGGCCGACCGCGATCAACGCGGGCAGCGTGGCGAACGTGCCTCCGCCTGCCAGCGCGTTCATCGCGCCGCCGATGATCCCGGCGCCGAAAGTCAGGGCGATGTTATCGACGTGCATCGCCTGGCCCTACACGAAAGGCGTTGCGATGCGCGCGCTTCCTCGCAATCAGGGCGGGGTGAATGTGCTCGATCGCTATCGCCAGCTCGTTGCCTCGGGCGAATTGCGTCCCGATGCGGCGCAGGCGGCGGCGGCGGCAAAGCTCGCTGACATTCAAGCGCTACTGGAGGCGACGCCCAAGCGTGGTTCGGTGCTGTGGCGACTGACCGGGCGCAAAAACGAGCCGGTAGGCGGGCTGTATCTGTGGGGCGGGGTCGGGCGCGGCAAATCGATGTTGATGGACCTGTTCGTCCAGTGCCTCGGCATCGGGCGCAAGCGACGGGTGCATTTCCACGAGTTCATGCTGGAGGTGCATCAGCGACTGCGCGTCGAGCGCGCCAAAGAGACCGGCGATCCGATCGCGCCGGTCGTCTCGGCGCTGGCTGATGAGGCGCGCTGCCTCGCCTTCGACGAGATGGTGGTGAACAACATGGCCGATGCGGCGATCATGTCTCGCCTGTTTACCGGACTGATACAGGCGGGAGTGACGATCGTTACGACGTCCAACCGCGCCCCAGGCGAACTCTACAAGGACGGTCTCAACCGGCAGCTTTTCCTGCCGTTTATTGCGCTGATCGAGGCGAAGCTCGATGTCATGCCGCTCGATGGGCCGGTCGATTACCGAATGCAGCGGCTCGCGGGGGTCGACAGCTGGCATGTGCCCAACGGGCCGGAGGCGACCGCGAAGGTGCGCGAGGCTTTCTTCCGGCTGACTGATTTCGAGCCCGAGGATGCGGCGCATGTGCCGTCGGCCGATCTCGATCTGGGAGGCAGACGTGTGTTGCACGTGCCAAAGAGCCTAAAGGGCGTCGCGGTCTTCAGCTTCAAGCGCCTCTGCGGCGAGGCGCGCGGGGCGAGCGATTATCTCGCTATCGCGCGGCGTTATCACAGTGTCATCCTGGTCGGCATTCCGCGCCTTGGCCCGCAGAACCGCAATGAGGCGGCGCGCTTCGTAACGCTGATCGACGCGCTGTACGAACATAACGTCAAGCTGATCGCCACCGCCGACGCCGCGCCTGAGGATCTGTACGTCGAAGGCGACGGCAAATTCGAATTCGAACGTACGGTCAGCCGGCTCCATGAAATGGGTTCGGCCGATTACATGGCCCGAGGACATGGGGCGTGAGCCTTGATCCCGAACGCGTCCCCGTCATAGCCGGCGTCGGGCAGATCAATGATCGCGAGGATCGGCTCGACCCAGCCGCGCTGATGATCGCGGCGCTGCGTCGCGCCGAGGCGGATGCGGGCGCGAAGTTGCTAGCGGCGGCAGATAGTCTGTCGGTGGTGGCGCAGATCGCCTGGCCCGATCTTGGGGATTTGTCGGGGCGTGTCGCCGAGGCGGTGGGGATGACCGGCAGCATGCGGCAATCGAAACTGCCGCATGGCGATACGCCGGTCCGTTACTTGAACGATGCCGCCGACGCGATCCAGCGCGGAGAATGCCGGATCGCGCTGGTCACGGGTGGCGAAGCGCTGCGCACCGCGCGCAAGCGCGTCGATATCGACCCGGTTCGCGCGCGGCGGCGCGAAGGGCACCCGACTTACGCCCAGCGTTACGGGCTAGTCGCGCCGGTGGATGTCTATCCACTCTACGAGAATGCGTGTCGCGCGGCGTGGGAGCAGTCGCTGGCCGAGGCACAGACGGAATCGGGTGTGATCTGGGCCGGGATGTCAAAGGTCGCGGCGGCGAACGAGGCGGCGTGGCTGCGAACGCCGGTTTGCGCAACGGAGGTGATCACGCCGTCCCTCGCCAACCGCCCGATCGCCTTTCCCTACACCAAGCTGCAGGTCGCCAATTCAAGCGTAAACCAGGGCGCGGGGTTCATCGTCACGAGCTTGGCCGAAGCGCGGCGCCGCGGCGTGCCTGAGGGACAGTTGGTGTTCGTCGGCGACGGTGCTGCCGCGAAAGAACCGTCCGACATTCTCGCGCGGGACCGATATGATCTTAGCGTCAGCATGGCTGCGTCGATCGAGCAGACGCATGGCCCGCGAAATTCACTATGAGGCCCTCGATCATGTCGAGCTTTACAGTTGCTTTCCCTGCGTGCCGAAGATGGCACGGCGGGTGCTCGGTTGGCCCGACGATAGAGCCAGCCAGCGTCGTCGGTGGACTGACCTTCGGTGGCGGCCCCATTGGCAATTACATGAGCCATGCGGTTGCCAGGATGACCGTCAGCCTGCGCCATGGAGGCACGGGATTGCTGTTCGCAAACGGCGGCTTCGCGACCGACAATCACTGTATACTGCTAGCCGATCGACCGTTCGAGCGGCGGCTTGGGGGTTACGACGTACAGGCGGCAGCCGATGCCAGGCGCGCGACTGCGCCATTGCTCGAAGAAGAATTCCTCGGTTCGGCCTATGTCGAGACATACACGGTCTTTTATGGTCGTGACGGCGAACCCCGTGGTGGTGTGGTCGTGGGGCGTACGGGGCAAGGTAATCGCACACTGGCGCGGGTTGATTCCGGCGATGCGGATCTGATCGCATGGCTCACGGATGGCGTTGTTAACCCCGTTGGGCAATTTGGGACAATTTCGGGCGAAGACCGACAATGGAGAATGGCATGACGCTCTATGGCTATTGGCGATCGACCGCGTCGTGGCGCGTGCGACTGGCGCTGGCGCTGAAGGGGCTGCCTTTCGAGACAGTGCCGGTGCATCTGGGCAATGGCGGGCAGCATGATGCGGCGTTTCGCGCGCTTAATCCACAGGCGATGGTGCCTGCGCTGAAGCTGGATGACGGGACCGTTCTGACACAGAGCCTCGCCATCCTCGAATGGCTGGATGAGACCTATCCAGAGCCAGCGCTGTTGCCCGCGGGTCCGCTCGAGCGCGCTCGGGTGCGCGGTTTCGCCGAAATTATCGCTTGCGACGTCCACCCCATTCAGAACCTGAAGGTTTTGAAGAAGCTTCGCACATTGGGTCAGGACCAGAATGGCTTAAACGCCTGGGCGGCCTGGATCATCGAAGACGGCCTCGACGCGTGCGAGGCACTGATCGATCATAACTCAGGATCCTATTGCTTCGGCGAGGAGGTCACGATGGCTGACGTGCTTCTGATCCCTCAGCTGTCGAACGCGCGGAGATTCGGCGCGGACATGCGCTGGCCACGGATTTTGCAGGTCGAAGCAGCTTGTGCCGCCTTGCCAGCCTTCAGGTCGGCCGCCCCCGAAGCGCAGTCCGACTACGCACCCTAGCCGTCCGACACGCGCTCGATATCCGCCCCTACCGCCGACAGTTTTTCCTCAAGCCGTTCATAGCCGCGGTCGAGGTGGTAGACGCGGCTCACCTGCGTTTCTCCCGTTGCGGCCAGGCCAGCGATGATCAGGCTCATCGAAGCGCGCAGATCGGTCGCCATCACTTGCGCGCCGGTCAGTCCGCCAACGCCGTGCACCACCGCCGAACGACCGGAAACGGTTATATCCGCCCCCATGCGCGCCAATTCAGGTACATGCATGTAGCGGTTCTCGAAAATCGTCTCGGTCAGATGGCTCTCGCCATTTGCCAGCGTGAGCATCGCCATGAATTGCGCCTGCATGTCGGTGGCAAAGCCCGGATAGGGTTGGGTTTCGAGGTTGACGGGCTGAAGCTTGCCGTTCGACGACACATGGATCGAACTGCCGTCGACACGCACGTCTGCACCGGCGGCCCGAAGTGCATCAAGCGTTGCGCCCATTTCGCTGGCGTCGGCATTGGTCAGCTCAACCGCACCACCAGTCAGCGCGACGGCGCAGGCATAGCTGCCGGCCTCGATCCGGTCAGGCATGACCGCATAGGTCGCGCCGTGCAGGCGATCACGGCCCTCGACGGTCAGGGTCGACGTGCCGATCCCGTCGATCGACGCCCCCATGCGGACGAGGCAGTTGCACAGGTCGACGATCTCGGGTTCACGCGCGGCATTTTCGAGGACGCAAGTGCCTTTCGCCCGGGAGGCGACCATCAGCGCATTTTCGGTCGCGCCGACGCTGACGACTGGAAAAGTCATTGTTCCGCCGGGCACGCGGCCACCGGGTGCGGAGACCTTAACGTAGCCTGCGGCCATTTCGACCGTCGCTCCAAAGGCCTCCAGCGCCTTCAGATGCAGGTCGATCGGGCGATTGCCGATGGCGCAACCGCCGGGCAGCGAGACTGTGGCCTCTCCCATCCGCGCGACCAGTGGGCCGAGCACCAGGATCGACGCGCGCATTTTGCGAACGATGTCGTATGGCGCGGTCGTCGCCGTGACGCGACCGGCGCGGGCAGTCATGACGCGTCCGAAATCCTCTGGTCGCGCGCCTTCGATCATCGTCGAAACGCCAAGTTGGTTCAGCAGATGTCCAAAACTGTCGACATCCGCGAGACGCGGCAGATTGCGGAGTGTTACCGGCTCGTCGGTAAGCAACGCGCAGGGCAGCAGCGTCAATGCGCTGTTCTTGGCACCCGAAATCGGGATTTTTCCGTTGAGGCGGTTACCGCCGCGAATGTGAATACGATCCATGCCTGCATGTTTAGCGAGGCTGCGCGGACTTTCCAGTTTCGTGTCGTAGCCGTGAACCGCTTGCCTGCAATGACTTGCACCGGATGGGCTGATCGAACAAAAGGTGGTCATGGGTCGCGGGTGCGTTGGGGGATAGGATGATTGAAAGATTTCTCGCAGGCCGGCGTCGTGAAGAGTTGTCTGCGGCCGAACTGTCCGCGCTCGAAGCAGCGGTCTTCAAGGTCGTTGATTATCCGGCCCGCCAGATCATCGTGCCCCGTGGCAAGCCCATTGAGATTTCGATGCTGCTGATCGATGGCCTGATGACGCGGCACATGGACGGGGCGCAGGGTGACCGGCAACTCGTGGCAATTCATGTTCCCGGCGATTTCGTCGACCTTCACGCCTTTCCGTTACGCAAGCTCGATCACGACGTCGGCACGCTGACTGCCTGCTGCGTGGCCCAGTTCAAGCATCGCGACATCGAGGCGCTGGTGACGGAGTTTCCCAATCTCGGACGGCAATTGTGGTTTTCGACGTTGTTGGACGCGGCAATGCACCGTGAATGGATTTTCAGGCTCGGGCGACTGGGTGCGTCGGGCCGCATCGCCCATTTTTTTGCCGAATCCGAACGGCGACTGCGCATGGTTGGAATGAGCGACGGCAAGACTTTCAGCTTGCCGCTGCAGCAAGCCGACATTGCATCGGCCTGCGGCATCACTCCGGTGCACGCCAATCGTACGCTGCGCGAGTTGCGCGAACGGAACATCGTGACGATGTCGGGCGGCAAGGTGCGAATCGAGGATATGGCGGCGCTCTATCGTGAAGCTGAGTTCGACGAAGCTTATCTTTATCCGACGGGCAGCTAGCCTCAGGCCTTTTCCAACGTGCACTGTAGCGGGTGCTGGTTTTCCCGCGCAAAATCCATGACCTGGGTCACTTTGGTTTCGGCAACTTCATAAGTGAAAGTGCCACACACGCCGACGCCCTTTTGATGGACGTGGAGCATCACGCGCGTCGCCTCTTCCATCGTCAGGCGGAAAAAACGCTGGAGGCACAGGACGACGAACTCCATCGGGGTATAGTCGTCGTTGAGCATCAACACCTTATAGAGCGCCGGCTCCTTGGTCTTGCTGCGGGTGCGTGTGGCAAGGCCGATGCCTGTATCGTCATTGTCATCGGTGCCACGCTTGTCAGCCATGTTTATCGTCATCGCTCAAAGATAATGGCTCGAACCCTTCGAGGCAAAAGAAAAGGCCGCGCGGATCGCTCCGCACGGCCCATTCTTCAGAAGGGTGAGCTTAGGCGGCGACGGCCGTCTTTACCTTCTCGGCCGCCAGCGCGTAGCGGTTCGAAAGCGGCTGAACGACTTCGCCGACCAGTTTCAGATAGTTCTCGGTGAACTTCGAAACCTGAGCGACAGCTTCATCGACGGTCGACTTGGCGATCTCGCTCTGCACCGAGAAGAATTCGGTCGGCGACTTCACCGAGTAAAGCCGACGCGTGTCGGCCACGGCCTTCTCGATCGCACCCTTGCCATATTCGACGGTATACGAAGCAATCTCCTGGGCGCCCTTGGCAGCGACCTTGGCCGAAGCAACGAGCGCTTCGACATTGCCCTTGTTGAACTCTGCGGCCTCGGCGAAACCGGCCTGACCCTTTTCGACGGCGGCCTTGGCACGGGTCTGGAACTCACCGATAGCATTTTCGGTGCGAGTCTTTGCTTCTTCGGCGAACTGCGTGACGGTATCGTTCATGGTGACGTCCTTTTGAGCGGCGGCGACAGGCGCGACCGTGGTGGTTGAAATTTCAGCGGGATTGACGGCAGCAGCAGCTAGCGGCGCCGCCATTGCAGTCGCGGCGTCAGCAACTGGGGCAGCCTGAGCCACCTCGACCGCGACAGGCGTCGGATCGGCAAGGATGGCCGCGCCGGGCGCAAGCTTGGCAGTCGCCTTCGTTGACTTTGGTCCAGCCACGTGATTCTTCCTTTGCTGCATATGTTGCAGTGCACAATAGACGCCAGCGTTTCAAAAATCAACGCTTTTGTTGCACCGCAGCATTCCAGAACAAATAGAGGCAGGATTTAGATCAGAGCTAGATCCGCCAACAATGAGGGTCACTCACCCGTAAAAACCCGCGATATCCCGTTGTTACCCGCGTCATCCCCTGATATGCCGCTCTGATTGGGAGGGGCTCCCTGGCCGCGCCGCAGCATGTCGACCCGGCCGGGATCGTGTCCCCGCCGGTTTGAGGGGCTAGAGTGGCGGATCGCGGACTGTTCAGAGGTCATGCGCTGCAGGGGATCGACGCGAAGGGGCGCGTCGGCATTCCCGCGCCGCTGCGCGCTACCATCGAGCGTAATGCCGGTGAAAAAATTCTATTGCTCGGCGTACACGGCCTGAGCGGGTGCCTGGTCGGCGCGGACAGCGGCCTGTCGCAAATCGATTATCAGCGGATGCTACGCGACGAGGATCGCAGCCCGGCCGACGCATCCGAGCGTAACGCCGCGGCCCGTCGCGCTTTCGGCATGGCGCATGAGTTGCCGTTCGATGCCTCGGGCCGCTTCATTTTGCCGCCGTTCCTCAGGCAGAAGGCGGGACTGGACGACCAGGCATTCTTCCTCGGCGTGGGCGAGCGCTTCGAAATCTGGGCCCCAGAACGGTTGCTCGCCGATCTGGGTGTGCCCGACGACGTCAAGGAGATGGTCGAATATTACCGCGCCGAGCGTGGTGCGGCATGAGCGCCCGGCATATCCCGGTCCTGCTCGACGAAGTCGTTGCGGCAGTTGATCCGCATCCCGGCCAGCTGGTGATCGATGGCACCTATGGGGCGGGCGGCTACGCGCGCGCAATGCTCGACCGCGGCGCGAGCGTCGTCGGTTTTGACCGCGACCCGGACGCGATCCGCGACGCCGAAACTCATCCCCGGCTGCGACTGATCCAGGATGAATTTTCCAATCTCGATGCGGAAGGCCCCGCCGACGGGGTGATGCTCGATATCGGCGTTTCGTCGATGCAGCTCGATCAGGCGGAACGCGGCTTTTCGTTTCAATCGGATGGCCCGCTCGACATGCGTATGGCGCAGGCTGGCGAAAGCGCGGCGGACTTCGTCAACACCGCCGACGAAGCCGCCATTGCAGACGCGATCTATCGTTATGGCGAGGAGCCGCAATCGCGCCGCATCGCCCGTGCCATCGTCGCCGCACGCCCTGTCGAGACGACGCTGCAATTGGCGGACATAGTGCGCAAGGCAATCGGGCAGAAGCCCGGAGCCAAGAAGGACGCTGCAACGAAAACCTTCCAGGGCCTGCGCATCCATATCAACCGTGAACTCGACGAGCTCGAACAAGGGCTCGAAGCCGCTGAGCGGGCGCTCAAGCCTGGCGGGCGGCTCGCCGTTGTCACCTTTCACAGTTTGGAGGACCGGATCGTGAAGACGTTCCTCCGGAGTCGTTCCGGAGGCACGCCCGCTGCTTCCCGGCACCTTCCCGAGCGAAGCGATGGGCCCCCACCATCCTTTGAAGCGGTCGGCAAAGCCGTCCGTGCGGGCGTGGCTGAGTGTTTGCGCAACCCCCGCGCACGCTCGGCCACGTTGCGCTCTGCCCGCCGTACCGACGCCCCCGCCTGGGGCACTGCAGGAGATTTGCGATGATGCGTTTTCGTGCTGTCGCGTGGTGCATGGGCGTCTCCGCCGCCGCGTGTACGCTGTACCTCATCTCCGGGCAGGTCGCGGCCGAGCGCGGTCGGCTGGAGGCAACCGAGACGCAGATCGCGCTCGTCCATGCCGAAACGCAACGCCTCAATACCGAGCTTGGCACGCGCTCGTCGCAGCGTCAGCTCGAACGCTGGAATGGCGAGACGCTGGCATTGTCGACCCCGACCGCGCGGCAATTCCTCCAGGGCGGTCTGCAGCTCGCTTCGCTCGACGGCACAGTGCTCGACCGCGTTGCAGGGCCGGCGCAACTGATCGCGGTGAACGCGACGGTGCAGAAGCCGGCTGCGGCTGTTGCGCCCCCCGTCGTGGCCGCGCCCAACCCCGCGCGTCCGATCCAGAACCTCGCACCGGATCTGCATTACGCGACCTACAATCCCGAAGCGGCGCAGTCCGCGGCACGCCCACCCGCTCAGACTATTCGTAAAGTCGCTTTCACGACGAGCGCGGCTGCAGCGACCGCCAAGCCGTTCGCGACGCCTGCCGCGGCCAAGATCGAGCCGAAGCCCAGGCCGCTTTCGGTCACCCCGGCTCCCGAAGCCGACAAATTTGTCCGCAGCGGCAGCAAATCCGCGCTCGATGCGGCCAGACCTTCCCTGGTCAAAAAGCCCGTGCTCAAGTCGGGGACGCTCGCCTCGCTCGCCAAGACAGCGCGCGACGAAAGCGGGCGTTGATCGCCATCGCCGCCAACGCCGAACGTCCGCGCGAGGGTGCCGATCGGGCACAGACGCTTATCGTCGCTCATCAGCGGCTCATGATGCTGTTGCTGCTGTTCGCCTTTGTCAGCCTGGTCATCGTCGTACGTATCATCGGTCTCGGCGTCTTCGGTGACGATGACCGTCGTGCGGTCGCAGCGCGGATCGCGGGACGGGGCGATATCGTCGACCGCAACGGGCAAGTCCTGGCGCAGACGATCGACGCCTGGTCGGTCGGCATTCATGCCGACAAGTTGCTGGCACGCCCCGAAGATCTTGCGCCCAAACTTGCCGCCTTGATGCCGGAAAAGAACGAGGCCGAGTATCTCAAGCTGCTCAGGTCCAGGACGCCGTTCACCTATTTGCGTCGTCGCGCGCTTCCCGAACTGATCGCGCAGGTCAATGCGCTGGGCGAGCCTGCTTTCGAGTTCCAGCGCGAGCCGCAGCGCCTTTATCCGCAAGGCAGCCTGGCCACGCACGTCCTCGGCTACGCCGATTTCGAAGGACGTGGTCAGATGGGCCTGGAACGCGCGTTCGACGAGCGGCTGCGCGATCCCGCGAACAAGGGGCATCCGTTGCAACTGGCGCTCGATGTGCGCGTGCAGGGGGTTCTCGAAGCCGAATTGGCAGATGCCATGGTCAAGCAGCAGGCGGTCGGTGCGACAGGGCTGGTCATGGACGTCCATACTGGCGAAATCGTCGCGATGGTCTCGCTGCCGACCTACAACCCCAATCTGCCGCGCAGCGCGGGCGGGGCCAATGACGACCGACGTCGCAACAACCTGACCCAGTCGGTTTACGAGCTCGGCTCGACGTTCAAGCCGTTGACCGTGGCGAATGCCATCGACCAGGGCACGATCACGTCGATGGCGGCGCGCTACAACGCCAGTGCCAATCTGCATGTCGGCGGCTTCACCATCCATGACGACGAGCCTGGCCGCTGGTACAGCGTTCCCGAGGTGTTGATCCATTCGTCGAACATCGCGACCGCGCAGATCGCCGACGCGCTGGGCAAGGATCGCATGGAGCATATGTTCCGCGGCGCTCCACTTCGACGGCCCGCCGGACATTGAACTGAAAGAACGGGGCCGCCCCATCTGGCCGACTTATTGGGCGCGAACGACGGTCATGACGACAGCCTATGGGCATGGCATCGCCATCACTCCGCTGCAACTGGCCAGCGCTTACTCGGCCCTTGTCAATGGCGGCATCTGGCGCCCCGCCACGCTCATAAACTGGCGCCGAACAAGGTGCCGGAGGGATCTCGCGTTTTCAGTCAGTGCGGCGAGTGACCGCATGCGTCAGCTACTGCGCATGACCGTGCAATGGGGCACCGGCAAGTTCGCCAATGCCGAGGGATTGCGCGTCGGCGGCAAGACCGGAACCGCAGAACGGCCGATGGAGGGCGGCTATTCGAAGACGCTGCAGGTGACGACCTTTGCCGCCGCCTTTCCGATGGACGCGCCACGATATGTCGTGCTGACGATGCTCGACAGCCCCAAGGGCAGTGCCGAAAGCTATGGCGTGCGCACCGCCGCGTACACCGCGGCGCCGGTCGCGGGGAAAGTCATCGCGCGCATCGGGCCGATGCTGGGCATTCGCCCGAACCGCGAAATCGATATCGACACCAACGATCTGCTGCCGTTGGTGGCCAAGGCGCAAGTCAGCGCGGCGACGCAGTAATGCGGCTGGGCGACCTCCTCGGCACGGAACATGCCGCCGACGTGACCGGCTTTGCGATCGACCACCGCAAGGTCGCGCCGGGAACAGTGTTCGGGGCATTTCAGGGACTGAACGTCAATGGCGAGGACTTCATCCCCGCCGCCATTGCCGCCGGCGCGATCGCGGTCGTCGCCCGGCGCGAGGCCGTGGTCGATGGCGCAGTGCATATCCCGGCCGATGAACCGCGCCGGGCCTTCGCCTTGCTTGCGGCGCGCAAATTCTTCTCGCCTTTCCCGGCTGTCGACGGTCGCGGTCACCGGCACCAACGGCAAGACCTCGACCGTCGAACTGACGCGGCAATTGTGGCGGATCGCCGGGCATCGGGCGGCGTCGATCGGCACGCTGGGCGTGACGACAGGAGACGAACAGGTCAGGACCGGCCTGACGACCCCCGATATCGTCACGTTTCTCGCCAACATGGCGGGCCTGGCGCGCGAAGGCGTGACGCATGCCGCGTTCGAGGCCTCGAGCCATGGCCTTGACCAATTTCGCACCGAGGGGCTGCCGGTCGCGGCAGCGGCGTTTACCAACCTCAGCCGCGATCATCTCGATTATCATCACGACATGGCGGCTTACCTCACCGCCAAGCTGCGCCTGTTCGCCGAAGTGGTCGGCGATGATGGCACCGTGGTCGTCTGGCAGGACGACGAGGCATCGGATCGCGTGATCGACCTGGCCCGCGCGCGGGGGCTGCGGCTGGTCGGCGTGGGCGCGCGCGGGGGAACTCTCCGTCTCCTCCGGCGCGTGCCCACGCAACTCGGGCAGGAACTGACGATCGAGCATGACGGGGTGGAGTATCGAATCAGCCTGCCGCTGATCGGTGCCTATCAATCGGCGAACGCATTGACCGCCGCCGGCCTGGTGATCGCCACGGGCGGAGATGTGCGTCAGACGTTGAAAGCGCTCGAGAGAGTCCAGCCGGTGCGTGGACGTCTGGAGCGCGCAGTGATCAGCCGCGCGGGCACGCCGGTCTATGTCGATTATGCGCACACGCCCGATGCGCTGGCGGCAGCGATTTCGGCGCTGAAGCCGCATGCGCTGGGACGGCTGATCCTTGTATTTGGCGCAGGCGGCGATCGTGATCAGGGCAAGCGCGCGGAGATGGGGCTGATTGCCGAAGCGATGGCCGACCGCGTCATCGTCACCGACGACAATCCGCGAACCGAAGACCCGGCGCACATCCGCGCTGCCATTCTTGCCAAGGCGCCCGAGGCGACCGAAATCGGCGACCGGCGCGACGGCGATTGCCCATGCCATCGCCGAAGCCGGGCCGCAGGACATCGTGCTGATCGCCGGCAAGGGCCACGAAACCGGACAGACAGGTCGGCGACCGCATACTGCCCTTCGACGACGTGCAGGTCGCGCGCGAGTGCGCGGCATGAGCCTGTGGACCGCCGCCGAGATCGCCGCCGCTACCGGGGGGAATGCGTCCGCCGACTTTACCGTCGACGGGCGTGACCTTCGACAGCCGCGAAGTCGCAGCGGGTGATCTGTTCGTCGCGATGCCGGGAACGGCGACCGATGGTCACAAATTCGTTGCAGGCGCATTCGAGAAGGGGGCGGCCGGCGCCTTGGTATCACAACCGGTCGATGGCGCCGCATGTCTCGTCACCGATGTCGCGCGTGCGCTCGAGGCGCTGGGAGTGGCAGCGCGCGCGCGTACGGCGGCAAGGATCGCCGGCGTCACAGGGTCGGTCGGCAAGACTTCGACCAAGGAAGCGCTCGCCGTCGCCTTGGCGCGCCAGCCGGGGGCCAGGGTCCACCGCTCGATCAAGAGCTACAATAATCACACCGGGGTGCCGCTCAGCCTCGCACGGATGCCTGCGGACAGCGATTTCGGCGTTTTCGAGATGGGCATGAACCACGCGGGCGAAATCGCCGCGCTGACGCGGATGGTCCGCCCGCATGTCGCGCTGATCACCGCCATCGCGCCGGCCCACATCGAACATCTCGGCAGCATCGAGGCCATCGCCGATGCCAAGGCCGAAATCTTCGACGGGTTGGAGGCGGGCGGGACCGCGGTCATCCCCGCCGAAGCCGCACACGCCGACCGTCTGCTCGCCAGGGCGCAGGATGCTGGCGCCGCCGTGGTCACCTTCGGTGCTGGCGGGCTGGTGCGCGCAGAGGATGTCTTCGCCGACGCGAACGGCACCATGATGACCGCGCACCTGTTGTCGGGGCAGGTGACTTTTCGCCTCAACCAACCTGGCGCGCATTGGGTATCGAACGCGCTTGGTGTGCTCGCGGTGGTCGAGGCGCTGGGCGGTGATATCGGCCTTGCCGCGCTGGCCTTGAGCGAACTCGAAGGCTTGGCCGGTCGCGGTGCGCGGTTCGGCATCCGCGGCGCGACGATCATCGACGAGAGTTACAATGCCAATATCGCGTCGATGGCCGCGACGCTGCAGGTCCTGGGCCGCGAGCCGGGACGCCATATTGTGGTGCTCGGCGAAATGTTCGAGCTTGGCAGCGAAGGCCCGGCGCTTCACGCGAGTCTCGCCCAACCGGTCATCGAAGCCGGGGTGAGCCATGCCATCCTCGTCGGCGAAGGAATGATTCCACTGGCGAACGCGCTGGCAGGCCGGGTCGTCGTCGAAACTGTGGATAGTGCGCAAAGCGCGCTCGACGCGCTGAATGGCGTGATGCAAGGCGGTGACGCGGTGCTGGTCAAGGGGTCGAACGGGGTGGGTCTTGGCCGCCTGATCACCGCGCTTCGGGAGGATGCCGCTTGCTCTATCTGATTGCCGAGTGGCTGGGTTTCCCGAGCATCCTCAACCTGTTGCGTTACCTCAGCTTCCGCACGGGAGGCGCGGTCGCGACCGCGCTTATCATCGGCTGGATCATCGGCCCCAAGTTCATCGGCTGGCTGCGCGTGCGCCAGGGGAAGGGGCAACCGATCCGCAACGACGGGCCGCAGACCCACCTGGCCAAGGTCGGCACGCCGACGATGGGCGGGCTGATGATCCTGACGGCGTTGTTCATCTCGGCGCTGCTGTGGATGGATTTGAACAACCCGTATGTCTGGGCGTGCCTGGCGGTGACCGCCGGGTTCGGAGCGATCGGCTTTCTCGACGACCTCGATAAGGTACGCAAGAACAGCCACGCGGGGGTGTCGGGCAAGGTGCGCCTGCTGGCTGAATTCGCCATCGCACTGATCGCGGCGTGGATCATCGCCGCATATAACGGCACCGAACTGTACGTGCCGTTCTTCAGCAATTTCCACCCCGACCTGGGACCATTCTACTTCGTGTTCGCGGCGTTCGTGATCGTGTCGTTCGGCAATGCGGTGAACCTGACCGACGGGCTCGACGGCCTGGCGACGATGCCCGTCATCATCGCCAGCGTGACGTTCATGATCATCGTCTACCTCGCGGGGAACGCCAAGTTCGCGACCTATCTCGGCATCCCCCACGTGCCCGGGGCGGGCGAATTGGCGATCTTCTGCGGCGGGGTGATCGGCGCGGGCCTCGCGTTCCTGTGGTACAACGCGCCCCCCGCGGCGGTATTCATGGGCGATACCGGCAGCCTCGCCTTGGGCGGCGCGCTCGGGACGCTGGCGGTGACCGCGCATCACGAACTGGTGCTGGGCATTGTTGGCGGGCTGTTCGTGATCGAGGCGCTCTCGGTCATCATCCAGGTGTTCTTCTACAAGCGAACCGGCAAGCGCGTGTTCAAGATGGCGCCGATCCACCATCATTTCGAACAATTGGGCTGGAGCGAGCCGACGGTGGTGATCCGCTTCTGGATCATTTCGCCTGGTGCTCGCGCTCGCCGGCCTGTCGACGCTCAAACTCAGGTGATCACGAGCTCTGCCTGGCGCGGCCAACGCTATGCGGTGCTCGGGTTGGCGCGCTCAGGCCGCGCGACGGTCGACGCCCTGCTGGCGAGCGGGGCCGAGGTTATCGCGTGGGACGGCAACGATGCGGCGCGCAATGTGCCGGGCGCGGAGATTGCCGATCCGCTGACACTCGATCTGACCGGCTTTGCGGGCGTCGTCGTCTCCCCCGGCGTCCCGCTCAACCGCCATCCGATTGCGGAGCACGCGGCGAAATACGGCGTTCCGGTGATCGGCGACATTGAACTCTTCGCCCAAGCGCGCGCCGAACTGCCGCCGCACAAGGTCGTCGGCATCACCGGCACCAATGGCAAGTCGACGACGACCGCTTTGGTCCACCACATCCTCAAGACCGCGGGCGTGCCGACGACGATGGGCGGCAATATCGGCCTGCCGATCTTGGGGCAGGAGCCACTGCCCGCGGGCGGCGTCTATGTGCTCGAACTGTCGAGCTATCAGATCGACCTGACCTTCAGTCTGGATTGCGATGTCGCGGTGCTGCTCAACGTCACGCCGGATCATCTGGATCGGTATGCGAGTTTTGAGGCCTATGCAGCGTCGAAGTCGCGGCTGTTTGAGATGCAGTCGACCGGCGACGACGCGGCTGATCGTTGTTGACGATGAACGGCGCAGCGACAGTTCGCCGAGAATTCGATGCGCTATCGACGTGGGCCGATCCGGTAGCTGCACGACATCGAGAACCAGCCTATTTCAGCCATGCAGACGCCGACTTGGCCCGCGTTGCAAGGCCGCACAATGCGCAGAATGCTGCTGGCAGCGATCGCAGGCTTGCCGAGCTCTGGGCCTCGAACGCGACAGGATCGACCGCGGCCTCCGCACCTACCCCGGCCTGCCGCACCGCATGGAGCGCGTCCGCACGCTGAACGACGTGCTCTACGTCAACGACAGCAAGGCGACCAACGCGGACTCCGCCGCGCCTGCGCTCGCGGCCTATCCCAAAATCCGCTGGATCCTCGGCGGTCAGGCCAAGACGCACGATCTCGACGCCTGCGCGCCGCATTTCTCGCATGTCCGCTCTGCGCACACCATTGGCGAGGCGGGAGCGATGTTCGCTGACATCCTGCGCCCGCACATGCCGGTCGAGGACTGCGGTACGCTCGACGTGGCGGTGAGCAGTGCGGCGAGTGTGGCCGAGGCGGGCGACACCGTCCTGCTCTCGCCCGCCTGCGCATCGTTCGATCAGTTTCGCGATTTCGAGGACAGGGGCGATCAATTTCGCCGCCTGGTGGAGGCATTATGAAGCTTGGGGGCGCATTCGCCGCACCGGCGCGGGTCACCGCGCGGTTGTCGAGGGGGTCGGGCGGTCGAACCAGTCGGCGCTGGGGCGCTGGTTCTGGGAAATCGACCGCGTCCTGTTGCTGTTCGCCTTCATCCTGATGGCGGTGGGGCTGATCGCGGTCGCCGCGGCCTCGCCCGCCGCCGCCGAACGCTATTCGGGCGGCAGCGTGATCGTCGCGCCGCTACATTATTTCTGGAAACAGCTGGCGTGGATGATGCTGGGCATTCCGGTCATGATCGGCGTGTCGATGATGACGCATGCACCAACGCGCGTCGCTTCTCGCCTCGCGCGGTGCCGCGTTCTTCAGCGTGATGCTGGCGATGGTCCCGCTGATCGGCGCAGAACATAATGGCGCGCGACGCTGGATCGCGCTGGGCGTCGGCGAACTGCAGCCGTCCGAATTCCTCAAACCGCTGTTCGTTGTCAGCCTCGCCTGGCTGCTCAGCCTGAAACAGCACGACAAGTCGCTGCCTGTCGCGCCGCTCAGTTTTGTGTCTCACCGCGGTCATCTGCGGCCTCCTGATGAAGCAGCCCGATTTCGGGCAGTCGGTGGTCTTCTGCTCACATGTGGCTGGCGCTGATGCTGCTCAGCGGGCTTGAGCTTCCGCTTGCTGGCGATGCTCGGCGCGGGCGGGATCGTCGGCGATCGTCGCGGCCTATCTGTTCTACCCGGTGGCGACGTTGCGCATCGACAATTTCCTGTTCCAGCAAGGCGACACGTACCAAGTCGACAGCGCGCATGCGACGCTGGTCGCGGGCGGGTTCTTCGGCGTTGGACCGGGCGGTGGCGAACGCAAATTCCATCTGCCCGAGGCGCAGACCGACTATATCTTCAGCGTGATCGGCGAAGAATTCGGGCTGATCGCGTGCATCGCGCTGGCGCTTGCTGTTCACCGCCATCGTCGTGCGGGTGTTCGTCAAATTGCTCGACGAGGACGAGCCGTTCATCGTCCTCGCGGCGGCGGGCCTGACCACGCAATTCGCGGTGCAGGCGATGATCAACATCGCGGTCAACGTCCATCTCGCGCCGTCCAAGGGCATGACGCTGCCGTTCATTTCCTATGGCGGATCGTCGATGCTGGCGCTTGTGCATGGGCTTCGGGCTGTTGCTGGCGTTCACCCGGCGGAACCCGTATCTGACGCGGTCTCCCTATGTGGTCAGGTGGAATACGCGTTGACGGCGAAGCTGTTCGTATTGGCGGCAGGCGGCACCGGCGGGCACATGGTCCCGGCGCATGCTCTGGCGCGCGAGTTGAGCGACGGGGGCATAAGGTCGCACTGGTGACCGATGCGCGCGGCGCGAAAATTCCCAGGGCTGTTCGATGGCGTCGCGACGCATGTCCTCCCCGCCGGTCGGCTGACGGGCAAGCCGACGAGCTGGCTGCCCGGCGTCCGCGCGATCATGCACGGGCCGGGCGTCAGGCGCGCGCGCTATACCAGCAACGCAAGCCGGCGGCGGTGATCGGGTTCGGCGGCTATCCCGCTTATCCCGCGCTGGCGGCGGCATTCGGATGGGCGTGAGGACGGCGGTGCACGAACAGAATGCCGTGCTCGGGCGGGTCAATCGGCTTGTCGCGGGCAAGGTCGATGCCATCGCCACGAGCTATCCCGACACGCAGCGGATCAAGGCCGGTTGCGAGGCAAGGTGCGGCTGGTCGGCAATCCCGTGCGCGCCGAAGTTTCGGACATCGGCACGCGGCCTTTTCCCTCGACCGATGGCGGGCTGAACCTGCTGGTCACCGGCGGCAGCCAAGGCGCGACGGTGATGAGCCGCATCGTGCCCGACGGCGATCGGGCTGTTGCCGGCGGATGTCGCGCGCATCGCTCAATATCGTGCAGCAGGCGCGGGCCGAGGATGTCGATGCCGTGCGCGCGAAGTATCAGCAACTGGGCATTGAGGCAGAGGTCGCGACGTACCTTACCGACCTGCCCGAACGGCTCGCAGTGGCGCATCTGGTGATCGGCCGCGCGGGCGCTTCGACGATTTCCGAACTTACCGCCGCCGGTCGCCCGGCGATCCTGATTCCGCTGCCCAGCGCGATGGACGATCACCAGACGGCCAATGCGCGCGAAATGGCCGATGCCGGGGGCGCGATCGTGCTGACCGAGGCGCAGTCACGCCGCGTTGCTGGCCGAAGCATCATCGATGACTGATCGCGCGCCTTCCCGAAGCGGCAGCGGCGGCTCTCTCGGTCGGCCGCCCCGAGGCGGTGCGCCTGCTCGCCGATCTGGTCGAAAGCCTCGATCATACCCCCGCACCGCAACTGGTCGGCGCTCGCAAACTCGAACCGGCGGTGGCGCGATGAAGGGCGTTCCGACCGACATCGGCATCGTCCATTTCGTCGGCATCGGCGGGATCGGCATGTCGGGCATTGCCGAGGTGATGCACAATCTCGGCTACCGCGTGCAGGGCAGCGACATGGCCGAGGGCTATGTCGTCGAGGGGTTGCGCGCCAAGGGCATCACGGTCGCGATCGGCCATGATGCGAACAATCTGGGCGAGGCGGCGGTGGTCGTCACGTCGACCGCCGTCAGCCGCAAGACCAATCCCGAAGTCGAAGCGGCTTATGCCCGCCGCATCCCGGTGGTGCGCCGCGCGGAAATGCTCGCTGAACTGATGCGCCTCAAATCGACCGTCGCGGTCGCGGGGACGCACGGCAAGACGACGACGACCAGCCTTGTCGCCAAAATGCTCGACGCGGGCGGGATCGACGCGACGGTGATCAATGGCGGGATCATCAACAGCTACGGATCGAACGCGCGGATCGGCCAGTCGGACTGGATGGTGGTCGAGGCGGACGAAAGCGACGGCAGCTTCCTGCGCCTCGACGGCACCATCGCGGTCGTGACCAATATCGATCCCGAACATCTCGATCATTATGGCGGCTTCGACGCGGCGAAGGACGCCTATGTCGAGTTCATCGAGAATGTACCGTTCTATGGCGCGGCGGTGCTCTGCCTCGATCATCCCGAAGTGCAGGCGCTGCTGCCGCGCATCCGCGACCGGCGCGTGGTGACTTATGGTTTTTCGGCACAAGCCGACGTGCGCGGGCTGAACATCCGCACCAGTCCGGCGGGCAATGTTTTCGACGTCGCGGTGCACGGGCGTGACGACAGCGTGCGGACCATCCACGACGTGACGCTGCCCATGGCCGGGCGGCACAACGTCCAGAACGCGCTGGCCGCAGTCGCCGTCGCGCTCGAGCTCGAAGTCGCGGATGCGGCGATTGCCGATGGCTTTGCCGGGTTTGGCGGGGTCAAGCGGCGGTTCACGCGTGTCGGCGAAGCGAACGGTGTCAGCGTGATCGACGATTACGCGCACCATCCGGTCGAGATCCGCGCGGTCCTGTCGGCGGCGCGAGAGAGCGCAACAGGCCGCGTCATCGCGGTCGTGCAGCCGCACCGCTATTCGCGGCTGGGCGATTTGATGGAAGAGTTCGCGGCGGCGTTCAACGATGCCGACGCGGTCTATGTCACGCCGGTCTATGCGGCGGGCGAACTGCCGGTGCGCGGGCGTCGATGCCGAGACGCTGGCGCAGAAAATGCGCGATCGCGGACATCGCGCGGTGGCGACCGTCGCTGACGAGCAAAAGCTGGCGGCGGCATTCAAGGCTCGATGCGACTGACGGCGACATGGTCGTCTGCCTCGGTGCGGGCGACATCACGAAATGGGCCGCCGGATTGCCCAAGGCGCTGGCGGCATGAGCGCGGTTTGCCTTGCCCCGCCGCCGGCGCGCGGCCGCGTGACGCCTGAAGCGAGTCTCGCGCCGCTGACCTGGTTCAAGACCGGCGGCCCAGCGGACATGCTGTTCGAACCCGCTGATGTTGCCGACCTGCAGACGTTCCTCGGTGCGCTCGATCCGGGGACGCCAGTGATGGCGCTGGGGCTGGGGTCGAACATGATCGTCCGCGATGGCGGCGTGCCCGGCGTAGTCGTGCGCCTGGGCAAGGCGTTCGCCAGGGCATCGACCGATGGGTTAACCCTCACTGCCGGGGGTGGCACCAGCGGGATTCTCGTCTCGTCGACCGCGCGCGACAACGGCATTGCCGGCCTCGAATTCCTGCGCTCCATTCCCGGCACGGTCGGTGGCTTCGTGCGGATGAACGGCGGCGCCTATGGCAGCGAGACCGCCGACGTGCTGGTCAGCTGCGATGTCGTGATGCGGTCGGGCGAGCTGGTGACGCTGGCGGTCGGTGAGCTGGGTTACAGCTATCGCCATTCCACTCTCCCCGAGGGTGCCATTGTCGTTTCGGCGACCTTCCAGGGCCGCCGGGGAGCGCCGGCCGACATCCAGGCGGAGATGGATCGGATCGCCGCCAGCCGCGAAGCATCGCAGCCGCTGCGGTCGAAGACTGGCGGGTCGACGTTCAAGAACCCGCCCGGGGCCAAGGCGTGGCAGGTGATCGACGCCGCAGGCTGTCGCGGTCTGATGCGCGGCGGGGCGCAGGTCAGCGAGAAACACACCAATTTCCTGCTCAATATGGGCGACGCGACGAGCGCGAACATCGAGGATCTGGGGGAGGATGTGCGCGCGCAGGGTCAAGGCGCATTGCGGGGTAGAATTGGAGTGGGAAATTCAGCGGGTGGGTCGCAAATGAAGGTGGCGATCCTGATGGGCGGATGGTCCGCCGAGCGCGAAGTGTCGCTGGTCACCGGCAAGGGCGTGGCAGAGGCCGTCGCGCGGCTGGGTCATGAGGCGGTGGCGATCGACATGGGCCGCGATGTGGCGCAGCGGCTGGCCGAGATGCAGCCCGATGTGGTGTTCAACGCGCTGCACGGGACGCCTGGCGAAGACGGGTCGGTGCAGGGGCTGCTCGACCTGATGGGGCTGAGGTACACCCATAGCGGAATAACCACATCGGTTATTTCCATTGACAAAGTCACTCACCAAGATGTACCTGTCTCCTCATGGGATTCGCATGCCTGGCGGGCATGTGGTGAAGACGGAAGGCCTCTTCCTCGGCGATCCCCTGCCGCGGCCCTATGTCCTCAAACCCGTCAATGAAGGATCGTCGGTCGGCGTCGCCATCGTCACCGCCGAAAGCAATTATGGCGAGCCGATTGCCCGCGAGGCGACGGGGCCGTGGCAGGAGTTTGACGAACTGCTGGCCGAGCCGTTCATCCGCGGGCGCGAATTGACCACTGCGGTGCTTGGCGACCGCGCTCTTGGGGGTCACCGAACTGCGGCCCAAAAGCGGATTCTACGATTACGACGCGAAATACACCGAAGGGATGACCGACCATATCTGCCCCGCCAACGTGCCCGCAGGCGATTGCCGAGGCGTGCCTGGACATGGCGCTGCAGGCGCACCGCGTTCTGGGGTGCCGGGGCACGTCGCGATCGGATTTTCGCTGGGACGACGAAAAGGGTGTCGAGGGACTGTACCTGCTCGAAATCAACACCCAGCCGGGGATGACCCCGCTGAGCCTGGTCCCCGAACAGGCCAAGGCGGTGGGCATCGGCTATGACGAATTGGTGCAGTTGATTTTGGATGAGGCGATGAACGTGACCGCCATGGCGATCGGACGCAAACCGGCGGCGCGCAAGGCGTCCCCCGCCCGCAAGGCCGCGAGCCGTTCGGCGCGCAAACAGCCCGGTGTGATCTCGCGCGCGTTCAACGCGATCCCGATTTCGCGCCGGGCGTGGGAGCGAATGGCGATGTGGGCCTTCGTGCTCATCATCGTCGGTCTGGTCGCCGCCGCCGCGATCGTCGCTCGGCGTGCCCGCGATGGTGCGCGGCGGGATCAGCGAAGGCGTCGCCGATCTGGGCTTCGCGGTGAAACGGGTGCAGGTCACCGGCGTGAAGCATATGGACCGGCTGACAGTGTACAACATCGCGCTCGACCAGCAGCGTGCGGCGATGACCGACGTCGACCTCGACGCGGTGCGAACGCGCCTGATGGGCTATGGCTGGATCGCCGATGCGCGCGTTTCGCGGCGGATGCCCGACACGCTGGTCGTCGATATCGTGGAGCGCGAGCCGGCGGCAATCTGGCAGCATGCGGGGCAACTGACGCTGATCGATGCGGCGGCGCCCCGCTGGCGCAGGTTTCACCGGACAATGCGCCGAACCTGCCACTATTGATCGGCCCCAGTGCCAATGGCCAGGCGCGCGCGCTCGACACGCTGCTGGCGAAGGCGACGCGGCTCAAGCCGCTGATCGCCGCCGCGACCTGGATCGGCAACCGGCGCTGGGATCTGCAGTTCCAGACCGGCGAGATCGTGTCGCTACCCGAAGGCGAGGCCGCGGCGCAGACCGCGCTGAAGAAGTTCGACGGGCTCGATGCCAGCGAACGCCTGCTCGGTCGCGGGCTGGTCCGGTTCGACATGCGTGACCCGACGCGCATGTTCGTGCGCGTCAAGCGCGTCGCCCCGACGATTACGCAGCCCCAGCCTGCGCCTGCACCCGCTCCGGCGGCCGTCGCGCCAACGGCGGACAAGGCGGAGGTCACGACCTGATGGCACAACCCCGCAAGGAAGACCTCGTCACCGCGCTCGACATCGGGTCGTCGAAAGTCTCCGCGCTGATCGCCGAACGTAACGAGGATGGCGAGCCGCTGACCGTGCTCGGCACCGGCCAGCGCGAAAGCCGCGGCGTCCGGCGCGGCTATATCGCCGACATGGATGCGACCGAACGCGCGGTGCGCGAAGCGGTCGAACAGGCGGAAAAGATCGCCGGACTGACGGTCGAGGACGTCTGGGTCAGCTTTTCGGCGGGCGGGCTGGTGTCGAAACTGGCGAGCGTCGAGACCAATCTGGGCGGGCATCGCATCGAACAGGTCAGATATCGACGATTTGCTGGCGCATGGCCGCAGCTCGATCGATCCCGAAGGTCGGATGGTGCTGCACGCGCAGCCGACGCTGTACACGCTTGACGGGTTGCGCGGGGTCAAGAAACCGCTCGGCCTCCATGCCGACAGCCTGGGTGTCGATATCCATGTCGTCGCCGCCGAACCCTCGCCGATCCGCAACCTCGATCTGTGCGTTCGCTCGGCGCACCTCGAGGTCAAGGCGATCGTCGCGGCACCGGTTGCGGCCGGGCATGGCGGTGCTGGGCGAGGAGGAACGCGAGCTTGGCGTCGCGCTGGTCGAACTCGGCGCGGGCGTGACCAACGTGTCGCTGTGGGCAGGCGGACTGCTCGTCGGGCTGAAGTCGATCCCGTTCGGCGCGGCGGACATCACCGACGATATCGCCGCCGCGTTTGCGACCAAGCGCGCGCAGGCCGAGCGGCTGAAATGCCGCTATGGCTCGGCGACGCCCAGTCCCAAGGACAATCACGAGATGATCGAGGTCGCCCCGCGTGAGGCCGACGGGCAGGGCGCCGATACGGCGCGGATCACGCGCGCGGCGCTGATCGCGGTCATCCGCAGCCGCCTCGAACAGATCATGGGGGAGGTTGGTTCGGCGCTCACCGAGCTCGGCTTTACCGGCCCGATCGGGCGGCAGGTGGTCCTGACCGGCGGTGGTGCCGAGCTGAAGGGGATTGCCGATTATGCGCAAGCCGCTCTCGGTCGCGTCGTGCGCGTCGGGCGGCCCAAGCGGGGTCAATGGCTTGCCCGAACCGCATAGCGGGCCGGCGTTTGCCGCGCTGGCGGGCTGGCGGCCTATGCGGCGTCGGATCCGGTCGATGTGCGTGGCATTCTGCCGAGCGAACAGCAACTTGCCCGCGGCAAACCAGACGGGTTTTCGGGCGGCTGGTGTCGGCATTCCGGCGCGGATTTTGATGTCTGGTTAACGATCCACAGAAATTTACGGGCGAGCACGATTTTCGCATGTGTCGCGAATCGCTTTATGCCATAGATGAAGCTAGGATTATTGGACCGCGCCCACAAGATGTTGAAGGAACAGCGCCGATGAGCATCGAATTCCTGCCGTCCGAAGTCGACGAGCTGAAGCCCATGATCACTGTGATCGGGGTGGGTGGTGCGGGCGGTAACGCCGTCGCCAACATGATCGCCAGAAGCATCCAGGGCGTCGACTTCATCGTTGCCAACACCGATGCCCAGGCGCTTGAAGCAGTGCCCGCCGAACGGCGCATCCAGCTCGGCCACAAGATAACCCAGGGCCTTGGCGCGGGGGCTCGCCCCGAAATTGGTCGCGCCGCGGCCGAAGAGACACTCGAAACCGTCGAGAGCGCGCTGGAAGGCGCGCATATGTGCTTCATCGCGGCGGGCATGGGCGGCGGCACCGGCACCGGCGCTGCGCCCGTCATCGCCAAGGCGGCGCGTGACAAGGGCATTCTCACCGTGGGCGTCGTGACCAAGCCTTTCGCGTTCGAGGGCCAGCGCCGGATGAAGTCGGCCGAGGCCGGCATCGCCGAACTGCAAAAGCATGTCGACACGCTGATCGTCATCCCCAATCAGAACCTGTTCCTGATCGCGTCGCCCTCGACGACGTTCAAGGAAGCGTTCCAGATGGCCGACGAAGTGCTGCAACAGGGCGTGCGCGGCATCACCGACCTGATGGTCAATCCGGGCGTGGTGAACCTCGACTTCGCCGACGTCCGCTCGGTGATGGGCGAAATGGGCAAGGCGATGATGGGCACCGGCGAGGCGGCGGCGACAATCGCGCAGTCGAGGCGGCGGAAAAGGCCATTTCCAACCCGCTGCTCGACGGCGTCAGCCTGAACGGCGCGAAGGGCGTGATCATCTCGATCGTCGGCGGCGACGATCTGGGGCTGATGGAAGTGGATGCCGCGGCGAGCCACATCCGCGCGCTGGTCGACCCGGACGCCAACATCATCTGGGGCTCCGCGCTCAACAACGCCCTCGAGGGCAAGGTGCGGATCTCGGTCGTCGCGACAGGGATCGAGGCCGAACAGAATGTCGGCGCCGAGCCTGCGCGCGTCTTCGCCTTTCCCGGCTTCAAGGGTCGCGTCGATGCGCCGGCCGCGCAGCCAAGTGAACCTGAGGCTCCCGAAACCGTTGCGGAAGCGAAGGAAGCGACGGCGGATGAAGACGAGTTGCTGCTCGATGATACCGCGATGCTCGACGATGAACCCTTGCCGGTCGGCGACAGCGATTTGACCGGCGAAGCCGGCACCACGGAGCCGACAAGCGGCAGCAGATGGCTGACCCCCGAACCGGAAAACCCGACCAAGGTTGTCGGCGGCTCGCTGTTCGAGCGGATGTCGAACCTCGCGCGCAGCATCGGGCGGTGAGCGCCCGGCGAGCGAGGACGATCTCGACTTGCCGCGCTTCCTCAACCGTTAGGCGCAACGCCATCTGGCGCGGGGCAGATTGCGGCTTATGCCCTCGGCAATGATCCGTACGTCGTTTTTGGCGCTGGCGCTGCTGGCCACACCCGCAATCGGCCAGTCCGGCTCGATCGATACGCTCGCGGGCTATCTTCGCACTCTGTCGACGCAACCCGCGCGACATGTCGGCCCTGCTGGGCGCCGGACGAGCGGCGCTCGACGCGGGCGACCCGAACGCCGCGCTGGGTTTCTTCAGTCGCGCGGCGGGCAGTCGACGCGCGTAACGGGCGCGCGAAGGCAGGGCTGGCGTCAAGCCTGGTCATGCTCGAACGGCCGGACGAGGCGCTGAAATTCTTTGCCGAGGCGCAGTCAGCTCGGCGTCGGACGAAGCCTCGATCGCCAAGGATCGCGGCCTGGCGTACGACTTGCGCGGCGACCAGCGACTGGCGCAGCGCGATTATGCAACCGCCGCTGCGCAACGGTCCCGACACAGAGATTACGCGGCGCCTGGCGCTCAGCTATGGCATTGCCGGCGACCGGCAGTCGGCGATGGCGCTGCTCGACCCGTTGATGCGCAAGAACGACCAGGCGGCATGGCGCGCACGCGCCTTCGTCATGGCGATGACCGGAAACCTCGACGACGCCAATGCGGTGGCGCGCGGTGTCATGCCGGGCAGCCTTGCCGCGTCGATGGCCCCGTTCCTGCAGCAAGCTCGGCAGCCTCAACGCCGCCGAACGTGCGCACGCCGTCAATTTCGGGTCGATGCCCGCGGGCGGAAGGCGCACGCAGGTGGTGCTGGGCGATCCGTATCGCGGCGTGACCAGCGCCCCGGTGCAACTCGCTTCGAACGATCGCGCGACGCCGACGGTGATTGGCCGTCGGGCCGATCCCGTTTCGCGCGCCTCACGCCGCCGCCCGGGTCGTGACAGCGCCACGGCGGTTCCCTCGGCACAGGCACTGAGCGATAATCCGCCGGTGGTCGATACCCCGCTGCCGCCGCCCCCGGTGCGGCGCGAGCCGGTCTTCGCCCCGGCCAACAGCGTGGTGCAATCCATTCCGCAACCTCGCAACCAGGCACCGGCCAATGTCGTGGCCGTCGTCCCCGAAGCAAAGCCCGCGCCGGCACGGCGACAGGCCTTGCCGCTCGCGCCCGGTGGGCGGCTTTCGGGATTGCTCGCCGGCTTGACGCCCGAGGCGGAGACCGCGCCCGTCCGTGTCGATCCTGCCAAGCGGCGCGCGCAAAAGCTGGCGCAGCAGAAAAAGGCGGCGGCCGAGGCCAAGGCCAAGGCGGATGCCCTCGCCAAGGCACGCGAGGAAGCCGAGGCAAAGGCGCTCGCGAAGCGCAACCCGTCGCGGATATGGGTGCAAGTGGCGAGCGGCCCCAATGAAAGCGCATTGCCCTTTACCTGGAACAAACTGCGCAAGGAGCATGATGCGCTCGACGGGCGCAGCGCCTGGGCGATGCCTTATGGCCGCACTAACCGACTGCTCGTCGGGCCGATGAAGTCGCAGGCGGATGCCAAGGCGCTGGTCGCGAAGCTGGACAAGGACGGCATGCGCACCAACGTGTTCCAAAGTGAAGCGGGGCAGGAGATCGAGAAGCTCGCGGGCAAGTGAGGGCTGCGGCCGCTTATGCCAGCGACCCGGCGCTCAGCCACGGTCGACAGCATTTCGAAGTGCTTGGCGAAACGCGCGGACCCCGCACCGCCTTTCAGCGCGATCGCGACCGCATCATCCACTCCGCCGGCTTTCGCCGCCTGCGCCACAAGACGCAGGTGTTCATCGCGCCCGACGGCGACCATTACCGCGTCCGCCTGACCCACAGTCTCGAAGTCGCGCAGATCGGCCGGACGATCGCGCGTTCGTTGGGGCTGGACGAGGATTTGACCGAAGCCTTGTGCCTTGCACACGATATCGGCCACCCGCCGTTCGGCCATGCGGGTGAAGCCGCGCTGCGCGGACGCGCTCGCCCCCTATGGCGGGTTCGATCATAACGCCCAGACGATTCGACAGCTGACGGCGCTGGAGACACCCTATCCGCGCTGGGCCGGCCTCAACCTCAGCTGGGAAACGCTGGAGGGACTGGCCAAGCATAATGGCCCGGTCGCGCAGCCCGGCTGGGCGCTGGCGGAGGCCGACGCGGCCTTTGCGCCTCGATCTCGCCCGCTGGCCCAGCCTGGAAGCACAGATCGCAGCGGTGGCGGACGACATCGCCTACGACAATCACGACATTGACGACGGGCTGCGCGCCGGCCTGCTCGACCGTGAAGAGGTGCTGGCGCAGCCATTCCTCGCGGGCAATTGGGCCGAAGTGCGGCGGCGCTTTGCCGATATCGACGATGCCCGCCTGATGCCCGAACTGGTGCGGCATCAGATCGGCTGGATGGTCAACGACGTGATCGACCGCGACGCGCGAGCGTTGCCGCGACCTGCGCTCGGTGCCGACGATGTTCGCGGGGCTGGGCGGATGCTCGGCGGCTTTTCCGAGGCGATGGCCGCCGCCGAGCGCGACTTCAAGGCCTTCATGTATGCGCGACTCTACCACCACCCACAGCAACAGGCAGTGGCCGGACGCGCGCGTGCGGTGATTGGCGGCCTGGCCGAGGCGTATCTCGATGACCCGGCATGCCTGCCGCCCGAATGGCGCGCGCGCTTGCCGGACAATGCACAGGGTCGGGCACGCCATATCGGTGACTTCATCGCGGGCATGACCGATCGCTATGCCCTGGCCCGCTATGCCGAACTCGTCGGACCCCCGCCGCGGATGGACGGCGTCTAGGCGATCAGCAGTTTCGCGCCGACCAGGACCAGCACGATCGCCAAGCAGCGGCTGGAGGACCCGGTCGGGCGCGCGACTGCCGATCAGGCTGCCCAATATGATGCCGGGCACCGATCCGATCAGCAGCGCCGCGAGCAGCGCGAAATCGACGGTCCCGATAAGCCAGTGGCCGATCCCGGCAACGAGGGTCAGCGGCACCGCGTGGGCGATATCCGAACCGACGATCCGCGCGACAGGAAGTCCGGGATAGAGGATCAACAGGACGGTCACCCCGATCGCCCCTGCGCCCACGCTGGTCAGCGAAACCAATGCACCCAGCACGGCGCCGAGCAGGATCGTTTCGACGCCGCGATGCCGCGGACCATCGGGGCCGAAGCGGCGGTGCGCCACGGCGACGATGCGCGCGCGACACAGGATCGCGACGGCGGTGCAGAGCAGGATGATGCCCAGCACGATGGCAATCACCTGTTCCGCGGCTGCCGTTGGCTTGCCCGCCTGACCGAGGATGACCAGGGTGAGCGCCGCCGACGGAACGCTACCCGCCGCAAGCCGCCGCACGATTCGCCAGTCGACGCTCCCGCGCCAGCCGTGCACGCCGCTGCCGACCGTCTTGGTCGCGCTGGCGAACAACAGGTCGGTGCCCACGGCGGTCGAGGGATGAAACCCGAACAACAAGACCAGCAACGGCGTCATCAAGGAGCCGCCACCGACGCCCGTCATCCCGACCAGCGCCCCGACCAACAGGCCGGCGAGCGAGTAGAGCGGGTTGATGTGCGAAAGGAAATTCAGTGAAACATGCCCCGATTGCGCCCCAGCCTAGGCCACCGGTCACGAAACGCACAACAACGGTTTATTTGCCCGCCGCAACGAAAAGGGCGCCGGATTGCTCCGACGCCCTCTTCGGATTGACGGTGACGTGCCGCTTAGACGTCGGCTGCCTCGTCGTTCAAATATTCGCCCGCATCGGCATCGGTGCCATGGCCCGACGACACGACCTGGCCCAGCGCGTCGTCACCGGTATCGGCTTCGACCGGCTGACGCAGTTCGGCTTCATGCTCCTCTTCGGCCGAATTCGGCGCGATGAGGCTGGCCTGCCAGTCGCGCTGCTGCGCGCGAAGCGCCGCGTCGCGGCTGGTCGCCGTCACGCGGAGGCGGTTCATGCCCGCACCCGTGCCCGCCGGGATCAGACGGCCGACGATGACGTTTTCCTTCAGGCCTGTCAGCGTGTCCTTCTTGCCCTGCACCGACGCTTCGGTCAGCACGCGCGTGGTTTCCTGGAACGACGCCGCGGAGATGAAGCTGCGGGTCTGCAGCGACGCCTTGGTGATGCCCAGCAGCACCGGCTTGCCTTCGGCCTTCGCCTGCTTGCCGGTCAGCTTGGCATTTGCTTCGTCCATTTCATCACGATCGACCTGTTCGCCCGCCAGCAGCGTGGTGTCGCCGCCATTGGTGATCTCGACCTTCTGCAGCATCTGACGAACGATCGTCTCGATGTGCTTGTCGTTGATCTTCACGCCCTGCAGTCGATAGACTTCCTGGATTTCCGCGCAGAGATATTCGGCCAGCGGCTCGATCCCCAGCACTTCCAGAATGTCATGCGGGTTCGGCGAACCACCGATGAGGTTGTCACCGCGCTTGACGAAATCGCCTTCCTGCACGTCGATGTGCTTCGACTTCGGGATCAGATATTCCGCGATCTCGCCGCCATCCTCGGGCTGGATGCCGATCTTGCGCTTCGCCTTGTAATCCTTGCCGAACACCACGCGGCCCGAAACGCGCGCAATGATCGCGTTTTCCTTCGGGATACGGGCTTCGAACAGCTCGGCGACGCGCGGCAGACCACCGGTGATGTCGCGCGTCCGGGCCGCTTCACGCGGGTTACGGGCGAGCACTTCACCGGCCTGGACCGTGGCGCCATCCTCGACCGCGACCACCGCGCCGGTGATCAGGCGATAGATGCCCGCCTCGCCCGAACCTTCGTCGAGCAGGGTGAGGCGCGGGCGCAGATCGTCCTTCTTGTTACGGCTCTGGTCCTCGGTCACGACGCGCTGGCTGATGCCCGTGGTCTCGTCGGTCTGCTCGGTCACCGTGCGGTTCTCGATCAGGTCCTGATACGTCACCTTGCCGGCCTTTTCGGTGATCACCGGCACGAAGCTCGGATCCCATTCGGCCAGGCGGTCACCTGCCGAGACGATGTGCCCGTCTTCGAACAACAGCGTCGCGCCGTACGGCAGACGGTGCGAAGCACGCTCGCGACCGTCCATGTCGAGCACCGCGATCTCACCATTGCGGGCGAGCGACAGACGCCGTCCGCGCGGATCCTTGATCGTCGGCAGGTCACGATATTCGAGCTTGCCGTCGGCCACCGATTCCAGGCTCGACTGTTCGTTGAGCTGCGCCGCGCCGCCGATGTGGAACGTCCGCATCGTCAGCTGGGTGCCAGGCTCGCCGATCGACTGAGCCGCAATGACGCCGACCGCTTCGCCGATATTCACCGGGGTACCACGAGCCAGGTCACGACCGTAGCACTTGCCACAGACGCCCTGCTTGCTTTCGCAGATCAGCGGGCTGCGGATCTTGAGCGCCTGCAGGCTGATCGCCTCCAGCTGCGCGACCATGGCTTCGTCGAGCAGCGTGTCCGACGGGATGATCGTCTCACCCGTCTTGCTGTCGATGATGTCTTCCATCGTCGTGCGGCCGAGCACGCGCTCACCCAGCGACGCGATGACCGTGCCGCCCTGAACGATCGCACGCATTTCGAGCGCGCGTTCGGTGCCACAATCCTCCTCGACGACGACGCAGTCCTGCGACACGTCGACGAGGCGGCGGGTCAGGTAACCCGAGTTTGCGGTCTTCAACGCCGTATCTGCGAGGCCCTTGCGGGCGCCGTGGGTCGAGTTGAAGTATTCGAGGACGGTCAGGCCTTCCTTGAAGTTCGAGATGATCGGCGTTTCGATGATCTCGCCCGACGGCTTGGCCATCAGCCCGCGCATACCGGCCAGCTGCTTGATCTGCGCCGCCGAACCACGGGCCCCTGAGTGCGCCATCATGTAGATCGAATTGATCGACTTTTCGCGGCCGGTCGTCTCGTCCACCTTCACCGCACGGATTTCGTCCATCATGGCGTTGGCCACCTGGTCGCCACAACGGCTCCAGGCGTCGATCACCTTGTTGTACTTTTCCTGCTGGGTGATCAGGCCGTCCTGATACTGCTGCTCGAAGTCCTTCACGAGCAGCTTGGTTTCCGCGACCAGCGGTTCCTTCGCGTCGGGGATGATCATGTCGTCCTTGCCGAACGAAATGCCCGCCTTGAACGCGTGCTTGAAGCCCAGCGCCATGATCGCATCGGCGAACAGCACGGTCTCCTTCTGGCCGGTATGACGATAGACCTCGTCGATCACGTCGCCCACGTCCTTCTTGGTGAGCAGGCGGTTGACGGTTTCGAACGGCACCTTGTGCGACTTGGGCAAGGTTTCGCCCAGCAGCATGCGGCCCGGCGTCGTTTCGAAGCGCTTCATCGTCTCCGCGCCGCTCTCGTCGGTCTGCGGCACACGGCTGATGATCTTCGAATGCAGCGTCACCGCGCCGGCTTCGAGCGCCTGATGCACTTCCGACATGTCGGAAATCATCATGCCTTCGCCCGGCTCGCCCTTCTTCTCCATCGACAGATAGTAGAGGCCGAGGACCATGTCCTGCGACGGAACGATGATCGGCTTGCCGTTGGCGGGGCTGAGGATGTTGTTGGTCGACATCATCAGGACGCGCGCTTCCAGCTGCGCCTCGAGGCTCAGCGGGACGTGGACGGCCATCTGGTCGCCATCGAAGTCGGCGTTAAACGCCGAGCAGACCAGCGGGTGGAGCTGGATTGCCTTGCCCTCGATCAGGACGGGTTCGAACGCCTGGATGCCCAGACGGTGCAGCGTCGGCGCGCGGTTGAGCAGGACAGGGTGCTCGCGGATGACCTCATCCAGGATGTCCCAGACTTCCTTGCGCTCCTTTTCGACCCACTTCTTCGCCTGCTTCAGGGTCATCGACAGACCCTTGGCGTCGAGGCGCGAATAGATGAACGGCTTGAACAGCTCGAGCGCCATCTTCTTCGGCAGGCCGCATTGATGCAGCTTCAGTTCCGGGCCGGTCACGATGACCGAGCGACCCGAATAGTCGACGCGCTTGCCGAGCAGGTTCTGGCGGAAACGGCCCTGCTTGCCCTTGAGCATATCGGACAGCGACTTGAGCGGGCGCTTGTTGGCGCCAGTAATCGTGCGGCCGCGACGACCGTTGTCGAACAGCGCGTCGACCGCTTCCTGCAGCATGCGCTTTTCGTTGCGGACGATGATGTCCGGCGCGCGCAGCTCCATCAGCCGCTTCAGGCGGTTGTTGCGGTTGATCACGCGGCGATACAGGTCGTTCAGATCCGACGTCGCGAAACGACCACCGTCCAATGGCACCAGCGGGCGCAGCTCTGGCGGGATGACCGGCACGACTTCGAGGATCATCCATTCGGGGCGGTTCCCCGAATCGATGAAGCTCTCGACAACCTTCAGGCGCTTGATGATCTTCTTGGGCTTCAGCTCCGACTTGGTCGTCGCCAATTCCTCGAGCAGGTCCTTGCGCTCGCCCTCGAGGTCAAGGTCCTGGAGCATGTGCCGCACCGCTTCGGCACCGATGCCGGCGGTGAAGGCGTCCTCACCATATTCGTCCTGCGCCTCGAGCAGCTCGTCCTCGGTCATCAGCTGGAATTTCTCCAGCGGGGTCAGGCCCGGCTCGGTGACGATATAGGCTTCGAAATACAGCACGCGCTCGAGCTGCTTGAGCTGCATGTCGAGCAGCAGGCCGATCCGCGACGGCAGCGACTTCAGGAACCAGATGTGCGCGACCGGCGCGGCCAGCTCGATATGGCCCATGCGCTCGCGGCGAACCTTCGAGACGGTAACCTCGACGCCGCACTTTTCGCAGACGATGCCCTTGTACTTCATGCGCTTGTACTTGCCGCACAGGCATTCGTAATCCTTGATCGGACCAAAGATGCGCGCGCAGAACAGGCCGTCACGCTCGGGCTTGAACGTGCGATAGTTGATCGTCTCGGGCTTCTTGATCTCGCCGAACGACCAGCTGCGGATGCGCTCTGGCGACGCGATGCCGATCTGGATCTGATCGAACGTCTCGGGCTTCGCCATCGGGGTCGAGAAGGGGGTCATGTCGTTCATAATTTCTGCCTTCCTGTGCCCCTCCCGATGCAGGGGAGGGGCGGGAACAATCATTCGAATGGGCTGAGGGCTACTCGGCGGCGATCGCGATCGGCTGACCGTCCTCGTCCACCGCATCGTCGGACGTCAGTTCGACGTTGAGGCCCAGCGAGCGCATTTCCTTGACGAGCACGTTGAAGCTTTCCGGAATGCCGGCCTCGAACGTGTCGTCGCCCTTGACGATCGCTTCATAGACCTTGGTGCGGCCGACCACGTCGTCGGACTTCACCGTCAGCATTTCCTGGAGCGTGTACGCGGCACCATAAGCCTGCAACGCCCACACTTCCATTTCGCCGAAACGCTGGCCGCCGAACTGCGCCTTACCGCCCAGCGGCTGCTGGGTGACGAGGCTGTACGGCCCGATCGAACGCGCATGGATCTTGTCGTCGACCAGATGGTGCAGCTTGAGCATGTAGATATACCCAACCGTCACCTTGCGGTCGAAGCTGTCACCCGTGCGCCCGTCGAACAGTTCGACCTGGCCCGACGTGTCGAGATCGGCGAGACGGAGCATGTCCGAAACGTCGGCCTCGCGCGCCCCGTCGAACACCGGCGTCGCCATCGGCACGCCGCCCTTCAACAGATCGGCCATCGCGACCAGCTCGTCATCGTTCCGCATGTCGATTTCGGCATGGTAGCCGGCACCGTAGACGGTCTTCAGCCGCTCGCGCACCGCTTCGGGGGGCTTGCCACCCTTGGCGTCCGGATTGGCGTCGCGCCAGTTCTCCAGAGCTTCGCCGATCTGCTTGCCCAGGCCGCGCGCGGCCCAGCCCAGATGCGTCTCGAAGATCTGCCCGACGTTCATGCGGCTCGGCACGCCCAGCGGGTTGAGCACGATGTCGACCGGCGTCCCGTCTTCCAGGAACGGCATGTCCTCGGCGGGCAGGATGCGCGAAATGACACCCTTGTTGCCGTGGCGGCCGGCCATCTTGTCGCCCGGCTGCAGCTTGCGCTTCACCGCGACGAACACCTTGACCATCTTGAGCACGCCCGGGGGCAGCTCGTCGCCACGCTCCAGCTTCTCGACGCGGTCGTCATACTTCGCCACGATCACCTTGACCGCGTCGTCATACTGGACCTTGACCGCCTCCAGATCGCTCTGGCGCGCGTCGTCGGCGACCGCGAACTTCCACCATTCGTGATTGTCGACACTGTCGAGCAGGTCGGCGTCGATCGTCGCACCCTTCTTGACGCTCTTCGGCGCCGCCGTCGCGACCTGACCGACCAGCATTTCGCGCAGGCGGCTCCAGGTGGCACGGTTGAGGATCGAACGTTCGTCGTCGCGGTCCTTGCCCAGGCGTTCCTTTTCTTCACCCACGATCGCCTTGGTGCGATCGTCGATGTCGATACCGTGACGGTTGAACACGCGCACTTCGACGACGGTGCCGGCGACGCCCGGGGGCAGGCGCAGCGACGTGTCGCGCACGTCCGACGCCTTTTCACCGAAGATCGCGCGGAGCAGCTTTTCTTCCGGCGTCATCGGGCTTTCGCCCTTCGGCGTGATCTTGCCGGCGAGGATATCGCCCGGCTCGACCTCGGCCCCGATGTACACGATGCCCGCCTCGTCGAGGTTGCGTAGCGCTTCCTCGCCGACGTTCGGGATGTCGCGGGTGATGTCTTCCGGCCCCAGCTTGGTGTCGCGGGCCATCACTTCGAACTCTTCGATGTGAATCGACGTGAACACGTCGTCCTTCACGATACGCTCGGAGATCAGGATCGAATCTTCGTAATTATACCCGTTCCACGGCATGAACGCGACGAGGCTGTTGCGGCCCAGCGCCAGCTCACCGAACTCGGTCGACGGACCATCGGCAATGACCTGACCCGGCATCACCGCGTCGCCCGCCTTCACCAACGGACGTTGGTTGATGCAGGTCGACTGGTTCGACCGCTGGAACTTCATCAGCGTGTAGATGTCGACGCCCGAAGACCCCGCATCGACTTCGCCCGTCGCGCGGACGACGATACGGCTGGCGTCGACCTGGTCGACGATGCCGCCGCGCTTGGCGACGATCGCCGCACCCGAATCGCGGGCGACGGTTTCTTCCATGCCGGTGCCGACGAACGGCGCTTCGGCGCGAACCAGCGGCACCGCCTGGCGCTGCATGTTCGAACCCATCAGCGCGCGGTTGGCGTCGTCGTTTTCCAGGAACGGGATCAGCGACGCGGCGACCGACACCAGCTGCTTGGGCGAAACGTCCATCAGCGTGATGTTCTCGGGCGGCGACATCAGGAATTCACCCGCCTGACGCGACGAGATCAATTCCTCGGTGAACGTACCGGCACTGTCCAGATCGGCGTTGGCCTGCGCAATGGTGTGCTTGGCCTCTTCCATCGCCGACAGATAGACGACGTCCGACGTCACCTTGCCATCCACGATCTTGCGATACGGCGTTTCGATGAACCCGTATTTGTTGACGCGCGAGAAGCTCGCCAGCGAGTTGATCAGGCCGATGTTCGGGCCTTCCGGCGTTTCGATCGGACAGATGCGACCATAATGCGTCGGGTGAACGTCGCGGACTTCGAAGCCCGCACGTTCGCGGGTGAGCCCGCCCGGCCCGAGCGCCGAAACGCGACGCTTGTGCGTCACTTCCGACAGCGGGTTGGTCTGGTCCATGAACTGCGACAGCTGCGACGAGCCAAAGAATTCGCGCACCGCGGCCACCGCCGGCTTGGCGTTGATCAGGTCGTTGGGCATCACCGTCGACACGTCGACCGACGACATGCGCTCCTTCACGGCGCGCTCCATGCGAAGCAGGCCGACGCGGTACTGGTTTTCAAGCAGCTCGCCCACCGAACGCACGCGGCGATTGCCGAGGTTGTCGATGTCGTCGATGTCGCCCTTGCCGTCCTTCAGGCCGACCAGCGTCTTGACCACCGCGAGGATATCCTCGGTGCGCAGCGTCGTGAAATCATCCGGCGCATCGAGTTCGAGGCGCATGTTCAGCTTCACGCGGCCGACGGCCGACAGGTCGTAGCGGTCGGGATCGAAGAACAGCCCGGCGAACAGCGATTCCGCGGTTTCGCGCGTCGGCGGTTCGCCCGGACGCATCACGCGATAGATTTCGGCGAGTGCGTGGTCGCGGTCCTCGGCCTTGTCGGCTTTCAGCGTGTTGCGGATCCACGGCCCGGTGTTCTGGTCGATGTCCAGCAATTCGATGCGGTCGATGCCCGCGGCGTCGAGCTTCTCGAGATTTTCGGCCGACACTTCGTCGCCCGCTTCGATGTAGATTTCGCCCGTCGCCTCGTTGATCAGGTCGTAGGCCGAATAGCGGCCATAGATTTCCTCGGTCGGGATCAACAGCGTCTTGAGGCCGTCCTTCTGCGCCTTGTTCGCAGCGCGCGGGGTCACCTTGGCGCCCGACGCGAAGATCACTTCGCCCGTCTCGGCGTTCATCACGTCGTAGCTCGGCTTGATGTTGCGCCACGCTTCGGTCGTGAAGGGCAGCTTCCAGCCGCCGGTGCCGCGTTCCCACGTCACGCGCTCGTAGAAGTGACCGAGGATTTCCTCGGCGCTCAGGCCCAGCGAATAGAGCAGTGCCGAAACCGGCAGCTTGCGCTTGCGGTCGATGCGGACGTTGACGATGTCCTTGGCGTCGAATTCGAAGTCGAGCCACGAGCCGCGATACGGGATGACCCGCGCGGCGAACAGGAACTTGCCCGACGCGTGCGTCTTGCCGCGGTCATGGTCGAACAGCACGCCCGGCGAACGGTGCATCTGCGACACGATGACGCGCTCGGTGCCGTTGATGATGAAGGTGCCGTTGCCCGTCATCAGGGGCATGTCGCCCATGTAGACGTCCTGCTCCTTGATATCGAGGACCGAGCGGGTTTCCGTTTCCGAATCCACTTCGAACACGATCAGGCGCAGCGTGACGCGCATCGGCGCGGCATAGGTGATGCCGCGCTGGCGGCATTCCTCGGTGTCGAACTTCGGCGGCTCCAGCTCGTAATGCACGAAGTCGAGTTCGGCGGTGCCGGCGAAATCGCGGATCGGGAACACGCTGCGCAGCGTCTTTTCCAGCCCCGAGACATAGCCTGTCGACGGGTCGGAACGCAGGAACTGCTCATAGCTTTCGCGCTGGACCTGGATCAGGTTCGGCATCGCGATGACTTCGTGAATGTTGCCGAAGACCTTGCGGATGCGGGGCTTCTGGGCCGGGACCGGTGCGAGCTGGGTAGCCATGAGTTTGGAATCGCCTCAAATAATTTCGTTCGGACGCAGGAAACGCGACGGCGAAAGACGGCACAGCGCGCGGCTGTCCGGTCAGGTTCGTCGTCGCGTGGGGTCCCGAAACGGCCATCCGTAGAACCACGCTGCGCGACGGCGTGCCCTGTCTCGATCCGATTGGGAGGACTGCGATATAGGCGAGGGGAGGCGCGCTGTAAAGGTCAGGCGCAAGGCGCACTGCAACCGACCGAGCTTTGCTTCGTTATCCGCCGCATGACCTATATCGCCCAACTTCTCCGCTTGTTCGCCAGATCCAGGCGCTACACCGGGGGCTTCTCGGAAGCCTAGACGCAAAAAAGGGCGACGCTCCGGTGTGGAGCGCCGCCCTTTTCGATGGCTTGGCGCCGCGAAGGATTTTCGCGTCGCTGGCCGGCCTGGCGGGAGGGCGACCCAGCTGTCGCTGCGCCGCGCCCCGCTTCGGCTTACTTCAGTTCGACGGTCGCGCCGGCTTCTTCGAGCTGCTTCTTCAGCTTCTCGGCCTCGTCCTTGTTCACGCCTTCCTTGACGGCCTTCGGCGCCGACTCGACCAGCGTCTTGGCTTCGGTCAGGCCCAGGCCGGTGATCGCGCGGACTTCCTTGATGACGTTGATCTTCTTGCCACCGTCGCCGGTCAGGATCACGTCGAATTCGGTCTTCTCTTCGGCGGCCGGAGCAGCGGCACCACCGCCAGCGGCGGCCGGCGCGGCGACGGCGGCAGCAGCCGACACGCCCCACTTGTCTTCGAGCAGCTTCGACAGCTCGGCGGCTTCGAGAACGGTGAGGGCCGAGAGATCGTCGACCAGCTTGTTGAGATCAGCCATGTGTAAGTCCTTCAGAAAATGTGGTTTGAAACGAAAAAGTTACGCCGCGTCCTTGGCCGCATAGGCCCCGAACACGCGTGCCAGCTGCCCGGCGGGCGCCTGCACGATCTGGACGACCTTGGTCGCCGGTGCCTGAACCAGGCCAACGATCTTGGCGCGCAGTTCGTCGAGCGACGGCAGCGTGGCCAAAGCCTTTACGCCTTCCGCGTCGAGCGCCTGACCCGCCATCGCGCCGCCAACGATTTCCAGCTTGTCGTTCGTCTTCGCGAACTCGGCGACCACCTTGGCGGCAGCAACCGCATCGGCAGACGTCGCGAACGCGGTCGGACCGGTCAGCAAATCGTTGAGCGACTCATAGGCGGTGCCTTTGATCGCGAGCTTGGCGAGGTTGTTCTTGGTGACCTTGTATGCCGCACCCGCGTCACGCATCCTGTTCCGGAGGTCGGTGGACTGCGCGACCGTCATACCCAGGTTACGGGTAACAACGACCACGCCGACCGAACCCAGTTCGGCGTTCAGCTTGGCGACGACATCGGCCTTTTCAGCACGATCCATGCCTTACTCCTACATTCGGCACGCGCGGCGGAATTGCCGCACGGCCACGAAAGTTCGAAAGGGGCGTGGAAGCGCGCACGCGATGAACTCGCGGCGAAAATCTCGGTCCCCGTCTCGGTTGGAAATTAAGCCCCGGCTTATCCGGAGCACCAACTGTCTCGAACGGTGACATCAGGGCGAACCCTGTGGTCGGGGCGGCGCGTAGCAGGCGGCGCGGGCCAAGGCAAGCTGCGCATGGCAAGCTCGCCTTGGCCGGCAACGCGACGCGTCGACCGACAGGTGCGGGCCTCACGCCCGCACCTGTTCGTTTCAGCGAAGATCAGGCGTAGGCGACGCGCACCCGGCGACGGCGCAGGCCCATGCCGACAAACCCCATCCCGCCGATCATCATCGCCCAGCTGGCCGGCTCCGGCACGCCCTGGATCGCGGTGACCGCCTGGTTGGCGACATTTTCGAACCCGACCGTGTTCAACACATTGTTGGTCGTGAAGGCATAGCCATAGAAGGTGCCGGCCGCGGTCACCGCGCGCAGCCCGATATAATTGTCACCATTGGTGAAACGGATCGGCGTCGCGGTGGCGAACTCGGCATATTGCATGCTGGGACCAAAGGTCACCGGGCCGCCACGGCCGTCGGCAAAGTTGGTCGTGGGCTGGCCAAAGATGGTGTTGACCTGACCGCCATTGGCGGTGCTGATCGTCACCGGCCCGCCGCCGAAATAGTCGCCGTTGAAGCCGAACGTAAAGTCCGCGTTCTGGTTGGTGAAGGTATAGGGGCTGGCGGACAGATCGGCGTTAATTGCGGTCACGACGCGTGCGGCGGATGCCGGTGCGGCGGAAAGTGCGACGGCAGACGCAGCGGCAAGCGCCACGGCGAGGGATTTCATGTGCATTGGTACGACCCTTTTTGGTTGTCGGACCCGCGCAGCATTGCCCCGGCCCACATGGTTAACGCGGTCGAACCGGAAAAGATTATTGCGATAGCTTAATGACTTATTTCAGTGTCCCGCATCGGGACGGCAGGCTGATACAGGTAGGATTTTGACCGGTCCTCCAGCCCGATGGGCCGGGGGACCGGTTGCCTGTCAGATTTAGCGAAACGACCCGCTGAACGACACGCCATAGATGCGCGGCTCGTTATAGATGCCCGCGCGGTAGTTGTTGGTGTCGATCACGCCCACCAGGTTGCGTTCCTTGGTCAGGTTGCGGACGAAACCGGCGATTTCGTACGGCCCGAACGCGAAGCCCGCTTTCAGACCCAGTTCGAACTGGCCGTTCGACGTATATTCGACCGATCGGTACAGGACGTAATTCACCTTGCCCTGCATGTTGAAGTCGCTCGACACGAAGAAGCGGTTCGCGTCGGTGACCGGAATGTCCCAGCGCGCGGCCAGGTTGATGTTGAACGTCGGGGCGTTCGGCAACGAATTGCCGTTGATCTGCGCGAAATAATTGTTGCCGACACGAACGGTGGGGTTGAGCACCGTTTGCGACAACACGCCGTTCGCCGCGCCGACCTGGGCATAGACGTTCGGGTCCTTGATCTCGGTGTGCAACAGGCTCAGCCCCGCGTTGAAGCGGAAATTCGTGGCCGGACGCACATCGAATTCGGCCTCCAGGCCATAGCCATCGGCCTTGCGGCCGTTGAACAGCACGCCGTTGCCGTTGGTGTCGTTGCCGTTCAGCTGGATATTCTTCACGTTGTAGTAAAAGCCGGTCAGGTTGAAGTGCGCGCGATTGTCGAAGAACGCGGTCTTCAGCCCCGCTTCGTAGCTCGTGTTGGTTTCCGAATCCGCGGTGGTGTACGCGCTGGCGAATACGGCAGAACGACCCTGCACCGTCGGACCGCGGAAACCACGGGCGACGCGGGCATACACGCTGACATTGTCACTCGCGGCATAGAGCAGGCTCGCATCCCAGCTCGGCTTGGTGTCCGACAGGCGGCATTCCTGTGCGACGCCACAGGCATAGGAGGAAGCGGGTGCCGTCGCCGGCACGGTCAGGTTGGTGAAGTTCGGGCGCTGGAGCAGGGTGGTGTGCTTGCGATCGTTGGTGATACGCGCACCGCCGGTCACGGTCAGCCGGTCCGACAGCGTGTAGCTGATCTGGCCGAACCCCGCCCATGACGTGTTGACGTTGCGCAGCACCACGAAATTATTCGGGTTCGGCGCTGTGCCCAGCGAGTTGTTGACCAGGAAGAAGCTCCGCTGCGCGAATTCGGTGCGGTCGCGGCTGTCGAAATAAATGCCGCCGACCTGCCATTTGAAGGCGCCGGTGTCGGGGCTCGCCAGCCGCAGTTCCTGCGTCCACTGGTTAAGGCCGCGCAGGCGACCCTGCGATTCACCGAAACCGAACGGCACGCCGTTGAGCGGGAAGTTCACGCCCGCGCCACCATCGGTGTCGCCGCGGCTGAAGCCCTTGGCATGCTCGTAGGCGGTGATCGAGGTCAGGGTGGCGGCACCGAAGTCATATTCGGCCTTCAACGATCCGCCATAGGTCTTGTACGCCTGCGGATTATTCTGCGCTTCGTCATACTGGACTTCGCGCAAGTTCAGCGCCGGGTTCTGCGCGCGCGATCCCTGGAGCAGCGAGCCGCGATAGAAGATCGACGCCGTGCCCTCATAGTCGCGATAATGGCCAGACAGGCGCAGGCTCAGATCATCGCTCGGTCGGGCGAGCAATTGCACGCGGACGTCACGCTCGTCGAAGCCGCCCATGACATTACGGCCCGGAACGGTGCCGTCGTCGCTGGGGCCGGTATAGGTGTTGCTGATCCAGTCGTCGCGGTGCTGGTACAGCGCCGACACGCGGAAGGCGAGCGAACCGTCGCTGTTCAGCGGCCCACCGACGCCGGCATCGACGTTGACCGTGTTGAACCGGCCATAGCTGGCGGCGACCTGTCCCGAGAACGTGTCGCCGGGCTGGGCCGTGTCGAACTTGATGATACCCGCCGTCGTGTTGCGCCCGAACAGCGACCCTTGCGGGCCCTTCAGCACTTCGACCTGCGCGATGTCGAACGCCGGGTTCGACTTGAGCACGACATGCTCCATGACCACGTCGTCCTGGATGATCGATACCGGCTGCGATGCGCCGAGGTAGAAATCGATATTGCCGAGGCCGCGGATGTAGAAGCGCGGGAAGATGCGGCCAGTGGTCGACTCGACGTAAAGGCTGGGAACCTTGCCCGACAGCGTCAGCAACGTGTCGCCACCCGCCGCCTGGAAATCCTTCACCGCATCGCCGCGCAGCACCGACACCGCGACCGGCACCTTCAACGCATCTTCGTTGCGGCGGTTGGCGGTCACGACGATCGTCTCGTCCGATCCGGCATCGACCGCGGGCGCATCAGCAGCCCAGCTCGTCGCGGACGCGCAGATCGCAGCGGCTGCCACGGTGGCGCGCAGCATCGATGCCGAAAGCATGGTCTTCATCGTTATTCCCTTTTCTGTCTCTCGCGTGGCAGCGCGCCCGTGGCGCTGCTGGCTGTCCCGTCGCGTTAGAAGGCGACTATGGCAGAAATGTTGCACTGCATCATTTACGACGATGTCCAAGGTTTCGGCGGCACATTAACACCACATTAAAAGCGCCTTTATCGGTACTTTAGTAGGCCCGTTGCTACGCTCGGGGGATGGAAATGCGACGCATCTGTACCGGTTGCCGCGACGGCGTGGATTTCGAAATCCCGTTTGCAATGGCGTTTCAGCCGATCGTCGACACCGACACCGGCCGGCCGTTCGCGTACGAGGCGCTGGTCCGCGGCGTCGATGGTTCGGCGGCATCGACTATCCTCGCCAGCGTCAATGAGACCAACCGTTATTCCTTCGACCAGGCGTGCCGCGTCCGTGCGATCGAAACCGCGATGGCCGCCGGGCTGATGGACGGCGATGCCCGCCTGTCGATCAATTTTTTACCCAATGCGGTCTATTCGCCCTTGGCCTGCATCCAATTGACGCTTGGCACCGCCCGCGCCGTGGGCATGCCGATCGACCGGCTCATCTTCGAATTCACCGAAAATGAGCATATGGGCTCGCCCGACCACGTGTCCTCGATCATCGACACCTACAAACAGATTGGCTTCACGGTCGCGATCGACGATTTCGGCGCGGGTCATTCGGGGCTCGATATGTTCGCGCGCTTCGTTCCTGACGAAATCAAGTTGGACATGGAACTGGTGCGCGGCATCGACCGCGACCCGCGGCGACGGGCGATCGTTCGCGCCGTCGCACGCATGTGCGACGACCTCGACACACTGGTGATCGCCGAAGGGATCGAAACGGCGGGGGAGGCGGCGGCGCTGCGCGATCTGGGTGTGCGCTATCACCAGGGGTACTGGTATGCGCGCCCCGCGCTGGCGCATTTGCCGGCCATCCGTGCCGAGGCTTGCCCGCGCTAGGGCGCTCCGGTCGCCTGCCACGCGAATAATCTGTCCTACAACCCACGCGGTTTGGTACATTCGGCCATGCCCGCACCCCGTGAAGCTCGGCAACCCCATCGACTGCGCCATTGTTATGCGCAGATGTGAATCGTGTGAATCGGCCTGTCGTCTGGCGACATCGGCACATGTGAATCATGTGAATCGCCAGCCCCCGCGCGCCACCCTATTGGCACGTGTGAATCGTGTGAATCAGTGGAGCGTAGCATGACCCGCACCGGCGGCCGGATCCTTGTCGACCAACTCGTACTGCAGGGTTGCGATCGCATCTTCACCGTGCCGGGCGAAAGTTTTCTGGCGGTGCTCGACGCGCTCCACGATGTGCCCGCGATCCAGACGGTCGTGTGTCGGCAGGAAGGCGGGGTCGCCTTCATGGCCTGTGCCGACGGAACGATGACCGGGCGGCCCGGCGTCGCCTTTGTCACGCGCGGGCCCGGCGCGACCAATGCCTCGATCGGCGTCCATGTCGCGATGCAGGATTCGCAGCCGATGATCCTGTTCATCGGCGATGTCGCGCGCGGCGATCGTGACCGGGAGGGGTTTCAGGAGGTCGATTTCGCCGCGATGTTCGCGCCGCTGTGCAAATGGGCGGCGCGGATCGACGACGCGCGCCGCATCCCCGAATATGTCGCGCGCGCCTATGCCACCGCCATGGCCGGGCGTCCCGGGCCGGTGGTTCTCGCGCTGCCCGAGGACATGCTGATGGACGCGGTCGATACGCTCGACCGTCCGCGCCTCATGCCCCCCGAGCAGGATCCCGATGGCGCGGCGATGGAACAGGTCATGGCGCTGTTGAAGGACGCCTGCGCCCCCGTCGCCATCGTCGGCGGGGCGGGGTGGGATGCCGGCGCGGCGCATTACTTCGCGCAATTCGCCACGCGCATCGGCCTGCCCGTCGCCGCGGCTTTCCGGCGGCAGGACGCGATCGACAATGCCTGCCCGGTCTATGCCGGCAATCTGGGCTACGGTCCCAACCCGAAGCTGCTCGAGCGTATCCGGACTGCCGATCTGATCCTCTGCGTCGGCGCGCGGCTGGGGGAGGCGACGACCGAAGGCTATTCACTGATCACCCCCGATCATCCCGACCAGGTGTTGATTCACGTCCATCCCGATCCGGTCGAACTCAACCGTGTCTACCGCGCCGACCTGCCCATTTGCGCCTATCCGCACGAATTCGCCGAAATGGCGATGCTGTGGGACGACGACATCATCCGCTTCAAGGACGGCGACGAGGCGAACGAGGAATGGCGCGCATGGTCGACGCCGCAACCTTTCGAGACGCGCCTCGACCTCGGCCAATGCGTCGCGGCGATGCGCAAGAAGCTGCCGACAAACACCTTCATCTGCAACGGCGCGGGCAATTTCTCGGGCTGGTGGCACCGTTACTGGCGCTATGCCGGACCGTCCTGCCAGCTTGCCCCGACCGCGGGCGCAATGGGTTATGGCGTCCCCGCCGCCGTCGCCGCCTCGCTTCGCCATCCCGACCGCCAGGTCGTCGCGCTGGCCGGGGATGGTGATTTCCTGATGAACGGGCAGGAACTGGCAACCGCCGCTCAATATGGCTGCGACATGCTGGTGATCGTGGTCGACAACGGCGCATATGGCACGATCCGCATGCACCAGGAACGCGAATTTCCGACACGCGTCAGCGGCACGTCGCTCCGGAATCCTGATTTCGCGGCACTCGCCCGCGCGTATGGCGCACATGCGGAAACGGTCGAGACGACCGGGGATTTCGCCCCGGCGCTCGACCGTACCCTCGCCCATAAGGGGCTCAAATTGCTTCATCTGAAGACCGATGTGGAGCGCATCAGCGCGGGCACGACGATCTCGGCATTGCGGTCTAGAGATCGTTGATCGCTCCCTTGACCTTGCCCTTGAGCTCCTGAAAGTCGCCCTTCAGTTCCTGGCCCGCGCCTTCTGCCGCCAGCTTGTCGTCATGCTCGGTGCGATAGTCGCCCGTGTCGGCAACATCCTGCTTGGCTCCGCCAACCGCCTGGTTGAACGCGCCTTTGACCTTGTCGGTGAACTCACCCATCGTTTGTCTCCTTCGGGAGACATAACGGACGAGGCGGCTATTTGCTCCGCTCGACCTGTTCGAACTCGAGTTCGACCGGCGTCGCACGGCCAAAGATCGACACGCCGACCTTCACGCGTCCACGGTCGAAGTCGAGTTCCTCGACGATACCGTTGAAGCTTGCGAACGGACCCTCGAGCACCTTGACCGAGTTGCCGATCTCGTAATCGACCTTGATCCGCGCCTTCGGTGCGGCGGCGGCTTCTTCCTTGGTGTTCAGGATGCGCGCGGCTTCGGCTTCGCTGATCGCCTGGGGCTTGCCCGATGATCCCAGAAAGCCGGTGACCTTCGGCGTATTCTTGATCAGGTGGTAGACATCGTCGTTCATCGCCAATTTGGCGAGGACGTAGCCGGGGAAGAACTTGCGCTCCGACTGCACCTTCTTGCCGCGACGGACCTCGGTCACCGTTTCGGTCGGCACTTCGACCGACTCGACGCCCGCTTCCAGCCCCAGGCGCGTCGCCTCGGCCAGGATCGAATCGCGGACCTTGTTCTCGAACCCCGAATAGGCGTGGATGATGTACCAGCGCGCCATGTCTTGCCTTACCCCTTGAATACTTAAGCGAGCAGCGACGAGCAGCTGCTTGACGATCGCGCTGAACAGACTGTCCAGACCGAAGAAGAAGATGCCGAGCATGCTCGTCATCAGCACGACCATCAGCGCCGTCATCATCGTTTCACGCCCGGTCGGCCAGACGACCTTCTTGGTCTCGGCCTGAACCTGGCGGATGAATTCGGTCGGGGTCGTGCGTGCCACGGTCTGATTCCTGTCTTCTGGCCATGTGTCGGCCAACTCCATCAGACAGCCGCCCGGCCCCGCCGATGCGGTTGGGGAAGCTCGCCGATGTCGCGAATGGTGGAAGATAGCGGCGCGTGCCGGTCATGACAAGGCCGACGCGGCAACCCGTGCCGTCAGTCAAGTCCGAGACGCGCTGGCGGGTGACGTTGCCAGCGGCGCGCTGCTACGCTACGCGCCTCCCGCCGGCTGCAGGAGCGTAGCTCAGCTGGTAGAGCATCGGTCTCCAAAACCGAGGGTCGTGGGTTCGAGCCCCTCCGCTCCTGCCAAAGCCGGAGGCATCCACACAGCGCAGCAGCGTGGCGTTGGCATAGTCAGGCAGACGGCCGGCCAACGCGCGGAGCTGCGACTGACGACGCGGCTTTGCCGCGGCGCTGGCCACTAGGCCGCCAACGGAAAACTCAACATACGGTCGGCCACGGGCACCAGCGCTCGCGCCTGCAAGCCCACTGCGCGCACAATCTCCGGGTGGTGCGCGTCGAGCCCACCGGTTAACGATCCAAACGCCGGCAGGATCAGCTTGCTCGGGCTTGCCACGAAACATCGCCGCGCCACCCGGCGTCCCCGCGCGGTAATCCGCAACTTGGGGTGAAAATGCCCCGACAATTCGGGACGCGGGTCATCCGGTTCGGCTTCGTGGCGCAGCACGACGCCGTCGATAACAGCTTCTTCGATGACCCGCCCGCCGCAATGGTCGATCATGCCGGCGTCGTGATTGCCGGTGATCCATACCCAGTCGGTGACTGCGGTCATCGCGCGAAGCTGCAATTGGGCCGCAACACTCAAACGTTCACAGCCGCGCTTGTCGTGGAAACTGTCGCCCAGGCAATACAGCGTCTCGGCCCGTGTCACACCAAGCAGTTCGGCCACTTCGGCCAGCGTCGCTTCGCTATCGTACGGCGGTAGCATCTGGCCGAACCGTGCGAACCAGCTAGCCTTTTCCAAGTGGAGATCGGCGACGATAAGTGCCCGCTGCGCCGGCCAATAAAGTGCGCCTTGCGCCAAGGCGGCGAACTCGGTGTGGGCGAACGTAAAGCGAACCATGCTTTGCCCTACGCTTTGGGCGACTCGCCCGCAACGGTCTTCCGCGCGACCCGAGGAGTTGTCACTCGGTAAGGCAGCGCACCTGCAACTTGCATACCGCGGGTGGCAAAAAGCGGACCTTCTTCTCCGCAAAGTCGACCGACACCTTGCGAAAGCCGCGCAAGGTATCGATTCCCAACAGCATGGCAGGCTTATCGGTGAGGCCGAAGCGCTTGAACGGATGCGCGTCGGCAAAGGCGATGACCACATTGTCAACCGCGATCCCGCCAATGCGGATGCGCCCGACAGAGGCGACCTGCGCGGGCAGGCGGCCGCCGGTCACGTCCACCAGTTCGGTGTTGAAGAACGCCATCTGCCCGTTGCGTTTGGCCAGCAATTTGCGCAGCGGCCCGTTGCCGATCGTATTCTGCGCGCCGGAATCGATGATCACCGTCACCGGTGTGCCTGCGACATCCGCATCGACCAGGACGAGCTGGCCATAACGGGACCGGGCCGTGACGACGATCGTGTCGCCGTCGAAATGCTCTTTCTCGCCCGCCGCGAGCACGGTCATCGTCTTCTTGCGGAAATCCATGACGATCCGCCGTCCCTTCAGCGTATCGATGCCCAGCAATCCCTGCGCACCGATGTTCATTTGTTGCAGTGCGGCCGCGTCGACGTCCTCCGCTTCATACCCGGCAATGCCGATCGTCGGCACACGGACGGTGGATATTGCCGAAACGCCGGCCATGGAATGAAGGATCGCCGGCTTGCCCGCTGCCAGCCCTAGCTGATCGGCCAATTCGCGCGACACCACCGTCCGGTCGGCGCCGGTATCGACGACAAAATGATAAGGTCCTTGACCCGAGAGGGTCACCGGTACGGTCATCCGCATGCCCCCGTCCTGCCGGGCGGCCACCTGACCGGACGGCGGTGGTGGCGCGGGTTCGGGCGGCGCCGCGGCAAGCGTCAGCGCGATACCCGCAATCACAAGGCCTCTCCCAAACCTCATGGGTCGCAGCATGGCAGATCGCTGCCAAAGCGCAATCAGTCCTCGCGCATCGCTTCGGCGGCCAATGCTTCCGCTTCGATCAGCAATTGGTCGTCCGCTGTGCCGGTGGCGATACGCTCGCGCCCGATCAGCGTCAGGACCGGAACCGCCAGCGGGGTCACGCGGGGCAGGTCGACATGGAGCATCGTGTCTGCCGCGCGGTCGAGCAGATTGCCGAGGCGGGCAATGTCCGTCATCCGCCCGCGCGCGTCGTGCCAGGCGGCCTTCATCAACAAATGATCGGGCTCGTATTTGCGCAGGACATCATAGATCAGGTCGGTGGAGAAGGTGACTTGTTTGCCTGTCTTGCGCTTCCCCGGATGCTGGCGTTCGACCAGCCCGCCGATCACCGCAACCTCGCGGAATGCACGCTTCAGCAGGTGCGAGCGTTCGACCCAGTCGACGAATTCGGTATCGAGAATGTCGGCAGAAAACAGGGCCGCGGGATCAGTGATCTTTTCCAATCCATATGTCGCAATGGCATAGTCGTTCGCGACGAAGCCCATAGGCTTCAGGCCGAGCCGGTCCATCCGCTGCGTAACCAGCATGCCGAGCGACTGGTGCGCGTTCCATCCTTCGAAACTGTAAGCAACCATGTATTGCCGCCCTTCGCGCGGGAAGGTTTCCACCAGCAATTGCCCAGGGCCGGGCAGTTGCGACCGCCGTGACTGGACTTCGAGCCATTCGCGCACATCGTCGGGGAAACGCGCCCATTCGCTGGGCGTGTCGAGAAAGGCGCGCACCCGGTCGGCGAGGTTGGTGCTCAGCGGCATTCGCGCCCCGCCATAAGTCGGAATCCGGGCGGGGCGGGCGGTTGCGCGCACGATCAGGTCTTCGACGTCGATCTTTTCGACCTCGAGGCTCATGCCTGCGAAGAAGAACGTGTCCTTGTGGCTGAGCGTCGCGGCGAAGGCTTCCTCGACCTTGCCGAGCTTGCGGCCGTTCCTGAAGCGCACGTTGAGCATTGTCGCTTCGACGATGATGCCGGCATTGAGCCGGTGCTGTGCGATGAACTTGTGGTGCGTGACGCGCCATAGCCCGTCCTGCTCTGTCAGGCGCTTGAAACGCTCATAGGCCTTCAGCGCGTAACCGCCGGTCGCGATGTAATCGAGGACGTTGCGAAAGGCGGCTGCATCCATCCCCGAATAGGGCAGGGCGGCCTGCACCTCCGCCAGCATGGCTGCTTCCTCAAATGGAGCGGCGCAGGCGCAAGCCATGACGTGCTGAGCGAGAACGTCGAGCGCACCGGGGCGGAATACGTCTTCGTCGAGCGCGCCTTCCTCGACTGCATCGAGCGCCGCGCGAGCCTCGAGATATTCGAACCGGTTGCCGGGGACGATGACCGCTTCCGAACTCTCGTCCAGCCGGTGATTGGCGCGACCAATACGTTGGAGCAGGCGCGACGAGCCCTTTGGCGCGCCCATCTGGATCACGCAGTCGATGTCGCCCCAATCCACGCCGAGATCGAGGCTGGCGGTGGCAACCAGTCCGCGCAGCCGCCCGTCGGCCATCGCGTTCTCGACCTTGCGGCGCGCTTCGAGCGCGAGGCTGCCGTGGTGGATGCCGATGGGGAGCTGCTGGTCGTTTTCCTTCCACAGATCCTGGAAGATCAATTCGGCGAGACTGCGCGTGTTGCAGAAGACTAACGTCGTCTTGTGCGTCTCGATTTCCGCCATGACCTGCGCGGCGGCATAGCGGCCCGAATGCCCCGCCCAGGGCACGCGGTCCTGGGCAGCAGGATCGAGATGTCGGGATCGGCACCCTTGTCGCCCAGCACCAGCCGCACGCTGTCGATATCACCATGAGGCGCCAGCCACGCGCGATAGACGTCGGGATCTGCAACGGTGGCCGACAACGCGACACGCCTCAGCCCCGGCGCAATCGCCTCCAGCCGTGCCATGCATAGCGCCAGCAAGTCACCGCGCTTGGTCGGGGCGAAGGCGTGGACTTCATCGACCACGAAGGTCTTGAGTCCCGCGAACATCGTGAGGCTATCGGGGTAGCTCAGCAGGATCGACAGCGACTCGGGTGTGGTCAGCAATATGTTGGGCGGGCGTTCGCGCTGGCGCTTGCGGCGGTCGGAGGGAGTGTCGCCGGTACGTGCCTCGACCGTGATGGGCAGCCCCGCCTGCTCGATCGGCATCAAGAGGTTGCGACGGATGTCGGTTGCCAGCGCCTTGAGCGGCGAGACGTAAAGGGTGTGCAGGCCCTCGACCGGCCGTTCGGTCAATTCGGCCAGTGTCGGAAGGAAGCCCGCCAGCGTTTTCCCCGCCCCGGTTGTCGCGACCAGAAGCGCGCTGTCACCCGCCCGCGCGGCTTCGAGCATGGCCAGCTGATGCCGCCGCGGCGCCCAGCCCTTGCCCGCGAACCAGTCGCTCAGGGCCGAAGGAAGCTCACGCCCTGTCAGTTTCGGATCCCCGATCGTGAACTTCGTCCACTTTGCCTGAATTTGTCACGGCTCCACAACCACGAAAGCGAACGTGCAGGACAGCCTTTCCGTAGCGAACCGGATCAGTCCGCGTCTTCGCGATCCAGCTGCTCGCGCAGGTCGCGCGCGCCATCCTCGGAACGCTGCACCCCCGCCGAAGACTGCCCGCGATTGCGCAGAAACGCCCAGCCCAGCGCAGCCAGCAAGAGTATCGGCCCAAGAACCGTAATGACCGGCCAAAGCGCTTCCATCGTTATTCTCCTCTACTCGATTGAACGTCAGCCACGGCAATGCGTTGCGTCAGCTATGGCGCGCCTGGGACATTGGATCGAACCGCATCCGCACGGCATCTACATTCCCCCGGCGGATGCTTGGGTCGATCCGTCGCGACCGGTCGATCGAGCGCTCGTCACGCACGGCCATGCCGATCATGCGCGCGGTGGACACGGCAAGGTGTGGGCGACACCGGCAACGCTGGCGATCATGGATACGCGTTATGGCGAGCAGACCGATCCTTGCGCCGTCGATTACGGCCATCCGCAGCGCGTGGGGGAAGTAGATGTCACGTTTCTGCCTGCGGGCCACGTGCTGGGGTCCGCGCAGATCCTGCTCGAACATGCCGGCGAGCGCGTGATCGTTTCGGGCGACTACAAGCGCCGCAGCGATCCGACATGCGCGCCCTTTGAGCCAACCAAGTGCGACATCTTCATCACCGAGGCGACGTTCGGGCTACCGGTGTTCCGCCACCCTGAAGTCACCGATGAACTCGACAAGGCGCTTGCGGCGTTGCGCGCCGAGCCCGAGCGATGCGTACTGATCGGCGCTTATGCCCTCGGCAAGGCGCAGCGGTTGATCGGCGAATTGCGGGCGATGGGTCACGCCGATCCGATTTACATTCACGGTGCCATGCAGCGCCTCTGCGATCTTTATATCAGCTTTGGGATCGACCTGGGTGAATTGCGCCCCGCCACGGGTGCGACCAAGGCGGAGATGGCGGGTCACATCATCGTTGCGCCGCCGTCTGCCCTGCAGGACCGCTGGACTCGGCGCCTGCCCGATCCGATCACGGCAATGGCCAGCGGCTGGATGCGTGTCCGCCAGCGCGCTGTGCAGAAGGGGGTCGAACTGCCGCTGATCGTCAGCGATCATGCCGACTGGGACGAGCTCACCGCGACGATCGAGGATTTGCGGCCAAAGGAAGTGTGGGTCACGCATGGCCGGGAAGACGCGCTGATCCATTGGTGCCAGCTGCGCCAGATCAAGGCGCAGGCGCTGGACCTGCTGGGTTTTGACGACGAGGACGACTGATGAGAGCGATCGACTGCGGCGTGTCGGTACTTCGAATGCTTAAATCGCCTGCCTCAATGATCCGTTAGAGGCATCGGATAATCTTGGCCGTCAGTCCTTGATTGAGTGTGTAGGTTTCAACACTCGAATTGTCGCCAAGTGTCAAATGCGCGACCAGCACGTCACCCGACAATTCGCCGACAAAGGATGCAGTCTGGGTTTTTGGGACGACATCCCCCGCCTGAGGCCCGAACGCATACGCTTCGTATTGGCCGGACCCTACGACGTGCTGACGATCGTCGAGCCGGAACTGGCCAAAGTTATATCGGCCACAAGAAACCTCCAACACGGCGCCTTCAGAGGTCACTGTCAGCTGGGCACCCCGTCCGCCCCACGATCCGGAAACTGGCGCGGGCGCCGTGCTCACAGCCATCGCCGATCCGCTCCCGATAATCGAAAACATGGCACTCATGAGGACGCGCCACCTAAGTAGCCCACGAATGGACGTGACGGGCCGGATATACCGGCCCGCCCCGCTCAACATTGACTTAAGCGTAGGTCACCCGAGTGACCACTGTGCGGCGGCGAACCATACAGCCTATAGCGCCGAAGCCGACAATCATCATCATCCAGTTCGCAGGCTCCGGAACATTCCCGACCGCGAGTTGACCGATGTAGGTGCCCCAACGTCCGAAACCGCTGCCACCCGGATGACCACCCGCCGCATTGTTGTACTCGCGAGCGAACTCACCGACGACCCAGAAACGCTGACTATTCGTCGGATCGACATTGACTGCGCTGTAGTCGCCAAAACGCTGACGACCGACCGCAGGCTGGCCTTGGGCAGAACCATTGTGATATTCATCCACCAGGCTCTGCTTGACCAGGATGTCACCGCTCGTCGCTTTCAACGTGCCATCGCGGTTCGTATTGAACGAACGGGCGAAGATCGAAATGCGGCCGTCTTGACCGGTAGTGACGTCACCCGAGCGATTATACGACACGACGACCTGACCCGACGCGTTGACCGCCAGAGAACCATAGGAGTAATCGAACGCATTGCTTGCGCCGCCGCCAATGTCGGTTTCGGACAGAACGACACCCGTCGCCGAGTCCATGACTGTGACCCGGACGACATTGTGATCAGTGCCGTTGACCCTGACCGTCGTCGCGAAATAAGTCCGACCCTTCACTTCCCAAGCATTGGTAGCCGTCCGCGAGTCGCCCGCCGTCATAACGCGCGCATTCGGACCCGTGACCGGCTGACGAACGGCGAGAGGATCAGTGAACGCGTTATTCGCACCGATCTGAAGCTGTGACGCCGTCTGCGTGGCACCGGCAGTTCCGGCATCGTTGATCTGATAAAACACGTTTGCGTAATAATCGCGGCTGGACGCAATGACATGGGCGGTCGACCCCGACGTGGTCGAGTTCACCCCCTGGATCGCGTAGCCATTGTCCGGGCCATTAAGTCCCGTCACAAACTGCTTTAGGCTGCTGAGGTCGGGTCCAGTCGAGGCGAAGACGCCGGCCTTGCTCAGTACGCTAAGCGTCGTGCCCTTGAAACTCTGCGCTCCTCCCGCAGAGCCTGGCGCGAAGTCGTTCGTGCCGATCGTGATCGAATCACCCGAGATTGCGAGCGTCGGGAAATCGGCGATGGCACCGCCAAAACCCGCTCCATTATAGCCAGTGAAGCTGGCCGAACGCCACGGCCCCAAGGCGTTGTCGGTCGTGGACACCGCGACCTGGATCTTGGGAATGTTCGTGTAGCCAACACCACCGCTCGTGGTCGTGTTGACTGCGCCGAAACCGATCGCGAGCCAGCGGTTGGTCTGGCCATCGAACAGAATGCGCGGATCGCCACCGGTCGCGGTGCCGCCGGCGGCGAGCCAGAACGCGTCAGCCGAGATGCGAGGTGCTGCCAAAGCTCCTGTCGTCTTGTTGTAAATCGCATATGTTCCGTTGATCAGTTGAGCATATTGCGTCGTACCGACGGCGCCCATCGTATCTGGTGGGATCAGAGCAGCGCCGAGAGCGCGCGAATCATAGTCCGACGTTCCTTCGAAGCCCGAGACGAGCGAGGTACCACGGGTTGCCGCGGCGAAGAACGGTGCAGAAATTCCCGTGCTCGGTTCGCCCAACGACGATTGATCGCTGATCGGAGCACGCGGATTCTTCGCGTTCGGCAGCGGTTTAGCGGTCAGGACGGTTGCGGAGAAAGCCGGTGTGGCACCTCCCAAAACTACCAGACCGGCCGCCCCGGCGAGCAGCAGATTTCGACCAAACGCACCCTTATTCAGTTCAGACATTTTTTATTCCCCACGCCTGCGGTAAGCACGCTGCTCCCCCCGCTCCGTGGTTAACACTTCATTCACCGTTGACTGCTCGTCAACAGAAAACATTGTGTTTGATGAATAGTTTGTGTCGAATGTCGCGGGTCCTGTCAGCCTCCGAACTTCGCGACGACTTGGGGCGGACCAAGCACCACATTGTCGATCCGCCATGCGGGTGTGCCCGTGGCAGGATCACGACGCATCGTCGCCACACCCTCCCGCATTTCGTCGCCGCCCTTCTTCGAGCGATAAAGGGCAAACGGAACATCCAGCGACGATTTGGCTCGTGCATCAGCGGCGGGTATCCGCAACTGAATCTGCGCTGATTTATATTCGTCGATAAGCTTGCGACCGCCTGCCCGATCAAACTGTACTGTAGCCTTCGGCGTCAGCAATGGGCCGATCTGCTCCACTCGGTCGGTCTGCACGAAGGCAATCGCTTGCTGAAGCACCCTAACCGCGGCTCGGGCCGAACTGGGTGCTGACAGCGTCGTGGTTCCCGATTTTTCCGTCTTTGGGGAAACCCGGGAAGTTACCACCGAGCCATCGTCGCGATTCGGCGACCGCTCGTTGCATGCTGCGAGGGACAGCAAAGCGGCAATCATGGAACCATGCGCGAGCGTCATACCGCGAGCTTTCTCAACACGTAAGGCAAAATGCCGCCGTTGAGGAAGTATTCGAGCTCGTTGACCGTATCGATGCGGCAACGCGTGGTGAATGTCTCGATCGTGCCGTCCTCGCGGGTCAGCGTGACCTCGACGTCCTGGCGCGGGCGCAGCTTGGCGACGTCCATAATCGTGAAAAACTCGCTGCCGTCCAGCCCCAACGTCTTGCGATCCACGCCGTCCGCGAACTGCAATGGCACGACGCCCATCCCGACAAGGTTCGAACGGTGAATGCGCTCGAAGCTTTCCGCAATGACGGCGCGCACGCCCAATAGGGTCGTGCCCTTCGCCGCCCAGTCGCGTGACGATCCGGTGCCATATTCCTTGCCCGCGATGACGATCAATGGCGTGCCGTCGGCCTTGTGACGCATCGCGGCATCATAGATCGGCATCACCTCGCCATTGTAGCTGCGTCATGCCGCCTTCGATTCCGGGGATCATCTCGTTCTTGATGCGGATGTTGGCAAAGGTGCCGCGCATCATCACTTCATGATTGCCGCGGCGCGCTCCATAGCTGTTGAAGTCGGCACGCGTGACCTGGCGTTCCTGCAGCCATTGGCCGGCGGGCGAGTCCGCCTTGATCGACCCGGCGGGGGAGATGTGATCGGTCGTGATCGAATCGCCAAAGATCGATAGCGGCCGGGCCTCGACGATGTCGGCGACAGGTGCCGGAGTCATCGACATGCCTTCGAAATAAGGTGGGTTGGCGATGTATGTGCTGCCGGCTCGCCACGCATAGGTATCGCTCCCGGCGACTTCGATCGCCTGCCAGCGCTCGTCGCCGGCAAAGACGTGGGAATAGCGTGACTGAAACATGCCACGATCGACATTGGCTTCCATGACCGCGCGAATTTCGGCGTTGGAGGGCCAGATATCCTTGAGGTACACCGGCTCACCCTGCTGATCGTCGCCGATCGGCGTAGAAACCATATCGGTCGCGACCGTCCCGCGCAGTGCGTAGGCGACGACCAGCGGCGGGCTGGCGAGGAAGTTCGCCCGTACGTCTGGCGACACGCGGCCTTCGAAGTTGCGATTGCCCGACAGAACCGACGCGGCGACGATGTCACCCGAATTGATCGCGTCCGAGATTGGCTGAGCGAGCGGGCCCGAATTGCCGATGCAGGTCGTGCACCCATAACCGACGAGGTTGAAGCCCAATGCGTTGAGATCGGAGGTCAGTCCGGCCTTGGTCAGATAGTCGGTGACGACTTGTGACCCGGGCGCGAGGCTGGTCTTGACCCATGGCTTGGGCTTCAGGCCCTTTTCGCGCGCCTTGCGGGCTACCAAGCCAGCGGCAACAAGCACGCTGGGGTTCGACGTGTTGGTGCAACTGGTGATCGCGGCGATCACCACGTCGCCGTCGCCAATGTCGTGATCGGCGCCCACGACGGGTACGCGCTTGGGCGTGTCGTGCTTGTAGGTCTTGGCCAGATCGGCGTGGAACTCTTCATCCACGTCGGTCAGGAAAACCTTGTCCTGCGGCCGCTTCGGTCCGGCCAGCGACGGTTCGACGCCCGACATGTCGAGTTCGATCGTGTCCGTGAATACCGGGTCGTCGGCGGACACGTCGCGCCACAGGCCCTGGGCGCGACAATAGGCTTCCGTCAGGGCGATGTCTGCGTCGCCGCGTCCGGTCAGTCGCATGTATTCGGTCGTCTTCTCGTCGATCGGGAAGAAGCCGCATGTCGCCCCGTATTCGGGCGCCATGTTGGCAATTGTCGCCCGGTCGGCGAGCGACAGCGCGGACAGGCCGGGGCCATAGAATTCGACGAAACGCCCGACCACGCCCTTGGCCCGCAGCATCTGCGTAACCGTCAGCACCAGATCGGTGGCGGTAATGCCCTCGTTCAACTTGCCGGTCAGCCTGAACCCGACGACTTCGGGGATCAGCATCGAAACGGGCTGGCCAAGCATCGCCGCCTCGGCCTCGATTCCACCCACGCCCCATCCCAAGACGCCCAGGCCGTTGATCATCGTCGTGTGGCTGTCAGTGCCGACGCACGTATCGGGGTAGGCCACCGGGCAACCATCTACTCCGTCCGAGACCCAGACGCCCTGCGCGATATGCTCCAGATTGACCTGGTGGCAGATGCCGGTGCCGGGGGGCACGACCTTGAACCGGTCGAGCGCCTTCGATCCCCATTTGAGGAACTCGTAACGTTCGCCGTTACGGGCATATTCGAGCGCGACGTTCTCGCCGAACGCCTGGGGTGTCCCGAATTCGTCGACCATCACGCTGTGATCGATGACCAGGTGCACCGGGACCAGCGGGTTGATCTTGGCCGGGTCGGCGCCCAGCGCGGTCATGGCGTCGCGCATCGCCGCCAGATCGACGACGCAGGGTACGCCGGTAAAATCCTGCATCAGCACGCGCGCCGGGCGATATTGGATCTCGCGCGTGGCGCGGGGATCGTCCTGCCACGCGACCATCGCCTTCAGATCATCGATCGTGACCGTCGCACCGTCTTCGAAGCGGAGTAGATTTTCGAGCAGGACCTTCATCGAGAACGGCAGGCGCGAAATGTCGCCAAGCTGCTCCGCCGCCTTGGGCAAGCTGTAATAGGCCACGGTGCGGCCCCCCGCCGTCAGGGTGGTGCGAGTGCCAAGGCTGTCCTGTCCGACGGCGGTCATGTTCGATTTCCCGATGCTGCGTGTGCGAGAGCCTCTAGCAAGCAGCGCGACGGGGGCAAGGGCAGGGACGACCTGCACCCCATGTTATGAGGCGCTGCTTCCTTGCCCGCGGCAACGGTCGGAACAATATTTGACCTGTTCCCAGTCGCGTGCCCACTTCTTGCGCCATGCGAACGGGCGCTGGCACGCCGCACAGTCTTTGGTCGGCAGGTTGAGCTTCTTGTGCGCCACGACACGCCAACGTGTCAGGCGGTGGATCGTCGCAACTTGTAAGCTGGCGTTTCGCCGCCTAATTCCCACACTCCGGATACGCACAAGGATTATTGGTGGCTTCGTTCAAAGACCCTTCGTTCAACGATCGCATGACGGCAGCGGCGCAAGCCAAGCAAAAGGCGCTTGACCGTTTGAAGGCCAAGCCACCGGTCGACGAGGCGCTGGCGGCGCAGCAGCGCGAGGCGTGGCAACAGCGACAGGATGCGCTGGCGCAGGAACACGCGGCGAAGGCCGAGGCGCGCGCGAAGGAGAAGGCCGAGCGCGCTGAGGCGAAGGCCAAGGCGGCCGAGGAAGCCCGTGCCGCGGCGGAGCTGAAGGCGGCGCGCCTGCGTCCGCCCAGCCCGGCGGAAATGAAGGCGGCGCGCGACGCCCGTTATGCCGCGCGGCAGGCCCGCAAATAGTCATCAAGGCCAAGGTTTCCGAGGATTACGCGCACGGGCGGCGCGACGGCCTGCGACTGGCGCTGGCCGTGTTGGCGGCTGAGGAGGCAAAATGGGCGGCGCTGCTCGGTGAAAGCCGCTCCGGGCGGACAAATAACACACGGCAGGTGCGACACAAGGCGCTCCAGGTTGCTCAGCAGCGCATTCAGACTGCGCTTAATCGGTTGTCACCCAGGGATGATCCGGCGGTGAGCGCGGAGTTGCTGGCGGCAATTGCGGAAGCCGGGTTGTAGCTTTCAGCGGAAGTGCGGGAGGCGCCAGTCGCCGATCAGCGCGGCGGTACGCAACACAAAGATCGATAGGCCGGCGGCGATGTCGGCAATGTCGTTTCTGACCTGTCGACGGCGGACGAGCAGCACCATCAGTGCCGAGCCCGCCACGACGGCGGTCGCATAGAAATCCTCACGCAACACATGCGGCACCTGTGCGCTTAGCAGATCGCGGAGGATGCCGCCGCCACAGCCATTGATGGTGGCGATGATGACCACGCTCGGCCCGTTCAAGTGATAGTCGAGGCATTTGCGCGCGCCCGCCACCGCCGCGAGCGCGAGCCCGGCCGCCTCTATGACGTCGGCGGCCATCGGCGGGGTGAGGTCGCCGACCTGTCCCACGACCAGCGACCAGGCGACGACACCCCCCGTCGCGATGACGGCAAGCGCGGCATAGCGCCAGTCACGAAACGGGGCGGGCGGATGCTCGCCAAGCAACAGGTCGCGGATGACCGCACCGCCGACCGAACCCGCAAAGGCAAGGACCAGAATGCCGAACAAATCGAAATCGGCCTGCACACCGGCCAAAGCGCATTCGGTTGAGAGAACGAAGGTGGCGGCCAGATCGATGGAAGTCAGCACGCGGTCGCGCAAGCGAGGGATTGGCACTCGGTGTTCGCTCATCGCCAAACCCTTATGCCCCTCCGGCAGCCCCTCTTCGCCGCAAGGCCAACCCATAAATTATGACTGCCAATCCGGAAAAGATGAACCATTGCACCGCATAGGCGCGGTGATTGTTGGGAACTTCATCGAGCGACGGCGGAGCGCTGGGCTCCAGGCCCGGGGCGGGAGTGGTCGCGACAAGGCGATAGATGTGCTGCGTATCCGGGGCGAGCCGCCCCTGGACCTCGCCACCTTGCCACACCGGCTTGTCCGGCTTTGGCGACCAGCCCGCATCAACCGACAAGCCAGGCCCCTCGGCGCCCGTGCGGCAACGCGCGATATGGCTCCAGCCTGCCTGGCCCGCGGCATTGCGCCCGGCCTTGGCGTCCCAGGCGGTGACCTGCAGGCAAAAGCCGGTCGCGCGCCGAAACAGCGGAGGGTTCTTGCCGTCGGGCACATTGGGAAGCGTGATGGCCGGAAGGTTGGCGTTGGCGGCGTAAGTGGTCAGCAAACTCTCTTTCCACCGCGCGCGCTGCAACTGCCAAACGCCCAGGCCGATCATCAGCGCGACGGCCAGCGCGACGATGATCGTCGGGACCAGCGGGACGCGTTTCACTTGATCCGCCCCTCGCGCGCGGCGTTGCGGTACTCGGCGGCGATCAGTGCGGTCTTGGCGACACGTAGACCAACGACGACGAGTGCCAGTGTCAGGGCGGGCCAGATCAGCACATGCACCCACCATGGTGGCTCGGCTGCCAGTTGCAGTGCGATGGCACCGACGACGATGAGCGTTCCGACGATCAGCGTCAGGAACGCCGCCGGCCCGTCCCCGACATTGAACGCACTGAAATCGAGCCCACAGGCAGAACAGCGATCGGCAAACGCGATCGGTCCCTTGAACAGCGTTTTAGCGCCGCACCGCGGGCAGCGCCCCGCCATGTCAGCCGCCGTGGATCGGCGCGCCCCAGCCGCCCCAGACATAGATGCTGATGAACAGGAACAGCCACACCACGTCGACGAAGTGCCAGTACCAGGCGGCGGCTTCGAAGCCGAAATGCTGCCGCGGGGTGAAGTCGCCATTATATGTACGCTTCAGGCATACCGCGAGGAAGATCGTCCCGACCAGCACGTGGAAGCCGTGGAAGCCCGTCGCCATGAAGAACGCCGCGCCATAATTCAGCCCTTTGAAGGCGAACGGGGCGTGCATGTATTCATAGGCCTGGATGCAGCTGAACAACGCACCGAGGCCGATCGTCCACCACAGGCCGGTCTTCAGCCCCTGACGATTGCCGTGGATCAGCGCATGGTGCGCATAGGTCACGGTGGTGCCCGAACAGAGCAGAATCAGCGTGTTGAGCAGTGGAAACGCGAAGGGGTCGATGACCTCGACACCCTTGGGCGGCCACTGTCCGGCGACCGCATCGACGGTCGAGGGGAAGAGGGAGAAATCGAACCACGCCCAGAACCAGCCGACGAAGAACATGACTTCGGAAGCGATGAACAGGATCATGCCGTACCGCAGGTGCAACTGGACCACCGGCGTGTGGTCGCCCTGCTTGGCTTCCCGCACGACGTTCGCCCACCAGCTGTAGAAGGTGTAAAGCACCGCCGCGAGACCGATGAGGAATACCCAGCCGCCGCCGTTCGGCTTGCCGACATGGCTGCCGTGCATCCACATGATGCCGCCCGCCGCCATCGTAAGCGCGGAAAACGCACCGATGATCGGCCAGGGATCGGGGGCGAGGATGTGGTAATCGTGGTTCTTGGCGCCGGACATGGTCTTACCCTGTATTTGCGTTTGTCGAGTCCGCCCTAACCAGCCTTGGGTTGGTCGGCAACGGGATAGAAGGTGTAGCTGAGTGTGATTTCCTCGATGTCGCGCGCGTCGGCATCGTCCAGTATCTTCGGATCGACATAATATATCACCGGCATCCGCACGGACTCGCCGGGCTGCAGCGTCTGTTGCGTGAAGCAGAAGCACTGGATCTTGGTGAAATACTTGCCTGCCTGCACTGGCGTGACGTTGAACGTCGCGGTGCCGGTCACGGGGCGGGAGCCGTTGTTGGTCGCGACGAAGATCGCCTGTTCTCGCTCGCCGATCGTCACGCCTTGCGTGTTTTCCTCGGGCTTGAACGACCAGGGGATGCCGGGCGCGTGATTGGCGTCGAAGCGGATCGTCATCGTCCGGCCCGCAATGGCGCCCGGCGCGGTCAGGCCGCGCTGCGTCGTGCCGTTAAGCCCGGTCGCTGCGCAGAACAGGCGATAGAGCGGCACACTGGCGAAGCCGAGCGCGGTCATGGCCAGAACGATCGCCACCGCGATCGCCGCGGTGCGCTGTTTCGGATCGTGCGTCTGCACGCTCATCCCGGATTGCCGATCCGCGCAAGGGTGATGAAGTAGAACAGCAGGCACATCGCGATCAGCGCGACCGCCGTGGCGATCGAGCGGCTGCGACGGCGCTTGTCGAATTCAGGGTCGTTCATACCAGCTTGTCCACCACGAGCGCCGCAAACAGCGCGAAAAGATAGAGGATGGAGTATTTGAACAGCCCGCGCTCCGCCCCGGCCGCGCGCCGCCCGACACGCAAGGCCAGCAGGAAGAAGGCACAGGTCAGGACCGCCGCAACGCCCGCGTAAAGCGTCCCCGCCAGTCCGAGCACGGGCGGCAAGAGCGCGCAGATCGCCATCGGGATGGTGTACAGCACGATCTGCCGCCGCGTGGCCGCTTCGCCCGCAACGTTAGGCAGCATCGGGATGCCAGCCGCTTCGTAATCGGCCTCCATGAACAGCGCGAGCGCCCAGAAATGCGGCGGCGTCCAGAAGAAGATCAGGAGGAACAGGATGACCGGCAGCGCGCTGATTGAACCGGTTGCCGCGACCCAACCAATCAGCGGCGGAAAAGCGCCGGCCGCGCCACCGATGACGATGTTTTGCGGCGTCCGCGGCTTCAGCCAGATGGTGTAGACGACCGCGTAAAAGAAGATCGAAAAGGCGAGGATCGCCGCCGCTAGCCAGTTGAGCGCAACGCCCATGGTCAGGACGGCGAAAGTGCCGAGCCCGACGCCGAAATGCAGCGCCGACTGCCTGTCCATCCGCCCGCCGGGCAGCGGGCGCGCGGCGGTGCGCTTCATCTTGCCGTCGATCTCGGCTTCCCACCATTGGTTGAGCGCGCCCGAAGCGCCTGCGGCAAGCGCGATGGTCAGGATTGCAGTAAAGGCGAGCGCGAAGGGCAAATGTACCGGCGCGACGAGCAGCCCGCACAAGGCCGTGAACACGACAAGGCTCATCACCCGCGGCTTGGTCAGTGCGAGGAAATCGCGCCAGTCGGTCGGCAGGGCAGGGGCGGCGGCGGGCGTCACGCGCCGCGCCATAGGCGCTTTAGTCGGGTTCCACCACTGCCCAGATGGGAAGGTGATCGCTGGCGTGCCGCGTCTTGAGGCTGTGGTGCACCCCGGCCGATGCCACCTTCAATCCGTCACCGACCATGATCCGGTCGAGCCGTGCCATCGGGCGACGCGCATGAAAGCTGGGGCCCGTATGCGCCATCCGGTAGTGATGCGCGAAATCGCGCAGGCAGCCGCCGGCACGCGTCCATTCGTTGAGGTCACCCATCAGCACGACGGGCATGTTCGCCCGCGCCTTGACCGCATCCATGATCGCGCGCGCCTGGCGCCGGCGCTGCAAGCCCGACAGATCGAGGTGCATTCCGACGATGCGCAGCGGCGCATCGGCGATCCGCAGGTCGGCGATGACTGCGCCGCGTGGTTCGAGTGTCGGCAGTTCGATGCAGGCGTGGCTGGTAATCTCAATGCCCTGCCGCACCAAGATGGCGTTGCCGTGCCAGCCGATCCCGCCAACACGCGGGCACAGGTCGACGGGGGCGTAAGGCGTGGACTTCGCGATCATGTCCAGCGGCAGCGCCGACTCCTTGGCGCCGAAGCGTCGGTCCGCCTCCTGCAATGCGACCACATCGGCATCGATCTCGTTCAGAACATCGAGGATGCGTTCGGGACGGCGCAGGCGATCGGTGCCGACGCCTTTGCGCATATTGTAACTGGCGACCTTGATCATGCAGTGCCGCCCGTAGCACGGTTCACGATCACTGCCATTGCCGCTAAGCGGTCCGAAACCACGTCCGGAAATTGACTTGCCAAGCCTCTACACCCGTTTTGCCGCCGATCTAGACGCAACGCTCAACGCCCTGTTGCCCGATTCGAACCGTGGGGCCGTCACGGTCGAGCCGCCGCGCGATGCGAGCCATGGCGATCTGGCGACCAACGCCGCGATGGTGCTGGCCAAAGCGGCGGGCACGAACCCGCGCGCGCTGGCCGAACAACTGAAGCCGCACCTCGAGGCCCTACCCTATGTCGCGGGCGTCGAGATTGCCGGGCCGGGCTTCATCAACCTGCGGTTGAAAGACGCGGTGTGGCGTGAAGAACTCGGCGCGATTGTCGCAGAGGATGCCGATTACGGGCGTTCTACCGTCGGCGCGGACAAGACCGTCAACATCGAATATGTCTCGGCCAACCCGACCGGGCCAATGCACATGGGCCACTGCCGCGGCGCGGTTGTCGGCGATGCGCTCGCCGGGCTCCTCGAATTTGCCGGGCACAAGGTCATCCGCGAATATTATGTCAACGACGCGGGCGGGCAGGTCGACACGCTCGCGCGATCAGTGCACCTGCGTTATCTCGAGGCTCTGGGGCGACAGATCGGTAAGATCCCCGAGGGGCTGTATCCGGGCGACTATCTCATCCCGGTGGGTCAGTCTCTTGCTGGCGAATTCGGCAACAAATATGCCGACGCGCCGGAGAGCGAGTGGCTTAAGCTGTTCCGCGAGCGGGCGGTCGCGGCCATGCTGGTGCAGATCAAGGCCGACCTCGCCTTGCTCGGTATCGAACATGATCGCTTCGCGTCCGAAGCCGATGTCCAGGCGCGGCACATGCCCGAACAGGCCGAAGCCAGATTGCGCGCCGAAGGTCTCGTTTATGATGGCGTGCTCGAAGCACCCAAGGGCCAGATCGCCGAGGATTGGGAACCCGTCGAACTGCCACTGTTCAAATCGACCGCATTCGGCGACGATCAGGACCGCCCGATCCGCAAATCGGACGGCAGCTGGACCTATTTCGGCGCCGACATGGCCTATCACTGGCAAAAGGCCGCCGATGCCGACGCGCTGATCGACGTGTGGGGCGCCGACCATGCTGGCACGGTCAAGCGGATCAGGGCGGCAGTCTCTGCGCTGACTGGCGGCAAGCCGTTCGACGTCAAGCTGATCCAGATGGTTCGTCTGCTCCGCGCGGGTGAGCCGGTCAAGATGTCCAAGCGCTCGGGCAATTTCGTGACCCTCGCCGAAGTCGTCGAGGAGGTCGGCAAGGACGTCGTCCGCTTCACCATGCTCAGCCGCAAGGCCGACGCGCAGATGGATTTCGATTTCGCCAAGGTGGTCGAGGCGACCAAGGACAATCCCGTTTTCTACGTCCAATACGCACATGCGCGGATCGCCAGCCTGGGGCGCAAGGCGGCGGAACTGGGCGTTGCCGAAGGCGAGCCTGATCTCACCCTGCTCGGCGACGCAGATCTCGAGATCGTCAAGCTGGCGGCGCAATTCCCCCGCATCGTCGAAAGCGCAGCGAGTGCGCGCGAACCGCACCGCATCGCCTTCTACCTCTACGACCTGGCGGCAGCATTTCACGCCTATTGGCATCGCGGCAATGACGATCCGCGCGCACGCGTGCTTGTCGCCGACGACCATGATTTGACGCGCGCCCGGCTTTTCCTCAGCCGCCAAATTGGGCAGGTTATCGCCAACGGTCTGGGAATCATTGGGCGTCAGCCCTGCGGAGTCGATGTAATGGCACACACGGCGGACGACGACAGCATTGCTTTCCTTGAGGAAGCCGAGCGTGGCCCGGGCCGCGCGCCGCTGTTGCTGCTGGCGATGCTGCTGCTCGTCGCCCTCGTCGCGGGCGGCCTGGTGGCTGATGCGCGATCGGCCGCGCGGAACAGGGCGAAGGCGCGCTGATCGCCGCGCCGCCCGGGCCGTACAAGGTCAAGGACACGATCGCCAACGGCATGGATATCCCGGGACAGGGCGATACCGCCTTTGCCGCCAGCCAGGGCCAGGAACCGCAGGGCCAGATCGACACTTGCTGCCGCGCCCGAGACGCCCGATCGCGGTCAAGCGCGCCAAGCCCGAGCAAGCGGAGGCGACCAAGCCCGTCGAGACTGGCCCCGCGCTGAGCGGCCCGGGCATCGTCCAGCTTGGCTCGTTCGACTACGCGCGAAAAGGCCGAGCGGGCGTGGGGGTCGATGTCCGCGCGGTTTGATTCCTGAAGGGGCTAACTCACGCGGTCCAGATCCGGCGAAGTCGATCGGGCGCACCGTCTATCGTCTGCGCGCCAGCGCGGGAGCCGAGGCCGCTCGGTCTGCAGCCAGTTGAAGGCGGCGGGCGAAAATTGCCTGGTAGTCGGTTGAGATAACCGGTGACGCCGCGATCTTCGGCCTTGCCGGCCCGCATCTGACCGCCGACGAACGCGCCTTCTTCGCGCGATACCAAACCCGCGGGCTACATCCTGTTCGGCCGCAACGTCGTCGACCGCGCACAGGTGCGCGCGCTGACCGACAGCTTGCGCGAGCTCGAAGGGCGCGACGACGTCGCCATCCCGATCGATCAGGAAGGCGGGCGCGTCGCGCGGATGCGGCCGCCGGAATGGCCGGCATTTCCCGCCGGCGGGCGTTCGACCGCGCTGTACGAACGTCGCACCGATTTCGGGGATCGAGGCCGTGCGCGCCAATGCCCGGGCGCTGGGGCTGATGCTGGCCGAAGTCGGGCATCACCGTCGATTGCCTGCCGCTGCTCGACGTCGCGCCAGCCCGAAACGCACTGATGCGATCGGCGACCGCGCGTTCGGCACCGACCCGCTGAGGGTCGCCGCGCTGGGCCGTGCGGTGCTCGACGGTCTGCGCGAAGGCGGCGTGGTCGGCGTGGTCAAGCACATGCCGGGGCAAGGCCGCGCCACGGTCGACAGCCATCACCATCTGCCCACCGTTACCGCCAGCGCCGCGGAACTGGCGCGCGACATCACGCCGTTCGAACGCTGGCGGATGCGCCGATGGGCATGACCGGGCATATCGTCTTCGATGCCTGGGATGCCGATCGCCCCGCCACCATGTCGTCGACCGTCATCAGTGACATCATTCGCGGCGAAATCGGCTTCGACGGCTTCTTGATGAGCGACGATCTCGACATGAAGGCGCTTCGGGCAGCGTCGCGGACCGCGCGCGCCGGCTGCGTCGCGGCGGGATGCGATGTCGCGCTCAATTGCTGGGGGCGGATGGACGAAATGGTCGACGATTGCCGCCGCTTTGCCCGCGATAACCGCGCGCGGGCGCGAACGGCTGGACGCGGCGATGGCGACGATCGGGCCGGTCGCGACCGACTTCGCCGAAGCGATCGCCAAGCGGGACGCCTTGCTGGCGCTGGTGGCTTGAGCGACGACGCAGAACTGACCGTCGATCTGGGGGCATGGGAAGGCCCGCTCGACTTGCTGCTCGCGCTGGCGCGGGCGCAAAAGGTCGATCTGCGGCAATTGTCGATCCTCGCTCTCGTCGATCAATATCTCGATTATCTGAAGCGCGCGGGGTCGGCGCATCTCGAACAGGCCGCCGACTATCTCGTGATGGCGGCGTGGCTGGCCTATCTGAAATCGGGCTTGCTGCTGCCGCGCGAGGCGCGCGAGGATCCCGATCCCGAAGAACTGGCGATGCGGCTGCAGCAACGGCTGCGGCGGCTGGAGGCGATGCGCGAGGCCGGAGCGCGACTGATGGCGCGCGACCGGCTGGAGCGCGACGTCTTCGTCCGCGCCGAGCCCGGAAGGGCTGGCGACCGACCGCAAAGCGCTGTGGCAGGCGTCGCTTTACGAACTCGTTGCCGCCTATGGCGTGGTCAAGGCGCGCACCGCGCCGGTGCTGCATCAGGTCGCACGGCGATCGCTGGTCACGCTCGAAGCCGCCATCGCCGCCATCGAGGCGCGGGTCGCCCGGCTGCGCGATTGGACCGCGATCGCCGAATTCCTGCCCGGCACGACCGATGAAGCGTATCGTCGTTCGGCGCTGGCCTCGACCATCGTCGGCAGTCTCGAACTGGCTCGGCGCGGGGTGATCGAACTGAAGCAGGACGCGCCGTTCGGCCCGATCATGGTCAAGGCGGCGTGATGCGCGACGAAAATCGTCGCGCGCTCGAGGCGTTGCTGTTCGCCAGCGAAGAACCGCTGGCTCTTGCCGAGATCGCTCGGCGGCTCGATCGTGACGAAACGCGGCTGACGACCGATCTGGCCGCCATCGCCGAAAGTTTGCGGATCGCGGCTTCAATCTCGTCGAACGCGGCGGGCGCTGGCATTTCCAGACCGCGCCCGATCTCGCGCATCTGCTGCGGGAAACCCGCGAAGTGCCGCGTCGCCTGTCGCGCGCCGCGATCGAGACGCTGGCGATCATCGCTTATCACGAGCCCGTCAGCCGCGCGGAGATCGAGGCGGTCCGCGGCGTACAGATATCCAAGGGCACGCTCGATGTTTTGATGGAGGCGGGCTGGATCGCGCCTGCCGGACGGCGGCAAGTGCCCGGGCGGCCGCTGACCTTTGCCACGACTCCCGACTTCCTGACGCATTTCGGGCTGGCCGATCGCCGCGACCTGCCGGGTATCGACGATCTGCGCGCGGCGGGGCTGCTCGATCCTGTACCCGACGATTTGCTCACCGAACTGGAAAGCGACGACGAACACGCCTAGATGCGGCTCAACTTATCACGGAGTCGTTCGATGGGCCTGTCGCTGCCGCATATTCTGATCTTCGCCGTGATCGCGATCCTGCTGCTCGGCGGCGGGCGTTTTTCGAACATGATGGGCGACGTCGCCAAGGGCGTGAAGAATTTCAAGAAGGGCATGTGCCGAGGAGGACGAGATCACCCCCGTGACGCCCGCCAAGGCGCAGCTGATCGAGGGCAAGACCGCCGCCGACATCATCGCCGAGCATGAGCGTGCCAAGGCCGCTGCCGCTGCCGTCACGCGACGCCGGTCGCCGCCCGCGCCCCCCCAGCTCTAAGCGCATCGTCCCGATGTTCGGGATCGACGGTTCGGAATTCCTGCTGTTCGCGGTCGTGGCGCTGGTCGTCATCGGCCCCAAGGACCTGCCCAAGGCGATGCGCGTCGTCGGCCGTTTCGTCGGCAAGGCGCGCGCGATGTCGCGCCATTTCCGGTCGGGCATCGACGCGATGATCCGCGAAGCCGAGCTCGAGGAAATGGAAACAAAAGTGGAAGGCGGAGAACGAGCGGATCATGGCGCAATATGCCGATCCGGTATTGCCGCCACCGCATGTCGAGCCGCCTGCGATCGAACACCCGCGCCGGCCAGCCCCGCGCTGTGACGACGCCCGCGCCCGAAGTGCCGCTCGAACACGCCGGCGTCCGCCGAGGCGAATCGTGAGCCTGCAAGGACTGATCGAGGAGCGCGACGAGCTCGACGACAGCCAGGCACCGTTGCTCGACCATCTGATCGAGCTGCGCAGGCGCCTGCTATGGTCGTTCGCCGCGCTGGCGGTGACGTTCGGCGATCTGCCTCTACTTCGCCAAGCCGATCTTCGCCGTGCTGGTCCACCCGCTCGTGGCGGCGGGGCAGAACAAGCTGATCTACACGCAGATTTTCGAAGGCGTTCTTCGTCGAGCTCAAGGTCGCGTTCTTTGCCGGGCTGATGCTGGCCTTCCCGGTGATCGCCAACCAGATCTGGCTGTTCGTCGCGCCGGGGCTCTACAAGAAGGAAAAGCGCGCGCTGCTGCCGTTCCTGCTGGCGACGCCGTTGCTGTTCGCGGCGGGGGCGAGCCTCGCCTATTTCATCGCGATCCCGCTGGCGCTGCATTATCTGCTGGGCTTCGGCGGCAATATCGGCGGCGTGCACGCAGGAGGCACTGCCCGGCGGTCGGGCAATTACCTGGCCTTCGTCATGCAGTTCCTGTTCGGGTTCGGCTTCGCGTTCCTGTTGCCGGTTGCTGCTTGTGCTGGAACGGGCGGGGATTGTACGCGCGACCAGCTGGTGGCGTCTCGGCGTTATGCCTGGGTGGGGCGTTCGGCATCGCGATGGTGCTGACGCCGCCGGATGTCGGATCGATGCTGCTGCTCGCGGTGCCGCTCTGCATTCTTTACGAACTGACGATGATCGCGACGTGGTTCACCCAGCGGCGGCGTGAGCGCGAGGCCGCCAGGCCTCGCGCCGACGTCGAGACGGCTTAGTCGGCGATCTTCTCACCGCGCGACCGCGGACGATACGTCGCGTCCCGCGCCACGCACGGTGTTGCAGGCGGTGGTGGCGAGCATCGTGCTCAACAGGGCAACGGTGGCGAGTTTA
>CAVUFE010000007.1:0-313588 GCA_963740775.1 uncultured Alphaproteobacteria bacterium | reverse complement strand
TCCGTGTGCCACCGCCGAAGACGCGATGTCGCGTCTCGACAGCCGGATGAACGCAGAGATGCAGGCCGGCCCCAAGGCCGAAGGGTTCGAAGCCAGCGTCCACAAGATCAAGGAGCAAGTGCTTCCGCGCCTCCTCGAACGCATCGACCCCGAAGCCGCTGCGACGCTTAACAAGGACGAACTTGCGGAGGAATTCCGCCCTATCATTGGCGAGGTCCTCGCCGAGCTGAAAATCACCCTCAACCGCCGCGAACAATTCGCGCTGGAAAAGGTGCTGGTCGACGAACTCCTCGGTCTCGGGCCGCTCGAAGAATTGCTCAACGATCCGCACATCACCGACATCATGGTGAACGGCCCGCACCAGACCTACATCGAAAAAAAGGGCAAGCTGGTCATCGCCCCGATCCAGTTCCGCGACGAGGAGCATCTGTTCCAGATCGCGCAGCGGATCGTCAATCCGGTCGGCCGCCGCGTCGACCAGACCACGCCGCTCGCCGACGCCCGTCTGAAAGACGGCAGTCGTGTCAACGTCATCGTCCCGCCGCTGTCGCTCAAGGGCACGGCGATCTCGATCCGTAAATTTTCGGCCAAGCCGATCACGCTCGACATGTATGTCGGCTTCGGATCGATGAGCCCGAAGATGGCGACCGCGCTGAAGATCGCGGGTGCGTCGCGGCTTCAACATCGTGATTTCGGGCGGCACCGGCTCGGGCAAGACCACGATGCTCAACGCGCTGTCGAAGATGATCGACCCCGGCGAGCGCGTGCTGACCATCGAGGACGCCGCCGAACTTCGCCTGCAGCAGCCGCACTGGCTCCCGCTCGAAACTCGCCCGGCCAACCTCGAGGGTCAGGGCGAGATTTCGATCCGTGACCTCGTCAAGAACGCGCTGCGTATGCGCCCGGATCGCATCATCCTCGGCGAAATTCGCGGCCAGGAATGTTTCGATCTGCTCGCCGCGATGAACACCGGCCATGACGGCTCGATGTGTACGCTTCACTCCAACTCCCCGCGCGAGGCGCTTGGGCGCATGGAAAACATGGTCATGATGGGCGACATCAAGATGCCCAAGGAAGCGATCAGTCGACAAATCGCGGACTTGGTGGACCTGATCATCCAGGTCAAGCGTCTGCGCGACGGCTCCGCCGCGTCACCAACGTCACCGAGGTCATCGGGATGGAAGGCCCGGTGATCGTTACGCAGGAACTGTTCAAATTCGAATATCTGGCCGAGGATGCCGACGGCAAGATCGTCGGCGAATATCGCGCGATGGGCCTGCGCCCCTACACGCTCGAAAAGGCGCGGCAGTACGGCTTCGACCAGCCGTTCCTTGAGGCTTGCCTGTAGGACCGGACTATTTAAGCGCGGCCTCGACCTTAGCGATGCCACTCGTCAATTCGGCACTGCCGGAGCATTTTCCGGCACATTCCGAACGGCGGGTGGTCAATTCCTGAAGCAAGCCAGTGGCAACGCCCTTGTCGCCATGCCTTGCCTCCAACAAAGCGAGTGCAACTTGGGCCGCCGTGAAGGTGCGCCGCTTTTTGAGCGCAACGGTAAAATTCTTGCGCGCCGCCGCATAGTCGCCAAGCCCCTCATTCGCGCGTCCGGACAAATAGTAATATGACAGGCTCGCTTCCGAACGGTACGGTCTGAGGATCGCCAGCGCCTTGGCATAGTCGTTAGCGGCCAATGCATCGCTGGCGCGCGCGGTGAAAGGATCGTTGGCATTCATCCCCTTGTTGAGCCGGTCGTTCTGCTGACCCAAAAAACCGCCGTTTAATTGCGCCTCGGCGGTCGGATTAGCTTGGGCGAGGATTGGGCCAGAAATCAATGCCGCAGCAGCGAACGAGGCGAATTGCAGGGTGCGCAATGCGAGTCTCCCAAGGGTGTCACGCGCATTGATAGCATGCCGGCCCCCTTGCGCCATCGTCGCTAAGGCGCGAAAACGTCCGAAAGGGAGAGTAACCGATGCATAGGATGGCAATTGCTTTGGGAACTGTTGGCATATTTTGCGCCATTCCCGCCGCGGCCCGGTTGCCGACCGCGGCAGTCGAGCAGCTCGACGGAACGACGGTCGGGTCGCAGCGCACCGCGCCCAACATCGCGCGCGATAAATATCGCCATCCGGTCCAGACGCTGAGTTTCTTCGAAGTGCGCCCGACCGATACGGTCGTCGAGATCTGGCCGGGCGGCGGGTATTGGACCGAGATGCTCGCGCCATATCTTTACCCCAAGGGCAAGCTGATCGTGGTTACGCCGCCGGGTCGAGCTGCTGAGAGCATCGTCAAGAAGATGGCGACCAATCCGGTCGTCTACAGTCGCGTCCAGCGGGGCTTCTTCCCCGAGGTGCTTGGCGGCGGGGCGCGGGTTCCCGACGGTAGCGTCGACAAAGTGCTGACCTTCCGCAACGTCCATAACTGGCGGATGGGTTATATGCAGGAGAGCAAGCAGGATTACAGCCTCGCCGCATTCCAGGAGATGTACCGGATGCTGAAGCCCGGCGGCGTACTGGGTGTCGAGGATCACCGCCTGCCGGAAGGCGCGAGCGACGAGCGCGAGCGTACGAGTGGCTATCTCAAGGTGTCGACGGTGCGGCGGCTGGCCGAGCAAGCAGGCTTCCGGCTTGCCGGGTCGAGCGAGATCAATGCCAACCGGCGCGACACCGCCGATTGGCCCAAGGGCGTCTGGACCTTGCCGCCAAGCTTTGCCGAGGGCGACAAGGACAAGGCGCGCTATGCGTCGATCGGCGAAAGCGACCGGATGACACTGAAATTCGTCAAGCCGACGCGGTAAGGCGCCGCCGTCGATCGCGGACGGTAGCGACCGTCAGCCGTTAAGCTTGTCCAGCTTGGCCTGAACCTCGGCCAGCTGCGCCTTGAGCATGGTGACCTCGTCACGGGTTTCCGACGCTTCGGGAGCAGCTGCGGGGCGTGCCTTGGGTTGGAAAGCGTTCGTCGCGGCTTCGAACATCGCCAGGTTGCGCTTGGCGATTTCCGCGAACGGCCCGCCTTCGAAGGCACCCTTCATGGCGTCGTGAAACTGCGCCTGGTTGCGGCGGAATGCCGTCATCGACGCTTCCAGATATTGCGGCACCAGCGCCTGCATCGAATCGCCGTACATCGCGATCAGCTGGCGGAGGAAGTTCGGGGGCAGCAGGGTTTCGCCGCGGCTTTCCTCGTCCATGATGATCTGGGTCAGCACACTGTGCGTGATGTCCTCCTCGCTCTTCGCGTCGAGAACCTTGAAATCGCGCCCTTCCCGGGTGAGTTTCGCCGAGATGATCGAGCGTGATGTAGCTCGACGACTCCGTGTTGTAGAGCCGCCTGTTGGCATATTTCTTGATGATCACGGGCGCCCGGCCCGGCTTCGAGTGTCACGGCCATCGCCAAGGTGTTCCAATTGATATTGCTGCGTAGCAGCATGGCTAATGCTGCGGTCGATGCCGTGCAACATCGTCGAACAGGGAAGGTTGTCGACGTGGCATTATTGTCACGACCAGCGGCGCGTGAAGCGTCCGCCAAGTCCGGTAAGGAGCTCGTACTGGCTGAGCCCCGTCGCCGCCGACGCTGCGGCCAGCGCATAGTCCAGGCCAACCCAATCGCCTTCGCGCAGTTCGGGCCTGGCGGTGACATCGATCGCCACCAGATCCATCGAAACGCGGCCGAGCAGCGGCAGGTGCCCCTCCCCCGCCGTGCCACCGGGTCCGCGAAACAGCGGAGATAGCCGTCGGCATAGCCGATATTGAGTATCGCCACCTCGGTAGCGGCGGTCGGCGGTCCAGGTTGCGCCATAGCCGACGCGTTTCGCCCGCGGGAACGTGGCGGCGCTGGACGATCTGCGCTTCGGGATATGCGACCTGCGCGATGTGGCCCGCGGCTTCGGCGCGCGGAATGCCACCATAAAGCGCGAGACCGGGACGGGTCAGGTCGAAGGCGTAATCGGCACCGAGGCAGATGCCCGCCGAATTGGCGAGGCTGTGGCGGCGCGCCGGCACGCGCTCAACGCCGCGAAGGCGTCGCGCTGGCGCGAGTTCATTGCGCTGTCTTCATCAGCACAGGCGAGATGGCTCATCAACGTGTCGACCTGCGAGGCCCTCGAGCGCATCCAGCTGCTTCCGCGCGCAAGCCGAGGCGGTTCATGCCGGTATCGACCATCGCATCGCACGGGCGACCGGTTTCACGCCAGCGACGGCGCCTGTTCGATGCGAATTGATGCACGGGCCGCGCCGGCTGTCGACCGCTGCCGACATATCCTCGGCACGCGGGCCGTGGAGGATACTGAGACTGCAGCCCTCGGGCAGGGGACCGAGTTCCGCCGCCTCGGCCGTAGGTCGCGACGAAGAAATCGCGGCAGCCTTCGCCGCGCAAGGCGTTCGACCACTGCGCGCAGCACCCAGGCCATAGCCGTCGGCCTTGACCGCCGCGCCGCAGGCCGCAGCGGCCGCTCTGCGCGCAAGCCAACGCCAATTGGCGGCAAGCGCATCGCCATCGAGGCGCAGGCGGAGCGGCGGGGACATCGATGGTCTAGTGTTGCAAGCGGCTTGTGCGCGGTTTCGGGCAGCCAGATCAGGCTCACGATGAACGCCATGGTGACGATGACCACGGTGTACCACAGGCCAGCATAGGGATCGCCGGTCCTGACGACGATGTACTGCGAGATGAACGGCAGGAAACCGCCGAAATAGCCCGAACCGATATGATAGGGCACGGACATCGAGGTGTAGCGGATGCGCGCGCGGGAACATTTCGACCAAAATCGCCGCGACCTGGCCATAGGTCATCGCGCTGAGCCCGACCATCAGCGCGACGGCGAGAATGATCAGCAGCGGGCGTTTTTCGGCCGGGTTGGCGGTTTCGGGATAGTTCGCGGCCTTCAGTGCGGCAGCGTATGCCTTGTTCATCGAAGCCCGGCACGCGCGCATTGCCGACAGTCAGCGTGACATCCGCCGCCTCGACCTTTTCATACCGCACGCCGCGTTTCGCGAGCCATGAGAGAGCCTTGGCGCAGGGTTCGGTCTGCTTGGGCGCGAAGATCGAGAAATCGCAGCTGGGCAGTTCGAGGCGCACCGGCGAGGCGGCAGTGGCACGTTCGAGCGCGGGATTGGCGGCGTTGGCCATCAGGTGAAAGATCGGGAAGGTCAGCAGCGCCGACAATGCGTAGCCAATGAGCAGCAGCTTCTTGCGCCCCACCTTGTCGCTGAGCGCTCCGCAAAGCCAATAGAGCGGTGTCGCAATGCCCGCGCCGACCGCCATGTACAGCAGCGCCTCCTCTTCCGGCACGCGCGCCGTGCCCTGCAGGAAATAAAGCGTGCCGAATTGAGAGGTGTAATAGACCACGGTCAGGCCCGCGGCGACGCCAAACAGAGCAACCATGACGCGACCGAGATTGCCAGGCGCCTGGAGGCTGTCCTTGAACGGGTTGCGCGATGTGGTGCCGGCGGCCTTCATCGCCTGGAACACCGGGCTCTCACTGAGTTTGAGGCGAATATAGAGCGAGATGGCGAGCATCACGAGACTGGCGGCAAAGGGGATGCGCCAGCCCCAATCCTCGAACTGTTCGGGCGTGGTCGCGTGGCGCGTGACCAGCACCATAATGACAGCGAGGAGGAAGCCGCCGACGACCGACATCTGGATAAAACTGGTGTGCCGGCCACGCTGCCCCTCGGGCGCGTGCTCTGCGACGTAGATTGCCGCGCCGCCATATTCACCGCCGAGCGCGAGCCCCTGAAGCAGGCGCAGTCCGACGAGCAGGACGGGGGCGGCAATGCCGGCGGCAGCGAAGGTCGGGAGAAAGCCGATCGCCGCGGTGGCCAGCCCCATCAGGGTGATCGTGACGAGGAACGTGACCTTGCGCCCCAGCCGATCGCCGAACCAGCCGAACAACAGCGCGCCGAGCGGGCGGACCCCGAAACCGGCGCCGAACGCGGCAAGGCTGGCCAACGTCGCGGCGGTGGCATCGCCCGCGGGAAAGAACAACCGGCCGAGCAGCGCGGCGAGGATGCCGTAGACGAAAAAATCATACCATTCGAACACGGTGCCGAGCGCCGAGGCGGTAATCACCAGCCGCGTACTCGGACCCTGCGGCGCGCTATCGTCGATTACGGCTTGCGCCAAAGTCGCTCCCTCCCCTGTCCTGCCGGCTGTCTTAGGCGACCCGCAAATGACCGTCAAAAGCCCCTAAAGTCCCCTAAAGCCCCCGACGAGACATCATTTTTTCGCGCCGCTCCAACCCATCGAGTGCCTTCAGCGCGGCATAGGCAATGCGATTGTCATGGCGATGGATTGTGCCAACCTGCTGTCCGTTGCGCATCAAGGGCAATGTATCGCCGTGCCGGACGCGGTGAATGACATGATCGAGTTGTTCCCGCTGCCCCTGTTCCGCCGCCAAGTCCCATGCCGCGGCAAACGACGCCGCGCCGGGCGTGTCGCGCAGGCGGTATGCGGACCGTTTGGTCATGCCGACCACCCGGGCGGCATGCGTTACCGAACCAAGCGCGGCCAATGCGGCAATGAAGGCGCGCTGGCGGGGCGGCGACCAGCCATCGTGACGCGCGCGTGCACGCGGCACCGGCTGAAAGGAAAACTCGTCATCTTCGGCGGGTTCAGGCGAATCGGTCATACTGCATTGTTTCACATCTGTTCCGCTGTAGGACAGCGAAATCTATGACGCGAAGGCCCAGCGCAATGTCCTGGCCAGCCCGGCGGCACCCGCCCGGACGAGCGGGCGGGCGATCGGCGGGTTGGTAAAGCCGTGCATCTCCCGCGCCCAGGGCGGGAGCAGGTCGATCGCCGCCGCGAACACGCCCGACTGAACGGGTCCGAGCGCCGCTTTCGTCGCCGGGCGATCCAGGAGGAAACGGGCGACTTCGCGGGTGCGGTCGTCCGCGCGCAGCAGTGGTCGCTGCTGTTCGACGTAAAGCTTTGCCGCGGCGTGCGTTTCGGGAACGGGATCGGCGCCGAGCGCGCGACCGACATGGGCGGCTTGCGCGAAATAGCGGTCACGATCGGCCATCGGCATCACGGGATTGCCGTAGCGCAGCCAGGCTTCGAGGAAGGACAGCGTCTCGGTCGCATGGACCCAGGCGAGCGCGGCGGGATCGACCGCACTATAGGCCGTGCCATCCGGCAGCGTGCCGTGGATATGTTCGTGAATGCGGCGCACCCGGGCGATAGCCGCGTCGGCGGCATTACGCTCACCATAGGTCGTCACGGCGATGAAACGCGCGGTCCGGCGCAGGCGACCGAGCGTGTCTTCGCGGAAATTGCTGTGGTCCCATACGCCCGCGAGCACTTGCGGATGAAGCATCTGCAGGAACAGCGAGGCGACGCCGCCGATCATCATCGTCGTAACGTCGCCGTGCACGCGCCAGATGACGCTATCGGGCGGGTATAGCGCGTGGGGCGAGCGCTCGATCGGCGCTTCCCCGCGCGATTGATCGTGAAAGGTCGAGCGGACCGCGCCGATCAACGCACTTCGCAGCATCTTCCCGGGCAACAGCATGTCAGGTGAGTGCCGGCATGACGCCATCGTGGGATGGCGCCGGGACGTCCGACCAGGCGGGCAGGCCCAGCACCGCCCGCGCGCGACGCCAATGCTCACCGAATACGAGATCGAGCTCCGGTGGCGCGAACGGCAGTAGGCCGGAACCGGGGTAGAAGGTCATTTCGCCGAACAACGGCCGGCCGTCATCCTCGTAGAGATCGACGCGTACGCAATCGATGCCGGCGGCGAGAACCTCTGCCGCACTGATCATCTGGTCCATCGTCATCGGCCTTTCGGGACCGGGGTGACCGTCGGGAGAGGATACCCGCTGCCAGTCGCGATCGAGCGTGACCCAGCGATGCCGGGGTGTCCCGCGATCGAGATGCACTTCGAAAAAGGCAACGCGTCCGGCAAACACCAGCAGCTTGTAATCGATCGGCTGTCGTTCCGTCGGGCCGATGCGCGGCTCGACGATGAAGCCCGGCGCGATCTCTCCATAGGCCCATTCATCGAGCCACCAGCCATAGCGCTGCCCGGCGTGCCGCATCAGGCGGCAGCGGATCACGTCCCAATCGTCTCCTTCAGCGACAAACGCGATCTGTTTGCACCCGTGGCGCGTCTTGACGACGAAGGGGCGCGGCCAAGGGGCGTCCATCGGCAGGCGAGCGCCATGCCACAATGTCGGGATGATCCATTCGGCGCCGATCTGCGCGGCGACCGCCGCCTTGGCGCGGACCTTGTCCATCAGGCCGGGCCAGCGCGGGTCGCGGTCCTCGAGCTTGCGGCGCTGCACATAGTCAGTGAAGCGCCGCGGACGGCCGAGGCGCGGCACGCGCCAGTGCTGCCACGTATAGGTTATGAAGATCCGTAGCCGGGCGAAGAAGCCTGCGCTCCAGATATGCAGCGCGGCAGTCACAAATGCTAAAGGCGCGGTGACGCCACCGGTTCCATCATTCGACCGTCACCGATTTGGCAAGATTGCGCGGCTGATCGACGTCGGTGCCCTTGGTTACCGCGACGTGATAGGCCAGCAACTGGATCGGCACGGCATAGACCAGCGGCGCGATCAGCGGGTGGACCGCGGGCATCTCGATCGTCGCCATCGCGTCACCGCCGGCTTCGGCGAGCCCGGCGGCATCGGAGATCAGCACGACCTTCGCGCCGCGCGCCATGGCCTCGTGCATGTTGCTGACGGTCTTTTCGAACAACGGGCCGCCCGGGGCGATGACGATCAGCGGCACGGCTTCGTCGATCAGCGCGATGGGCCCGTGCTTCATTTCGCCCGAGGCGTAACCTTCAGCGTGGATGTAGCTGATTTCCTTGAGTTTCAGCGCGCCTTCGAGCGCGAGGGGATAATCGGGGCCGCGCCCCAGATAGAGCACGTCACGCGCGGCAGCGATGATGTGCGCCATCGCCTGGATGTCCTCGTCATGCGCCAGCGCGGCGTTGATCGCGGCGGGTGCTTCCTCGAGGTGGCGGACGATCGCGGCTTCGGCGGCGCGGTCGAGCTTGCCCTTGGCGCGGGCGAGATTGACGCTGAGCGCGGCCATCACCGCCAACTGGCAGGTGAACGCCTTGGTCGAAGCGACGCCGATCTCGGGGCCGGCATGGGTCGGCAAGAGCAGATCGACTTCGCGCGCCATGCTGACTGGTCGGGTACGTTGATGATGCCCGCCGTGGTAACGCCCGCCGCCTTCATGTGGCGCAGCGCGGCGAGCGTGTCCGCAGTCTCGCCCGACTGGCTGACGACGATGCCCAGCACGCCCGGCCCAAGTACCGGCTCGCGGTAACGGAATTCGCTCGCGACATCGACGTCGACGGGCAGCCGCGCCATCTGTTCGATCCAGTATTTGCCGATCATCCCGACATAGGACGCAGTGCCGCAGGCGACGATCACGACGCGGTCGATCGTCGACAGATCGAAATCCATCTGAGGCAGCGCGACCTGTTCCTCGAGGGGGCGGAGGTACGATCGCAGCGTCTGCGCGACGACGATTGGCTGCTCGTAAATCTCCTTCATCATGAAGTGGCGATGGTTGCCCTTGTCGATCGACAGGCTGGTGACACCGGAGGCGACGATCTCGCGCTCGACGGGGTTGTCGTCCTTGTCAAAGATGCGCGCACCGTCGCTGGTAATGACGACCCAGTCGCCCTCGTCGAGGTAGCAGATGCGCTGCGTCAGCGGGGCTAGCGCAATGGCATCCGAGCCGAGATAGGTCTCTCCGTCGCCATAGCCGACGACCAGCGGCGAGCCGAGCCGCGCCCCGATCAGCAGCTCGGGGTGCTGGCGAAACGCGACGGCGAGTGCGAAGGCGCCACGCAAGCGCGGGAGGGCGGCCTGACCGCGTCTTCGGGCGAGGCGCCCTGCTCCACCTGTTCGCTGATGAGATGCGCGACGACTTCCGTGTCGGTTTCGCTTTCGAAGTTTCGGCCACGGGACTGCAGTTCTTCGCGCAGCGGCTTGAAGTTTTCGATGATGCCATTGTGGACGAGGGCAACTTCCCCGGTCGCATGCGGGTGCGCGTTCTTGGTGTTCGGCTTGCCGTGCGTCGCCCAGCGGGTGTGCGCGATGCCGGTGTTACCTGGCGCCGGATCGTCCGCGAGCACGCGGACGAGATTGGCGAGCTTTCCTTCGGCGCGGCGGCGGATCAACTGACCGTGATCGACGGTGCAGACACCCGCCGAGTCATAGCCGCGATATTCCATCCGCCTGAGCCCGTCGACCAGCCGGTCCTGAACCGTGGCCCTGCCGACAATGCCGATAATGCCGCACATGAATTTTTGGCTTTCGTTTATGAACTGGAGGAGTTTTTCCGCGCGGCCATACGCCCGCGAAACCGTTTGGCCCAGCCGGCCAGCCCCTGCTGTTCGGGGCGGATCAGCGCGAGCGAATCCGCGTCGACATCGCGCGTTACGACGCCGCCCGCGCCGACGATGGCGCCGGCACCGATCGTGACCGGCGCCACCAAGGCACTGTTCGAGCCGATGAACGCGCCTTCGCCGATCACGGTCCTGTATTTGAAGAAGCCATCGTAATTACACGTGATCGTGCCGGCACCGATATTGGCCTTGGCACCGATTTGTGCATCACCGAGATAGGACAGGTGGTTGGCCTTGGCCCCCTCGCCCAACACCGCCTTCTTGGTTTCGACGAAGTTGCCGATCTTGGCGCCGTTGCCGAGGACAGTGCCGGGGCGAAGGCGGGCGTAGGGGCCGACTTCGCACCCCGCCCCCACCTGCGCGCCTTCGAGGTGCGAAAACGCCCTGATGGTCGCACCGTCGGCGACCGACACGCCGGGGCCGAAGATCACGTTGGGCTCCACCGTCACATCGCGGCCAAGGTCGGTGTCCCAGCTGAACCAGACAGTGTCAGGTGCGCGGAGAGACACGCCCGCGGCCATGACCGCCGCACGGCGGCGGACCTGCCAGGAAGCGTCGACCGCGGCGAGTTCGGCGCGGCTATTGATGCCCGCGACTTCCCATGCTTCGGTTTCGATGACGGCGGCAATGCGGCCATCCTGTGCTGCGAGCATGACGATATCGGGAAGATAATATTCGCCTGCGGCGTTGGCATTGCCCACGCGCGCAAGCAGTGGCCACAGATCGGCGGCGCGCACGGCCATCAGCCCTGAATTGCACAGGCGGACCGCGCGTTCGGCGTCGTTCGCATCCTTGTGCTCGACCATCTTGGCTATCACGCCGTCGCTGGCGATGATCCGGCCGTAAGCGCCGCTATCGTCTGGCGAAAACCCGAGAACGACCACCGCCGGTGCGTCGGCGGCATGGAGCCGACCGAGCATTGCGCGCATGGTCTTTGCACTGACCAGGGGCACGTCACCATAAAGTATCAGCACATCGCCGTCGAAACCGGTGAGCGCATCCCTGGCCTGAATAACAGCGTGGCCCGTGCCAAGCTGATCCTCTTGCACCGCGATGGTGGCATCGGGAAGCGCTGCGGCGATCTGTTCGCGCCGGGCGCCGGCGACCACGACGGTTCGGGACGGATCAAGCTCCGCGGCGCTGGCCAGCAGGTGCAGCAGCATCGGCCGCCCCGCGACAGGGTGAAGCACCTTGTGCAGATCCGATTTCATGCGCGTGCCCTGCCCGGCGGCAAGCACGATGATGGCCAGTTCGCTCATGCCCATATCCTAACGCGAAATATATCCGGGACCATGGGCAGCCTTCGCCATCGATCCGCGTTTGAGGCAGTTCTGTAGGAGTTCATGATGATCAAGGCCATTGGCTATGCCGCCAAGCACAGTTTCTCCAGCCTGAAGCCGATGGAGTTCGAACGCGAGCCGGCAGGAGCCGGCGACGTCGAGATCGAGGTGCTGTTCTGTGGCGTCTGCCACTCCGACATCCATCAGGTGAAGAACGAATGGTCCAACACCGTCTATCCGTGCATGCCGGGGCACGAAATCGTCGGCCGCGTGACGCGCACTGGAGATGGCACCAGCCGCTTCAAGGCGGGCGACATCGTTGGTGTCGGCTGCATGATCGACAGTTGCCAGGCATGCGCGCCGTGTCGCGACGGTGACGAGAATTACTGCGAGGGGCCGAACAGCTGGCTGGCGACGTATAATGGTCCGATGGTGCCAGCGGCGATGGCTCTCGACGGAAGCAACGCCTATGGTCGCGACAACACGTTCGGCGGTTATTCGAACGTCATCGTGGTCCGCGAAGAATTCGTGCTCAGGATTCCCGACACCATGGACCCGGCCGCCGCAGCACCAGTCCTGTGTGCCGGTGTCACGACCTATTCGCCGCTGAAGCATTGGGGTGTGAAGGCTGGTGACAAGGTCGGTGTGATCGGTTTGGGCGGCCTGGGACACATGGCCGTGAAACTGGCAAAGGCGATGGGTGCGGAAGTGACCGTGTTCACGACCAGCGAAGAAAAATCAGGGCTCGCAAAGTCGCTCGGCGCGACCGAAGTCGTGATGGAAGCGGACGCCAAGAAGCAGGCGACCAAGCTGGCGCCGTTTGCGGGAAGCTTTGATTTCATTCTGTCCACCATCCCCGAAAAGCACGACGTCAATCCGTTCGTCATCCTGCTGAAGCGCGACAAGACGTTGTGCATCGTCGGCGCGCTCGAGCCGATGGCCGGGGTGAACAACCAGGCGGTCGCGTTTCACCGCCGCAGTGTAAGCGGCTCGCTGATCGGATCGATCGCCGAAACGCAGGAAGTCCTCGATTTCTGCGCCGAACACGGCATCGCGTCGGACATCGAGATCATCCCGATCCAACAGGTCAATCAGGCGTACAAGCAGATCGAAAAGGGCGGCGTTCACTTTCGCTACGTCATCGATATGGCGTCGCTGGCCGACGAGGAGCGCGAAGCCGTCTAGGCTTGCGTGGGTCATGCCCCCCGGCCCAAGGGGCATCATGACCTTTCCATTTCCGATCGTCGGCTTTGACCTCGACGGCACCCTGCTCGACACGTCCGGCGACCTTGCGGCGGCGGTGAACGTCGCGCTGGAAGCCGCGGGTCGTGCTCCACTGACCGCCGATGAGGTCAAACCGATGATCGGCGGGGGCGCGAAACACATGCTGCTGCAGACGCTGGCCGCGACCGGCGGCTGCGATGATGATGAGGCCAGGCGGCTCTACAAGCTGATGCTCGGCTACTACGAAAGCCATCTGAGCGTGCACACGCGCCCGTTTCCAGGGGCGGTCGCGGCGCTCGATGCGCTCATTGCGCGAGGCGTCAGGGTCGGCGTGGTGACCAACAAATTCGAGAATTTCGCCGTGCAGGTACTGCGCAATCTGGACCTGTTCGACCGAATTCGGCACGGTGATTGGTGGCGATACGCTGGGGCGCGGCAATGCCAAGCCATCGGCGGCGCCAATCCTTGAACTGGTCAAGCGACTGGGCGGGGGGCGCGCGGCGTTCGTCGGCGATTTGATCTACGACATGCAGGCGGCGCGCAATGCCGGCGTTCCGGCGATTGCCGTAAGCTTTGGTTTCCTGCTGCACAGCCTGGAGGAGATGGCGCCCGACGCGGTGATCGATCGCTTCGACGAGTTGCTCCCGGCGCTGGAGCGACTGAGCGGATGATCGAGGCCATGCTGCTCAACGCGCTCGCCGATCCGGTGATCGTGCTGGAGGGTATGCAGGTGACGCTGGCCAATAACGCGGCGCGGTCGTTGCTCGGCGCGCATATCGTGGGCGACGATATCCGACTGACTCTGCGCCAGCCCGAAGCCGCGGCGTTGCTGGCCAGCGGCGGTGACGGACTTGCCGAGTTTTCGGGACCCGGCGGACCTGACCAGCGTCTTGAAATGCGGGTCCAGGCGGCGGCGAACGGCCAGCGGGTGATCCAGATCGCCGACGGGAGCACCCGGCATCTTGCCGACCGGTTGCGAACGGATTTCGTAGCCAACGCCAGTCACGAGTTGCGCACACCCCTCGCGACGATCCTCGGCTTCATCGAGACCCTGTCGGACGAGGAGGCCGGGGGGAACAGCACGCTTCGCCAGCGCTTCCTCCACGTCATGGGCTCTGAGGCGCGACGCATGGCGCGGCTGATCGAGGAACTGCTGTCGCTCAGCAGGATCGAGGCCGATCGGTTCGTGCTGCCCGATACCGAAGTCCATCTTGCGAACCTGATGCGTGAGGTGCTGGGGGAAACGATCGACGCAGACATGCTGCAATTCGATCTGTCGGTAAATCCCGTCATTCGCGGTGACGCCGCACAACTCCGCCAAGTAGTGCACAATCTGATCGACAATGCTCGGCGCTATGGCGGCGGCGACATTTCGCTGCAGCCTGACCGAACGCGCAGGCCAGGCGGTCATCAGCGTGACCGACCAGGGGTCCGGCATCGCGCCCGAACACCTGCCGCGCCTGACGCAACGGTTTTACCGCGTCGACGAAGCCCGCAGCCGCGCGTCGGGTGGAACCGGCCTGGGTCTGGCCATCGTCAAGCACATCGTCGACCGACATCGTGGCCACCTCGACATCCGCAGTCAGCGCGGCCAAGGCACGACCGTGACAATCGAAATGCCGCTGACGCAATGATGACTGTCATCGAACCGTCACGCGCATGACCCAATAGCTGAAACGATGGCTACTCAAATTCGCGCGATGCCGCAGGGTGTTCAGGAAGAAATTGGCGAGTTGCGCGTGCTGATCGCCGAAATGGGCGGGCGCGCCGAACATGCCGTGGCCGGCGCAGTGCGTGCCCTGACCCAGGGTGACGAGGTCCGGGCGGCAGAGATTGTGAAAGAAGACGCGGCGATCGACGCGATGGCGGCGCGCGTCGAACGATTGGCGGTGGCGATCATCGGCCAGGGCGTGCTGCAAGATGGCGACCTGCGCGATGTCGTTGCCGCGCTGAAGATGGCGGGTGTCGTCGAGCGGATCGGCGATTATGCGAAGAATATCGCGAAGCGCGTCCCGCAGATCCGGAACGACCGCAAGATCGAGGCCGTGAGCGTACTTCCCGCCATGGCCGATGCCGCGATGGCAATGGTCCGCGACGCACTCGACGCGTTTGCCGCGCGCAATGCCGCCAAGGCGCTCGCCGTCACGGCGCGCGATCGGCAGGTCGATGATTTTTACGATTCCATCTTTCGCGCGCTGGTCACGCACATGATGGAGAACCCGCCGACGATCGGCGCGGCGGCGCACCTGCTGTTTGTCGCCAAGAATCTGGAACGCATTGGCGACCATGCAACCAACGTCGCCGAAATGGTCTATTTCGCGGCAACCGGGGATCAACTGGGCGAACGTGAACGCGGTGCGGGAGAGATCGGATGAGCAGTCCGGCGGTCCTGCTGGTCGAGGACGACGCCTCGCTGGCCGAATTGCTGGTCTATCACCTCCAACGCGCGGGCTATGGGGTGACGCATACCACCGACGGCGAAGAAGCATTGCTGCTGGCGCGCGAACACACGCCCGACTTGGTGTTGCTCGACTGGATGATCCCCAATCTGTCGGGCATCGAAGTCTGCCGCCAGTTGCGGCGCACGCAGGCGACGGCGAACGTGCCGATCATCATGCTGACCGCGCGGGGCGAAGAGGATGATCGAGTCCGTGGGCTGGAAACCGGCGCCGACGATTACATCACCAAGCCGTTTTCTCCCCGTGAACTCGTCGCGCGGGTCGGCGCGGTGCTGAGGAGAGTGCGCCCCGCGCTGGCGGGCGAATTGCTGAGCTATGCAGACATCGAGATGGACACGGCGGGCCACAAGGTGCGCCGTGGCGGACGAGCCCGTGAACCTGGGACCGACCGAATTCCGCCTGTTACGCCATCTCCTCGAGCATCCGGGCATGGTGTTTTCGCGCGAACGGCTGCTCGATGCGGTGTGGGGCCGCGAAAGCGATATCGAGGCGCGTACGGTCGACGTGCACATTCGTCGTTTGCGTGTCGCGATCAACATGGGCGATCGGCCCGACATCGTCCGCACGGTGCGATCGGCAGGCTACGCGCTTGACGCCGACGGAGCTTGCTGAGGCAGACCGTTTCGTTTCGGCAATGAGCCGTTGCAACCCTCCCGGGGTTTGCGTGTTAAGTCGGCGAGCCGCATCCTCGCCTTTTCTTCCTGCGGCCCCAAGTTGGAGAGTAATGATGAAGAAACTGGCCCTGATTGGCGCGCTGATGATCGGCACTGCCGCAGTTGCGCAAACGACAACCGGCACGATGACCGACCAGTCGACGACGTCGGCGACGACGATGGCCACGCCGCCGACGAGTGATTGACCATGCCCGATACGTCGACCACAACGACCGATACGACCGGTACGACCATGACCGACCAGACGATGCCTTCGACCACGACAGGCACGACGACAACCGACACGATGGCACCGGCAACGACCGACACGATGGCACCGGCAACGACCGATACCATGTCGACGGGCACGCCTGGCACGATGTCGACGACCAGCAATGGCAACATGACCGCACCGCCGACTGTTGCGAACGGCGACTATCCGCGTTGCAGCCGCACCGTGACCGACAGCTGTCACCAGTCGAGCGCGCGTGAATCGGACACCAAGGGTGGGCCGTCCGCGCCGCCGTTGACCTTTACGTCAAGCGCATGACAAGGGCGTCCGGTCGTTGGGCCGGGCGCCCTTTTTATTTTAGCACGGAGATTCGCATGACCATCAGTTTTCAGGACCGCGTTGCGATCGTCACCGGTGCGGGCGGCGGTCTGGGCCGGGCATACGCGCTCGAACTGGCGCGGCGTGGGGCCAAGGTGGTGGTCAACGACCTGGGCGCCAGCCGCGACGGCACCGGCACGTCGGATGCTGCCGCCGCAGTGGTCGAGGAAATTCGTGCCGCCGGCGGCACGGCGATGGCCAATGGCGGCAGCGTCACCGAATATGAGCAGATGGTGGCGATGGTCGAGCGGGCCAAATCCGAATGGGGTTCGGTCGACATCCTGATCAACAATGCCGGCATCCTGCGCGACAAGACATTTGCCAAGATGGAGCCGTCCGACTTCGAACTGGTGGTCAAGGTTCACCTGATCGGCAGCGCCAATGCCACCAAGGCGGTCTGGGAAACGATGCGCGAGCAGGCCTATGGCCGTATCCTGATGACCGCGTCGTCGACCGGACTGTTCGGCAATTTCGGCCAGACCAATTATGGCGCGGCAAAGATGGGTCTCGCCGGCCTGACCAAGTCGCTGTACCTCGAAGGAGCGAAGTATAATATCCGCGTGAACACGCTGGCGCCGACCGCCGGCACCCGGATGACCGAGGACCTGTTCCCGCCAGAGGCCTTTAAGCTGTTCGCCCCGGAAAACTCGTCCCCGCCGCATTGTTCCTGGTCAGCGACGATGCGCCTTCGAACGCCATCGTCGGCGCTGGCGCCGGTGTGGTGGCATCGGTCCATGTGACGCTGACCCCCGGCGTGGCCCTGCCCGCCGACGACCGCACCCCGGAGGCGGTGGCCGCGGCATGGAGCCAGATCAACGCGCGCGATGGCGAAGTCGTCCCTGCATCGGGTTCGGAGCAAGGCGCGATGGCACTCAAGGCGCTTCAGGCGGCCAATCTCGCCTGAAGCCGTTCGGTCAGCAGTCGCAGATCAACCATCACGGTCGACATCGCTGATATAGCGTGTTGCATCACTAATACAGTTGTGACATGCTGCCCCCACCAGGGAGAGTGTCCATGTACAGTGAACAGGATATCGAGAGCGCGGTTGCGGCAGGGGTACTGACGCCCGCGGCTGCCGCCGCGCTGCGCGCGCATGTCGAGGTCGTCCGTGATGCGCCGGCGGCGGATGAGGAAAGCTTTCGTCTGCTCACCGGCTTCAACGATATTTTCGTGACGATCGCGGCGGGTATCCTGCTCTTTGCGGTGGCATGGATCGGTTACATCGTCCCGCCCCATCTAGAAGGCGGCGGGCCGACACCGTTCATGGGCCTGTTCGTCGCAGTGACCGCGTGGTTACTGGCCGAATATTTCACACGGCAGCGGCGGATGGCGTTGCCTAGCATCATACTGCTTCTCGCCTTTTCGGGCGGAGTGTTCATGACCAGCATGGTGGTGGGTGGCCTGATGATCGGCGAGCAGGCTTTCGGCAACCAGGTTGCCCCTATCGCGTGGTTGAGCGCCGCTTCGGCCTGTATCGCGGGACTGGCCACCTATCTTCACTGGCGGCGCTTCATGGTGCCGATCACGGTTGCGGCGGGGGCAGCGACCGCAGCGGCGACGGTCATCGCTCTGGTGCTGGCCGCGGTTGGCGGCGAGCGGCCTCCTGAGAAACTGGTCATGGCCCTTGTCCTTGCCGCAGGACTGATCGTCTTTGCGGTCGCCATGCGCTGGGACGGAAGCGACCGTGCCCGTCAGACACGGCGCAGTGATGTCGCATTCTGGCTTCATCTGGTGGCCGCCCCCATGATCGCGCATCCTATCTTCTATCTGCTCGGCATCACGCGTGGCGACGAAATATCGCTCGGCGCAGGTTTGCTGGTGCTGGCGATCTATGTCGGCTTCGGCGTCGTTGCATTGGCGGTCGACCGTCGCGCGCTGCTCGTGTCGGCGCTGGCTTATGTGTTGTACGCGTTGACGCAATTGTTCCGGCAATTCGGGGCGGTGGAGCTGAACGTGGCGCTGACCGCGTTCGTCATCGGCTCGGCGCTGCTGTTGCTCTCGGCGTTTTGGGCGCAGGCGCGGCGGGTCGTCGTCGAACAGTTACCGGCCAATTTGCGCGATCGCCTGCCCCAGACCGCGCGGGCTGGCATCGCCTAGCAACGTGCTGATTCGGGACGCGGCAGCCAAAATGTCATTTGTCTGTCATGACCCGATTGGATAAGGGGCCGGTAACTATCCAAGGAATCGCCTGATGAAGTCGTTTGCAATCATTCTTGCCACCGCTCTGGTTTCGACCTCGGCGTCGGCTGTCACCATCACCGGCCTCTATAACAGCGGTGTCAATTCGGGCGGGGCAAACACGGCCGCCGGCGGTGGTGCCACCACCGGTAACGGCGCGGATCCGCATTGGTCGCTGGTCGGCGGTACGGCTTATAACGGCGGCACCAATGGCGTCTTCCCGATCGGTCCCTGGCTTGCCGAGAACAATACTTCGCGTTGGTTGACCTTTAGCCCCAGCGCCGGTGACAGCGCGCCGGGCACGACGACTTTTCGTCTCACCTTCGACTTGACCGGATTCGACGCCACGACCGCATCGTTCAGCGGTCGAGCCGCATCGGACGATTCGGCTGAGCTGTTCCTCAACGGTACGTCGGTCGGTTCGATCGGTTCATTCACCAGTTTCACCGATTTCGCCACGAGCACGGGCTTTGTTGCCGGCTTGAACACCCTCGATTTGATCGTTGCTAACGGCGGTGGCGGCCCCTCGGGCGGCCGCATCGAGTTCACGGCGAGCGACGTCACGGCTGCGGTTGCCGGTGTACCTGAACCCGCCAGCTGGGCGCTGATGCTCGGTGGCTTCGGTTTTGCCGGTGTGGCGATGCGCCGTCGCCGCTCGCAGGTTCGCGTCACCTACGCCTGAGCGTCGGATCACGACTGATCGAAAGGGCGGCCCACGGGTCGCCCTTTTTGTTTTCAGCCGTCGACCAGCTTCATCAATCGACGCTCGAGGGGTGCAAGCACCGGCGCGAGTTCGTGACCGCGCTTCAGGATCGCCCCCGCTTCGCCGATGAGGGCCCATTGGCCCTGTTTCAGGCGGAGCGACGGTCGTTTTTCGATCCGGACTTCCGGGCGTTCGGCGGCGCGGCGAAATGCGCTGAACACGGCAGTATCCCGATCGAAGCTGATCGCGTAATCACGCCAATGCCCCGCCGCGACCATTCGGCCGTAAAGCCCGAGGATCTTTTCAAGTTCGAGCCGTTCGAAACCCACCTGCGTCCCCGGCGCGGGGAACGGCATGACAACACCCATCAGGCAGATTTTGCCTGATCGTCGAGCAGCGCGGACAGGCGTGCGCGCAGCTGCTCGACTTCACACTTCAGGATCTCGATCTGTTGTGTCGCAGGGTCGAACTTCTCGCTGCAGGGTGTGCCGTAGGGCATGAATGTCTGTCGCGCCTCGACCAAGGTCGATCGCGCCGGAATGCCGACCATCGTCGCCCCATCCGGCACTTCACGCGTGACGACTGAGTTGGCACCGATGCGTGCACGCGTGCCGACCCGGATCGGCCCCAGCACCTGCGCGCCCGAACCGATGATCACGCCATCCTCGATCGTGGGATGCCTCTTGCCCGGCACGCCTGCTGCGGGGTCCGTGCCGCCTAGCGTGACGCATTGATAGATCGTCACGTCATCGCCAATCTCGGCGGTTTCGCCGATGACCGTGAAGCCGTGATCGATGAAGAAATTGCGACCGATCCGCGCACCGGGATGAATGTCGATCGCCGTCATGAAGCGCCCAATGTGATTTACCAGCCGTGCCAGCCAGAACAGCTCTATACGATAAAGCGCGTGCGCCATGCGGTGGAACGCGAGCGCCCATACGCCCGGATAAAGGAGCACTTCATAGCGCGTGCGGGCCGCCGGATCGCGAGCCTTTACGGAATCGAGATAGCGGACGAGGCCCATGTCAAAGATTATCTAGGCATCTGCTGTCTATAAACCAACAGTCTTTACGTTAAACAGGCGCGATGATCCTCGATCCTGCGACGGTTGAAGCTGCCCTTCCCTATCTCGCCGTGGGTTTTGGCGCTCAGTTGATCGACGGTGCCTTGGGCATGGCGTTTGGACTGATTTCCAACACGTTATTGGTCAGCGTGCTCGGAATGGCACCCGCACAAGCGTCGGCCCGCGTCCATCTGGCCGAGGTCTTCACAACCGCGGCGTCGGGGATCAGCCATAGTGTGCACGGCAACGTCGATTGGCGATTGTTCGGCCGGCTGGTCATCCCAGGCGTCATTGGCGGAGTGCTCGGTGCTTATGCGCTGTCGCATGTCGATGCGAGCGTCAGCCGCCCGTTCGTGATGGCCTATCTGACACTGACGGGCCTTTACCTGTTATGGCGGGGATGGCGCCACGCAAGGCAGGCGCGGCGCCCCAAAGTGGTCGCACCGCTGGCACTGGCTGGCGGCTTCCTCGATGCGGCTGGCGGCGGTGGGTGGGGCCCGGTGGTGACGTCCAACCTGCTGCTCCAAGGGACCGATCCGCGCAAAACGGTCGGGACCGTGAACACTGCCGAATTTTTTCTGACCACGGTCGTCTCTGCGACCTTCATCATCAATCTCGGCTGGACGGCTTTCACCCTGGCGACACTCGGATTGATCGTGGGCGGTGTCCTGGCGGCGCCGTTCGGCGCCTATCTGGCGCGACGCGTTCCAGCCCGAGCGCTGCTGCTAATCGTCGGCACGGTGCTTACGCTGACCAGCGCCTTCACATTATGGAAGGCGATCGCTTAATCCATGTGTCTCAGGCCGACGCGGAGATAGTCCCATCCGGTCAGGAGGGTCAGTGCGGCGGCAACCCACAGGCAAGCGATGCTGGCGTAATGAAGTAGCGTCCAGGCGGGCAAGGCCCCGGCGAGGATCAGTCCGCCGAGCGCGATCATCTGGAACGTCGTCTTCCATTTGGCCAACCAGCTCACCGGTACCGACACGCGCAGCCCAGCCAGAAACTCGCGCAGTCCGGAGACCGCGATTTCACGCAGGAGTATGACCAGAGCGGCAATCAAGTGAATGCCCTGAATTGACGCGGCTTCGTGCCTGGTACCGACGAGCATGAGAATGACGGCTGCGATCATGATCTTGTCGGCGATCGGGTCAAGGAACTGACCGAGCCTCGAAACAGCACCCTGCGCGCGGGCAAGATATCCGTCGAAATAATCCGTCACGCCCATCAGGCAGTAGAGCACGAAGCCGAGCGCGTAGCCCGTCGGCCAGGGCCACCACAGCAAGGCGACGAGGACCGGCACCGTGACGATGCGCGACAGCGTGAGCAGGTTGGGGAGGGTCAGCACGTGCGCACGCTAGACCGTTTGGCGTCGGCACGAAAGACGACTACATGCCGGGAGATGAGGGTGTCGCGCCGCGCATGATGCAGAATACCGCTCATCTGCTGCGCACGCGGCGGTTCGTTCCCATTTTCGTCACGCAGTTCCTGGGGGCGTTCAACGACAGCCTGTTCAAGCAGGCCGTCGTTTTGTTCGTCACTTACCAGCTCTATTCGGACGCGACGCGTGAGGCGCAGTTTTCGGCGATCGCGCAGGCACTGTTCATCCTGCCATTTTTCGCACTGTCGGCAATTTCGGGGCAACTGGCCGACATCACCGACAAGGCGCGGGTCATCCGCTGGGTCAAGACCGCCGAGATTGGAATCATGGCTGTCGGAGCAGCGGGGCTCGTGCTGCAGAATGTCGCGCTGATGCTCGCGGCCGTGTTCGGCATGGGCGTGCACTCGACCTTTTTCGGGCCGATCAAATATGCGATCCTGCCGCAGCATCTGCGCCAGGACGAGGTGCTAGGCGGCACCGGGCTGGTGGAAGCGGGCACGTATCTGGCGATCCTCGGCGGCACGATCCTCGCCGGCTTCATCGCAAATGATCCGCGCGCAGTAGGCGTCGCGGTGCTGGTCCTGGCGTTGCTCGGCTGGTTCAGCGGGCGGCAGGTGCCCCCTGCCCCGCCCGCCGCGATCACACCCGAAAAGCTTGATTGGCACATCCTGCGCGCATCGGTGCGACTGGTCAGCGCGACGATGCATATCCGCCATTTGTTCCTCGCGATCCTGTCAATCAGCTTTTTCTGGACGATCGGCGCCGTGCTGATCATCGTGTTTCCGCCCCTGGTGAAGAACATTCTCGGTGCCAATGAAGCGGTGGCGAGCATGTTCATTGCCATCTTCTCGATCGGTATCGCCATTGGGTCGGTGGCCATCAACCGCCTGCTCAAGAGCGAGGTTTCGGCGCGCTTCGCCCCGGCGTCGGTGCTGGCCATGGGCGTCTTCGTCCTGCTTTTGCGCCATGTCGCGCTCAGCTGGGACAATCACGGCGTGACCGAACTGACCAGCCTGCGGGGACTTTCATGCAGCATCCGCTGGCGGGGCTGATGATCGTCGCGTTGCTGGGTGTGGCGATCGCGGGCGGGATGTTCGTCGTGCCGCTCTATGCGTTTCTGACCACCACGGTGCGCCAAGACGGAAACGGCTCGCGTCGTCGCTGCAAACAATATCGTCAATTCAGGCGCGATGGTGGTCGGCGCGGCGATAGCCTATGCCCTGACGGCGGTCGGCATCGCATCCACGGGACAGCTGGTGCTGTCGCTGCATGTGCATCGTATCTGCCTGGCTGGCGTGGAAGCTCCACATGGCTTGCACCAGAACCGCGCCTGCGATCTAGGACAGCAAGCCGTAAAAGGCGAGAAAGCCCGACGCGAAGGCCATGGCGAAGAGTTGCAAGTCGCCCAGCGGTTCGCGCGAGAACAGCATCGCCTTGGCGGGCGGTAGAGCCCTGCGCAGCGGGTGCCCTGCGTTCATTGGTACGATGTGATCGAGAATGCGCGTCATGATGCGATGCTAACACTTTGTTAGGCTAGATGGTTCGCCCGAAAGAAGGTTAAGGACTGACCCGGATCGGGACGCCAGCTGCCGGGCAGTTCAGGCGCGTTCGAACACCGCCGCGATCCCCTGCCCGCCGCCGATGCACATCGTCTCAAGTCCGTAGCGGCTGCCGCGCCGGCCCATTTCGCCAGCAGCGTCGCAATGATGCGCCCGCCGGTCGCGCCGATCGGGTGGCCCAGGCTGATGCCCGAACCATTGGGATTGAGGCGCTCGTCGTCCGGCGTCGACACCCCAGCCCTTGAGCACCGCCAGCACCTGCGGGGCAAAGGCTTCGTTGAGCTCGATCAGGTCGATGTCGGCCCAACCGAGGCCATTACGCGCGAACAGCCGCTCGACCGCGGGCACCGGGCCGATGCCCATGCGACTGGGATCGCAGCCAGCCGCGGCCCAGCTGTGGAACCACGCGACGGGTTCGAGGCCCATTTCGGCCAGCTTGTCCTCGGCAACGACGAGGCAGGCCGCCGCGCCGTCATTCTGCTGGCTGGCATTACCGGCGGTGACGACGCCGCCTTCGATCGGCTTGAGTTTGGCCAGACTTTCCAGCGTAGGCGTCGGCGCGAAAGCCCTCGTCGCGTGTCATGGTGATAGGTTCGCCGCGCTTCTGGCGCAATGGTGACCGGCACGGTTTCGGCGTCGAACTTGCCCGCATTCCAGGCCGCGGCCGCGCGCTGGTGCGAGCGGACGGCATAGGCATCGGCATCCTCGCGGGAAATATCGTAATCCTTGGCAAGATTTTCGGCGGTTTCGATCATTCCGGAAATCACCCCGAAACGTTCTGACCGGCTGGGACATCAGCCGCCCGCGCGACAGGCGGTCATGGAGCGTCATACTGCCCATGCGTATACCTGCGCGGACATCCAGTCGTGTAATGTTCGACGTTGGACATGCTTTCGACGCCACCCGCCACAACGACGTCGGCGGCGCCGGTCTGAATCATCATCGCCGCGTCGATCACCGCCTGCAGGCCCGAACCGCAGCGCCGATCGAGCTGATAGCCCGCAACGCTCAGCGGAAACCCCGCCGCCAGCGCGGCCCAGCGGCCGATCGCCGGCGCCTCGCCATTGCCATAGCCCTGGGCGAAGACGACGTCCTCGATCCGCTCCGGATCGACGCCCTGACCGTGCAACCAGTGCTTCGAGGATGACCTTGCCAAGTTCGACCGGCGTGAACGCCGGACAGCGCACCCCCGAACTTCCCGACGGGTGTGCGGATGGGCGAAACGATAGCGGCGCGGCGGAGGGTCATGGCCTGCATCCTAATCACCATGTCCGTTGTCAGCCAGCCAAAGTGATAATTGGCCAGAACATAGCAAACATCACCGTGGCGAGGATCGTTGCGCGCAGGGCCACGCGTGCGAAGCTGAACGCGTGCGGCGCGCTGTCGGCCTGTCCCGGCAACCTTGGCGACGCCCGCCTCATCGGCGGTACGGACGCCGAAGGGCAGCACCAGAAACCCGCTCATGCACCCAGAACAGCGCGTAGATGGCAATCATGGACTGGAACTTCATGGCGCGACGTTAGGCCTCGATCACCAGCACGTCGACGACCGGTTTCTTGCCTGTCCAGCGCACCGCACAGCGACGAACCGCGAGGCGGACAGCCTCGGGCAGCTTGTCGAGCGACTTGGCGTCGCGGACCGCCCTGGCGGCATCGTCGGCTGCTTCCGCGAAGAACGCGTCGCGATCCTCCTCGACCGGAACGCCCTGCGTCTTGATAACCGGATCGCCGATCAGACGCTTCCCCTGCAGTGCAACCGCAACAGAAATTTGCCCGAAGGACGCGATGCGGCGGCGTTCGTTGATCGTCGCGCCATCCGCCGGCAGGATCACATCGCCGTCGAGGATCAGGCGACCGGTCCCCTCCTGCCCGACAATGCGCGGGCCATTGGGGGCGAGCCGGACGACGTCGCCATTCGACTGGACCACGACCTTGTCGATCCCTTCGCTCAACCCAAAGCGCGCCTGTTCGGCCATGTGGCGCACGTTCGCCGTGCACGGGAACAAGCATGTCAGGGCGCAGCCAGCGGTACATCGCGGCCAGTTCGGGACGCCCCGGATGACCCGAGACGTGGACGTGGGCCTGCTTTTCGGTAACCATCGTCACGCCCTTGCGCGCAAGTGCGTTCTGGACGCGGCCGATGGCGGTCTCGTTACCCGGGATCTGCTTGGACGAGAAGATCACGGTATCGCCGCTGTCGATCTTGATCTGGTGATCGCCGAAGGCGATGCGACCGAGCGCGGCGCGCGCCTCGCCCTGACCGCCCGTCGCGATGACGAGCAGGTCACGCGCGCGGCAGTTTCATTGCGGTATCGAAATCGACCAGCGGCGGCAGGTCCTTTAGATAACCATTCTCGCGCGCCGCCTGCAGCATGCGGTCAAGCGAACGCCCGGCGATGCACAGCTTCCGGTTGTTGGCCTTGGCGACCTGCCCCAGGGTCTTCATCCGCGCGAGGTTCGACGCGAAGCTGGTCACCACGACGCGGCCCGTGGCCTCGGCCACTGCAGCCATCAACCCGTCGCGAACGCTGCCTTCGGAACCGGACTCTGCATCGTTGAAGGCGTTGGTCGAATCACAGACGAGCGCAAGGACGCCCGTAGTCACCGATCGCCGTGAGGGCGGCCGCATTTTCCGGTTCGCCCAACACGGGATCGGCGTCGAGTTTCCAGTCGCCGGTGTGAAAGACGCGGCCATAAGGTGTCTCGATCAGCACCGCGTCCATATCGGGGATCGAATGCGCGAGGCGCACCATCGTGCATTTGAACGGGGCAAGGTCGATCGTGCCGCCTTCGGGAATGACATGGACATCGATATCGTCGACGCCCTCCCGCTCCAGCTTGCCACGAATCAGCGTCGCGGTGAACGCGTTCGCATACAGCGGCACGCCAAGATCCTGGGCGAGATAGGGCAAGGCGCCAATATGATCCTCATGCCCGTGCGTCAGGACGATGCCGAGCAGATCGTCGGCGCGATCCTCGATGAATTTGAGGTCGGGCAGGACCAGTTCGCAGCCTGGATATTCGGCGGGGTTGGCGAAGGTCAGACCACAGTCAACCATCAGCCACTTGCCCTGACAGCCATAGAGATTGACGTTCATGCCAATCTCGTCCGAGCCGCCAAGGGCCAGGAATAGAAGTTCGTTCTTGGGGGTCGTCATACAATCCAATTCGTGATGCCCGCAGGGTCGCGGGGTAAATTCAGTGCGCCGAGCGACGCCACAACAGCGCCAGGCCTTTCAGCGCAAGATCGGGGTCGACCGCGTCGAACAACGCTTCGTGCTGCTGGAACAATGCCGCCAGTCCACCCGTCGCAACCACTTTCACCGGCCGGCCGATCTGCGCTTTCATGCGCGCGATCAGCCCTTCGATCATCGCGACATAACCCCAATAGATGCCAATCAACATCTGGGATTCCGTCGTGCGCCCAATGACATTATCGGTATCCGGCGCCTCGATTGCAATGCGCGGCAATTTGGCCGCCGCCGCGACCAGCGCGTCAAGCGACAGGTTGAGTCCCGGTGCAATCACCCCGCCCTTATAGGCGCCGCGGAAGTCGACATGGTCGATCGTGGTGGCCGTGCCAAAGCTGATGACGATCAGATCGCCGGCATGGGCGGCATGCGCGGCAATGGCGTTGCAGGCGCGGTCACTGCCCACGGCGTGCGGTTCGTCGACATCGAGTGAAATGCCGTATTCGAGGGGCGCGCGGCCCGCGACGGTAGCGGTGACCCCGAAATACTTCTCTGCCAGAGTTTGCAGATTGTGCAGCGCGCGCGGCACGACGGTGGAGATCGCCACATCGGTCACCGCGCTGCGATCCAGCCCCTCGAGTTCGATCAGTCCGATCAGCCACACGGCATATTCGTCACCGGTGCGGCGCGCGTCGGTGGCGATGCGCCAGCGCGCCCGTGGGCTGCCATCCTCGTTCACCAGCGCGAACTTGATGTTGGTATTACCGGCTTCGATCGCGAGGAGCATGCTTCAAACCTGAAAAACGTCGCCGGCGTGAATGACACGCGCCTCGCCCGACGGCAAACGCAGGCGCAAAGCACCCTCGGCAGTCAGCCCGTCGAACTTGCCCGCCATGCGCTCACCATCAGGCAGAGCGGCGTCGAGCGGGGTGCCACGCGGATGCGCGGCGGCTTCCCATGAAGCGAGCGTCGCGGAGAGCGGTTGGCGTCGCCATTTGTCGAGGAACGAGGCCATCTCCTCGGCCAGGCTGTTTGCAAAATCGCGCGGCGAAACCAGTGCGCCGAGAGTGGCCAGATCGGTCGAGGGGCGATCAGGCAGGTCGGGATGGGTTATCAGGTTGACGCCCGCGCCGATCACGACCCAATCGCCGATGCGTTCGAGAAGAACTCCCGCGATCTTCGCGCGCCCGGCGAGGATGTCGTTGGGCCATTTGAGCAGGAGGCCGTGCGCGAAGCGACTGAGCGCGCCGTGTACGGCCAAGCCAGCCACCAACGCGAGCGTTGCCGGGGGCGGACGCCAACGGCATCGATTGCAGCAAGCATGCTGCCGTAAAAATTGCCTTTGGGGGACTGCCATTCACGGCCCATCCGGCCACGCCCGCCGGTCTGGCGTTCGGCCACCAGCCAGTCACCGTCGTACGCGCCGCCTTCTGCAACACGCGCGAGCATGTCGGCGTTGGTCGAGCCGGTCTCGGCGACGAAGTCGAATTGTCAGAGCAGGTTCGTCGATGCCGCCGCGGTCACCGCGCCGAGCCACGGGATCATTCGCGTAACCGAGCACGATGACTGCCGCGCAGAGCGTGATCAGCAGTCCCTCGGCGCGGTCGGTGCGCCCGACCAGCGCGTCCGAGGGTTCGTCGAAATACATGATCTTGATAATCTTGAGGTAGTAGAACGCGCCGATGACGCTGGCGGCAATACCAATCGCGGCAAGCGGCCACAGTCCGGCGCCAACCAGCGCGTCGAACACCACGAACTTGGCCCAGAAACCGAACAGCGGCGGAATTCCGGCGAGACTGAACATGAAGATCGCCAGTGCGGCCGCGAGGCCCTTGCGGCGCTGCGACAGCCCACCGAGGCTCGCGATGCTCTCGACAGAGCGGCCATCGGCATCGCGCATGTTCAGGATGACGAGAAAGCTGCCCAGCGTCATCACGACGTACACCGCCATGTAGGTCAGCATCGCCGCGACACCTTCGCGCGTGCCGGCGCCGAGGCCGAGCAGCGCGAAGCCGATATTGTTGATCGATGAATAAGCCAGCAGGCGCTTGATGTTGCCCTGCCCGATCGCCCCCGCCGCGCCGAGCACGATCGAGGCGAGGCCGGCGAAGATCACGATCTGGCGCCATTCAAGGACGGCGGGACCCATCGCGCCCATCGCGATACGAAGCAGCATGGCAACGGCCGCGACCTTTTGCGCGGTGGCGAACAGCATGGTGACCGGCGTCGGCGCACCTTCGTAAACGTCGGGCGTCCACATGTGAAACGGCACGGCCGCGATCTTGAAGGCGATGCCGGCGAACACGAAGACCAGCCCGAATACCTGGCCGGTGGTCAGGCCGGCACCAAACGCTCGGGCGATGCCGGCATAACCGGTGGTGCCGGTGAAGCCGTAGGTCAGCGAGATGCCGTAAAGCAGGATGCCGCTGGCGAGGGCGCCGAGCACGAAATATTTGAGCCCCGCCTCGGCCGAGCGCGTATCGCGGCGCATGAAGCTGGCGAGGACGTACGACGCGAGTGATTGCAATTCGAGGCCGACATAAAGCGTCAAAAGGTCGGTCGCCGAGATCATCATCCCCGCCCCCGCCGTGGCGAGAAGGATCAGCACCGGATATTCCGGGCGCAGCGTGCCGCCGGCAAAGCCGTCCTGGGCATGTGTGTTTGCCGCGAAAAAACGCGGCGCGATGATGATGCTCACTGCAGTTGCGGCAAAAACCAGCAGCTTGGCAAAAGCTGAAAATTCATCGGCACGGTACAGGCCACCAAAGCCAATGCCTGTCACCGGCGGCAGCGCGACTGCGAAACCCGCAGCGACGAGCAGCGCAACCGCAGCAATCGACACGATGCGCACCGATCTGGCGCCGGCCCAGCCTGCAACCATCATCAGCGCGATGGCGCCCAATGAGAGGATCAATTCGGGAAGCGAAAACAGGACGTTCATCAGTGGGCCTTCGCAGGATGCGCGGGCGAGGCAGCTTTACCCTTGGTCACCTGTGCGTCGGACAGCGGCCTGGCGCGATCGATGCGCTCCATGATCGTGCCCACGTCTCGGCGGATCGGGCGAATGAAGCTTTCGGGATAGATGCCCATCCAGAGAACTGACAGCACGATAGGGACAAGGATTGCCCATTCGCGCGCGGTGAGATCGGTCATCGCCGCGGCATCGGCGTTGGCATTGGTGCCGAACACCACGCGACGGTAAAGATAGAGCATGTAGGCGGCGCCCAGGATGATGCCGGTGGTACAGGCGAAGGCAACCACGCTCGACGCCTGATATGCCCCCAACAGGCTCATGAATTCGCCGACGAAGCCGCTGGTGCCCGGAAGGCCGACCGAGGCCATTGTGAACACCAGGAACAGCACGGCATAGCCGGGCATGTTGTTAGCAAGGCCGCCATACCGATCGATCTCTCGGGTGTGCAGCCGGTCGTAAATGACGCCGACGCAGAGGAACAGCGCGCCTGAGACGAGGCCGTGGCTCAGCATGACCAGCATGGCGCCTTCGAGTCCCTGACGATTCCACGCGAAAAGCCCGATGGTGACGAAGGCCATGTGCGCGACCGATGAATAGGCGATCAATTTCTTCATGTCGCTCTGCACCAGCGCGACGAGGCTGGTGTAGACGATCGCAATCATCGACAGGATCATGACCAGCCAGAACCAGTGCGCCGCGCCTTCGGGCAGCATGGGCAGGCTGAACCGGATGAAGCCGTAGCCGCCGAGTTTGAGCAGTACGCCCGCGAGGATGACCGATCCCGCAGTCGGCGCCTGGACGTGGGCGTCGGGCAACCATGTGTGCACCGGCCACATCGGCATCTTCACCGCGAACGACGCGAAGAAGGCGAGGAACAGCCAGTTCTGCGCCTGTACCGGGAAGTCGTAGCGCATCAATTCGGGAATGCTCGTGGTACCCGCGGTCCGCGCCATCCACAGCATCGCGACGAGCATCAGGACCGAGCCGAGCAATGTGTAGAGGAAGAATTTGTAGCTGGCGTAGATACGGTTCGCACCGCCCCAGATGCCGATGATCAGGTACATCGGGATCAGGCCGGCTTCGAAGAAGATGTAGAACAGGAACAGGTCCTGCGCGCCGAAGGTGCCGACGAGCAAGGCTTCGGTCAGCAGGAAGGCGGCCATGAATTCGGGCACGCGCTTCTGGATCGCTTCCCATGACGCAGCGATACAGACCGGCATCAGGAAGACGCTGAGGACGATCAGCATCAGCGCGATGCCGTCAATGCCCATCGCCCAGGCGAAACGCCCGAACAGCGGGAGGTATTCGGTGAACTGCCACTGCGCGCCGTTCGGATCGTAAGCGGCCCACAGATAGAGACCGAGGACGAGATCGATCACCGTCGCGCCGAGTGCCAGCCAGCGCGCGGTGCGATCACCCGAATAGAGGCACGCCACGGCCGCCAGTAGCGGCACGAGGATCATCAGGGTCAGCACACCGCTCATCGCGTCACGGCCCAGGTCGTCGCGGCGGCGAGGCCGATCAGCATGATAAGGGCGTAGGTGTAAAGATAACCCGATTGCAGGCGCACCGCGCCGCGGCTGCCCAAGGCTACCACCGCCGCCGCACCGTTCGGGCCGAAGCGATCGATGGTTTGTTCGTCACCGCGTTTCCAGAAGAAGCGGCCGAGCGCAAAGGCCGGGCGGACGAAGACCAGATTGTACAATTCGTCCCAATACCACTTGTTGAGCAGGAACCGGTATAGCGGCCCGAAGGTCGCGGCGAACCGAGTGGGAATAGAGGTGTCGCGGATGTAGGCGAGCCACGCGATCAACAGGCCGATCAGCATCACAATCGTGGCCGACAGCTTGACCAGTTCCGGCACCTCGTGGCGCGCGTGCATCAGATGCGTGTCGAAGAAGATCGCCCCGCGCCAGAAGACGGCGCCGCGTTCGGGATCGAGGAACAGGTCGGTGAACGCCCAGCCGGCGAAGATCGCGCCAATGCTCAGCAAGACGAGCGGGAGGCGCATCGACCACGGACTTTCATGCGGGTGATAGCCGCCCGTGCCCTCGACGATATGGACGGCGTGCGGGTCGTGCCCGGCATCTTCTGCCGCCGGGGCGTCGTGGTGGTCATGGCCGGCGTCGTGATGCGCGTCGTGGATCGCGTGCTGGATATGCTCGCTCGACGCCCAGCGCGGCTTGCCGAAGAAGGTCAGGAAGACAAGGCGCCACGAATAGAAGCTGGTCAGCAAGGCCGCGAACACCGCGATTGCGTAGCCGAACATCGCGCTGCTGGTGCCGCGCGCATAGGCCGCCTCGATGATCGCATCCTTCGAATAGAAACCCGCGAAACCGAAGACATCGGCGATACCGACACCGGTGATCGCGAGCGTGCCGATGGTCATTGCCCAGAACGTCCAGGGAATGGATTTCCGCAGACCGCCGTAGAAGCGCATGTCCTGTTCGTGGTGCATCGCGTGAATCACGCTGCCCGCGCCGAGGAACAGCAGCGCCTTGAAGAAGGCGTGGGTGAACAGGTGGAACATCGCACCGCCGAACGCGCCGACACCTGCCGCGACGAACATGTAGCCAAGCTGCGAACAGGTTGAATAGGCGATGACGCGCTTGATGTCGGTCTGCGCCGTGCCGACGGTCGCGGCGAACAGCGCGGTGGCAGCGCCGACATAGGTCACCACGGTCATCGCGTCGGGCGAGGCTTCGAACATCGGCGACAGGCGACAGACCATGAACACGCCCGCCGTGACCATCGTCGCGGCGTGGATGAGTGCGCTGACGGGAGTCGGACCCTCCATCGCGTCGGGCAGCCACGTATGCAGCCCGAGCTGCGCCGATTTGCCCATCGCGCCGACGAACAGCAGCAAGCAGAGAAGCGTCATCGTATCGAGCCGGTAGCCGAGAAAGCCGATGGTCGATCCGGCCATGTTGGGCGCGGCCGCGAGGATTTCGGGGATCGACACGGTGCCGAACACCAGGAACGTCCCGAAAATCCCGAGCGAAAAGCCGAAATCACCCACACGATTAACGACGAATGCCTTGATCGCTGCCGCATTGGCGCTGGGTTTGTAATACCAGAAGCCGATCAGCAAATACGAGGCGAGACCGACACCCTCCCAACCGAAAAACATCTGCACGAGGTTGTCCGCCGTCACCAGCATCAGCATGGCGAACGTGAACAGCGACAAATAGGCAAAGAACCGCGGCTGGCTGTCGTCCTCCGCCATGTAACCCCAGCTGTAGAGGTGAACGAGGCTCGAGACGCTGGTGATGACGACGAGCATCACGGCCGTCAGGCTGTCGATGCGCAGCGACCACATGACGGTCAGATCACCCGACCTGATCCAGTCGAGCACATGAACGACCTGCGTCAACTTCATGCCGGGAATCGCGCTTTCAGGGACCCAGGCAAAGGTCGCGAAGGTGAGCCAGGCGATCGCCGCACTGACGAACAGCGCACCGGTGGTCACCAGCTTTGCCGCCGTATTGCCGATCCAGCGACCGCCAAGCCCCGCGACAATGGCCGCGATCAACGGCAGGAAAACCATCAATTTGTAGATCATCAGCCGCGCATCCGGTTGACGTCGTCGACGCTGATGGTCGCACGGCCGCGGAAGTAGATCACGAGGATCGCAAGACCGATGGCCGCTTCACCAGCGGCAACGGTCAGGACGAACATCGCGAAAACCTGGCCCACCAGATCGTTGAGATAAGCCGAGAAAGCCACGAGATTGATGTTCACGCCGAGCAGGATCAGTTCGATCGACATCAGGATCACAATCAGGTTCTTGCGGTTCACGAAGATGCCAAGCACGCCGGTGACGAACAGGATCGCGGAAACCGCGAGATAATGTTGAAGGCCGATCACAGCTCCACCCCTGCCCCGACCGGCTGGTCGATATTGCGCGTCGCATCCTGCGGCCGGCGCTGAACCTGACGGCTGGGACGCTGGCCCTTGACCCCGCCGCGGTGACGGTGAGTCAAAACGATCGCGCCGATCATCGCGACAAGCAGCACGAGACCCGCCGCCTCGAAGATGTAGAGATAGCGCGTGTAGATCAGCAGGCCAATCTGTTCGATGTTGGCGACCCCACCCGCCGATGGCGCGGCGCGATTGGACAAGGCAACGCCGCCCGCGCTCCAAGCCTGTCCGGCAATCAGCGTCTCCGCAATCAATACGCCCGCGATCAACAGACCGAAGGGCAGATAGCGGGTAAAGCCCTGCCGCATCTCCGCAAAGTCGATGTCGAGCATCATCACGACGAACAGGAACAGCACCGCGACCGCGCCGACGTAGACGATGACCAGCAGCATCGCGATGAACTCCGCGCCACACAGCACCATCAGCCCGGCGGCGTTGAAGAATGCCAGGATCAGCCACAATACGCTGTGCACCGGATTGCGCGCGGTGATCGTCAGCAAGGCGCTGGCGACGACGACGGCGGCGAAAAGGTAGAAGGCAAAGGCCTGAATCATGGTGCGGCGCGCCTATCGGTATGGCGCATCGGCGGCAAGGTTCGCCGCCAGCACGCGTTCCCAACGATCGCCATTGTCGAGGAGCTTGGCCTTGTCGTAGATCAACTCTTCGCGCGTTTCGGTGGCGAATTCGATATTCGGCCCCTCGACGATGGCATCGACCGGGCACGCCTCCTGGCACAGCCCGCAATAGATGCACTTGGTCATGTCGATGTCGTAGCGCGTGGTGCGGCGGCTGCCGTCGTCGCGCGGCTCGGCCTCGATGGTGATCGCCTGCGCCGGGCACACCGCCTCGCACAGTTTGCACGCGATGCAGCGTTCCTCGCCATTGGGATAGCGGCGCAGCGCATGCTCCCCACGGAAGCGCGGCGACATGGGCGTGCGCTCATAGGGGTAATTGATCGTCGCCTTGGCCTTGAACAGATATTTGAGGGTCAGCGCGTGCCCCTTCAAAATCTCCCACAGGAAGAACGATTTGATCCAGTGCGCGATCATCATGCATACCTAGGTCGCCATCAGGATACCCGAGACGAGGAAAACCCAGAACAGGCTGATCGGCAGGAACACCTTCCAGCCCAGCCGCATCAATTGGTCGTAGCGGTAACGCGGCAGCGTCGCCTTGGCCCAGCTGAACACGAAGAAGAAGAACAGGATCTTGATGAACAGCCAGATGATACCGGGCACGAGATAGAGCGGCGCCCAGTCCACCGGCGGCAGCCAGCCACCCCAGAACAGCACCGCGTTGAGCGCGCACATCAGCAGCACGTTGGCATATTCGCCGAGCCAGAACAGCGCGAAGGACATCGACGAATATTCGGTCTGGTAACCGGCGACGAGCTCGCTTTCCGCCTCGGTCAGGTCGAACGGCGCGCGGCCGGTTTCCGCCATGCCGCTGATCAGAAACATCACCGCCATCGGCAGGAACAGCGGGTTGAAGCCATAGCCGTTGAGGATGCCGAGAACGTGGCCTTGCTGATTGAGCACGATGCCCGACAGGTTGAACGTCCCCGCCCACAAAACGACGGTGATCAGAATGAAGCCGATCGAGACTTCATATGACACCATCTGAGCCGCAGCGCGCAAAGCGCTGTAAAACGGGTATTTCGAGTTCGATGCCCAGCCCGAGATGATGATGCCGTAAACCCCGAGGCTCGAAGCCGCGAGGATGTAGAGCAGCCCGACATTGACGTCGGCCAGAACGACACCGGCGTCGAAGGGAATCACTGCCCACACGATCAGCGCGACCGTGAAGGTGATGATCGGCGCGAGCAGGAACAGGCCCGTGTTCACGCTCGACGGGATGATCGTTTCCTGCAGGAACACCTTCAGCCCGTCGGCGAACGACTGCAGCAGTCCGAGCGGCCCGACCACGTTCGGCCCACGGCGTAGTGCGATCGCCGCCCAGATCTTGCGATCGGCATAGATAATCATCGCCACCGCGAGCATCAGCGGCAGCGCGATCAGCAGGATCATCGCCGGCGTTGAAGACGAACCAGCCAAGACCTTCGCCGAGATGGGATCTGCGCCCAGGCAGTCCAGGTCATTCTGCCGCCTCCGCGATATTCAACGCCGTGCACCAGCTCGTCCGAACAACGCTGCATCGTCGGCGAGGCGCGGCAGATCGCGTTGGTCAGATAGAAATCCTGGATCGGCGAGCCGCCGACGTCGCCCGACAGTGCGGTCGACAGCTTGGGCACGGACCAGCCGTAATCGGCCAGCCCTTCCTGACCCAGCGCCGGCACTTCGCCCGCCATCGCCGCGCGCAGTTCGTCGAGCGTGTTGAACGGCAGCGTGTGGCCCGAGCACGTCGCTCAGCGCACGCAAGATCGTCCAGTCCTCGCGCGCGTCGCCTGGCGGGAACACCGCGCGTTCGGAACGTTGCACGCGGCCTTCGAGATTGACGTAAGTGCCTGGCTTTTCCGCATAGCTCGCCGCCGGCAGGATCACGTCGGCGGCATGCGCGCCTTTGTCGCCGTGATGGCCGACATAAACCTTGAGGCCGGTCAGCTTGCGAACAATCGACCTCGTCCGCGCCGAGCAGGAACACCAGCTTTGGCATCCGCCGCGACGATATCGGCGATGCCGCCCTGTTGCGCATAGCCGAGCATCAGCCCGCCCATACGGCTGGCGGCCATGTGCAGGACGTTGAAGCCGTTCCAGCCGTCGCGCACCAGATTGAGCGTCTTGACCAGCGCCAGCGCGGCGCCATGCGCGCCCTTGGCCTTCAGCCCCGCGCCGCCGACGATCACCGCCGGACGCTCGGCCTTGTCGAAGACTTCGCGCGCTGCATCGGGCAGCTTGGCCAGCAAGCCCGGCATCGCTGCCGAGCCATTCATGCTTGTACGTCAAATCGACGTTCGGCCCGACAGTGAATACCTTGGCCCCGCGTCGCACCGCCTTGCGGATGCGCGTGTTGACCAGCGGCGCTTCGAAGCGCGGATTGGTGCCGATCAGCAGGATCGCGTCGGCGCGCTCGATGTCCGCGATGCCGGTGTTGAAATTGACCGCGCTCAGGCTCGAACAATCATAGTCCAGTCCGGTCTGACGCCCTTCAAGCAGGTCGCTGCCCATCGCACGCAGCAGCGCTTTCGCCGCGTACATCGTCTCGCAATCGACCAGATCGCCGGCGATCGCCGCAACGCGAGATGCCCGCGTCAGCCGACTTGATCGCGGCAAACGCTTCGTCCCATGTCGCGGGCTGCAGCTTGCCGCCCTTCGGACATAAGGTCGGTCGAGCCGTCCGCGCACAAGGCCGTCGATCGCGTGACGCGTCTTGTCGCTCGCCCATTCCTCGTTGACGTCATCATTCACGCGCGGGAGCGCGCGCAACACCTGTCGCCCGCGCGATTGCAGCATGATGTTCGTCCCGACCGCGTCCATCACGTCGATCGCGGGGGTCTTCTTCAATTCCCACGGGCGCGCTTCGAACGCATAGGGTTTGCTGGTCAGCGCGCCGACCGGGCACAGATCGACGACATTACCCGACAGTTCGGATTTGAACGCGTGTTCGAGATAGGTCGTGATCTGCATCGCCTCACCGCGATACAGCGCGCCCAGATCCTCGACCCCCGCGACTTCCTCGGCAAAACGGACGCAGCGCGTGCACTGGATGCAACGCGTCATCGCCGTCTTGACGATCGGCCCCATGTATTTTTCGGTCACCGCGCGCTTGTTCTCATCATAGCGCGAATGGCCGCGGCCGAAGGCCATGGCCTGATCCTGCAGGTCGCATTCGCCGCCCTGATCGCAAATCGGGCAATCGAGCGGGTGATTGATGAGGAGGAACTCCATCACCCCTTCGCGCGCCTTCTTGACCATCGGCGTGTCGGTACGGATTTCCTGACCGTCCGCCGCGGGCAGCGCGCACGATGCCTGCGGCTTGGGCGGGCCGGGCTTCACCTCGACCAGGCACATGCGGCAATTGCCGGCGATCGAGAGCCGTTCGTGATAGCAAAAGCGCGGGATTTCCTTGCCCGCAGCTTCCGCCGCCTGAAGCACGGTGGCGCCAGCGGGCACTTCGACTTCAATGCCGTCAACTGTGAGTTTAGGCATTAGTTTGTCACCGATGCTGGCGCACTGAACTGCCGCGCGGCGCGGTACAGCGCCAGCGACAGGATTGCGCGATAGAATGGACGGTTAAGAGCAAGCTTCGTTTCAGGCTGCATGCACCCGGGCAAGGCCGTCATCAGCGGCTCCAACGCTACCTTTTCGGCATCGCTGGCAGGCTTGGTACCAAGCAGAGCTTCAACCGCCACGGGCCGACGCTGCACGATGCACAACGCTGCGTATTCGGACGAATTACGCGAAACCATCGGGCGACTGTTCCAGTCGGTCGGAAAGATGCGGCTTGCAGCCTGAAGGCCAAAATCGGTCTTGTAGGCCTGTTCCGCCATGCCGCCAGCGACCAGCACAGGGGCAAATTTCAATCTGCCTTCCGGGATACAGCTGCTCTTTCCCCCACTGACCGCGCGAACTGCCTGTTGGTAATCATCATCGCGAAAATCCATCGCGAGCGTTTCGCGAACGACCTTGGGCCGTTTGATCGCCAGGCACGCCGCGTAGTTATGCAGCTTGGTGATTGCTGTCGGCGACAGCGACGGCACGGTGCTCGCCGACGCGGACGTGAGCGGCACGCAGATCAATGCGAGCATCGAGAGGCGGAAGGGGATCATCACTCGGCCGCCTCGGCAAATTGCGCCCCATTGTTCAAAATCCGCCGCTCGATCTCGGGGCGGAAATTCTTGATCAGGCCTTGGATCGGCCACGCCGCCGCATCGCCCAGCGCGCAGATGGTGTGGCCTTCGACCTGTTTGGTCAGGTCATAGAGCATGTCGATCTCCTGGACGGCAGCGTCACCCGTGCGCAGGCGTTCCATGATGCGCCACATCCAGCCGGTGCCTTCGCGGCACGGCGTGCACTGGCCGCAGCTTTCGTGCTTGTAGAAGTAGGACAGCCGGCTGATCGCCTTCACGATGTCGGTGGATTTATCCATCACGATCACCGCCGCGGTGCCGAGGCCCGAGCCGACCGCCTTCAGCCCGTCGAAATCCATCGGCGCGTCCATGATCTCCGCCGCCGGAACCAGCGGTACCGAGGAGCCGCCGGGGATGACCGCGAGCAGATTGTCCCATCCGCCACGAATGCCGCCGCAATGCCTGTCGATCAGTTCGCGGAACGGAATGCCCATCGCGTCCTCGACCACGCAGGGCTTGTTCACATGCCCGCTGATCTGGAACAGTTTGGTGCCTTCGTTCTTCGGGTTGCCGATCCCCGCAAACCAGGCAGGGCCGCGCCGCAGGATCGTCGGCACGACCGCGATCAATTTCGACGTTATTGACCGTCGTCGGGCAGCCATAGAGGCCAGCCCCCGCCGGAAATGGCGGCTTGAGGCGCGGCTGGCCCTTCTTGCCTTCGAGGCTTTCGAGCATCGCGGTTTCTTCGCCGCAGATGTAAGCGCCCGCGCCACGGTGGACGAACACGTCGTAATCATAGCCCGATTTGGACGCGTTCTTGCCGATCAGGCCCGAAGCATAAGCCTCGTCGACCGCCGCCTGCAGCACTTCGGCTTCGCGGATATATTCGCCGCGAATGTAGATGTACGCGGCACGCGCGCGCATCGCGAAACCGGCGATCAGCGCGCCTTCGATCAGCTTGTGCGGATCGTGGCGGATGATCTCGCGGTCCTTGCACGAACCGGGCTCGGACTCGTCCGCATTGATGACGAGGAAATTGGGCCGTTCGGGCGTCGGCGCCTTTGGCATGAACGACCATTTCATGCCGGTCGGGAAGCCCGCGCCGCCGCGACCGCGCAGGCCCGATGCCTTGACGTCCTCGATGATCTGGTCCTGCCCGCGCGCCATCAGGCCCTTGGTGTCGTCCCAGTCGCCGCGCTGCCGCGCCGCGTCCAAATTCCACGGCTGATAGCCATAGACGTTGGTGAAGATGCGATCCTTGTCAGCGAGCATCGGTCATGCCCCATTCGCCGCGATAATCGTGGTTTTCGTTCTGCATTGCGGCCAGCGTCGTCGGCCCGCCTTCGGGCACGCTTGCCTTTCGGCCGATCTGGCTCAGCGTCGGCGGGGTCTGGCCAGCCGCCAGCGCATCGAGAACATAGTCGAGCAATTCGGGGGTCAGATCCTCGTAATTGTCGTCGTTGATCTGGACCATCGGCGCGTTGGCGCAGGCGCCGAGGCATTCGACCTCGGCCAGCGTCCACAGGCCATCCTCGCTCGGGCGGCCGACATGCATGCCGCGCTTGCGGCACGCGGTCATCAGGTCTTCGGCACCGCGCAGCATGCACGGCGTCGTGCCGCAGACCTGGACGAGATACTTCCCGACGGGTGCGAGATTGTACATCGTGTAGAAGGACGCGACCTCGAGTACGCGGATGTACGGCATGTCGAGCTCACGCGCGACGAACTCCATCACCGGGATCGGCAGCCAGCCATAAGTGCCGAGCTCGTCGCCCACCTGACGCTGGGCAAGGAACAGCAGCGGCATCACCGCCGACGCCTGCCGCCCGGCAGGATAGCGCGCAATGATGTCTTTCGCCTTGGCGGCGCTCGCGTCAGTCCACGCAAACGCGCCCCAGCGCTCGCGGACTTCCGGCGTGTCGGAAAGGGTTGCGGCTTCAGCCATTGACGATCCTCGCGATAGTTGCTCAAGCCGCACCTTGCCACCAACGCAAACAATCCATGTTATTCCAGCGAGAAGAGTGCCGAGCGCTAAGCCGGCAGATCCATAAGCCAATGCAATTGGACCGGGGATCGCTGCGACCAGCATCAAACCAAACGAAACCAAAAACCACGGCATCGTCCTGGTCAGAACTTTACGGTCAAAACGATGCATCGGTACCGCGAGCAATCGACGCCGTAAATGAGCGTTATACCGTCAAAAAGCTCACCGGTCACACTCCCCGAACACGATGTCCATCGCACCGAGCACGGCGGTAGTGTCCGCGAGCATGTGGCCCTTCATCATGAAGTCCATCGCCTGGAGGTGCGCTGAACGCGGTCGGGCGGATCTTGCAGCGGTACGGCTTGTTGGTGCCGTCGGCGACGAGATAGACGCCGAATTCGCCCTTGGGGCTTTCGGTCGCGACATACACTTCGCCCGCGGGGACGTGGAAGCCTTCGGTGTAGAGCTTGAAGTGATGGATCAGCGCTTCCATCGACTGCTTCATCTCGGCGCGGCGCGGCGGCGCGACCTTGGTGTCGCTGGTCATCACCGGCCCTTCGGGCATTTCGGCGAGGCACTGCTTCATGATCCGCGCGGACTGGCGGCATTCCTCGACGCGCACCATGAAGCGGTCATAGCAATCGCCGCTGGTGCCGACGGGCACGTCGAACTTCATGCGATCGTAGACGTCGTACGGCTGCGACTTGCGCAGATCCCAGGCGATGCCCGACCCGCGGATCATCGGCCCCGAAAAGCCCCAGGCGAGCGCATCATCCTTGGTCACCACGCCGATATCGACATTGCGCTGCTTGAAGATGCGATTGTCGGCGACGAGGCTGATCGCGTCCTCGAACAATTGCGGGAAGCGCGTGTCGAGCCAGTCGCCGATGTCCGCCGCGAGCTTCAGCGGCATGTCCTGATGGACGCCGCCGGGGCGGAAGTAATTGGCGTGCATCCGCGCGCCCGAGACGCGCTCGTAGAATTGATAGGTGTCCTCGCGCAGCTCGAACAGCCACAGGTTCGGCGTCATCGCGCCCACGTCCATGACGTGGCTGCCGAGGTTGAGCAGGTGGTTACAGATGCGCGTCAGCTCGGCCCAGAACACGCGGAGATACTGCCCGCGGATCGGCACTTCGAGGTCGAGCAGCTTCTCGATGGCGAGCACGAAGCTGTGCTCCATGCACATCGGCGAGCAGTAATCGAGCCGGTCGAAATAGGGGATATTCTGCAGATACGGCTTGGTTTCGATCAGCTTTTCGGTGCCGCGGTGGAGGAAGCCGACATGCGGATCGGCACGTTCGACGATCTCGCCGTCGAGTTCGAGCACCAGGCGCAGCACGCCGTGCGCCGCCGGATGCTGCGGGCCGAAATTGATCGTGTAATTGGCGATCTTCGTATCGCCCGCCGTGGGATCGGCATCGTCCCTGACGCCTTCCATTCGCGGATCAGCTCAGCCATTGGGCAAATCCTTGCGGCTTGCGGGTCCGTCTCTTGGCCGCGCTGTCGGTCGGCTCGCCCGCACCGCTGTCTCCGGGCTTCTCGGTCACCTTGGGCTTGGCGGCGGGGCGGTCGCCTCGGACTGAGCGGCATCGGCCTTGTTGATCTCGTCCGCTGTCAGCGGGGTCGGCGCACCCTTGGCTTGCGGCAGTGCGGCCTTCTCGTCGCCGGGCAGAACATATTCGGCGCCCTCCCACGGGCTGAGAAAATCCCAGTTGCGCAAATCCTGTGCCAGCTTCACCGGCTCATAGACGACGCGCTTGGCTTCCTCCGAATACCAGACCTCCTGATAACCGGTCAGCGGAAAATCCTTGCGCAGCGGGTGGCCGGTAAAGCCGTAATCGGTCAGGATGCGGCGCAGATCGGGGTGGCCGTCGAACAGCACGCCGTAGAGATCAAACACCTCGCGTTCGAGCCAATTTGCGACCGGCCACAGGCCCGTCACCGTCGGCACAGGCGTCGCCTCATCGGTCGACAACTTCACGCGGACGCGCGTGTTTCGCGTGACCGACAAGAGGTGATACACGACTTCAAACCGCTCGGGCCGCTGGGGATAATCGACCCCGGCAATCTCCATAAGCTGCTGGTAAGCCTGCTCGTCGCGCAGCCAGGACAGCACCGGACCAATGCCTCACGTGTCACGACGATCGTCGTTTCGTCGACCTTGTGCCACGCGTCGATCACGCCCGGATGCGCGGCGCGCACGGCGTCGATCAGTCCGTCGTGCGGCTTTATCAGTGGCGCAACGCTCATGCTCACCGCCGGCCCCTCACCGTTCAATCGTCCCCTGGCGGCGGATCTTCCGCTGCAACTGCATGATGCCGTACAGCAGCGCTTCGGCGGTCGGCGGACAGCCGGGGACATAAATGTCCACGGGCACGATCCGGTCACAGCCCCGCACGACGCTATAGCTATAATGATAATAGCCGCCGCCATTGGCGCAGCTGCCCATGGAGATGACGTATTTGGGCTCCGACATCTGGTCGTAAACCTTGCGCAACGCCGGGGCCATCTTGTTGCACAGCGTACCCGCCACGATCATCACGTCCGACTGGCGCGGGCTGGCGCGCGGTGCCGCGCCGAAACGTTCGAGGTCATAGCGCGGCATGTTCACATGGATCATCTCGACCGCGCAGCAGGCGAGACCGAACGTCATCCACCACAGCGAGCCGGTGCGCGCCCATTGGAAAAGGTCCTCGGTCGAGGTGACAAGAAAACCCTTGTCCTGCAATTCGCCGTTCAGCCCATCGAAAAAGGCCTGATCGGGCGCGGTTTGCTCGGTTTCCTGCAGGCGATAATTCTCGGCCCGCGAAAGCTCTACTCCCATTCGAGGGCTCCCACTTTCCACGCATAGGCATAACCGAGGACAAGTTCGGCAAGGAATATCATCATCGCCCCCCAGCCCGTCCAGCCGATGCCATGCAACGAGACGGCCCAAGGGAACAGGAACGCGGCTTCGAGATCGAAAATGATGAACAGGATCGCGACCAGGTAGAAGCGCACGTCGAACTGCGCACGCGCATCCTCGAACGCCGGAAAACCGCACTCATATTCGCCGAGTTTCGACGCATTGGGCTTGATGCGCGCCGGTCAGCCGCGACGACGATCATCGGCAGCACCACGAACGCCGTTGAAATGCAACAGCGCGATGGCCAGAAACAGGAGGATCGGCAGATAGCCGGCCGCGACGTTTTGCATCACCGGCCTTTAGGCGCGCAGCGCAACGCCGGGCAAGGAGCTCAGGCAGTGAGAATCACTCGCAAAAACTAACGCAGCGAGCCCGCCAGACAGCTTGTGCAGCTTGCTGTGCAGGCTGTCGGTCGCGGCAAGAACTTCCTGCCTCTCAATGACGCGATCGCTTCCGCGGAAATCGGTGACGAAGCCGCCGGCCTCGCGCACGATCAGCATGCCCGCCGCAACGTCCCATGGCTGCAGCCCGGATTCCCAGAAACCGTCATACCGGCCCGCCGCGACCCAGGCGAGATCGAGCGCCGCCGAACCGAACCGGCGGATTCCCGCGACTTCGGGAGCAACCGCACCGAAAATGCGGCTCCATTGCGCGAAATCGCCATGGCCCATGAACGGAATGCCGGTTGCGATCAGGCAGTCGGCCAGATCGCGCCGCGCCGACACGCGCAGACGCTTGTCGGTTAGCCAGGCGCCCCTGCCCCGCTCCGCCCAAAAGGCTTCGTCGGTCAGCGGCTGATAGATCAGCGCCGAGGTAATCTCGCGCTTGCCCGAAGGCATCGGCTCCTCGACCGCGATCGAAATCGCGAAATGCGGGATGCCGTGGAGGAAGTTGGTCGTGCCATCGAGCGGATCGACGATGAAGCGCGGCTTGTTGGGGTCGCCCTCGACCTCGCCGCGCTCTTCCATCAGGAAACCCCAATCGGGCCGCGCGCGCGACAGCTCCTCGAACAGCGTTTGTTCGCACTGCTGATCCGCCTGGGTAACGAAGTCCGCCGGCCCCTTGCGGCTGACCTGCAGCTGCTGAACCTCGTTGAAGTCGCGACGCAGCTTCGGCGCGGCCTTGCGTGCCGCGCGATCCATGATGGTGAGAAGGCCGGAATGGGAAGGCATTAGTCGGCGCGACGAACGTAGGTCTGCTCGTACACGTCGACGACGATCTCGAGTGCCCGACGAGATATGCGGCGGGACCATCACGCGCACGCCATTGTCGAGCATCGCAGGCTTGTAGCTCGACGACGCCGTCTGACCCTTCACGACCGCATCGGCATCGACGATCGTCGCCTCGACGGTGTCGGGCAACTGCACCGACAACGCCTCTTCCTCGTGCATTTCCATGACGACATCCATGCCGTCCTGCAGGAACGCGGCGGCATCGCCCAGCAGATCGCGCGGCAAGCGTCACCTGCTCGTAGGTTTCCTTGTCCATGAAGGTCAGCGTGTCGCCTTCGGCGAACAGGAACTGGAAATCCTTCTGGTCGAGCCGCACGCGCTCGACGGTCTCGGCCGAGCGGAAGCGCGTGTTGCTCTTGCGGCCGTCGCGCAAGTTCTTGAGTTCGACCTGCATGTACGCGCCGCCCTTGCCGGGCTGCGTGTGCTGGATCTTCACCGCGCGCCAGATGCCGCCCTCGAACTCGATGATGTTGCCGGGACGAATTTCGACCGCGTTGATCTTCATGATCGTAACCTTGTCTGGAAAGCGCGCGCGCTTAGCGGGCGGCGGGCTTTCCGGCAAGGTTCGGGCCGACAAGGATCGGATAGGGATTGACCGCTGTGCCCTGCATGCCACGCTGGCCGGGTGCCATGCGGTTGATCGCGAAATGCAGATGCGTGTTGCCGGGCGCCGGCGTCGCCGGTATCGCCGACATAGCCGATCACCTGGCCCTGTCGAAGGTGCTGCCCCTCGGCCAGACCCGGCGGCATAGCCTCGCAGATGCGCGTAATAGAGCTGCCATTTGCCGTCGTCGGTGCGGACATAGGCGGTGATCCCGCCGCGTTCGGAATTGAACAGTTTTTCGACTGTGCCCGGGCAGCGCGGACAGCACCAGCGTCGCCGCCAGGCGCCATGATGTCGATCGCCTGATGCGCGCGCGCGCCGCCTTCGCGGGATTGCCCCCAGGTGTCGGTCAGTTGGTCGATGCGGACGCCCTGCACCGGCAGGACGAGCCCGCTCGGCAGCTTCTCGACGTTGCATCGTCCTGGCCGGTGCGGAGCGCATCGAATGGTTCGGCGCCGACTGTGGTCGGCGATGAATAAATGTAGATAACCGCCGCGACCGACCGCGACGACGATCAAGACCAGCAATCAGCTTCAGCGTTCTCACAGGCTGGAACTTGGCCTCCATTCCCGGCTTGACCATCAATGCCAGGCGCGCCGCGTCCCAATTGGTCAGGCGGATGCAGCCATGGCTCTCGGTGCGTCCGATCGTCTGCGGCTCGGGCGTGCCGTGGATGCCGTAATGCGGCTTGTTGAGGTCGATCCAGACCACGCCAACCGGACCATTGGGCCCGGCGGGCAGCAGCGCCTTTTCGTCGGTCGCCTTGGCATCCCAGAACAGATCGGGATTGTAGTGGAACTTGGGATTGGTAGTCGATCGACCATGATCTTCCATGTGCCGATCGGCAGCGGATCATGCGACGATCCCATTGTCGCGGGAAACTGTGCGATCAGCCGGTCGTCCTCGCCAAAGACGCGCAACACCCCGTCGGACTTGTCGACCACCAGTCGCTTTGCGACAGGATTGACCGCCTGGACATTGAGGCTGTTCAGCGTTGCACGCCAGGCCTGATCGTCGCCGGATATGCGCGCGACGTGGGCAGCGCGTTGGGGACGGTAATCTGTCACGCCCGGGCGTAATTGCGTGTCGCGGCTGTTGAGGGCGATCAGAGTCGCGTTGGTCGTGTGAAACCGCTCGGCCAACTGCTCCAGCGCATTACGATAATAAAGTCCCGGCAGTTTCGCCTTTTCGGCGGGCGTCCTCGGGCATCGGATTGGTGTAGGGACCGGCGACATCGCCCTGGCTCAGCGTCACCGTCTTCACCGCGCGCCACGCCTGGAACGGCAGCAGCGCGTTCAAGGTGGGTTTGTCGACCTTGCCCGTCGTCTCCAGCCCACGCGACTCCTGAAACCCCTTGAGGGCGAGCGTCAGCGATTGCCCGCGCTTCCCGTCCAGCACACCGGGCGAGAAGCCGAGCTTGTCCAGAATCACCTGCACGTGCAGTACGGGCAATCGATTGACGGTGGACAGGGGCCTGGCGCCGACAATCAGCGGCGCGAAGAGAAGTGGCAAAAATTTCTTCATCGAGGATTGGAACGCACACGTAAGCATCTCGGCTGCAAAAATAATTCGCGTACCGTCGTTTTTGTCCAATCAAGTAGATGGGAACGAGCTATCTGGCCGCCGCATGAGCAAGTCACCCTGCCAACCAGTTCCCGCCTCCGGCCTGTTCGGTTCGACCTGGCACTTGTCCCGCGCGCGGAGTGCCTCGCCGACCGAGGAGCAATTCGAGGCGCGCATGTCGCCAACGGTCGGTCAGTCGGCGAGCACGCGCCCGAACGCCCGCACCGCCTCGGCCTCGTCGCCTGACCAAACCGCGCTACTGACCGCGATGAAAGTCCGCCCCTGCCGCGACCAGCGGCGCGGCATTGTCCGGCGTGATCCCGCCGATGGCCACGCACGGCATCGGAACAGACGTGGTCCACCAGCCGAGAATCGATGGATCGGGACGATGAGCCGTTTCCTTGGTCGTCGTCGGATAAAAGCGCCGAACGCGACATAGTCGGCGCCGGCCTCCCCCGCTTCCATCGCCAGATGGCGGCTGTCATGGCAGGTCACGCCGATCTGCGCCTCGCGGCCCCAGTACATCGCGCGCCTCGCGCACGTCGCCATCACCCTGTCCCAGATGCACGCCATCGGCGCCAAGGCGCTTGGCTAGCGAGATGCTGTCGTTGACGATGAAGTTGACGTCGGCATCGGCGCATATGCGTTGCAGCGGCTCGGCCAGCCGCACGGCCTCATGCTGGTCGACGCCCTTTACGCGAAACTGGAACGCCGCCACCGGACCGGCGTCGAGTGCGCGCCGCAATCGTTCCGGAAAAGCACCGCCGACGTCGAGTGGCGAGATCAGATAGAGCTGGCATCGCGGCCGCCGGTCGCGCGCAAATTGGGCGAGCGAAGTCGTCGTCCACCTTAAGCCTTGTCGACCGATGCGTCGTAGATCTCGTCGATCGCGCTGCCGAGTGCGGTATCGAATTCCGCATCGGACATATCGGTGCGAAGGTCCGACAGCAGGGCGCGGCTGAAGCTGGCGATCATACCGCGGTTCTGCGCCAGTTGCTTGCAAGCCTCGGCGCGCGAGAAGCCGCCGGACAGCGCGACGACCTTCAGACCTTGGGATGATCGACCAGCGGCCCGTAGAGGTTGGCCTCTGCCGGGATCGACAGTTTAAGCATGACCTGTTGGCCGGAGGTCAGCGCGTCGAGCGCTTTCAGGATTTCATCGCGGAGGAGCGCGTCGGCCTGGGCGCGTTCGGGCGACTTGATGTTCACCTCGGGTTCGATGATTGGCATCAGGCCGGCGGAATTGACTTGTGCGGCGATGGCGAACTGTTGCTTGACGATCGCGGCGATACCGTCGGCATTGGCGAGGTTGATCACCGAGCGCTCCTTAGTGCCGAACACGCCGAGCCCCTTGGCGCGCGACAGCAACGCGTCGAGGCCGGCAATCGGCTTCATCAGCTGGACGCCGTTCACCTCGTCCTCCAGTCCCTTGTCGATCTTGATGAAGGGCACGACGCCCTTGTCGATCAGCGCTTGCGGGGCGGGCTTGCCGTCCACCTGGCCGTCCATCGTTCGTTCGAACAGGATCGCGCCGATCACCTTGTCGCCGGTGAAGGCGGGAGACATTATGATGCGCGAGCGCATCGCGTGGATCAGCGCGAACATTTCTTCGTCGCTCGAATAAGCGTCGGCCGCCACGCCGTAACCCGCCAGCGCCTTCGGCGTCGAGCCGCCCGACTGATCGAGCGCGGCGATGAAACCACGGCCCTGGGCGATCTTCTGGCGCATATCGTCGACGGTCATGGTAGCCTTTTCGGGTTAGGGGATGCCGCCTGTTAGCGGCGCGCGACCGTCACGAAAAGGGCCGCGTCCGGCAATCCGGACGCGGCCCCAAATACTTGCTTACGTTGTCTTAAGTTTACGCGAACGCAGCATTGCGCCGACGAGAGCGGAGCGCGCCGCCGACCAACCCGAAGCCGCCGAGCATCAATGCCCATTGTGCAGGTTCGGGCACGAACGACGCGCTGGCAGGAACCGATGCAACCGACGCAACCGCCACGGCGGCAAGCAGAATCATTTTTATAGTGACGAAACCCTCTAACCCTGCTCGTACACTATCTTTGGGTGAGCTCCCTATTGATCCCGCGAGCAGTCACCGCCGTCCCAGATCAGGACAGCGCTGCCACTCCCGGCAGCTCACGCCCCTCCATCCATTCGAGGAACGCGCCGCCAGCGGTCGAAACGAAGGTCAAGTCGTCCGCGACGCCGGCTTGGTTGAGTGCGGCGACGGTGTCCCCGCCCCCGCGACCGAAACGAGGCTACCGCCCTGCGTCAGCGCCGCGGCGGTTCGCGCAAGCGCAACGGTAGCGCAGTCGAACGGTGGGGTTTCGAACGCGCCGAGCGGGCCGTTCCATACCAGCGTGCGGCAGGTCTTGAGCACATCGGCGAGCGCCTCGGTCGCAGCCGGGCCGACATCGAGGATCATCTCGTCCGACGCGACTTCGTGGACGTTGACGGTGCGCACCGGCGGGTTCGCGCGGAATTCCTTCGCGACGACCACATCATAAGGAAGATGGATGGTGCAGCCCGCCTTGTCCGCCGCGTCGAATATGCGATTGGCGGTTTCGACCAGATCATGCTCGCACAGCGACTTGCCGACATCGACCCCGCGCGCCGCAAGGAAGGTGTTGGCCATGCCGCCGCCGATGATCAGATGATCGACCTTGTCGACGAGGTGCTCGAGCACTGCGAGTTTGGACGAGACCTTGGCGCCGCCGACCACTGCGGCGACGGGATGTTCGGGATTGCCCAGCGCCTTGTCGAGCGCGTCGAGTTCGGCCTGCATCTGGCGCCCGGCAAATGCGGGAAGCTTGGTGCGCGAGACCCTCGGTCGACGCATGTGCGCGATGCGCGGCTGAAAAAGCGTCGTTGACGTAGAGATCGCCCATCGCGGCGAAGCGATCGATGACGGCAGGGTCGTTCTTTTCTTCGCCCCCGAAGAAGCGCGTATTTTCGAGCAACGCGACATCGCCCGGATTGCAGCATGGCCAAGGCATCGTCGGCATCTTCCCAATCGATGTATCGCACCTCGCGCCCGAGCACGGCCGCGAAAGGCCTGCGTCAACAACGCAGTCGAGAATTCGGGCGACGGAATACCCTTGGGGCGACCGACATGCGCCAGCACGAGGACGATCGCGCCCGCATCGGCGAGTTCGGCGATGGTCGGCACTGCCGCGCGCAGCCGCGTATCATCAGTGACCTTGCCGCCTTCCAGCGGGACATTGAGGTCTTCGCGAACGAGTACGCGCTTGCCGCGTAACCCGTCCCCAAACTGGGCAAAAAGATCGTCGAGGGTCTTGAAAGCCATGCTCAGATCAGCTTGCCGATGGCGCCCGCCGTATCGACCATGCGGTTCGAGAAGCCCCATTCATTGTCGTACCAGCTGACGACGCGGACCAACTTGCCGTCGAGCACCGCTGTTTCCAGGCTATCGACCGTCGACGAGGCGGGCTCGTGATTGAGGTCGATCGAAACCAGCGGTTCGTCGGTATATGCAAGCACACCCTTGAGTGGACCGTTTTCCGACGCGGCCTTGAGCAGCGCATTGACCTCGTCCTTTGTCGTGTCGCGCTTTGGCGTGAAAGTCAGGTCGATCAGCGAAACATTCGGGGTCGGCACGCGGATTGCTGAACCATCGAGCTTGCCCTTCAATTCGGGCAACACTTCGCCGACGGCGCGCGCGGCACCGGTGGTGGTCGGGATCATCGACATGCCGGCGGCGCGCGCACGGCGCATATCGCTGTGTACCTGATCCAGGATCTTTTGATCGTTGGTATAGGCGTGAATCGTCGTCATCAGGCCTCGCTCGATGCCGATCGCGTCGTTCAGCACCTTGGCAACGGGCGCGAGGCAGTTGGTCGTGCAGCTGGCGTTTGACACGACGGTGTGTTCGGCGGTCAGCTTGTCGTGATTGACGCCGAACACGACGGTCAGGTCGACACCCTTCGCCGGGGCGGAGATCAGCACCCGCTTGGCGCCGGCATCGAGATGCTTTTGCGCAGATTCGCGGTCGGTGAAAAAGCCGGTGCATTCCAGCGCGATGTCCACTCCGTTCGCCGCATGCGGCAGATTGGCGGGATCGCGTTCGGCGGTCACATGGATGCGCTTGCCATCGACGATCAGGTCATTGCCATCGGCTTCGACCGTGCCGGGATATTTGCCATGCACGCTGTCGCGCTTGAACAGCATCGCGTTGTCCGAAGCCTTGCCCAAATCGTTGATCGCGACCAGTTCGAGCCCGCAATCGGGCCGTTCGAGGATCGCGCGCGCCACCAGCCGCCCGATGCGCCCGAACCCGTTGATCGCAACCTTCGTCATTTAAAATCCCCAAGCTGAATGGTGCAGCCCGAGGCGCGAAAGCGCGGGCGGCGGTCGCGCGCCCTTTGTCGCGTTGCGGCATTTTGGTCAACGTTGCGGTCACCTTCGCGCCTTGCCGCACGGACCCGCGCTGCCTATGTCCGCGCGCCATGAACCCCTCTCCCGAAGACGTTATCGCGCGCATCGAGCGCGCATTGGGCCGCCTCGAATCGGCCATCACCAACGCGCACGGCTCGGTCGCCGCAAAGCAGGCGGCGGAGGCGCGGTACCAGGCCTTGCGCGAACGCACGCAGGCCGCGCTCGACAGCCTGGAACAGGTCATCGCCAGCGCCACGCCACCATCGACGGGGGGAGCACACTGATGGCCGATGTCAGCTTGAGCATCGGCGGCCGCCACTACACTGTCGCCTGCCGCGATGGCGGCGAAGACCATCTGCGCAAACTGGGCGCGCAGGTCGACAAGAAGGCGATCGATGCCGGCCGCGCCGTCGGCAACGCCACCGAGGCGCGCACGTTGCTCCTCGCCGCGTTGCTGTTGGCCGACGAACTGGGCGAAGCGCGTGAAGGTCGGGAGCCCCCACCGCCAGCCGGTTTGTCGCCCGAGGTGACGGAGGCGCTGGCCAGCCTTGCCGACCGGGTCGAGGCGTTCGCCGACGAGCCTTGAGACTGCGGTCGCGAAGGCCTAGATAGGGTGTGACGGGTACTGCCCGGTACGAGCTCGAGGAACATCCCTGAGGCTATTTATCATCCTAGGGAGCTGTCCCTGCTCGGATCCTGGTCCGAAGCACATGGTTCCCACCTGACGTTAGGGCGTCAGAGGATATTCGGAGCACACGGCCATGGCGGTCCCGTCACCCACCAAGGCTGAAGCAAGGGACCTGGTTCCGCAAGGTGCGCGACACCTATGTCAATTCGTGGTCGCTGCCCGACCGGTGCGCCGCATAGCGGCAAGTTTCGCCGAGCGTGCCTTGCCGTTGCTCGACAGACGCATCGACCGTCGCGGTCTATCTGCCGATCGGCACCGAGGTCGATACGTTGCCCCTGATCGCCGCACTCGATGCGGGGGGCTTGCAACTCGCCCTACCCTATTATTCAGGCTTGAAATCGCCGCCATTGTTCCTTGCGTGGAAACCCGGCGACGCGTTGCTGTCGGGACCGATGGGACTTCGCCAGCCCGACCCTGCGTTGGCGGAAGCGGTCGAACCGGATGCCTTTATCGTACCACTTCTGGCCTACACGCCCGAGCGTGACCGGCTGGGCTATGGCGCGGGCTATTACGACCGGGCCTTTGCGGCGTGGCCGGAAGCGCAGGCGCGATCGGGCTCGCATGGGACTTGCCAGAAGGCGCTACAAACTGCCGCTTGATCCGTGGGACGTTCCGCTGCACGCGATAGTCACCGACGAAGGCGTGATATGAACGAACCATCGATCCGGAAGCCATTGGGCGTCTTGGCAATCGTCGCGTGGATCGCGCTGTGGGCGATCCTGGCCGTGACTTTGCCGCGACCGGAGAGCGACTGGCTGCAGATCCTGTGGTTCGCCGGGCTTGGGGATGGCCGTGGATCGCGCCGCTGAAGCCGGTGCTGAGGTGGATGGAGGGCGGAGGCGCCGCGGATAAATCCGCGTCGTCGGTCCTCAGCTGCGCTGAGGCCGGCCGGATCTCCGGCTGCTGCTGACGCATCACCGAAACGCTGCTGCGCTGCGTTCTTGCCTATAATCCCTGGCGCGAGTGACGGGGCTCGAACCCGCGACCTCCGGCGTGACAGGCCGGCACTCTAACCAACTGAGCTACACCCGCAGCGACAGGGAAGCGCGCCTGTAGGCAGCGTGCCGGCGACCCGTCAATGCGCTTTCGTGGTCAGCCGACGTGCGTCAGCATCCCTTCCTCGAACAAGAAGCCGGTGATATCGGGAACGCCCGCCGCGGCGATCACACGTCTGGAGAATGATCAGCAGCGGCACCGCCAGCAGCGCGCCGACCGGACCCCAGACCCAACCCCAGAAACTGATCGAGATGAGGATCAGCAGCGGGTTGATCTTGACCCTCCGCCCGACCAGCATCGGCGTGATCGCATTGGCTTCGACCAGATGCAGCCCGACCATGATCGCGGGCGGCGTAAAGCGCCAGCCAGATGTCGGTGAAGCTCATCAAGCCCGCCAAGTGTCAGCAACACCGCGGCAAAGATCGGCCCGAGATACGGGATGTAATTCAGGATCGTGACCAGCCCGCCCCACATCAGCGGCGTCGGCATGCCGATGACCCACAAGGCCGCCGCGACGATCAGCCCCAGGATGATGTTCACCATCGTGATCGTGCCGAGATAGCTCGACGTCGCGCTGACCACGTCACGCATGACGCGCGCGGTGGTCACCGCACCGGCGATGCTGGTCGGCTGGTGATCGTCCTGCGCTTCAGCCGCGTCCAGCCCGCGAGGAAGAAGAACACGAGCAGCAAGGCATAGAACATTTCGATCAGCACCGACGGCGCCGACGTCGTCATCAATGGCAGCACCGAATTGGGAGGCGCGACCGCTGCCGTCGCTGGCCGGCCGACGGGCCCGTTCGCCAACCGCTTGACGATCTTGTCGACGAACTGCTGCAGGCTGTGGAACAGGTCGAGCACTGGCGCGATATTCGACTGGATGCGCGAAATACGCTGCGGCAGAACGTGACCCATTCCTCGCCGGTACGACAATCGCGGCAAGCGCGACGTTCACGGCAGCAACGAACAGCAGCACGCACATCAAGGCGGACAGCCCGGACGGCATACGTCGGCGTTCCAGCCCTTCCAGCAAGCGGTACCAGGGCGATGGCGATGATGATCGCGGCAGTCAGCGGCAAGAAGAAGACACGACCGGCCTGCAAGCGCAAAGGGCAGAGCGAAGACCAGGCCCATGCCCGCGATCAAAGTCAGCGAGGCAAGCAACCGGTCACGACGCTGGCCGTCATCCGCCGTATGGCGCTTCGACCACTGCCGGGACATCATTCACCGGCTTTTCGAGGGTTGCCGCTTCGCTCAAGTCGCTTCTCCCCGGTCGCAAGCCGTCATCTGCGGTGCGCTCCTGCAGCGCGTCAACGGATTGCGCGCGGGCGAGGTTGCGTCATCGACCTCTTGGGCTAAGCCCTTACCATGAGCCTTCCCGCCATCCTGTCCGCCGCGATCCTTCGACGGCGATACGCTGACCGCCGAGATCGGGCAGCACTGGCTGCAGGGCCGCACAGCCTATGGCGGGGCGTCGGCAGCAATCGCTCTGGCAGCGGCCAAAGCTGCGGTCGACGGCTTGCCGCCGCTGCGCTCGGCGCAGATCGCGTTTATCGGGCCGCTCGCCGGGACGGTCAGCGCGACGCCGACAACTGCTGCGCGGGGCAAGAACAGCGCTTTCGTCGGCGGTCGATGTGATCGGTGACGGCGGGTATGGGCCTGCGCGCCCTGTTCCTGTTCATGAGCCCGCGCGAGTCGGCATCTAGCGCATGACGCATCTGCCGATGCCCGACGTGCCGATGCGGGATGCGCCGATGGACACAGCGAAGGCTGGTCCGCAGGGTTTCTCGGCAACTTCGAGGTCATGCCGTGGCAGCGCGGCAAGGGTACGCTGCATGCCTGGCGGCGGCTGCGCGAGCGCGACGGCCTCGATCCCGAGATCGAGCTGATCGCCATTGCCGATGCCCTGCCACCCGCCGCGATGAGCCTGATCGACGGCTGGGGCCCGATCTCGACGACGACCTGGCAGCTGAACGTCATCGACGCCGCGCCGTCGACCGACGGATGGTTCCTGCTCGAATCGGTTGCCGATCAGGCGGCCGACGGCGCCTCGGCACAATATATGGCGATCTGGGACCAGGACGGCCGCGCGGTCGCGACGGCGACCCAGAGCGTGGCGCTGTTCGTCTAGCGATGCCCGAACTTCCCGAAGTCGAAACCACCGTGCGCGGGCTGCGCCCCGTGCTCGATGGACGCGTGCTGACATCGGTCGAGACGCGGCGCGGCGACCTGCGTCGCCCCTTCCCCGCCGACCTGCGCCAGCGGCTTCAGGGCGCGCGCGTCACGGGCCTCGGCCGCCGCGCCAAATACGGGCTGATCGACACCGATCGCGGCGACACGCTGGTGTTCCACCTCGGCATGTCGGGCAAATGGCGGATCGACCCGGACGAGCTCGACAAGCACGACCATTTCATTCTCGATAACCGATGACGGGCACCGCCTTGCGCTCAATGATGCGCGGCGCTTTGGATCGGTCGATCTCGATCGACACGCGACACGCTAGCGCGAATGGCCCGCGTTCAAGGCGCTCGGCCCAGAACCGCTCGGCCCCGAACTGACGCGTCGCGCATTTGCGCGACGCGCTTTCGCGGGCGGAAAATGCCGGTAAAGTGCTGCTGCTCGATCAGCACATCGTTGCGGGTGTCGGCAACATCTACGCGTGCGAAGCGCTCAACGTCGCGCGGATCAGCCCGTTCGCGCGAGGCGGGCAGCCTGTCGAACGATACGGCTCAAGCGCCTCGTCGCCGCAATCCCCAACGTGCTCAACGCCGCGATCGACGCGGGCGGCTCGACCTTGCGCGATTATGCCCAGCCCAACGGCGATCTGGGCTATTTCGCCAGCCAGTTTCGCGTCTATGGCCGCGAGGGCCAAAAATGCCCCTGCGGCGGAACAGTCCGGCGCGATGTGCAGGCGGGGCGGTCGACCTTCTGGTGCCCGCGCTGCCAGCGTTGACAATTCGACTATCCGTTCGCTATGCGGCCCGCTTGAACCGGCGCGTTTTCGCGCCTCTTTTTGTTTTTGAGGGAATTGAGTCGCATGGCGAATACGCCGCAAGCCAAGAAGCGCATCCGTCGCAACGACCGTCGTGCCGAAGTGAATGGCGCCCGCGTCGGCCGCATCCGTACCTTCGTCAAGAAGGTCGAAGCCGCGCTCGAGGCTGGTGACAAGACGGTTGCGGCAACCGCGCTTGCCGCCGCACAGCCGGAAATGGCGCGTGGCGTGGCCAAGGGCGTGCTTCACAAGAACACGGCGTCGCGCAAGTTCGCGCGCCTGACCAAGCGGGTCGCCGCACTGGGCTGATCTCGCTCATCGATTTTGGTCGCAAGTTTCAGGGGTTCGCGAGGTCACTCGCGGACCCCTTTTCTTGTTTTGCGGATAATCGTTGAAATCCAAGGATTCTCCGGCAAATTCAGCGTTTCCGATTCGTCCTCACGCAAAGGCAGAAAACACCGGAAAACTGTCATTGTTCTGTGCCGTTAGGAGCAAATCCTGCGCCTTCCCCGAGTCAAGCCGGATTATTTCAATTTATTTACGGCCCGGCGCTTGCACCCCCCGGCCGATCCTCGCACAAATTGGGCCAGCAGAATTCGACAACTCGTCGTTGCGATCGGCCTCTGAGACCTGCGACGGAGACGCTTCCGGTAAGCACCGATGCGAGCAGGACCGGGCTGAGCCGCAGCGACGTGGGGGTACGAACAGATTAGGCAGAGGAGCCGGCGTGACCTTGGTCAACGACGAACGCGAAATTGTGTCCGAAAGCGTTGTCGCGGCCTGGAATGCGGTGCGCGAGAACTTGCGTCGCGATGTCGGCGCGCGCAATTTCGACCATTGGCTCGCCCGCATCAGCCTGGGCGGCTACGGTCAGCCACCGACCGCGAGGTCGAGCTCCTGCTCCCGTCGCGCTTTCTCGCCAATTGGGTCGCCAGCAATTTCGGCGACCGCCTGACGCTCGCCTGGCGGGCCATGTTGCCCGAAGTCCGCAGCGTCCGGATCGGCTCACGCGAAGACGCGCCCGAAACGCTCAGCGCCAAGGCTGCTCCGGTTGCCGAGCCGGCTGTCGTCAAGGTCGTCGCGCCGCTGTCGCGCTTCGATCCGCGCCTGACCTTCGAACATTTCATCGTCGGCGATGCCAACCGCGTCGCATGCAATGCCGCGCGGGCGATGGGCGAGGACGGGCCGATGCGGTTCAGCCCGCTCTACCTTCATGGCCCGACCGGCCACGGCAAAACGCACCTGCTGCACGCCATCGGTCATGCGTATATGGCGATGAAGCCGGGCGCCAAGGCGCTGTCGATGAGCGCCGAGCGCTTCATGGTCGAGTTCGTCCAGGCGATCCGCGCCAAGGACACGATGGCGTTCAAGGAACGGCTGCGCTCGGTCGATCTGCTGATGATCGACGATTTCCAGTTCATCGCGGGCAAGGGGCCGACGCAGGAGGAATTCCTCTACACGCTCGACGAGCTGATGCGCGCCGACCGCCGCGTGGTGATCGCCGCCGATCGGTCGCCGCACGAGCTCGACGGGGTCGAAGGCCGCATCCTGTCGCGACTGACGCAGGGACTGGTGGTCGATATCCAGCCCGCCGATTACCCGCTGCGCCGCGCGATCGTGCACAGCCGCGCGGCGGCCATGGACGCGGCCGTGCCGGCGACCGTGCTCGACCTGCTCGCCTCGCGCATCGCCAGCTCGATCCGCGAGCTCGAAGGCGGTCTCAATCGGCTTGCTGGCCTATTCGTCGCTCAGCAACCGGGCGATCGACGAGGCATTCGCCGAAGACGTGCTCGCCGACATGTTCCGCGCCAGCCGCCGCCGCATCACGATCGACGAAATCCAGCGGCGCGTGTCCGACCATTTCAAGATTCGCCAGGCCGAGATGGTGTCCGCCCGTCGAGCGCGCGAAGTTGCCCGACCGCGGCAGATCGCGATGTATCTGGCAAAACAACTGACCCCGCGTTCGCTGCCCGAAATCGGCCGCCGCTTTGGCGGACGCGATCACACGACGGTGATCCACGCGGTGCGCCAGATCGAAAAGCTGCGCGGGCTGGACACGCGAAATCGATGCCGATGTCCGCCTGTTGATGCGGTCGCTCGAAGGCTGACACGAAAAGGCCGGCCCGCGCGATTGCGAGACCGGCCTTCACGTTGAACTGCCGTCTAGCGGCCGCGTTCTTCGACGGCGGCGCGATCGTGATCTTCACCGTCTCGCCGCTATTTCCCGGGAAATTGGTGAACATCGCGTCGATCAGGTTCGGCACGATGGTCGTCGTGTCGTTATTCGTCGACTGCGCCTGAGCGCGGCCTTCGAACACACGCTCGCGGCTGCCCGGACGTTCGATCTTCATGTCGAGCTCTGACGTGATAGACGGTATAGCTCTCGATATCGTTCCAATCGTCGAACAGGAACGGATCGTAGAAGCCGCCGTAATAGCCGCGGCCATAGCCACCAAAGCCGCGATGGAAGCCGCCAAAGCCGTACCCGCCTAGCCAGCCGTAGCCGAAGCCACGCCCGGCCGAACCCGCCAAAGCCATAACCCGCGCTCGGGACAGCTGCGGATGCGCTCACGGCCGTTGTCGACCATGTAATTGACCGTAACGACCAGATTGGCGCTGCCTGGACTGTCCGACCGCGCGTAGCCGACCTCGCCCAGTCGCTGGGCGACGAGATTGGCATATTGCGAAAACTCGAGGCTGTTCTGCAGCCGCGGATTGTCGGTACGGATGGTGAAGCTCTGACCCTGCGGCGCGGGCAGGTTCTGGAAGCGCGAGACCTTCGCCTGGAACGGCGCGGCGCAACCCGCAACCGCCAGCAGCGATAGCGGCGCGGCGAATTTGAGTCAATGTTTTCATCGGGCTAACCTCTTGGAATGCTTGCAACATTGCCTGCATGCTGACTGAACGAACGTTGAACGTATTCGCTCCGTCGCGCCAGCAGCTCAACTCGCCGCGAAAAGCCCCAGCGCGTCATAGGCCTCCGCGAGTGTCGGCGCGGCGGCGGCGCGCGCGCGCACGGCCCCGTCGCTCAGGTGCCGGTCCAGTTCGCCCGACCCGCGCAGCCCCTCGTAGCGTTCGCGGATCGGCGCGATGCGCTCGATCAGCCGATCGGCCAGCGCCGCCTTGAAAGGCCCGAAGTTACCGCCACCGTATTCCGCCAAGCACCGCAGTCGGACTGCTATCCGCCAGCGCGGCATAAATGCCGACAAGGTTTTTCGCCTCGGCGCGCCCCTCCAGGCCCGCCGGCTCCGACGGCAAGGGCTCGGGATCGGTCTTTGCCTTTCTGACCTTTTGCGCAATCATGTCGTCGCTATCGATCAGGTTGATGCGGCTCATGTCCGACGGGTCGGACTTGCTCATCTTCGCACGGCCATCGCGCAAACTCATGATCCGCGCCGCAGCGGGAGGAATGAAGGGCTCGGGCAGTGTGAACAGCTCGACGCCGGTGTCGGTATTGAATTTCGTCGCAATATCGCGCGCGAGTTCGAGATGCTGCTTCTGGTCGTCGCCCACCGGCACGTGCGTCGCCTGATAAAGCAGCACGTCGGCCGCCTGCAGCACCGGATAATCGAACAGCGCGATCGATGCGCCTTCGCGGTTCTTGCCCGCCTTGTCCTTCCACTGCGTCATGCGGTTGAGCCAGCCCATCCGCGCGGTTCCGTTGAGCAACCAGCAGAGTTCGGCATGCGCTGGCACCGCCGCCTGATTGAACAGGATCGAACTGGGCGGGATCGATACCACAGGCGATCAGCGCCGCGGTCATGTCGCGCACGCTTTCGCGCCGCGTCGCCGCAGGGATATGCTCGGACAGCGAGTGAAGATCGGCGAGGAAAAACAGGCACTCGCCGCCGGTCGCCGCGACCTCGTCCTGCATCCGCACCCAGTTGCGGATCGCGCCGAGATAATTGCCGAGGTGCAGGTTGCCGGTGGGCTGAATGCCCGAAACGATACGCATGATGGTCTAGCGCTTCCGCGAAAATTGCCCGCGCAATTCGCTAAGCGAAACCGCGCCCAGCGCAAGCGCGGCGACGGCGTAGACCGCCGCCCCGGCACCGCACAGCACCGCGAGCGCGGCAATGCGTTCCCAGAATCCGCGCGCCATGTGCGCATCGAGCAATTCGCTGCCGAGCCACAGCGCAACGCCCATGGCGACAGAGGCGAGCAGGATGCGCAGCCCCACCCGCCGCATCCGCGCGTCGAGGCGCAGATGGTCGCGCCGGTGAAGCGTCCAGTAAAGCAGCGCAGTGTTGACCCACGCTGCCGCCGCCGTGGACAAAGCGATTCCGACGAAACCGCCGTCGAGCACCAGGACCGACAGGAGGTTGCCGACCAGATTGACGAGCATCGACGCCATCGCGATCCGCACCGGCGTCTTGGTGTCCTGCCGCGCGTAAAAGCCGGGCGTCAGCACCTTGATCAGCACATAGGCCGGCACGCCGAGCGAAAAGGCGGCGAGCGTCGCGGCCGTCCCGATCGTGTCGACGGCCGTGAACGCGCCATGTTCGAACACGCCGCGCACGATCGGGGTCGCCGCAACGGTCAAGCGCCACCGCGGCGGGCATCGCCAGCAACAGCGCCAGTTCGATCGCGCGGTTCTGCATGTGCTGCGGCTGCCGCGCCATTGCCGCCGCCGATATGGCGCGACAGCGCGGGCAGGATCGCCGTGCCGACGCCGATGCCGATCAGGCCGAGCGGCAACTGGTTCAGCCGGTCGGCATAATAGAGATAGCTGACCGCGCCTTGTTCAAGAAAGCGTGCGGCGAGGCTCGTCGAGATCAGCAGGTTGAACTGGATCGCCCCCTGCCCCAGCGCCGCCGGGCCGATCAGCGCGAGCATGTGGCGTACTTGCGGGCTGAGCCGCGGACGGCGCAACGCCAGCGCCACGCCCGCCTGGCGGCAGGACCAGACCAGCCAGGCGAGTTGCAGCGCGCCCGAAATCGTCACGGCGATCGCCTGAGTCTCCGCGGTCGCCAGCGGCGTGGCTGCCGCGGAAGAACAGCAGGCGACGATCATGCAGATGTTGAGCAGCACCGGCGCCGCCGCATTGACCCAGAAGCGGTCGAGCGAATTGAGCACGCCGCCCAGCAGCGACACGAGGCTGATCAGCGCGAGATAGGGAAAGGTGATCCGCGTCAGATGCACCGCGAGATCGAATTTTTCCGCGCCGCCATCGGGAAAGCCGCCGGTCATCGCCCAGACGATCGGCGCGGCGGCGATCATCATCAGCCCGGTGAAGATGACGAGGAACGGGAACAGCACCGACAGGACTTGTGACGCGAACTCGCGCGCCGCGGCGAGGCCGGCCTCATGCCGTTCCCGCTCGGCCTCGGCCATCGTGCGGTTGAACAGCGGCACGAACACCGCGGCGAAAGCGCCCTCGGCAAACAAGCGCGCGGAACAGGTTCGGCAGGCGCCAGGCGATGAGGAACGCGTCCGACGCCAGCCCGGCGCCGACGAAGCGCGCCATCAGCATGTCGCGGACCATGCCGAGCACGCGGCTGACCAGCGTCAGCCCGCCGATGGTCGAGGTGGCGCGGACGAGGTTCATGACAGTGCCCGCGCCGGGCGAGTGATCAGGCCTCGCCCGCTGGCTGCGCCTGAACCAGCGCTTCACCCTGCGCCTGCTGCTGCATGTACAGCTGCGCAAAGTCGATCGGCTCGAGCATCAGCGGCGGGAAGCCGCCGTCGCGCACGGCATCGCTCAAAACGCGGCGAGCGAACGGGAACAGGATGCGCGGCGCTTCGGCGAGCAGGAACGGCGGGATCTGTTCGGCGGGCACGTTGCGGATGCCGAAGAGGCCGGCATAAGCCAGCTCGACCTGGAACGCGACCTGGCTGTTCTCGCCGTCGGCCTCGAACGTCGATCTTGAGGACCACCTCATAGACGTCCTCGGCCAGCTGCGACGAACCGATATTGAACTGCACGTCGATGTTGCGGCTGTCCCTGCCACTGATACACCGCCGGCGCGTTCGGATTTTCGAAGGACAGATCCTTCACATATTGCGAAATCACGCCAGCCTGCGGCGTGTTGTCCTGTCCGTTGGTGAGCGTTTCGGGCGCCTGGTCGTCGGCCATTGGTCGTCTTTTCCGTTCGTGCGTTGATGGAATGTGCAGCGCGCGCGCCTAATCGACGGCGCGGCGAACGGCAATGGCGGTTTGTCGATCGGCCATTCGAGCCGGAACTTTGAAGTTCGGCGTCCCTGACGCCTATGTTCGACGCGAATGAGGAGTGGCAAGTGGTCGGAATCGTGTTGTTGGCGATGGTTGCGGGGTTCCTGGCGATGCGGCTCTACGCCGTGCTCGGCAAGCGGACGGGCCATGAGCAGACCTTTGTCGCGCCACCGGCAGATGCCGCGGCGCGCCCTGCCACCCAGATGCTGGAAGGCCAGCCTGCCGCCGCGACGATCGTCGCGGACAGTCCGGTCGAGGCGCACGCGGCCGCTGGCCTGCGCGCGATCGCAGCGGCCGATGGCGGGTTCGATCCGGTGCGCTTCATCGAAGGCGCGACCAGCGCCTATCGCATGATCCTCGAGGCGTTCTGGCGCGGAGACACCGAAGCGCTCAAGCCGCTTACCGGCGAACATGTTTTCGAAGCGTTCAGCGGCGCGATCGAGGAGCGCAAGGCCGCCGGCTTCGCGCTCGACAACCGGCTGGTGACTATCGACAAGGCGATCATTTCGGCCGCGTCGCTCGAGGGTCGTCAGGCCGAGATCACCGTGCGCTTCGACGCCGACATCGCCGCCGTGACGCGCGATGCGTCGGGCAAGGTCGTGGCGGGTTCGCTTGATGACGCGGTGCCGACGCACGATGCCTGGACTTTCGCCCGCGAAGTCCGCGCCGGCGATCCGAACTGGCTGCTGATCGACACCGACGAGAGCGCGTGACCCTGACAGCTGCGCCCCGCATGGGCGGCGGCGCTGTGCTTTCGCCGTCGCCGCATGCGTCGGCCCGCCAAAGCGCCAGACCACCCCGCGTCGCTGCACCGCCAGCGCACGCGGCCCGCGCCACCTGTCACGGCCGGTGGTCACCCCGCCGCCCCCGGCAAACGCCGTGGCGGCTGGGCGTGACACCGGCCAGTTTCCCGCCGATTACGCGCCGATAACGCGGCGCGTGCGCTCACCGCCTTCCGCGCGTCCTGTCCGGCCTTGCTTCGCCGCAGCGATGCGTCTGGCCTGACCCAGCGAGAGGATTGGCGTGGTGCCTGTTCGGCGGCTGCCGACCGCCGATCCGACAACGTTCTTTCCGCAAAACTTCGCAGCAATCCGTGTCGGTGACGGCACGGCCAAGGCGACCGGCTATTTCGAGCCCGAGATCGCCGGATCGCGGACCCAGGGCGGACGGATATACGGTGCCGGTCTATGCCAAGCCTACCGACTATGGTCACCGCCCCCGTACAGGTTTGCCCGGCGGATCCCGCCACGGGCCCGTGCCAGAGCAAGTCGCGGCGCGGACGATACGATGAGACGGGGAAGTTCGTGCCCTATTGGGATCGTGCGCAGATCGAGGACGGCGCGCTCGACGGGCAAGGGCTGGAAATCGGCTGGGCCGCGGACCCGATCGACCTGTTCTTCCTCGAAGTCCAGGGCTCGGGTCGCCTGCGCCTTCCCGACGGCAGCGTCATGCGCATCGGCTATGCCGGCCAGAACGGCCACGACTATACCGGCATCGGCAGCACTGATGAAGTCGCGCGGGCTGCTCGGCCCGGGGCAGACGTCGATGCAGGGCATCGTTGCCTACCTCCGCGCCAATCCCGAGCGAAGGCCGCGCGATCATGCGCGAGAATCGAGTCTACGTGTTCTTCCGCGAACTGACCGGCGCAGGGCCGCTCGGCGCGCTGGGCTAGCCGGTCGTCGGCGGGGTCAGCGTCGCGGCCGATCCGGCATTCGTGCCGCTCGGTGCGCCGTTCTGGATGGACTCGATCGCAGCGAAGCCGACGGCCTGTGGATCGCGCAAGACACCGGCGGCGCGATCAAGGGCGCCAACCGCGTCGATACCTTCTGGGGCGCGGGCGACGAGGCCAAGCGCATCGCCGGCGGCATGCTGGCGCGGGGCACGGCGTGCGTGCTGCATCCCGCTGAGCAGCGCGGCGCGGCTGATGAACCAATGCGCCGCCTCGCCCCTGAAGAAGCCGCCTGTGGGGCGCAGCTCGCCAAATCGGTCACCCGCCATGGCGAACCGCGCCAACCCGCGCCAAGGCCGCTCGCTGCCGAGGCGCCGGAAGCCGGTGGCGCAGGCGCGGTCGCGCCGGCACGACGCTCGACGCTGCTTGGGACCGCAAGCTCGCCAAGGGCGAGGTCGCGCCACGATCGCACCGTCGACCTTCACGAAATGACCGTCGCCCAGGCGCATCGCGCGCTCGATGCCGCCTTGTCGAGCGCAGTTGCGCGCAGGGGCGCGCTTGATGGTCGTCGTCGCCGGCAAGGCGCGCGACGGACGCCCGGCTCGCCTGATGCCCGGCGGGCCGCGGGGTCATTCGCCGCGTCGGTCGAGGACTGGCTCGCGCTCTCGCCCTTCGCCGGCAACATCGCCGCCGTCCGCCGCGCGCATATCCGCCATGGCGGCGCGGGCGCGCTCTACGTGGTCCTCAGGCGGCGGCGGTGAGGACGCGGCGGTAGATCCGCACCAGCGTCTCGAGATCGGCCAGCGCCACCGCCTCGTCGAGCTTGTGCATCGTCGCGTTGCACAGCCCGAATTCGACCACCGGGCACAAGTCGCGACAGGAAGCGCGCGTCCGACGTGCCGCCGGTGGTCGACAGTTCGGGCGTGATGCCGGTCTCCGCCTCGATCGCCGCGGATACGAGCGCGCTGAATGCGCCCGGCGGGGTCAGGAACGCTTCGCCCGAAATGCGCGCGGTGCAGCGTCCCGCCGCTCGGTCTCGACGATCGCGCGCGATCAGCGTCGCACCAGGTCCTCGCCGCTCTGCAGGTCGTTGAAGCGGATCGACAGGCGCGCCGTGGCCGTGGCGCGGGATCACATTGGTCGCCGGATTGCCGACATCGACGATCGGTGATCTCGATGTTCGATGGCTGGAACCAGTCGGTGCCGTCATCCAGTTCGATCGCATCGATCGCCGCCAGTATGCGCACCAGCCTCGGGATCGGATTGTCGGCCAGGTGCGGATAGGCGACATGGCCCTGCGCGCCCGCAACCTCGATCCACATATTGACCGAGCCGCGCCGCCCGATCTTCACCGTGTCGCCCAGCCGCGCGACCGAGGTCGGTTCGCCCACCAGGCACAGGTCGGGACTGCAGCCGCGCGCGCGCCATCCGCTCGATCAGCGCGACGGTGCCGAAGATCGCCGGCCCTTCCTCGTCGCCGGTGATGATCAGGCTGACCGTGCCTGTCGGTCGACCTCGTGCCGCCGCCGCGACGAACGCCGCGATCGAGCCCTTCATGTCCACCGCGCCGCGCCCGTAGAGCAGCCCGCCGCGCACTTCGGGCGCGAACGCGTCGCTCGCTCCAGCCTTCGCCCGGCGGCACGACATCGAGATGGCCGGCAAAGGCGAAATGCTCGGCCCCCTGTGCCCGCGCGATCGCGAGCAGGTTCTCGACCGGGCCCGTCGGGCGCCTCGCCGGCGACGAATGCGCTCGACGGCGAAGCCCTGCGCGATCAGCGCTCGCTTCCAGCACGTCGAACACCGGCCCGTGCGCGGGCGTCACGCTGGGCGCAGGCGATCAGCGCCTTGGCGAGCGGCGACAGCGTCGTCAGGTCATGCCGCTGCTCGTACTTGCTCGATCGACCCAGTCCTCGGCTTCTGCGCCCGCCGATCCATTCCTGCATCCACGGATGGGCGAGATCGCCTGCATATAAGCCAGCGGCGAAGCGGGCGACCGGCAGCTCGATAGGTGACGAACCGCGTGACCACCGGCGCGAACATGATGTCGGCCGCGCCGAACTCGCCGAACAGGAAAGGCGCCGTCGCCGCCATAGCGCGCGCGCGCCTGCGCCCAGAGTTCCATGATCCGGCGATATCGGCCGCACCTCGTCGCTCGGTCGGCTGCGGCGGATAGATCCGGCGGATGTTCATGCCATGCTCGCGGCGCAGCGCGGCAAAGCTCGAATGCATCTCGGCCGCCATCGACCGCGCCATCGCCGCGCGCCGCGTTCGTCCGTGCGGCCAGAAACGGTCGCCGCCCGATCTTGTCGTTCGAGATATTCGATGATCGCCAGGCTGTCCCAGACGACGATCGTCGCCGTCCCACAGGATCGGCACCTTGCCCGACGACGGCGCGAACTCGTCGCCCTCGCGGCGCTTGTCCCAGTCCTCGTCGTAGAGCGGGACGACGATCTCCTCGAACGGCAGGCCCGATTGCTTGCCCGCCAGCCAGCCGCGCAGCGACCAGCTCGAATAGGCCTTGTTGCCGATAATAGTTTGATGCATGGCGGCGGAGTGGGACGTGACGCGTCAGCCTATCGCCTCGAGCACCGCGGCGCGCAATTCGGGCAATGCCCATGCCCTTCTCGCTCGACGTCGCGATGATGTCGGGATGCGCGGCGGGGCGCTTGCGGATCTCGGCCGCGGTGCGCGTCGGTCACCGCCTCGAGTTCGGTCGCCTTGATCTTGTCCGCCTTGGTCAGGACGATGCGGTAGCTGACCGCCGCCGCGTCGAGCATGTCCATGATCTCGCGATCGACCGCCTTGATGCCGTGGCGGCTGTCGATCAGCACGAAGCGCGCGCTTCAGCACCTGCCGCCCGCGCAGATAATCGTTGATCAGGAAGCGCCATTTCTTGACCACGTCCTTGGGCGCCTTGGCAAAGCCATAGCCGGGCATGTCGACCAGCCGGAACAGCAGCGGATCGCCGACGTCGAAGAAGTTCAGTTCCTGCGTCCGCCCCGGCGTGTTCGATGTGCGCGCCAGGCCGTTGCGATTGGTCAGCGCGTTGAGCAGCGACGACTTGCCGACATTCGACCGCCCGGCAAAGGCGATCTCCGGCACGTCGGCTCGGGCAGATGCTGCGAGCGCCGGCGCCGATTTCAGGAACGCGATCGGCCCGGAGAACATCTTGCGCGCCGTTCGTCAGCTTCGATCCACAGTTCGCGCCGTCGCGCACGGGCTCATTGCGGTCGTCGGCCGCGACCCTTGCCATCCGCTGCCTTCAGCGCCGGATGCTTGCGAATAGAGCCATTGCTGCTGCGCGATCGTCAGCAGGTTCGACGTGATCCAGTAGAGCTGCAGCCCGGCCGCGAACGGCGCCATCATGAACATCATGATCCACGGCATGATCGCGAACATCTGCTGCTGCACCGGGTCCATCGGCGGCGGGTTCAGCTTGAACTGCAGCCACATGCGTGATGCCCAGCAGGATCGGCAGCACGCCGATCGCGAGGAACTGCGGCGGGGTGAAAGGCAGCAGGCCGAACAGGTTGACCGGGGTCAGCGGATCGGGCGCCGACAGATCCTTGATCCACAGCACGAACGGCTGGTGGCGCATCTCGATCGTCAGCATCAGCACCTTGTAGAGCGCGAAGAAGACCGGGATCTGGAGCACGATCGGCAGGCAGCCGGCCAGCGGATTGACCTTTTCCTCCTTGTACAGCGCCATCATCTCCTGCTGCAGCCGCGGCTTGTCGTCCTTGTAGCGTTCCTGCAGCGCCTTCATCTTCGGCTGGACCGCGCGCATCGCGGCCATCGATGCGAACTGGCGCTGCGCGATCGGGAACATCAGCAGCGCGCACGATGAAGGTCAGCAGGATGATCGCGACGCCGAAATTGCCGAGTCAGCTGGAACAGCCAGTGAGATAGCAGAAGATCGGCTTTTCGATGATCTCGAACCAGCCCCAGTCGATCGCCTTGCCGAACATGGGGATGCCCAGCGCGCCTCGTAGCCGTCGAGCACGCCGACTTCCTTTGCGCCGGCGAAGAGATGCGTCACGGTCGTGCGTGGTCGCGCCTGGCGCGCGACCAGCTGCGGCTGCGCCGCGTAATCGGCCTGGTAGGATGCCGCCGGCGTGGCGGAATCCGGCGTCGATCGAAGCGCTGCCTGGCCGGGGACGAGCGCGGTCAGCCAATATTTGTCGGTAAAGCCAAGCCAGCCGCCGGTGTCTTGAACGCGTTCGCCCGCCGGCGTTCTCGTCCAGATCCTTCCAGTCGATGCTATAATCGGCCTTGCCGTTGAACACGCCCATCGGCCCGACATGGGCGTTCCAGCTGTCTGACGATCCTTCGATTTGCCGAACCGCGGCTGATGAAGCCATAGGGACGCAACGTCACCGGCTGACCGCGCCGCCGTTGGTGACGGCCTGCGTCACCGTGAACATATAGTCGTCGTCGATCGACAGTATCGGATCGCGAAGCGCTGCCCCTGCGGGTTGGCCCAGCTCAGCGTGACCGGCGTCTGCGGCGTCAGCTGCCGTGCGCTCGGCGGTCCACACCGTATTGACGTCGGGCACGCTGTCCCGCGGTCCGGTCCAGCCGAAGCCGCGAAATAGGCTCGGGCGTTCCCTGCTGGGCGAAGCAGCCGCACCGGCGGCGAATTCTTGGCGATCGTCTCGGCCGTATGTGGTCAGCACCAGGTCTCGATGCGGCGCGCCCGTAGGTTGATCGAGCCGCTCAGCGCGGCGTTCTTGATCGGGACGCGCGGCTGTGCGAGGCGATCGCCTTGGCGGTATCGCTTGACCACCGGTACCGGCTGGACCGCGGGGGTCGCGACCGGCGTCTGCTTGCCGCTCTCGATCTTGGTCGCCGGGCGGATTGGCGGTCGGCATGATCCGGTCCGACAGCGCGCTCCAGCCGAACAGCACGAGCGCCGACAGCACGATCGCCAGGATCATGTTGCGCTGATTTTCCACAGACCTTGCCTTTCAATTCTGCTCAGGGACGGGATCGTAACCATGCCCGCCGAATGGATGGCACCGCGCCAGCCGCCGTGCGGCCAGCCAGCCGCCACGCGCCGCCCCATAGCGGCTCAGCGCCTCGATTGCATAGCCCGAACACGACGGCGTGTAGCGGCACGACGGCGGCAGGATGCGCGACGGGCCAAGCTGCCAGGCCCGCGCGATCAGGATGAGCAGCCGGGCGATCACAGCGCTGCCACCAATTCCTGTGCGAGCGTCGCATAATCGCGCTCGATGCCGCCCGCACGGCCGATCAGGATATAATCGCGATGGTCCTGGGCGACGGGCGCGATAACTTCGCGAGCCAGCGCGCGAAAACGACGCTTCATGCGGTTTCGTACGACCGCGTTGCCGATTTTCTTGGTCACGGTAAAGCCGACGCGTGCTTCGGCATCGCCGTCACGTACGTGCGTAATCAGAATGAAGCCCGGCGTAACCCGCCGCCGGCCCTTGTTCGCCGCGAGAAAATCCGCGCGGCGAGAAATCGTCTTCAGGCGCTGAGCTTCTTGCGGCCGCGATTGCGACGCGCGCGGATCACAGAGCGACCGCCGACCGTCGACATGCGATGACGAAACCCGTGGCGACGCGCGCGGACGAGGTTGCTGGGCTGGAACGTGCGCTTCATCGGTCGGGCCTTCGATTGAATAAGAAAAGGCCGCCCCTGCGGACGACCCGTTAGGGGCGCTCATGCCGGAATCAGGTGCCAGAGTCAATCGAAGGTGCCAGGGACGCCTTCTCCAGTTCGGCCCGGCGCTTGGCCGATGCGCGACGCAGGCCCCAATCGACCCAGCTGCCATGCTTGGGCCAACGGCGTTTGAAATGGACGTATTTGCGCTTGGCCCAGCGCGAATATTTGAGCGTCATGCCCAGCCCCAATGGGAACACGATGATGAAACCAGGCCCGGGCAACGCGCCGATGATCGGCGAAATGATCATCAGAAAGATCCCGGCGACGACCATCGTCAGACGACCGCCATCGCTCGTCTCGAACTTGCGCCAGCGCCGTCGCATCCCGTCCTTCATTCGGCACGATGTGGGAGAGGCGTGTTGCAAAGGCAAGACGGCACCGCCAAGACGGAAGGAACAAAGGGGGAAGCATTCATGGTCGCGACGGTACCGACGGTTGCCTATCTCGGACTCGAGGCGCGCGGCGTGGAGGTGCAGTGTAACCTCGTTCCTGGCGTGCCTGGCTTCATCGTCGTCGGACTCCCCGACAAGGCGGCGCAGGAAGGGCGCGAGCGTGTCCGCGCGGCGATTGCCGCGATCGGCCTGTCGCTGCCGCCCAAGCGCGTTACCATCAACCTGTCGCCCGCCGATTTGCCCAAGGAAGGCAGCCATTTCGACCTGCCGATCGCGTTGGCGGTGCTCGCGGCGATGGGCGTCGTCGATGCCGAGACACTGAGCGGCTATGTCTGCGTCGGCGAACTGGGTCTCGACGGGCGGGTCGGCGCGTCGCCCGGTGTGCTGCTGGCGGCGATGCACGCGGCGGAAACCGGGCGTGGGCTGGTCTGTCCCGAAGTGCAGGGCCCCGAAGCCGCGTGGGCGGGCAATGTCGAAGTCGTCGCGGCACCAGGGCTTCTCCCTCTGCTCAACCATTTTAAAGGGTCGCGGCTGCTGCCCCCCGCTCCCGCTGGCGAGGTCGAAGTTCGTGCACACGGCCCCGACCTGGCTCAAGTCAAGGGACAGGAAACGGCCAAACGCGCGCTGGAGATCGCAGCGGCGGGCGGACATAATCTGCTGATGGTCGGTCCGCCGGGCGCGGGAAAATCACTGATGGCGGCATGTATGCCGGGCATCTTGCCAGAGCTGACGCCGCAAGAGGCGCTCGAAGTGTCGATGGTGCAATCGGTCGCGGGCGAATTGTCGGGCGGGCGGCTGGTGCGCACCCGGCCGTTTCGCAGCCCGCATCATTCGGCGTCGATGGCCGCGCTCACCGGTGGTGGCCTGAAGGTTCGGCCCGGTGAGGTCAGCATGGCGCACCTCGGCATCCTGTTCCTCGACGAATTGCCCGAATTTCAGCGCACCGTGCTCAATTCGTTGCGCCAGCCGCTCGAGACCGGCAACGTTACCGTCGCGCGTGCCAACGCGCATGTGACCTTTCCGGCCCGGGTCCAGCTTGTCGCGGCGATGAACCCGTGCCGCTGCGGGCATCTGGGCGATGCCGCGCTCGCCTGTTCGCGCGCGCCCAAATGCGCCGCGGACTATCAGGCCAAGGTCAGCGGCCCGATGCTTGACCGCATCGACTTGCATGTTGACGTTCCCGCAGTCAGCGCCGCCGACCTCACCCTGCCGCCACCCAGCGAAGGGTCCGCCGAAGTTCGTGCCCGGGTCGAAGCCGCGCGCCGCATTCAGACCGCGCGCTATGGCCCCGACGGGCCGCGCACCAACGCCGAAGCCGACGGCGCGGTGCTCGAGGCGCACTGCACACCCGACGAAGCGGGCAGCAAACTTCTGGCGCAAGCAAGCGAAGCGATGCGCCTGTCTGCGCGCGGATATACCCGTATCCTCCGCGTAGCGCGCACCATCGCCGACTTGGCAGGCACCCAGACCGTGGGCCGCATCCATATCGCCGAGGCGCTCAGCTATCGTCGACAAGCACCGCGCAACTGATGAGCAAACTGCGGCTCATAATTCGTCCGCTCCGGCATTATGGAGATTTCGCGGGACAGTCGTCTCTGAAGGAATTCTGGCTTTTCTCTCTGCTCACCCTGTTGATCGGTATCGCAATCGTCATTGGCGACGATTTGGCGCGGTCGATCACGACAATTCATGAACCGGTCTCGCTCATAGCCACGGGTTTGCTGTGGATTCCGAACTGCGCGCTCTGCGTGAGGCGGCTCCATAGCCGCGGGCACTCTGGCTGGTGGCTAATTACAATTTTCGGCTTTGCGTTGATCGCGCTGCTGACAAACCAGCTCGTAGGCCACTACAGCTGGGGTCGCTATGCGACGTCGTTCTGGACGATCCTTACAGCGGTAAATGTCATTGTTGTCGGTGCAGTCGTCAGCCTTCTCCCCGCGCGGAACGAGTATAGCTGATCACCTCTCGCGGCGCCTCTGCCCCCTTATTCAGTCGATCAGCTTTCCGTCGCGCTGTTCCTGCCGGACGTGCAGGAACACCACGCGGTTGCGTGGCGGCGATGCGATTGCTAGGCGCGCCTCCGCTACGCGGGCGTGGTGGAATTGGTAGACGCGCCGGACTCAAAATCCGGTTCCGCAAGGAGTGTGGGTTCGATTCCCACCGCCCGCACCACTCTCGCAAGGCGAGGACCGACGACGCGGCTTTGCCGCGGCGCAATTCCGCCCTAATGGCCCGCCATGCCCGACACCGTCTCCTTCGGTTACGAAGACATCCCCGCAACTGAAAAGACTGCGCGCGTCGGGGAAGTCTTCTCCAATGTGGCGCGCAATTACGACCGGATGAACGATGCCATGTCGGGCGGGATGCACCGGCTGTGGAAGGACCAGTTCGTCGCGCGCGTCAAACCGCGTCAGGGCGAATACATCCTCGATATGGCCGGCGGCACGGGCGACATCGCCTTTCGCATGGCCGGATCCGGCGCCGCGATCACCGTTGCGGACATCAATGCCGAAATGCTCGCTGTCGGCATCGATCGTGCGGCGGAACGCGGCATCGACGGCTTGGTCTGGACCGAGGCCAATGCCGAAAAGCTGACCTATCCTGATCGCAGCTTCGACGCCTACACCATCGCTTTTGGCATCCGGAACGTGACTGACATTCCCGCGGCGTTGCGTGAGGCGCACCGTGTGCTGAAATTCGGCGGACGTTTCTTCTGCCTCGAATTCTCGACCACCGTCTGGCCCGGCTTCGGCGATGTCTACGACGCCTATTCGCACAAGCTCGTCCCCAGGATCGGCCAGATGATCGCGGGCGATGCGCGACAGCTATCGCTACCTCATCGAATCGATCCGCCGCTTCCCCGACATGCCCAAGTTCGAAGGCATGATCCGCGATGCGGGCTTTGCACAGACCAGGGTCGAGCCGATCCTCGGCGGCGCTGGTCGCCATCCACAGCGGCTGGAAGGTTTGACCTCAGCCGCGACCCATGGCTGGCGGCTGTGGAAATGGGGCCGCACGCTCGCCCGCCATGGGGCGTTGCGGGGGCTGGAGCGTGACCCCAACACGCCCCCGCGTGTGCGGCGCCTGCTGCGCCTCGCCCGTCTGGGGACGTTCGCGCCAAAGCGGCCGCGCTACGCCGCCGCGTTTCAGGCTATCGGCCCGGCGGCGATAAAGCTCGGCCAGACGCTGGCCACGCGACCCGACATCGTCGGCGAAGAGGCTGCAGCCGACCTGCTGCAATTGCAGGACCGGCTGCCCGCGCTGCCCTTTGCCACGATCTGCGCAGCCATCGAACGCGGGCTTGGCGTGCCCTTGTCCAGTGTGTTCTCCTCGATCGAGGAACAGCCGGTCGGCGCCGCCTCGATCGCGCAGGTCCACCGCGCAGTGACGACCGAAGGCACCACCGTCGCGGTCAAGGTGCTCCGCCCCGGCATCCCCGAGATCTTTGCGCGCGATCTTGCCACCTATGACTGGGCGGCGGCGCAGCTCGAAGGTGCCGGCGGCGAGTTCGCCCGCCTGCGCCCGCGACTGACCATCGCCACCTTCCGCCAGTGGACGATGCGCGAGCTCGACCTGCGCCGCGAAGCCGCATCGGCCTCCGAACTCGCCGAGGGTATGACCGCGGAGCCCGGCTTCCGCATTCCCTTGATTGACTGGCAGCGCACGTCGCGCAGCATCCTGACACTCGAATGGATCGACGGCATCAAGCTGTCGGACATCGCCGCACTGGATGCTGCCGGGCTTGACCGGAAAGATCTGGCCCGCCGTCTGGTCCATGCCTTCCTGCGACAGGCGATCGCCGACGGCTTCTTCCACGCCGACATGCATCAGGGCAATCTGATGGCGACGGTGACGGGCGATCTCGTTGCGATCGATTTCGGCATCATGGGCCGGATCGACAAGCGCGCGCGGCAGTGGCTGGCCGAGATCCTCTACGGCCTGATCACCGGCAATTATCGCCGCGTCGCCGAAATCCATTTCGAGGCACAATACGTCCCCGCGCATCATAATGTCGCCGACTTCGCCACCGCGCTGCGCAGCGTCGGGGAGCCGATGCGCGGCCTGTCGGTCAAGGACATGTCGATCGGCAACATGCTCGACAGCCTGTTCGCGATCACCCGCGATTTCGACATGGTCACGCAGCCGCATCTGTTGCTGCTGCAAAAGACGATGGTGATGGTCGAGGGCGTCGCGACCGCTGCTCGATCCCGACATCAACATGTGGGAAATTTCTGAGCCGCTGGTGCGCGGCTGGATTCGCGACGAACTTGGCCCCGAAGCCGAAACTGGCCGACCGCCTGGTCGAGGATGTCAAAACCCTCGCGCGCCTGCCCGACCTGGTCCGGCGCATCGAAGCCCGCTTTCCGCCAGCCGGCGGCGCCCCGCCCGAACTGCCGCTGGTCCCGGTCAACATTGTCAGCTCCGACGTCGGCAAGGGCTGGCTGGGCTACGCCCTCACCGCACTGATCGCGGGCGCGGCTGGCGTGGTGGCCACGCTGGTCCTAGCACTGACGTCGTGCCGGGCAAACGGATCCTCCTGATCGTCGGCGGCGGCATCGCCGCCTACAAGGCGCTCGAACTCGTCCGCCTGATCCGCAAGGGCGGCGGCAGCGTGCGCTGCGTCCTGACCGCGGGCGGCGCGCAGTTCGTCACGCCGACTGTCACTCGCCGCGCTCAGTGAACAGCCGGTTCACACCAGTCTGTGGGATCTGAAGGACGAGGCCGAGATGGGCCATATCCAGCTCAGCCGCGAAGCCGATCTTGTCGTCGTTGCGCCAGCCACCGCCGACCTGCTGGCGAAAATGGCTATGGGCATCGCCGACGATCTCGCCACCACCCTGCTTCTCGCCACCGACAAGCCGGTACTCGCCGCACCCGCAATGAACGTGCGGATGTGGCAGCATGCCGCCACCCGCCGCAACGTCGCGCAGTTGCGTACCGATGGCGTGACGATCCTCGAGCCCGACGAAGGCGAGATGGCTTGCGGCGAGTTCGGGCCCGGCCGCCTGCCCGACCCGCAAGCGATCCATGACGCGATCCAGGCCGCGCTGACGCAGTGAGCCTGGCCGGCAAGCACATCCTCGTGACCGCCGGCCCGACGCACGAGCCGATCGACCCCGTGCGCTACCTCGCCAATCGCAGCTCGGGGAAACAGGGTTTCGCGATTGCCGCCGCCTTGGCGAGAGCGGGCGCGCATGTCACGCTGATTGCCGGCCCGGTCGATCTTTCGACACCTTCCGACGTAACGCGCATCGACGTGCAGACAGCGCGCGAAATGGCCGCTGCCGTCGATGCCGCACTGCCGGCCGATGCCGCAGTGATGGTCGCCGCCGTTGCAGACTGGCGCGTCGAGGCGACTGACCAAAAGATCAAGAAAGGCCCCGCCGGCCCGCCCACGCTTCAGCTCGTCGAGAATCCCGACATCCTCGCCGGGCCTCGCCAAAAGCCCGTCTCGTCCGCAGTTGCTCATCGGTTTCGCGGCGGAAACCGAAAACGTCGTCGCCCATGCGCAGGCCAAACTCGCGCGCAAGGGCTGCGACTGGATCGTCGCTAACGATGTCTCCGCCGACCCGATGGGCGGCGAGACCAACCGCGTCCATATCGTTACCCGCGACGGGGTGGAAAGCTGGGCGCGGATGGGCAAGGACGCGGTTGCCGAACAACTCGCCGAACGGATTGCCCATGAGCTTGCCTGACGTCACGATCGCAATCCTTCGCTTGTCCCATGGCGAAGGGCCTGCCCCTTCCCGCTTACGCCACCGCTGGAGCGGCGGGGATGGATGTCGTCGCGGCCGAGGATCACGATCTCGCTCCCGGTGCCCGTCACGCGGTTGCTACCGGCTTCGCAATGGCCATTCCCGCAGGATATGAGGTTCAGGTCCGCCCCCGCTCTGGCCTGGCGCTCAAACATGGCGTGACATGCCTGAATACCCCCGGCACGATCGACAGCGACTATCGTGGCGAAGTAAAGGTCATCATCGCCAACCTCGGCAGCGAAACCTTCTCCATCCGGCGCGGCGACCGCATCGCTCAACTCGTGCCTGCCGCCGTGCAGCGTGCGGTGTTGGATGAAGTCGATGACACTGGATGAAACAGCGCGAGGCAGCGGCGGGTTCGGCTCGACCGGGCAACGGTGAGCCTCACCGACGCACAGCTCGATCGCTATGCACGCCAAATGGTGCTGCGCGAGATCGGCGCCGTCGGCCAGTTGAAATTGCGCGCGGGCCATGTCGCGCTGATCGGTGCGGGCGGCATCGGCTCGCCTGCCGCGTTCATTATCTGGCGGCGGCAGGTATTGGCCGCATCACGCTGATTGAGCACGACGAAGTCAGTCTCGCCAACCTTCAGCGCCAGATCCTGTTTGCCACTGCCGATGTTGATGCGGGCAAGGCCGAAACCGCGCGCAGACGTCTCAGCGCGCTCAATCCCGACGTCGAAATCATCGTTCGCGACGTCCGCATTGACGGCGCAAATGCCTCCGGCCTCATCGCCAACGCCGATGTCGTGATCGACGGTTCGCGACAATTTCGCCACCCGCCTTGCCGTGGCCGACGCCGCATGGGCGGCGCGCATTCCCCTGGTATCTGCCGCCATCGGCCAGTTCCACGGCCAGCTCGGCACCTTTCGTGGCTGGGAGGCCGCGATGCCCTGCTATCGCTGTTATGTCGGCGACGCGTTCGATGCCGATGATTGCGACACCTGCGCCGAATTGGGCGTGCTGGGGGCGATGACAGGCTGGCTCGGCAGCATGGCGGCGCTTGAAGCCGTTCGCTGCCTCCACCCCTTCGGTGAAGACCAGGCGGGCAAGTTGCACCTGATCGACGGCCTCGCCCCCTCGCTGCGGACCATCCGGTTGCCCAAGGATCCGGGGTGCAAAACGTGCGATCCTCGGCGCGACATGCAACCCGCCGCTTGACTCTCGCGTTGGCATCGCGAAACTAGAACAAACCACGAACTATGATTCACGCGCTCCCTTCTGCGCCCGGGCCAGCCACGCCTGCGGCCATTGACGTCCCGCGCCCTCAGGGTCCGGCCGATCGCATTGCCGCGTCGCTTGCCAAGATCGCGCTTCACGAATTTGCCGCTGAGGAAAATCAGGTAGCTAGCGCCGCCGCTTTCGCCTTGCTCGCCAATCCCACGACCAAACCATTGATTTGGCTGCGCGACGATCGTGCACGGCGTCAGGGCGGATATGTCTACGCGCCTGGCCTGATCCAGCTTGGCATTGATCCTGCCCAACTCGTGCTGGTCACAACACCCGACGACAAATCGCTACTCAAGGCTGCGGTAGATTGCCTGCGCTGCAGCGGAGTCGGTATTGTATTTATCGAGACATGGGGACGTACGCCCGCTCTCGACCTGACCGCCACCCGCCGCCTGAATCTTGCTGCCGAACGTTCTGGCGTCAAGGCACTGCTCGTCCGCGCCAATGCCGTACCCGAACCCAGTGCCGCGTGGACGCGCTGGCGGATCGGCAGCGCGCCGTCCCTGCCCCTTCTTGCCGATGCCCCCGGGCATCCCTGTTTCTCAATCGAATTGCTGCGCGATCGCGCCGGACGTCCCGGTTTCGCCGCAAAGCTGGAGTGGAACCGTGACAATCGATTTTTCCGCGACCCGCATCTTCCTGGCGCTATGGTTCCCGTATCTGTCCACAGAGCGCCTGATCCGGGATGGCGCCGCGCCATCTGACAAGCCGGTCGCCACGGTCGAACGCCATGCCAACGCCGTGCGCATTGCCCAGATCAGTGAAGTGGCGGCGCGATCGGGGCTGAATATCGGCATGACGCTCGCCAATGCGCGCGCGTTGCTGCCTCAGATCATCGTCCAAGACGATGCACCGCACGAAGATCACGCGCTGCTCGAATGGTTGGCCGATGGTTGCGACCGTTATAGCCCGATGGTTGAAATCAATGGCCGTGATGGTCTGACGCTCGACCTGACCGGGTGCCTCGCGGCCGATATCGTCGTTTCCGATGTCGTTGCGCGCTTGACGCGTCTTGGCCTCACCGCGCGTGACGGTATCGGCTCAACTCCCGAAATGGCCATGGCGCGTGCCCGTTTCGGCATTGCCACGATTGCGGCACTGCCCGTCGCCGCGCTGGGCATATCCGCGAAGTCGCAACTGGCTTTACAACGTGCCGGCCTGAAAACCGTTGGTGCCGTTGCCGCCCGCCCGCGGAGCGCGCTGGCCGCACGCTTTGGCGCAGATCTGCTGTTTCGTCTTTTGCGCATCACTGGTGAGGAAGACTCGCGCATTACGCCGCGCCGCGTGCCGCCCCCCATCTTTGCCATTCGCCGCTTTGCCGAACCCGTTGCGCGGATTGGACGATATTCTGACGTCATTGCGCGATCTTATGGGTGAAACCTGCGCCGAACTCGAACGCCGGGGTGAAGGGGCAAGGTCGCTCAGTGCCACTTTGTATCGTAGCGACGGCGACGTTCGCTCACTGTCGGTGGAAACCGGTCGCCCGGTGCGTGATGCCAAGGCGATCGCCAAATTGTTCGACGAACGCCTCGAAGCCCTGGCCGACCCGCTCGATCCCGGTTTTGGTTTCGACATCATCCGGCTGGGGGTGGACGCGTGCGAACCGCTTGCCAGCGTTTCCCAGGATCTGATTGGCAGTTGTGAATCGTGTGAATCGACCGACGCGCTGGTCGATCGGTTGAGCACCCGACTAAGGCCCGAAAAGCGTCAATCGGCTTGCTCCGGCGAACACGCATATTCCCGAGCAGGCCCAACTCGCTCTGCCCGCCATCGCCCCGCGCCAGCCCGCCGACTTCCCGGTCGCAGAGGACGATGAACCGCCACTGCGTCCCTTGCACCTGTTCGACCCTCCCGAGCGGGTTGAAGTGATGACCATAGATCGGGCCAGTCCACCCCACGAGTTTCGTTGGCGTCGCCACATCCATCCAATCGCGCGCGTCGAAGGCCCCGAGCGCATCGCCGCCGAATGGTGGACACGCCTGGCCGGCGAACAACCCGGCAAAGGCGGCCTGACGCGCGACTATTACCGTGTCGAGGACGTTCGCGGACGGCGATACTGGCTGTTTCGGCATGGCATGGCCGGCGTCGAGCAGGCTGAGCCTCGATGGTTCCTGCAAGGCATATTTGCATGATCTGGGCGGAACTCGCCGCCGCGACCAATTTTTCGTTTCTGCGCGGCGCGAGTGATGCTGCTGACATGGTCGGCGAAGCGCACCGGTTGGGCTATTCGGCGATCGGTATTGCCGACCGGAATACGGTCGCCGGCGTCGTTCGCGCCTTCGTGGCGCTACGCGATGCCCCAGCCAGAGCAAGAGAAGCCTTGCTGGGGATGAAGAAGCATCGCGGGCAACCCGAGGCCCTGACTGCCGATGAAAGGGCGGTTTGCGACGCAGTCGATTTGCGCCTGATCGTCGGCGCCCGGCTTGCTTTTGCCGACGGGACGCCAGACATCATTGCGTACCCGACGACGCGCAAGGGTTGGGGTCGGCTCACGCGCCTGCTCACTGTCGGCAACCTGCGCGCGGAAAAGGGCTGCATTCTTCGTCTGTCCGACTTGCTCGGCCATCTCGATGATATGTGCCTCATCGTCATCGCGCGACCGTTTGCGGCCCGTGTCGAAGACCATACGGCTATGCCCACCCGCAAACGCTACACGGACAAGTTTCAGCCCGATCAGTTCGGTTCGGCAGCATTGCTTGACGATCGCCCGCCGGGTGACGCCATGGATCGCAAGGCGTTTTCATTTCTACTGCGGCGTCTTGCCCGCGCAACACCCGGCAACGTGTGGTTGGGCGTGACCCCCGGACATGACGGTCGCCACTTGCGTGCACTCAAGGTTCAACAAGCGCTCGCGGATGAAAGCGGCGTGCCGCTCGTCGCGGTGGGTGATCCGCTTTATGCAAGGCGCGAAGACCGGCCGTTGCACGACGTCGTCACCTGCATCCGCGAAGGCGTGACCATTTTCGATGCCGGGCGCCTGCTCGAAGCGAATAGCGAAAGGCATTTGAAGCCACCTGCTGAACTCGCCAGCGAATTCAGCGGAGCGCCCGAAGCCATCGCCGCACAGCAGGACATTCTCGATCGCATCGAATTCACGCTCGACCAGCTGCGCTACGAATATCCGCACGAGCCGGTACCCGGGGGGTGGGAGCCGATGGACTGGCTTCAGCACATCACCTTGGAAGCCGCGCGCGAGCGTTATCCCGAAGGCTTGTCGGACAAGGCGCGAGCGATGCTCGACGAGGAATTCGAACTCGTGCGTGCGCGCAATTACGCATTCTATTTCCTGACCGTCCACGACATCGTCAGATTTGCCCGGGAATTTGACCCACCCATCCTGTGCCAGGGGCGCGGATCGGCGGCCAATTCGATGATCTGCTTTCTGCTTGGCATCACGTCGGTCGATCCGGCTGAGCACGGGCTGTTGTTTTCACGTTTCGTCTCGTCGGAACGCGAAGAGCCTCCGGATATCGATGTCGATTTCGAGCATGAGCGGCGCGAAGAAGTCATGCAGTACATCTATCGCCGCTATGGCCGTCACCGCGCGGGGATCGTGGCGACGGTCATTCATTATCGCCCGCGCTCTGCTGTGCGCGAGGTCGGCAAGGCACTGGGCCTGACCGAAGATCTGACACAGCGCCTGACTTCGACGGTATGGGGCAGCTTCGCGAACAAGCTGGAAGACGAGCGCCTCGAACAAAGCGGTTTCGACATCGCCAATCCTGAAATCGGTCGGCTCAAATATCTGGTCGATCAATTGCTCAATGCGCCGCGCCATTTGTCCCAGCATGTCGGCGGCTTCGTGCTGACCGAAGACAGGCTGGATGAGACCGTTCCCCTGCATTGGGGCGCGATGGCCGATCGAACCTTCGTCGAATGGGACAAGGACGACATCGACGCACTTGGCCTGATGAAGGTCGATGTCCTCGCGCTCGGCATGCTCAGCTGCGTGCGCAAGGCTTTTGATCTGATGCGCGAAAACGGTCTCGGCGACCATACGCTCGAAATCGACCTGATGGCTGACGATCCTGACGTCTACAAGATGCTGAGCAAGGGCGACAGCATCGGCGTATTCCAGGTCGAAAGCCGCGCACAGATGAACATGCTGCCGCGGCTGGTGCCCGAAAGGCTTTACGATCTGGCAATTCAGGTGGCGATCGTCCGACCTGGACCGATCCAGGGCAACATGGTCCACCCCTACCTTCGGCGGCGACAGAAGAAGGAGGCGTGGAGCTTTCCCTCTCCCGCCCCGCCGCATCCGGCGGACGAGCTTCACGGCATTCTTGGCAAGACTTTGGGCGTGCCCCTGTTTCAGGAACAGGCCATGAAACTGGCCATGGTCGCGGCCAATTTCACGCCCGATGAAGCCAACCAATTACGTCGCGCCATGGCCACGTTCCGCCATGTCGGCGGGATGCCGCGGTTCGAGGAAAAGATGGTCGGCGGCATGCTCGCCCGCGGCTACGAGGAAGACTTTGCCCGCCGCTGTTTCGAACAGATCAAGGGTTTCGGCAGCTATGGCTTTCCCGAAAGTCATGCGCTGAGTTTTGCGCGACTGGTCTATGTATCGGCCTGGATCAAATATTATCAGCCGGCGGTGTTCTGCGCGGCCTTGCTCAATTCCCAGCCGATGGGCTTTTATGCGCCCGCGCAACTTGTACGCGATGCACGAGAACATGGCGTCGATGTGCGTGAAATCTGTGTGAATGCAAGCGGTTGGGACAACCGTATCGAAATGGATACGGGCATGCCCGCCGTGCGCCTGGGCTTTCGCCAGATCGATGGTTTCAGCGAGGATTGGGCCAAAGCGATCGAGGCTGTAACGAAATACGCGCCGTTCGTGTCGATCGAAGACCTGGCCCGCCGCGCCAGTCTTCCCGCCAGAGCTTTGCGGCTGCTAGCCGATGCCGATGCGCTGCAATCGCTGGGCCACGACCGGCGCGAAGGATTGTGGGAGGTGCGGCGCACACCCGGCAATTCATTGCCGTTATTCGCTTATGGCAACGCGCCGGAACTCGCCGATGAACCTGACGCACAGCTCCCCGCAATGCCGCTCAGCGAAGAGGTCGTTGCCGATTATCAGGTCACGCGCCTGTCGCTGAAGGATCACCCGATGACCTTTCTGCGCGGCAAGCTGGCGGATGAAGGCGTGCTCAGTTGCAGCGAATATGCCGACCGCAACAACGGCAGCCGCGCGAAGGTCGCAGGGGTCGTGCTCGTCCGACAACGCCCCGGCAATGGCAATGCGATTTTCGTGACGCTGGAGGACGAAAGCGGCGTGTGCAACCTCGTTCTATGGGCGCGGACGTTCGAACGCTATCGACTGGAAGTCATGGCCGCGCGCGTCCTGCTTGCCGAAGGAGAGGTACAGCGCAGCCCCGAAGGCGTCATGCATTTGATGGTCGACCGTGTCTGGGACCGCACCGGCGATCTGAAACTGCTGTCGGAAGACCACCAGCCCAAGCTGGTCTTGTCACGCGCCGACGAGTTCGAGCATCCTCAACCGTCGCGCTATCAAACCCCGCGCGGCAGTCATCCGCGCGATGTCCGGATCCTGCCGAACTCGCGCGATTTCCATTGATCAGGTTCCGTCGAACCCAAAATTCAGGAAGCTTGGCACCGGCCCGTTCCAGTCGTCGTCCTGCTTATCGCCCGATTGCGGCGCCGATTTGCTGGGTGCCGGCTTGGACCCCGCAGATGCCTTCGGCTCGGCCTTGCGAAACGCAGCCTTCGGTGCCGCCACCTTCGCCTCGGCAGCATCAACCGCCTCGACCTTCGCCGCGGGCTTGGCGCGCTCACGACGTGCCCGGGGCGGCTTTGCAGGTATCTCAGCCTCGCCGGGAGAGACCGCAACCTTGGCCGCCGGAGCCGCCTTGCCGACACGTTCGATCTTGGTCGCGGTCAGCTTCTCGATATTGGCAACCGCCTCGGCATCCTCGGGAGTCACCAGGGTGAACGCCTTGCCGGTTGCACCCGCCCGGCCTGTGCGACCAATGCGGTGGACGTAATCGTCAGGATGCCATGGCACGTCGTAATTGACGACATGACTAACGCCCTTCACGTCAAGCCCGCGCGCGGCGACGTCGGACGCGACCAGTACGGTTATGTCCCCGCTCTTGAACCGGTCGAGTTCGCGGATGCGCTCGGCCTGCGCCATATCGCCCTGGATCTGCCCCGACTTGAACCCCGCGCGCGACAGGCTCTGGGCCAGATCGCGCACCGTCGTCTTGCGGTTCGAAAACACGATGACCGACGACGCGCCCTCGGCACGCAGGATATCGATCAGCGCATCCTTCTTGCCACGAGAGGTCACCTCCACCAGCCGTTGCTCGATATTGAGATTGGCGGATGCGGGACGCGCGACCTCGACCTGCTTCGGGCTGGACAGGAATTTGTCCGCCAGCTTCTTGATCGCCGCCGGCATCGTTGCCGAAAACAGCAATGTCTGCCGGTCCTTAGGCAGCTTGGTGCAGATGTCCTCGATATCGGGGATGAACCCCATGTCGAGCATCCGGTCCGCTTCGTCGATCACCAGCAGCTTGCAGTCGTTCAGCATGATCTTGCCGCGACTGAACAGGTCCATCAGCCGGCCCGGCGTGGCGATCAGGACGTCGACGCCCTTTTCGAGCGCCTTGACCTGGTCGCCCATCTGCACACCGCCGATCAGCAGCGCCATGGAAAGCTTGTGGTACTTGCCGTACTTCTCGAAATTCTCGGCAACTTGCGCGGCGAGTTCGCGTGTCGGCTCCAAGATCAGACTGCGGGGCATTCGCGCGCGCGCACGCCCACTGCCAAGAATGTCGATCATCGGTAGCACGAAGGCCGCCGTCTTCCCCGTCCCGGTCTGCGCGATGCCGATCAGGTCGCGCATCATCAGCACGTTGGGGATCGCCTGCTGCTGGATCAGCGTCGGCTCCGTATAGCCGGAATTCGTCGATCGCGCGCAGCAGCTCGTCGGAAAGATGGAGGTCGGCGAAACTCATTTTGGCGCCCGATGTAAAGACGGGGTGGCGATGCGGGCGCAGGGGCGCGAAGTCAAGGAAAGCTATCTATCGACCTCGAGGGTGCGAAACTTGGCGATACTGCACTTGCCGCCTGCGCGACTGTGAATGACGTCCCGCCCAGCGCAGACTTTGCCGTCCGAACTCGGCATGATGTAGAACCCGGAATAGAAATCGAGCGCCGGGCACTCATCGTCCAACAGCGCGCGCAACCGTTTTCCCCCGCGCAGCATCAGGTCGACGGCATCGGCCTTGAACACGGCCGCCGCCGCGAGGCCGTTCACCGGGATACACTTGGGCCCGCGCTTTTCCTTCCAGCGCAATCGGGCGGTCGGGCGCGTGGGCGCGGTGTATGGCGACGCGGGAACGCGAATCACGATCCGCTGACGGATCGTCAGCTGGGCCAATTCCACGGGCTCGTCACCCGCGCTTGCGGCGACCATGGCAAGGACGTAGGCGAAAATCGTCAAGACGGGTTGCTCATTGCGAGCGGCGCCTTTGGGGTCAAGCGGTTGAACACGCCATGAATTCGATCCTCGACCGACTACGAAGCGCACTCGGCGGCGATCGGGTCAACGTCGACCCCCACGACATGGCACCGTGGCTGCACGATTGGCGCGGGCTCTATCACGGCCAAGCGCTGGGCCTTGTCGAGCCGCGTTCGACTGCCGAAGTCGCGGCGGTGCTGCGCATTGCGCGCAGAGACAGGCACGCCGGTGGTGCCACAAGGCGGCAACACGTCGATGGTCGGGGGCGCGACCCCAGATGCCAGCGGCACGGCAATCCTCCTTTCGCTGCGTCGCATGAACGCCGTGCGCTCACTCGACAACGATGCGCGGCTGGCAGTTGTCGAAGCAGGCGTCATTCTCGAACATCTGCACGGGGTGGCGGACGCCGCGGGGCTGCGCTTCCCGTTGACTTTGGGCGCGCGCGGATCGGCGACAGTCGGTGGACTTGTCTCGACCAATGCCGGCGGCACGCAAGTTCTGCGCTTCGGCACCATGCGCGGTCTGATCGCGGGGATCGAGGCGGTCCTGCCGGACGGCAGCGTCTATGACGGACTGGCAGCTCTGAAAAAGGACAATCGCGGCTACGATCTGACTCAGTTGCTGATCGGTGCGGAAGGCACTTTGGGCATCGTGACTGCGGCGACATTGCGACTGGTGCCGGCAGTCGCAGACAGCGCAAGCGCCTGGTTGGGCGTCGCCTCCCCGCATGCCGCTCTCGACCTGTTGCGTGCGATGGAGGCGGCGAGTGGCAACGCAATCGAGAGTTTCGAACTCATCCCGGCGCACGACTTGGAACTGGTGCTCAAGCACATTCCCGGCACGCGGCGGCCGATCGAAGGTTCATGCCCCTGGCATGTCTTGGTCGATTATGTCGGTGACGACGCAGCCGCCCGCATGACCATTCTGGTCGAGGATGCCGCAGAGCGCGGCCTCATCGTCGACGGAACGATCGCCGCGAGCGAGGCGCAGGCCGCCGCTTTCTGGCGTATCCGCGATTCGATTTCGGAGGCCGAACGCACCGAGGGGCCAACCTTGGCGCACGACATTTCGGTGCCTGTCGAGGCGATGCCCTGCTTCATCGAAAGTGCCGGCGCAACCGTCGAGGCACACTTCCCCGGGGTGACCGTGGGGTCTTTCGGGCATCTCGGCGACGGCAATGTCCATTTTCACGTCAACGCCCCCAAGGGGTCGGATGGCACCACTTGGCGCGCCGACCCGGGAAAGGCCATTTCGGCTCTGGTCTATGACCTGGTCACCGATGCCGGGGGTTCGATCTCCGCTGAACACGGCATCGGCCAGATGAAGCTTGATGCATTCGCGCGCACCGGGGGTGCAGGCCGCCTGGCCGCCCTGCGTGCGATCAAGGACGGTCTCGATCCGCAAGGCCTGCTCAACCCCGGCAAGCTTATCCCGCCCCTTGCACCATGCGCAGGGCGGCCATAGGGCACCGCATCATTTTTTTCGGAGTATGTTGAATGGCCAGCCAGGCCCCCCAAGGATTGCCGCTGTTCTACAAGGACCTGGTTCCCCTGTCGCAGCAAGAGCATGCCAACTGGCGGTACAAGCCGCTCGACAGCGCGCCGTTCCTCAAGACCGAACACGCTGTGCCGCTGACCATCGACGAATTCGCCGTTGCCCAACGTTTTTTCCCGATCATTTTTTCTTCGGGCGAAACTCCGGTGCCGCTGGCACTGATGGGCCTGAACGAAGGCATCAACACCTTCATCGATGACGAAGGCAAGATCGGCGACGACATCTATGTCCCGGCCTATATCCGCCGCTACCCCTATCTCTTGGCGAAATTGCGGCCGGACAGCGACGAATTGTCGTTGTGCGTCGATCCCACGTCGGGCGGCATCGTCGAGGGTGACGAGGGTGACGCGATCTTCGACGGGGAGGAAATTAGCGATCAGACCAAGGCGCTGCTGCAGTTTCTCGAAGGTTTCGAACAGGCCGGCCAGCGCACCGCCGCCTTCGTTCAGGAACTGAAGGACAATGACCTGCTGATGGAGGGCGAAGTCACCATTCAGCAGAATGAAGGCGGCGAGCCGGTGGTCTATCGCGGGTTCCAGATGATCAATGAGGAGAAACTGCGCGGCCTGCGCGGCGATGTGCTGCGCAAGATGGTTCAGTCGGGCTTGCTCCCGCTGGTCCACGCCCACCTCTTTTCCTTGTCGATCATGCGAGAAATCTTCGCGCGGCAAATCGCTCAGGGCAAAACACCAGCGCCCGGACCGGCAACCACGCAAGCGTGACACAACAGGTGATGGACGAGCGGCCGATCGACGGATCACGCAGCTTCTATTCGAAGGGCGCGATCCTGTTCCACTGGACGATCGGCCTGCTCATCATCGCCAATCTCGCCATCGGCTTCCTGCATGACGGGTTCGGGTGCCGACATGCGTCGACTGGCGATGGGCTTTCACAAGTCGACAGGCATACTGGTCATCGTGCTGACGCTCGGCCGCATTGCCTGGCGCCTGACGCACAAGCCGCCGCCGCTTCCCGCCACCGTCAAGTCCTGGGAAAAGGGCATGTCACACGCGGTGCACTGGCTGCTTTATGCGCTGATGCTCGCCCTGCCGCTGACCGGGTGGCTGATGTCGTCCGCCGGAAAGCGCAAATATGCGCTCGACTTCTATGGGATTTTCCCAATCCCCTATCTCCCCGTCGGGCAGGATCAAGCCGCTGCCGGGATCTATGCCGAGCGCCACGAGCAGCTTGGCTGGCTCGCCCTCGCACTGCTCGTGCTTCACCTGGCGGGTGCAGCGAAACACTATTTCTTGGATCGTGATCGCACCGTCGAGCGCATCCTCCCGTGGCTACGCGCAACTAAATCTCACTGATTTCGCCCGGACTTGAAACCCAAATCAACGATCATTAGTTACACATCTGTCCGCCGCGTCCCCCCTTTCGCGGCTGGATAGCGCGCTACGGCGCGCTCCTCCCTGAACTTGGCCACTCCGCGTAATCGCGGGGTGGCTTTTTTTTACTCTGCTGCAATCGGCAGCGCCTCACTGGCCGCAAGCGTTTCGGCGATCGACTGGACGAGCCTGCGGATGTGGCCGACGTGAGGGCCTGGATGGCCGAGCGCCGGGTCGAGATAGAGCGTGCGGTCGAACTCGAGCTGCAATGCCTGTACACCTAGCGCGGGGCGTCCGTGGCGGCGAACGATCGCTCCGCCGGCATAAGGCTGGTTGATCGCCACTGTTAGTCCCGCCGCGCGTAATATCTGCGCTACCGCGTCCGTGGTGCCACGATCACAACTGGCACCATGAGCGTTGCCGAGGACAGCCTGCATTCCACTCCCCAACGGTGGCATCGAGTGAAGGTCGAGCAGGACGGCACGGCCATGTGACCGCGCGCGCGCCTGCCAGGGCCTGCTCGACAGCATCGTGGAAAGCGCGATAGTCGAACAGCCGCGCATCAAGCTCGGCGCGAGTTAACGGTCGGCGCCACAGCTCTCCCACTCCAGCCAAGCGCCGCGGGACGAGCCCGAGCCCACTGCGCGCGCGTGGGGAAAGTATCCGCGCCGGGGTCCCTACCACCATCGACGAGTCGAGATCGTGGGGCTCGCGATTGACATCGATCCAGGCACGTGGCCGGTCGAATACGATCGTTCGGTACGGCCACTCGACATCGACCAGCGCGTCGGCGTACCGGTCTTCCAGCGGTTGCAATTCGGTGAGAGGCACGCGTGCCATCTGCTCCAAATCGCCATACTCGCGCCCGGCATGGGCGACGCTGATGACGACGGGCGACGGCGCGGGCGAAAGTACTGACGACATATTCACCCTCCCCGTTACGCATAAACGCTGGATAAATCTCAATTCTTCACGCATACAGCGCGGGTTCCCACGAACTATGCACAGGTTTTATGGCCCGCATCCTGCTTGCCGAAGACGACGCCGCGATGCGCCAGTATCTGGTGCGCGCGCTTGAAAAGTCGGGGTACCAGGTGGTGTCCGTCGATCGCGGCACCGCGGCCATCCCGCACCTTGAGGATGGCGGGTTCGACCTGCTGCTGACCGATATCGTCATGCCGGAAATGGACGGAATCGAACTGGCGCAGAAGGCCGCGACGATTTGCCCGGACATCCGCGTCATGTTTATCACCGGCTTTTCCGCGGTTTCGCTGCGCGCCGGCCAGGCCGTTCCGAACAGCCGGGTACTGAGCAAGCCGTTCCATCTCCGCGACCTGGTTCTGGAGGTTGACCGAATTTTTCAGGGCCCGAGTTTCGGCGAGCTTTGACACTGGCGTCGGCGCTGCTAAGGGCGCTGGCCGTGGGCGTATAGCTCAGTGGTAGAGCACTGTGTTGACATCGCAGGGGTCGCAAGTTCAATCCTTGCTACGCCCACCATCAAAGCCTCGGGAAACCGGGGCTTTTTTGCTATCTGGCCAGCGAGGTTACAATGACCGTTGAACGCACCAAAACTTTCGTTCTGTTCGGCGCGACAGGCGATCTCGCCAAGCGCATGCTGTTTCCGTCGCTCTACAATCTGAGTTGCGAAGGTTCGCTGCCCGATGGCTTTCGCATCATCGGCTCCGGTCGGACGGCGATGGACACTGCAGAATTTCATGACAAAGTTATCGAGGCGCTGAAGCCTACCGACCTGTATGACGAGGCCAAGGCGCGCGCGTTTGCCGATGCGGTCGAATATTGTGCGCTCGACACCGACAAGCCCGAGGAATTCACCTGCCTGAAGTCGCTGATCGGCGATGCCGAGAAAGACGGCATTTCATATTATCTATCGACCCCGCCGTCGGTCTTTGCGCCAGTGGTGGCGGGGCTCGAGGCCGCCGGACTGACAGGGCCGCATACGCGGATTGCGATGGAAAAACCGATCGGGCACGATCTGGTGTCCAGCCGAGAGGTGAATGCGGCGGTCGGCCATGCCTTCCCCGAAGAGCAAGTGTTCCGTGTCGATCACTATCTGGGCAAGGAAACCGTCCAGAACCTGATCGTCATGCGTTTCGGTAACGCGCTGTTCGAGCCGGTGTGGAACTCGCGGCATATCGAGCATGTCCAGATCACCGTCGCGGAAACGGTTGGTCTGGAAGGTCGCGTTTCCTATTATGACAATGTCGGCGCATTAGCCGATATGGTTCAAAATCACCTGTTGCAGTTGCTCGCCCTGGTTGCGATGGAACCGCCCGCGCGCTACGACGCGACATCGGTTCGAGATGAGAAGGTCAAGGTGTTGCGGGCGCTTCGTCCGCTCGATGCCTCGACCGCTGCCAGCAACAGCGTGAAGGGCCAATATGGCTCGGGCGCGATCGATGGACAGCCGGTCAAGAGTTATGCCGAAGAACTCGGCAAATCGTCGAACACCGAGACTTTTGTCGCGGTGAAGGCATTCATCGACAATTGGCGCTGGCAGGGTGTGCCATTCTACCTGCGCACCGGCAAGCGGATGCCCGCCAAGCATTCGGAAATCGCGATTCAGTTCCGCCCCGTGCCGCATTCGATATTTACCCCCAAGCGTGGTTCGTTGCTGCCCAACACCATGGTCGTCGGGCTTCAACCGGACGAGAGCATTCGCATCGCGATGATGGTCAAGCAGCCCGGTCTAGACCGCGGCGGGATCGAGCTCGACGAGGTGTCTCTCGACGTCAGCTTGGCTGCAGAATTCGACAAGTCGCGGCGCCGCGTGGCGTATGAGCGGTTGCTGCTCGACCTGATCGAAGGTGACAACACGCTGTTCGTGCGGCGTGACGAGATCGAGGCGGCATGGGTATGGATCGATTCGATCCACCGCGCTTGGGAAGCAGCCGGTCTGCCGGCCAAGCCCTATTCGTCGGGCACATGGGGTCCGGGCGCCGCGCAGGGCATGATCGAGCGCGACGGGGCAAGCTGGCGGGACTAGGCTGCCTGCCCTGTCGCGGCGGCGCTGGCGTGCCGGACGATCAAATCGGCAATGCGCGGAATGAGCGGCCCCGGCAGGTCGTGCCCCATGCCGGGAATGATCTCCAGACGCGCGCCCGGGACCAGGCGGGCAGTGTCCTCGCCGCCATCGGGCGGAACGAGCCGATCGGAAGCGCCATGCATGACCAGCGTCGGCGCCTTGATGCGGGCAAGTGCGGACGCGCGATCACCAGAAGCAATGATCGCCCCCAGCTGGCGGCGCGCTCCGTCAGGGTAGAAACTGCGATCGACCGCGCGTTCGGCCAGCGCCGCGCGCGACGCTGTCACCGAAGCATCGGGGTTGGGCGAACCGATCAGGTTCAACGTCTGCATAACCGCGTCGATCTTGGCCTCCCGCGGCGCATTCGGGTCGCGACGTTTCAGCATCTGTAATTGCAGCCCGAAGGCCGGCTTTTTCAATTCGCGGCGTCCGCTGGTCGACATGATCGAAGTCAGGCTCAACACACGGTCCTGATAATCGGCGGCAACCAGTTGGGCGATCATTCCGCCCATCGACGCGCCGACGATATGCGCCTGCGCCACGCCGAGATGGTCGAGCACGCCGATGGCATCCGCTGCCAGTGCGTCCAGTCGGTAAGGGGTCGCCAGCGGCCGCCCGAGAAACGCCGTCGCCATCAGCGCCCGTGCCCCCGGCGGCGCGTGCTGCGTCAGCTTGGTCGACAGCCCGATATCGCGATTGTCGTGGCGAATGACGCGAAAGCCCTTGTCGACCAGCGCCTCGACGAGCGCGTCGGGCCACCAGATCAACTGCGCGCCCAGCCCCATGATCAGAAGGATGGCGGGATCGTCCTCACGACCATGGTCCTCATAATGCAGTTCGAGGTTCCCGACCTTGGCCTTGCCTTCGCGCATCCCCTAATCCTTCATTTCGATCCATGTGGGCACATGATCGCTGGTCTTTTCCCAGCCACGAACATGATGGTCGGTGCCAGCGCTGACAAGCCGCGGCGCGATTGCCGGGCTGAGCAGCAGATGATCGATCCGCAAACCCGCATTCCTCGCATAGGCATTCCGGAAATAGTCGAAGAAGGTGTAGATGACTGCGTCCGGGTGAAGCTGTCGCACCGCGTCGGTCCAACCCTGCGCCACGAGGTCTGCATAGGCTCCTCGCACTTCGGGCGCGAACAGCGCATCGTCGGTCCAGCGTTCAGGTTTGTACACGTCAAGCTCGGTCGGCATCACGTTGTAATCGCCGGCCAGGATCACCGGCAGCTTGGTGTCGAGCAGACCTTGGGCATGTTCGGCAAATCGTTCGAACCACCGCAGCTTGTAATCGAACTTGGGTCCGGGCCGTGGATTTCCGTTGGGCAGGTACAACCCCCCGATGATGATCCCTCCGACCGCCGCCTCGATATAGCGGCTGTGCGTGTCGTCAGGGTCGCCGGGCAGCCCGCGCCGCGTTTCCTGCGGCTTGCCGATCCGGCTGAGAATGGCGACCCCGTTCCAGCTTTTCTGGCCGTGCCAGACCGCTTCATAACCCGCGTCCTTGATCGCCTCCTCGGGAAATTTCTCGTTGGGCGCTTTCAGTTCCTGCAGGCAGACGATGTGTGGCCGTTCTTCCTCCAGCCAGCGCAGGAGCACGGGCAACCGCCCGTTGACGCCGTTCACATTGTAGGTTGCGATCCGCATTCACTGGGGACGCGGATCGCGCGGGTTCGTTCCGTCAGGCCTTTTTTGCCGCAGGCTTCTTTTTCGCCGCCGGCTTTTTTGCCGCCGCTTTCTTCGCCGGCGCCTTGCGGCCCTTCTTCTTCGGCGGCCCCATTGCCGCCCGGGCATCAAGGAGCTGCACCGCTTCCTCCAGCGTCAGCGCGGTCGGCTCGATCGATTTCGGCAGCGTTGCATTCGTTTCGCCGTCAGTGACGTAGGGACCAAAGCGGCCCTCCATCACCTTCACCTCAGCCTCGGTCCGCGGATGCTTGCCGAGCGCCTTGAGCGGCTCACGTGATCCCCGTGCAGGCCGGCCGCCGTTGGCGGCGGCTTCGGCGATCTTCACCACCGCCGCGTTCATGCCTGTCTCGAACACCTCGGCGGTCGAAGTCAGACGAGCATATTTGCCATCGTGCAGCAGGTATGGCCCGTAACGCCCGATCGACGCGGTAATCGGCAGACCGCTTTCGGGATGCGTGCCCACTTCGCGTGGCAGAGACAGCAGCTTGAGTGCCAGTTCGAGATCGAGCGGCCCGGCATCCTTGGGGATCGACGCGCGCTTGGCATCCTTGCCCTCGCCCAGTTGAACGTAAGGCCCAAACCGCCCCGACTTGCTCTCGACTGGAAGTCCGGTGGCCGGATCTTCGCCGAGCACGGCGTCCTCGGCGACGGCATTGTCGTTGCCCGGCTGGCCGAACTGGCGGGTGTATTTGCAGTCGGGATAGTTGGAACAGGCGACGAATGCGCCGAACTTGCCGCCGCGCAAGCTGAGGCGACCGTTCCCACAATTGGGACACAGCCGCGGATCGCCGCCATCCGCACGCTCGGGAAAGAGATAGGGTGACAGGAATTCGTCCAGAGCGGCGGTGACTTCGGATGGCTTGGCCTCCATCACCTCCGCCGTCTTGGGCTTGAAATCCTTCCAGAATGCCTCGAGCAACGTGCGCCATTCCATGCGCCCCCCCGACACGTCGTCCAGGCTGTCTTCGAGCCCTGCAGTATAATCGAAGTTCACGTAGCGTTCGAAAAACCGCTCGAGGAACGCGGTGACCAGCCGCCCGCTCTCACTTGGCGAGAACCGGTTCTTGTCGAGCTTGACGTAATCGCGGTCCTTGAGCGTTTGCAGAGTCGCAGCGTAGGTCGATGGACGGCCGATACCCAACTCCTCCATCCGCTTGACCAAACTGGCTTCGGAATAACGGGGCGGCGGCTGCGTAAAGTGCTGCTCGGCGCGGACGTCTTTCTTCGCCGGCGCATCACCCTTGCCGAGGCGCGGCAGGCGAGCGTCCTCTTCGGCGGTATCATCGCGCCCTTCCTCGTAAAGCGCGAGATAACCGGGGAAGAGGACGACCTGCCCTGTAGCGCGAAGCGCGGTTTGACCGCTTCCGTCTTCCAGAGTGACCGTCGTCCGCTCCAGCCGTGCGGACTGCATCTGGCTCGCCATCGCGCGCTTCCAGATCAGTTCGTAAAGCCGGGCATGGTCGCCGGAGCCTGCACGATCCTTGCCAAAGTCGGTTGGACGGATCGCTTCATGTGCCTCCTGCGCATTTTTCGCCTTGGAGGTGTACTGGCGTGGCTTGTCGGGGACGTAACTCGCGTCGTAACGCTTGGCGATTGCGCCGCGCGCTGCCGAAATCGCGCTACCGTCCATCTGCACGCCGTCGGTGCGCATGTACGTGATCGCGCCGTCTTCGTAGAGACCCTGCGCCAGCCGCATGGTGTGCGTCGCGGAGAAGCCGAGCTTGCGCGCCGCCTCCTGTTGCAGGGTGGAGGTGGTGAACGGCGCGGGCGGATTACGGCTCAGCGGTTTCGTCTCGACGTCGGTCACGGCAAAACGCCCCGCCTCGACCGCCGCCTTGGCCGCCTCGGCATCACCCGCCGCGCCAATGGTCAGGCGCTCGATCTTGTCGCCTTTCCAGCGGACAAGGCGCGCGTCGAAGGCGGTGCCATCCTGCTCCAGCGTCGCCGTGACGGACCAGTATTCCTGCGCCCTGAACGCCTCGATCTCGCGTTCTCTGTCGACGATCAGGCGCAGCGCGACCGACTGCACCCGCCCCGCCGAACGTGCGCCGGGCAGTTTGCGCCAAAGTACCGGCGACAAGGTGAAACCAACCAGATAGTCCAAAGCCCGCCGTGCGCGGTAAGCGTCGATCAAATCCTCATCGAGCTCACGCGGATGCTGCATCGCCTCAAGGATCGACGCCTTGGTGATCGCGTTGAAGGTGACACGCTCGACCTCCTTGGGCAGCGCCTTCTTCTTCGCCAGCACTTCGCGGACGTGCCACGAGATCGCCTCGCCCTCGCGATCCGGGTCAGTCGCGAGGATCAGGCGATCGGCAGTTTTAGCCAGATCGGTTATCGCCTTCAGCTGCTTGGCCTTGTCGGGATAGGTTTCCCAATCCATCGCAAAGCCATCGTCGGGTTGGACCGACCCGTCCTTGGGCGGCAGGTCACGGACGTGGCCATAAGAGGCGAGGACGCGGTAGTCCTTGCCGAGATAACCTTCGATGGTCTTGGCCTTGGCGGGGGATTCGACGACGACGAGCTGCATGGGGCGAAATTCTGTCCTTACGTGTACGCGCGAGGGTGGCGGGGCTTTCGGAGCCGCGTCAAGCGGGGCATAGCAGCGGCGTGCGTCGCTTCTCCCCCGAACTGCAGCAGGCGCTGGCGCTGGCCGACGCCGGACGCGTTCCCGAAGGCGCGTTGATCGTGCAGCGGCGGGTCGCGGCGGGCGATGCTGACGCCATGTTCATCCTTGCCGACTGGAAATGGTCGGGCGTGCTCCCCCAGGATCCCGCAGGCGGCCGAGCGCTCTTCGAGCGTGCCGGCGATGCCGGCAATCGTGAGGCGGCACTCTACGCGACCAATCTGGGGGCCAACGGCGTGGCGGGGCCGCGCGACTGGGTAAAGGCGCTCGCCCGGCTGGAGTCCGAGGCTCGCACTGACCCCGCACGGCGCAAGCTATGCGACCTGATCGGGCGCATGAAGCTCGACGATGCCGGCAACCCTCTCGTCACGCCCGAAGGCGACGTGCGATCGACGGCACCCCATGTGACGCTTTTTCCGCGCCTCTTCACCGCAGCCGAATGTGACTACTTACGCGCCGCTGCGGAGGCCCATTACCAGCCGTCGACCGTCTATAATGCGCAGCGGCAACTGGTGCGCGATCCGATGCGTGGGTCGGATGGAGCTGCCCTTCACTGGCTGATCGAGGATCCAGTGGTGCACGCTTTGAACCGACGTCTGGCAGTCGCCAGCGGCAGCGCGGCGGAGCATGGTGAGGCGCTGCAGATCCTGCGTTATCGACCCGGGCAGCAGTATAAGCCGCATTTCGATTTCGTCCGAGCCGCCGAAAATCAGCGCCGACTGACGGCGCTCGTCTATCTCAACCACGATTACGACGGTGGCGAGACCGCGTTCGTGAAGACCGGATTGAAGGTCAAGGGTCGCAAGGGCGATGCGCTGGTCTTCGCCAATTCGAAGCCCGATCGCTCGGTCGATCCGCTCTCCGAACACGCCGGACTGCCGGTGAAGCGCGGCACGAAGTATCTGGCGAGCCGCTGGATCCGGGAGAGCCGCTGGCACCCCTAGCGCAGGGCGATGCGGCTACCGGCGTGACGCACCGCGACGCCGGCGAGTTCCAGGTCCAGCAATGCGGCAGCCACGATCGGTGAATGCAGGCCGCTCTGGCGCACCAGTTCGTCGATCGCGACAGCGCTGTGAGAGAGCAGACTCCGGATGGTCGAGAGCGCGTGATCGTCAACCTCGGCGGCGATGGGTGCGGGCTGGTAGTTCGCTCTGTCGCTGCGAACCTGACCGAACATGCCGCTGACTGCCTCCATGACGTCATCGGCATTCTGCACCAGAGTGGCGCCTTCGCGGATCAGCAGGTTGCACCCCTGCGCGCGCGGATCGAGCGGGCTGCCGGGCACGGCCATGACTTCGCGACCCGCCTCGGTTGCCAGCCGCGCGGTGATCAGCGAGCCCGATCGGGGCGCGGCCTCGACCACCACCGTACCCGCCGCCACGCCGGCGATGATGCGATTGCGATAGGGAAAATGACGCGCCAGTGGCTCCGTCCCCGGCGGCTGTTCGGCGATCAGCAGTCCTTCGGTCGCCACCGCTTCCTGCAACTCTGTGTTTTCGCGGGGGAAGGCAATATCGATGCCGCTGGCGATGACCCCGACCGTTCCACCACGCAGCGCTCCCTGATGCGCCGCCGTGTCGATGCCCCGTGCCAGGCCTGACACGACGGTACAGCCCTGTTCGGCTAAGCCGTGCGCCAGTTCGCGGGCGAAGCGACACGCGGCAGCACTGGCGTTGCGCGCGCCGACGATCGCGACCGTCGGCCGGGCGAGCAGCGCAGCATCCCCGCGCACCGTCATCGTGACGGGCGCATTGTCGAGTTCGGCGAGCAGTGGCGGGTAATCGCTGTCGCCGATCATGACATAGCGTGCGCCAGCCCGTTCGACCGCGGCGGCCTCCCGTGCAACCTCGGCCTCGCCGCAAATTCGTGGTGTCGCCCCACCACCGCGCCGCGCGAGATCGGGCAGTGCCGCGAGCGCCTCGGTCGCGGTGCCGAAACGCGCGATCAACTGGCGAAATGTGATTGGGCCGACGCGTTCGGAGCGGATGAGCCGCAGCGTCGCCAACTGGCCGGGTGTCACGCGGCGCTGCGGCCGAAGCGTGGCTCCTGTCCCGACAACAGCCGGTCGATATTGTCGCGATGTTTCCAGATCAGCACCAGCGCGAGCGCGAGCGTCAGCAGCGTCACATCGAATCGGCCGAGAAACGCAGCAGCGACCGGCACCGAAACCGCCGCCAGCATGCCCGCGAGCGAAGACCAGCGGAACAGTGCGAACACCGCCAGCCAGACGGCGGCGAAGATCAACCCCGCAGGCCACAACATCGCAAGCGCAATGCCAAGCATCGTCGCCACGCCCTTGCCGCCCTTGAACCCCAACCAGACGGGATAAGTATGCCCGAAAAACGCACCGGCGGCGGCATGCATGCCAAATCCGGGGCCGATCCACTCGCCGATGAAATAGGCCAGCGCCCCCTTGCCGCCATCGAGAATCAACGTGGCCAGCGCGATGCCCTTGCGACCCGTGCGCAACACGTTGGTCGCGCCGATATTGCCTGAACCCTGTTGTCGCAAATCCCCGGCGCCGGCGAGCCGGGTGAGCAACAGCCCGAACGGGATCGAACCCAACAGGTATCCGATTGCCAACGCACCCGCCGGCCCCAGCCACAATACGTCATGCCACCCCTGCATGTTTCCCGTTTATTCTCATCGCGGCGATTTCACAATAAGCTGGGGCAGGTTACAGCGGCGCGATGCAAGCCGAAAGCCCGGTGCTGTTTTTCGATTCAGGCGTGGGCGGGCTGTCGGTCGTCGACCGCGCCATGGCCGCGCTACCGGCAATGCCCGTAATCTACGCCGCCGATGCCGCCGGCTTTCCTTATGGCACCAAGAGCGAGGCGGAGATCGCGTCACGCGTGCCGGCGTTGCTCGGGCGATTGGTCGAAAGGTATCGGCCCCGGCTCGTGGTCATCGCCTGCAACACAGCCTCCACCATTGCCCTCGGGCACGTCCGTTCGGCGCTCGATGTGCCAGTGGTCGGGACGGTTCCGGCGATCAAGCCTGCCGCCTCGGCATCCACGACGCGGGTGATCGGCGTGCTGGGCACCGAGGCGACGGTACGCCAGCCCTATGTCGACCGGTTGGCTGAGGCATTCGCGCGAGACTGTACGGTCTTGCGGCATGGCTCGGCTGCCTTGGTCGAGCTTGCCGAGGCAAGGTTGCGGGGGGCAGCAATTGATCCGGCTGCCGTACTGGATGCCATCGCGCCGCTCTTTGCCGGGCCTGACGGAGCGCGGATTGATGCGATCGTGCTCGCCTGCACCCATTTTCCGTTACTGGCCGAAGAGCTTGCTGCGGCCGCCCCGCACCCGGTCGAATGGCTGGACGGTGCGCAAGGAATTGCCCGGCGGATCGCTTCGCTGACCGACGGCCAGGACTGGCCCGATGAAACGCCTCCGGGAGTTGCCGTCTTCACCGGCGGTTTCCCGGACAGCCTTCACCCGGCGTTCGCATCACGCAACTTTAGGCATTTCGAAACGCTGTAGCAGGTGCGATGTCTCTAGCCTTGGGCTTGTTGCGAGACGTTCGCACTGGCTTGCGCGGCCCATATTCCCTAAATCGCACTCACCGATTTGAGGCGAGAGCGGCGGGTTTTGGATTATAATCGTATCTTCAATCAGGCGATTGATCGCTTGCACGAGGAAGGGCGCTACCGCGTTTTCGTGGATATTCTGCGCAACAAGGGCGCCTATCCCAATGCGCGCTGCTTTGCCGGGCATAACGGGCCGAAGCCGATTACCGTGTGGTGTTCCAACGACTATCTGGCCATGGGCCAGCACCCCAAGGTCGTCGCTGCGATGGAAGAAGCGCTGCATGATGTCGGCGCCGGTTCGGGCGGTACGCGCAATATCGGCGGCAACACCCACTACCATGTCGATCTCGAAGCTGAATTGGCTGATCTGCACGGCAAGCAAGGCGCCCTGCTCTTTACCAGCGGCTATGTGTCGAACGAAGCGACGCTGGCAACGCTGGCCAAGCTGCTTCCGGGATGCGTGGTATTTTCGGACGAACTCAATCACGCTTCGATGATCGCGGGCATCCGCAATTCCGGCTGCGAAAAGCGCGTGTGGCGGCACAATGACCTCGCCCAGCTCGAGGAATTGCTGGCGGCTGAAGACACCGAAACTCCCAAACTGATCGCCTTCGAAAGCGTCTATTCGATGGATGGCGACGTCGCGCCGATCGCCGCGATCTGCGACCTGGCCGACAAGTATAACGCGCTCACTTATTGTGACGAAGTCCATGCCGTCGGCATGTATGGCGCGCGCGGCGGCGGAATCACCGAGCGTGACGAGATTGCCGACCGCGTGACCATCATCGAAGGCACGCTGGGCAAGGCGTTCGGTGTGATGGGCGGCTACATCACCGCTGACAAGGTCATCATCGATGTCATCCGCAGCTATGCGCCCGGGTTCATCTTCACGACCAGCCTGTCGCCGGTGCTGGTCGCAGGCGTGCTGGCCAGCGTGCGGCATTTGAAGGCGTCAAGCTGGGAGCGCGAGGCGCAACAGCATGCCGCCGCAACGCTCAAGACCATGCTCGCCGACGCCGGCCTGCCCGTGTTGCAGACCGAGACGCACATCGTCCCCCTGATGGTCGGCGACCCGGTCAAGGCCAAGCGGATCAGTGACATCCTGCTTGCCGAATACGGTGTCTATGTGCAGCCGATCAATTATCCCACCGTGCCGCGCGGCACAGAGCGCCTGCGCTTCACACCGGGTCCACAACACACGGTGGAAATGATGCGCGACCTGACCGACGCGCTTGGCGAAATTTGGGATCGCCTGTCGCTGAAGATGGCGGCCTGATCGTCAGTCCCGGCAATAACCTTCACTGCCGGGCTTGACCGTCAGGCAGTCCGTCTTGCCCGCCAGCCACTTCATGCCCGTCGCGTCGCCATCACTGCGTACGGCGGTGACGGCTTCACCATCGCGCATGAAGCGCAGGCCCTCGGCGGTGACCGAGCCGTCAAAGCTGCCCTTGTCGTCAAGCGTCCACTGATTGGTGATCGCCACGCCCCCACCCGCCTTTTCGGTGACGTCGAGCACCAATCCCTCGGGCCCGGTCCACTTGCCAAGATAGGCGTCTTGCTCGATCGTCGCCGGAGCAGCGGCATTCTCTGCATTTACGGTGCTCGATGCGTTTACCGCGGGTTCGCCGGCGTCCGTGATCGCGTTTGCCGCGTTGCCGCCCTCGCGACCACAAGCCGCGACGGCAATCAACAGAAGGGGCATCAGGTAACGCATCGTGGATCTCCGGTTCCGGTGCGCTCTACGGTGCTTTCTGTGCCGCGCACAGTGGCGTTCGCCGCCCGGCCCGGCTAAAGCCCCGACATGCGTATCGCCCTCGCCTCCGACCACGCCGGATTCGACTTGAAGGCCGTCCTCGTTCCTTGGCTACGAGAGCAGGGACACGACCCGCTCGACCTTGGCTCGCACACGCCCGACCGTGTCGATTATCCCGACTATGGCTATCGCCTGGCTCACGCGCTCGAACATGGTGAGGCCGAATTCGGGATCGCCATCTGCGGCTCCGGCATCGGCATCGCCATCGCCGCCAACCGCAACCCGCACGTTCGATGCGCGCAGGCACCCGAACCGGTCAGCGCGGCGCTTGCCCGCAGACACAATAATGCCAACGCCATCGCCCTCGCCGCGCGTTTGATTGGCGAAGACATGGCAAAAGCCTGCGTCACCGCCTTCCTTACCGCCGAATTCGAAGGCGGTCGTCACACCGCGCGTGTCGCCAAGCTCGACCACCCTCCCGCCGAAGAGACCGCCGCATGAGCACCCAGCCCAACGCCCTGCACGATCCGATGGACCGTTTCTGGCATGACGATATTGCTGCCGCCGACCCCGAAATTGCCGAAGCCATCGGCAACGAACTAAAGCGGCAGCAGGACAAGATCGAACTTATCGCTTCGGAAAACATCGCCAGCCGCGCGGTCTTGCAGGCAGCGGGCAGCGTCTTCACCAACAAATATGCCGAAGGCTATCCCGGCAAACGCTATTATGGCGGCTGCGAATATGCCGACGTCGTGGAGACATTGGCCATCGAGCGCGCCAAGCGGCTGTTCGGTTGCGACTTCGCAAACGTCCAGCCCAACTCGGGCAGCCAGATGAACCAGGCGGTGTTCCTCGCGCTGCTCAATCCTGGCGACAAGTTCATGGGCCTTGATCTCAATTCGGGCGGACACCTGACGCACGGGTCGCCGGTCAACATGAGCGGCAAGTGGTTCACGCCCGTACCTTATGGCGTCCGACCCGACGATCACCGCATCGACATGGATCAGGTCGCGGCCCTGGCGCGCGAACACCGTCCAAAGCTGATCATCTGCGGTGGCACCGCCTATTCGCGGGTATGGGATTTTGCCGCTTTTCGCGCGATCGCCGATGAGGTCGGAGCGACCTTGCTCGCCGACATTTCGCACTTCTCGGGCCTAGTCGCGGGCGGCGCCCACCCCAGCCCCTTCCCGCACTGCCACATCGTCACCACAACCACGCACAAGTCGTTGCGCGGCCCGCGTTCGGGCGTCATCCTGACCAATGACGAAGCGCTGGCAAAGAAGCTCAACAGCGCGATCTTCCCGGGGCTCCAGGGTGGCCCGCTGATGCACATCGTCGCGGCCAAGGCGGTGGCCTTTGCCGAAGCGCTGCGCCCCGAATTCAAGGTGTACGCCCACCGTGTCGTCGAAAACGCCCGCGCATTGGCCGCCAGCCTGATGGACGCCGGCCTCGGCGTCGTGTCCGGCGGCACCGACAATCACCTGATGCTCGTCGACCTGACCCCCAAGGACGTCACCGGCAAGGCGGCGGAAAAGGGTCTCGATCGCGCCTGGCTGACCTGCAACAAGAACGGCATACCGTTCGATACACGCTCGCCATTCGTCACCTCGGGCATTCGGCTCGGCACCCCAGCCGGCACCACGCGCGGCTTCGGACCGACCGAATTTCGCGAAGTGGGCCAACTGATCGCTCGCGTTGTCGATGGCCTGTCGCGCAACGGTGATGAAGGCGATGGCCAGATCGAACAGCATGTCCGTGACGCCGTGGCCAATCTGACCAGCCGCTTCCCCATTTACCCGGAGCAATAAGGACGTAGACTATCGTTCTGAGACGACCTTTCGAAGGACAAGGTTTTCTCTGGTTACGGCTGGGCGCCAGCGATTGCATCGAAGCCAATCGAACTAGCAAAAGAGTTTGCTTCGGGTTCAATCAAGCAGGCAAGGCAGTCGGCGGACCTGTGACAGAATGGCCGAATTGGCGGTCGGCGGTGACTATTCGCCGGCGCTGCGATTATTCCGTTTTTGACTGGTGGGGTAGGTGCGACACTTGGCGCAGCCTACGTCGCTTACAACGCACTCGACGAAGGACTAAGGTGCGCTGCCCGTTCTGCGCTCATGAAGACAGCCAAGTAAAGGACTCGCGCCCGTCGGAAGACGGTGCGGTCATTCGACGGAGGCGGCAGTGCGAGGCCTGTGCGGCGCGCTTCACCACGTTTGAACGCATCCAACTGCGCGAACTGTTCGTGGTGAAGGGCGATGGTCGGCGTGAGGCCTTCGAGCGCGACAAATTGTCGCGATCGCTGATCACCGCCTGCCGCAAGCGTCCGATCGAGGGCGCGCGCATCGAGCAGCTGATCTCGGGCATCCAGCGTCAGCTTGAGACACAGGGCGACGCCGAAGTCTCGTCGCGTCAGATCGGCGGTCTGGTCATGGACGGCCTGAAAGGCCTCGACAGCGTCGCCTATATTCGCTTCGCCAGCGTGTATAAGGAATTCGCCGAGCCCCGCGATTTCGAGGAATTTGCCGGCAACGTGCAGGAAGCCGCCGACCCGGCTCACCCCAGGCTGCCGATCGGGGAGTGACTCACCCCCCGGTCATCGTCCTCGTCCGCCCGCAACTCGCCGAAAATATCGGCAAGGCGGCGCGCGCGATGCTCAATTTCGGACTGAGCGAAATGCGCCTGGTTTCCCCCCGCGATGGCTGGCCCAATCCCGATGCCGGCCCTGCCGCTTCTGGTGCCGATCGCGTCATCGCCGAAGCGCAGGTTTACGACAGTGTGTCCGCCGCCGTCGCCGACTGCGCGCATGTCTATGCGACGACGGTGCGCAAGCGTGGGGTGACCAAGCCCGTCGTCGATGCGGCCGAATGCGCCAGTCAGATCCGCGCCGCCACGGGCCGCAGCGCGATCCTGTTCGGCCCCGAGCGCGCGGGGCTTGAAACCGACGACGTGGCCATCGCCCGCGCGATCCTGACGATACCGGTCAATCCCGAATTCTCCAGCCTGAACCTCGCCCAGGCGGTGATCCTCGTGGCTTACGAATGGTCGCGGGGCGAAACCCTCGCGCAGCCGACAAAGGTGCCGGGGGAGCCCCCCGCCCCACAGTCCGAACTCGACGGGATGATCGATCAGTTCGACACGATGGTCGATCGTGCCGGCTTCTATTTCCCGCCACCAAAAGTGCCGTCGATCCGCCGCAATGTGCGCTCGATCCTGACGAAAGCTGGCTGGAGCAGCCCGGAAGTCCGCACGCTACGCGGCATGCTGTCGGCGCTCCAATATCCGCAGGGCAAGGGCAAACCTTGACAGCGCAGCGGTCGTCGCTATTGGCCCGCCCTTCGTGATTGGCCCCGCACGTCCGGTGAAGCGGTGGCCCTGTCCTCTCCTACCTTGAGAGATCGCAGGCGGCTCCGGGCACTTTTGTAACGAACGCAGTTGAAGGAATTATCATGTCGAAGCGCCATAGCGCCAAGCACAAGCTCGATCGCCGGATGGGCGAGAACATCTGGGGTCGTCCCAAATCCCCGGTGAACAAGCGCGAATACGGCCCCGGCCAGCACGGCCAGCGCCGCAAGAGCAAGGTTTCCGACTTCGGCCTGCAGCTGAAGGCGAAGCAGAAGCTCAAGGGCTATTATGGCGAAGTCACCGAAAAGCAGTTCAAGGCGCAGTATACCGAAGCCGCGCGCATGAAGGGCGATACGTCGCAGAACCTCATCGGTCTGCTGGAACGCCGCCTCGACGCGATCGTCTATCGCGCCAAGTTCGCGCCGACCGTCTTCGCCGCGCGCCAGCTGGTTTCGCACGGCCACATTCGCGTCAACGGCGTGAAGTGTAATGTCGCGTCGCGCCGTTGCTCGGTGAACGACGAAATCTCGCTCGGCACCAAGGCGCAGGAAATGGCGCTGGTGATGGAAGCGCAGAGCCTGCCCGAGCGTGAAATCCCGGACTATGTCCTGGCCGACGGCGCAACGAAGGTAACCCTGACCCGCGTCCCGACCCTCGACGAAGTGCCTTATCCGGTGAAGATGGAACCGAATCTGGTCGTCGAGTTCTACTCGCGCTAATTTCGGTTTCACTCTGCATAACAAGAACGGCGGGGCAGCGATGCCCCGCCGTTTTCGTATCCGCTATTTCCCCGCCGCGGCGAGGAAATCGCCCGAGCGCTGCAACAGCGTCCGCCGGGCGGCGCTGTCGTCGAGCTGGTGGTCCAGCCCCTCGAAGGTAATTAGCTCGCTGCGCTTGCCCGCGCCCTTCAGCGCGCGGTCCATGTCCTGCGACTGTGCATAAGGCACGTTGGCGTCCGTGGTCCCGTGGAACAACAGCACGGGCGCCTTGAACGCGCCGACATTCTGCGCCGGCGATCCTTCCTTGATATGCGGGCCAGTGCCGATACGCTCCTTTTCAAGGTAAAAGCTGCGATAGTTGCGCCGTTCCGCCAAGAGGTTGGCGAGATCGGTGACCGGTGCCACGGCAACCACCGCCTTGAACAAGTCGGGCGCCACGACATTGGCCTGCAAGGCGGCAAACCCGCCATAAGACCAGCCCATCACGGTCAGCTTGGCGGGGTCGGCGATGCCCTGCGCGATCAGCCATTTGCCGGCATCGACGACATCGCCCACCGACGTGCGCCAGCCGCGAAAGCCATTCTGGTTCAGCCATTCCTGGCCATAACCCGCAGAACCGCGAAAGTTGGGCTGTATGACGGCAAATCCGCGTGCTGCCATATATTGCGCCAGCCAGTCGAAGCCCCAATAATCACGCGCTTCGGGCCCACCATGCGGCATGACGATCGCCGGTAGGTTCTTGCCCGCGCTGTCGACCGGGAGGGTTAGATAGGCCGGGATGCGCGTGCCATCTGCGGCGGTGTATTCGATAGGCTTGACCGTCGCGAGCTTGATTGTGGCTAGCTGCGGCGAAACCGGCAGGATCGGCGACAATTTGCGCGTCGGCTTGTCAAACAGATAATATTGGCCTGGGTCGGTATCGCTGCCTGCCCATAACAGCATGCGGCTTTCGTCGGCGCTGGAATCAACAACATAGGCGCTCTTGCCACCCAGCGCCTTCGACAATGAAGCCGACAACGCCTTCACCTGTGGGTCGAAATAGACGTAGCGCCGGCGATCGCTTTCGAACGAGCCGCCGACGACGCGGCGGTTGCGCCCGATCATGATCAGGTCGTCGACGTCAACGCGGTCGTCAGCGATCAATGTCTGGTGTTGCGCCGCGCCGTCGAGCGCGACTGAACTGAGCACGCGGCGGCCATTTACCGTCTCGAACCCGTACACGACGTTCAGTTTGGGATCGACGGCATAGGGATTGAACCCCATGCGCCGCGCACCGTCGTAAATGCCGAGCGTTTGCCACGCGTTGCTGCCGGGCAGGCGATAGGAATATTTGGTCTTGCCCGTCGAATAGCCCGTCTGGTCATCGACATAGGTGCCCATGATGCGGACCGTGCCCTGCCCGTCGGTGATGAATTCGGTGGCGAGAGCCCGCGGTGCCTCGACCTTGCGGCTTTCCCCGGTGCGCGTGTCGAGTTGGTCGACACCCATGCCTTCGGCCGCCTTATCGACCAGTGACCCGATCTTGGCCTCAGGGACATAGGCGCGCATCATCAGCACCTTGCCATCGGCATTGGGCAGCAGGTCGATGATCTGCCCGCCCCGCGTGTCGGTGTAAAGTCTGTTCTCGCCGCTACGCTTGCTCAACACCCGCTGGTTGGCACCCGAACTGTCGACACCCAGAATCGACGAAAAGCCTACATAGAATTCCTGCACCTTCTGCACCCCACCGATCGTGCAGGCCAGCCGGTCGTTGGCGACCCAGGTGCAACCATAGAGCTTTTCCGGCTTGCCGCTTGCCGCCAGAATCCGGCGCGGTGCGGCGCCCGATGCTACGTCGAAAATGTACAGGATGTCGGCCTGACCGGCCCCCGCCCCGATGAGCGCAATATGCTGCCCGTCCGGGGAAATGCTGGCGGTGGACACGCCTGTGCGCGCACCGAATGCGGCGGCGAGATCGGGCGTCTGCGCAATGACGGCAGTGGACGCGAACAACAGTGCAGTGACAGCAACGCGGAACATTCGACATTTTCCCCTTTTTATCCATGATTTGCCGCGCGTTGGCGCGATTGGCAATATTTGCCAGCACCGAATTGGCGCGGCATTACAGCTATTCCTCAAGGAGTTACCTATGCGCCTCGCTTTCGCTTTGCTCGCCGCCGCCGCAACGCCGCTCGCCGCGCAGCAAATTCCCGTACAGACGCTGAAAGACGTCACGCAAACCCTGTCGTCAGATGCCTATGAAGGCCGCGGGCCGACCACCGCGGGTGAGGTCAAGACGATCGCCTATCTTATCAAGCGGTTTCAGTCCGCGGGCCTCAAGCCCGGCAATAGCGGCAAATGGACGCAGGACGTGCCGATGGTCCGCGTCACCGCCGATCCGGCCATGACCGCGCACTTCACGGGCGGCACCACGTCGGTCGATCTTTCCTACAAGACCGACATCGCGATGTTCAGCTACCGCGAAGTGCCAAAGACCATGATCGCCAACTCGGACGTCGTGTTCGTCGGCTACGGCATCGTCGCCCCCGAAAAGAATTGGAACGACTATGCCGGGGTCGACGTGCGCGGGAAGACCGTCGTCATCCTTGTCAACGATCCCGATTGGAAGACGCCGACGGTGGGCGGCACATTCAATGGCCGTGCAATGACCTATTATGGCCGCTGGACGTACAAGTATGAGGAGGCCGCTCGGCAGGGCGCAGCCGCCGCGATCATCGTCCATGATACCGAACCGGCCGCCTATCCCTGGGGTGTCGTCGTCTCAAGCTACACCGGCCCGCAAATTCACCTCGCCGCCGCCGACAAGTCGATGAAGGAGACGCAAGCGAACGGCTGGATGACTCAGGACGCCGCAAAGCGCCTGTTCACCGCCGCCGGCAAGGACCTATCGGCTCTCGCTCTGGCCGCCGAGAAGCCCGGTTTCAATGCGGTGCCGCTCGGGCTGAAGATGGACCTGAGCTTCAACAACACGCTTGATCATTCGATGTCGCACAATGTCGTCGGCATTCTGCCGGGCAGCACGAAGCCCGACGAATATGTCCTGTACACCGCGCACTGGGACCATCTTGGCCGCTGTACGCCAGTCGATGGCGACGACATCTGCAACGGCGCGCTCGACAACGCGTCGGGCACGGCGGGCCTTGTCGCCCTGGCCGAAGTCGCAGCAAAAGCGCCGCGCACCCCGCGCAGCCAGCTGTTCATCGCGGTGACGGCGGAGGAAAGCGGTCTGCTTGGCTCGCGCTACTATGCCGAACACCCGATCTACCCGCTCGGTAAAACCGTCGGCGGCGTCAATATGGACGGCCTCAATGTCATGGGCAAAACCCGTGACGTGTCCGTCAGCGGCGTCGGCAAGTCCGAACTTGACGGCTATGTCACGCGCTGGGCGGCTACGCAGGGCCGCGTTGTCTCGCCCGCCGCCTCGCCGGAAAAGGGCGGCTATTATCGGTCGGATCACTTCAGCTTTGCCAAACTCGGCGTGCCGATGTTGTCGGCGGGGTCGGGTCGCGATCTGGTCGAGGGCGGCACGGCCAAGGGCAATGCACTGGCCGACGATTACACCGCCAATCGCTATCACAAGCCACAGGACCAGTATGATCCCAACTGGAACTGGGACGGCGCGGTGCAGGATCTGCAATTCTACTACGGCATCGGCCACGAACTCGCGACGACCGACGCGTGGCCGAACTGGGTCGCGGGCGACGAATTCCGCGCGATCCGCGACAAGTCGCGCGCCGAGGCGAAGTAAGCGCGGGTCGAAACTACTGTCCTACACCGGCCAATTTGCCGTATCGGTTCACGCCATGGCATCGACCCGAAATCAGGCCTTGGCGCCCAATCTATCGGCACATGTGAATCGTGTGAACCGGCGTGCGCGTGAAGCAGCATTCGCACGTGTGAATCGTGTGAATCGAGGGTTCGTATGACTGGCCATTTTCCCGCCGAATGGGCGCCGCATGAAAGTGTCTGGATCGGCTTTCCGAGCGCCGCCGACCTGTGGCTCGAAAACCTCGAAGGCGCGCAGCAAGAAGTTGCCGCCTTCGCCCGCGCTGTCCATGCCGACGGCAGGGGGGAACGCGTCCAGCTGGTCTGTGCCAATAAGGACGCAGCAGAGGTTGCCCGCCGCCTTGCGGCGCATGCCGACGTGTTGGTCGAACCATTTTTCGACATCTGGCTGCGCGACACCGGCCCGCTGGTCCTCGATGACGGCACTGCGCTCGATTATCGCGGCAATGGCTGGGGTGGGAAATATCCCTCGCCGCTCGACGATGCGCTCGCCGAAAAGCTCGCCGCGCATGCCAACCTGCCGCGCGCGCCCCAAAGGATGATCCTCGAAGGCGGCGCGATCGAGCTAGATGGCGCGGGTCTGCTCGTCACCACCGAGCAGTGCCTGCTCAACCCCAATCGCAATCCGGACATGAGCCGCGAGGAGATCGAGGCCGAGCTCAAAAACAGTCTCGGCGTCACCCAAATCCTCTGGCTGGGCGATGGCCTTGCCGGCGATCACACCGATGGCCATGTCGACAACCTCGCGCGTTTCGTCGGCCCCGGCGTGCTCGCGCTGCCCGAACCCGATGGCGACGACCCCAATGCGGATATTTATGCCGACGCCTGGGCGCGCGCGCAGGAATGGCCGGTCAAAATTGTGCCAATCCCCTCCCCCGGGCGTGTCGAGGAAGAGGGTGAGCCGATCGCCGCCAGCTATATGAATTTCTACATCGGCAACGCCGCCGTCGTCGTGCCCATCCATGGTCAGCCCAATGACGAGGCGGCAATCAAGGCCATCGCTGCGCTGTTCCCCGACCGGGTGGTGACCGGCTTGCCGACCGCCCACATCCTTACCGGGGGCGGCAGCTTCCATTGCATCAGTCAACAGGTACCCGCTCGATGACCATGATCCACGTCGCCGCGATCCAGTGCCCGCTCGGGGGCGATATCGCCGCGAACAATGCCGTCATCGAAGGCCATGTCCGCGAAGCCGCCGCGCGCGGCGCAAAGCTAATCCTGCCGCCCGAACTGTTCGAAGGCCCCTATTTCTGCCGCGTGCAGGAACTGAACCCATTCGACACCGCCGCGCCGCTGCACGAACATGCCAGCGTCAGCGCAATGCAGAAGCTCGCCAAGGAACTGCAGGTCTACATCCCAACCAGTTTCTTCGAACGCGACGGCCAGCATTATTACAACTCGCTGGCGATGATCGACGACGCGGGCGAGATCATGGGCGTCTATCGTAAAAGCCACATCCCCGACGGCCCCGGCTACAGCGAGAAATTCTATTTCCGCCCCGGCAACACCGGCTTCAAGGTGTGGGACACCAAGCTCGGCAAGATCGGCATCGGCATCTGCTGGGACCAGTGGTACCCCGAAACCGCGCGCGCGCTGATGCTGATGGGTGCCGACATCCTCCTCTTCCCCACAGCCATCGGCGACGAGCCGGAAGCCGAGGACCTCGACACTTCGCGGCTATGGCGTCGCGCGATGATCGGCCATGCGGTCAGCAACGTCGTCCCTGTGGTTGCCGCCAACCGCATCGGCACCGAATGCGGCCAGACCTTCTATGGCCACAGCTTCATCACCGACGAACGCGGCGATTTCGTCGCCGAATTCGGCGCGGGCGAAGAAGGCGTGCTCGACGCTGAACTCGACCTAAACCAGGCCGCCAAGAACCGCGCCGCCTTCGGCTTCTTCCGCGACCGCCGCCCCGATCTATACAGGCGGCTGGTCGAGGACGTCTAACGCCCGCGCGAACACGCCCTCGAACATCTCGCGCGTCAGGCGGCCGGTGTTCTGGTTGTAGCGCGAACAGTGGTAGCTATCGATGAGGATGCGGCCATCGGGCATGCGGTGTTCGTTGAGGTGCCCGAAGGGTGCCTTGGGCAGCCTCCCGCCCAGCGCCTTGACCGCCGACTGATGCGCGATCGCGCCGAGCGCGACGAATACGCGGACGTTGGACAATGCCTCCATCGGCGATTCGAGGAACGGGCGGCAGGTGCGGATCTCTTCGGGCGTCGGCTTGTTTTCGGGCGGCAGGCAGCGGACGGCGTTGATGATGATCGCGTCCTTCAGCGCGAAGCCGTCATTCGCCCGCGCGTCATAAGTGCCGGTGGTCAGCCCGAACTTGGCGAGCGTCTCGTACAGCAGCAGCCCGGCGAAATCGCCGGTGAACGGCCGCCCGGTGCGATTGGCGCCATGCTTGCCCGGAGCCAGTCCGACGATCGCCAGCCGTGCCTGCGGATCGCCAAATGCTGGAACCGGCGCGTTCCACCAGTCGGGAAACTCGGTGCGCAACTCTTTACGAAAAGCCACGAGGCGTGGACATAACGGACAATCGCGCGGCGGTTCGGTTTGCGGGAGCGGTGAAGTCATTCCCGCCTCTAAACCGACTTGGCCAAGCTTGTCGAAGTCCGCTGCATCCTCTCTAACCCTGACATGGACTGGTTCATCGTTGCGCTGGGATCGAACAAGCCGGGCGCGTGGGGCGGCCCGCGGGATGCGGTGCAACGGGCGCTTGGCCTGCTCCACCCGATTGCCCAATCCGCGATTGTCCATAGCGACCCTCTGGGGCCATCTCGGCGCCGTTTCGTCAACGTCGTTGCCATCGTTGAGAGCAGCGTAGCCCCCCCGGCTTTCATGGCGCACCTGAAGGCGCTCGAACGCGACGCGGGACGCCGGTCCGGTCAGCGCTGGGGCGCGCGCCCGCTTGATCTCGACATCATCGGCTGGTCGGGCGGTATCTGGGCGTCTCCGCGGTCTTTCGATCCGCACCCCTCTTTCCGCGAGCGTCGATTCGTCTCGTACCGCTCGTCCAGATTGTCCCTGACTGGCGCGATCCCATTACCCATCGCACGGCCCGCCAAATGCTCGCGCGGCTTGACCGCAAGCGCCACCGTCCATAGTCGGCGCCAGTCCCCTTGGGGCCCTTAGCTCAGTCGGTAGAGCAACTGACTTTTAATCAGTAGGTCGCTGGTTCGAATCCAGCAGGGCTCACCATTGATCGGAGACGCTGCCGACCATGAACCGCATTGCAGTGCCCAATGGCGACATCACGCTAAGCGTGCTGATCGATGGCCCGGAAGAGGCAGTTCACTTGCCGATCCTGTGCGTCCACGGATGGCCCGAACTGGCCTATTCCTGGCGGCATCAGATCGCGCACTTTGCGAGTGCCGGTTACCGCATCGCCGCGCTCGACGTGCGCGGCTACGGCGACAGCAGTCGACCCGAAGAGATCTCGGCTTATACTATGGCAGAGCTGACTTCGGACGTCGCGGCGGTGATCGACGCCCTGGGCGGCAAGGCCATCCTGTTCGGTCATGACTGGGGCGCGCCGATCGTCTGGCAGACCTCGATCCGCTATCCGCAAAAGGTTGCGGCGGTCGCAGGGCTCAGCGTGCCGTACATCCCCGCCAGTGACACGTCGTTCCTCGACGTCATGCGGCACATTCACAAGGAGACTTTCTTCTATCAGCTGTATTTTCAGGAACCGGGCGTCGCCGAGGCGGAATTCGAGGGCGATTCCGACGCGCTGGCCAAAATCTATTGGGGCATCTCGGGCGAGGGCCTGACGGCCCAACCAATGCGGCAGAAATTCAAGGGCGACGGCTTCCTGTCCGGTATGTCACGCCCAGCGCAGCTGCCCGACTGGCTCCCCGCCGACGACCTCGCAATCTACGAAACGACGTTCGCGCGCAACGGCTGGCGCGGGCCCTTCAATCGCTATCGTGCACAAGACCAGGATCACGCCGAACGCCGGGATGTCGTCGGGAAACACATCACTCAGCCGGCCACGTTCATAGGCGGCGCGCTTGATCCCGTGCGTCATTTCATACCGGGCATGGACAGTTTCGCCGCAGCCGGAGCTTTTTGCGATGATTTTCGCGGAGCGACGATCATTGAAGGCATTGGCCATTGGGTGCAGCAGGAAGCACCTGAAGCGACCAATGCAGCGCTGATGAGATTTGTCAGCAAGCTCTAGGTCGCTGCTAAAATCGCGGGTGGTTAACCCTGCCGACCCTCCCTAAAAGCGGCTGATGCGGGATCGACTGAACCGGATTATCGGCTGGGCCAAACGGCACAAAATCTGGGCCTCATTGATTGCGCTCGCCGCCCTGTTCATCGCCTATCAAATCCTGAAACCGACCCAGCACGATTACGTCTACGTCACCGAAGCCGCATCGCGGGGTGAAGTGGTCCGCAAGGTAACCGCCAGCGGCAGGCTCCGCGCGCTCAACACGATCAAGGTAGGCGCCGAAGTGTCGGGTCAGATCACGCGCGTTTTTGTCGATTTCAACTCCCCCGTCCGGGCCGGTCAGGTGCTCGCGGAGATCGATCCGACGCGCTTGCGTGCGCGGGTTGAGCAAGTCCGCGCGCAGGTCGCCCTGGCCGAGGCCGGGTTAGCGCAGGCCCAAGCAAATGCAGTGCGCGCCGGGACGGAAATCCAGATCCAGCAACGCGAGTTCGGTCGGCGACAGAACCTGTCGAACCGTGGCTTCGTGTCGCGCTCCACACTCGACGCCGCGCAAAGCAGTCTGGCGGCAGCGCGGGCGGGGCAGCGGACGACGGAGGCGCAGGTCGCCAGCGCCCGCGCCCAGATCGCTCAGGCCCGTGCCGAATTATCATCGGCGCTGCTCGATCTGTCGCGCACCACCATCGTCGCGCCGGCGGCAGGCGTCATCATCAACAAACTGGTCGAACCCGGCACCACCGTCGCCGCGAGCTTTCAGACCCCCAATTTATTCGAAATCGCCGCCGACACTACGCGGATGCAGGTCGAAGCTTCGGTCGATGAAGCGGATATCGGCCAGGTTCGTGTCGGCCAGAACGTCCTGTTCAGCGTCGACGCCTATCCAGGCGAACGCTTCCGCGCCGTCGTCCGCCAAATCCGCAAGGCCGCGACGGAAACCGCCAACGTCGTCAGCTACCTTGTCATCCTTGAGGTCGACAATCGCGACGGAAAGCTGTTGCCCGGCATGACTGCGAATGTCGAAATCATCACCGGACGCGTGGCCAGCGCGGTGCGCGTGCCGACCACGGCTCTGCGCTTCCGCCCAAAGGTCGCCGACCGCCCCAAGGGAAGTGCGGGCGCCAATGCCCACATCGTCTACGTCGCCACCGCGGACCCCTTCAAGCCGGCGCGGCGCACGGTTGCGCTCGGTCTGCAGGGCGAGGATTACGTCCAGATAACCAGCGGCCTGAAACCCGGCGAAAAGGTGCTGATCCGCTCGAAATCCACCGCCAAGAAACGCGAAGTCGATGGCGAAGACGACGACGCCAATGATGGCAGCTGAGCCACCGCTGCTCGAGACGCGCGCTCTCGACAAGGACTATCAGCTGGGCGGCGAAACCGTTCACGCCGTTGCGGGTGTTTCGCTGACGGTCGCGCGCGGCGAATTCGTCGCGATCATGGGTGCCAGCGGCTCGGGCAAGTCGACGTTCATGAACATGATCGGCGCGCTCGACGTGCCGACGCGCGGCACCTTGCTGCTCGACGGGATCGACATCGGGACTATGTCGTCCGACGAGCTTGCCGCCATCCGAAATCGCAAGATCGGCTTTGTTTTCCAGCAATTCAACCTGCTGCCCCGGACCACCGCGCTCGACAACGTCGCGACGCCGTTGGTCTATGCCGGACTTTCTCGCACGGAGCGTCGGGACCGTGCAGCGGCGAAACTCGCCGCGATGGGGCTGGCCGAACGCAGTCTGCATACCCCGGCCAAATTGTCAGGCGGGCAGCAGCAACGCGTCGCCATTGCCCGGGCCCTCGTGACCGAGCCGCTGATGCTACTTGCCGACGAGCCCACCGGCGCGCTGGACACCGCGACGACCGACGACATCATGAAGCTGTTTCAGCGGCTCAATGACGACGGCATCACCGTGATCGTCGTGACACACGAGCCCGAAGTCGCACAATACGCCACGCGCCGAATTCTGTTTCGCGACGGACGGGTGATCGAGGACGCGCCAGTCACCGATCGGCGGCGCGCGGCATGAACTTCCGTCGCACGCTGGCGGGCTGGTCTGTCAACATCGCCACCGCGCTGGTCGCCCTGCGTACCAACCTGCTTCGATCGACCCTGACCGCGCTCGGCGTGATGATCGGGGTGCTCGCAGTCGTCCTCGCGGTCGCGGTAGGCAGCGGCGCGCAGGTCTCGGTCGAAAGCACGATCAGCCAGCTTGGTTCGAACATGGCACTCGTTTTCCCGCAGCCCGATGTCGGCACTAACGGCCGCAGCCGTGACGCGGGTAAGCTGACCGAGCGCGACGCACAGGCGATCCTGCGCTCTGTCCCCGGCGTCACCGCCATCGCACCGCAATTGCGCGCCAGCATCCAACTGACGCTGCCCGGTCGCCGCGTGAGTACCAACGGCCTCGCCGTCACCCCGGGCTATGCGATGGTGTCCAACGCCGAAGTCGATAGCGGACGCAATATCACCGATGCCGATGTCCAATCGGCGGCGCGAGTCATCGTGCTCGGCCAAACCGTAGCGACCAAGTTGTTCGGCGATCTCGAGCCCGTCGGTCAGAGTGTGCGGGTCAATCGCGTGCCATTCTCGGTCATCGGCATCCTCGCTGCCAAGGGGTCGAGCTTCGGTAACGACAACGACGATGTGGCTCTGGTCCCGTTACGGACCGGGCGCCAACGCTTCTCGACTACGCTAACCGGACCCGACGACCTTGCCGTGCTCTTCGTCGGCTTCGACGACAGCGTCGATCTCAAGGAAGCCAAGACAAACATCGTGCGCCTGCTCCGCGCGCGGTACAGCGTCGCCAGGGGTGAGGTGCAGCCGTTCACCGTGCGCACCACCGAGGAGTTTCAGAAACAGTCCGCCACCGTCACCGGCGTGTTCCAGGCGGTGCTCGTCGCCATCGCTTCGATCTCGCTACTCGTTGGCGGCATCGGTATCATGAACATCATGCTGGTCAGCGTCACCGAACGGACGCGCGAAATCGGACTCCGCATGGCGCTCGGCGCGCGCCGCCGCGATATCCGCAACCAGTTCCTTGTCGAGGCCGCGTCGCTGTGCGTCATCGGGGGGCTGCTCGGCCTGATCCTCGCCGCCATCGCCGCGCAGGTGTTTGCCAAGGTCGCTGATTTCCCCGCGCCGATCGGCATGCCGGTGGCGATCGGCAGCATCGTCTTCAGCGCGTTGATCGGCCTCGCCTTCGGCACCTATCCTGCAATTCGCGCCAGCCGCCTCAGCCCTATCGAGGCGCTGCGCAGCGAATAAAAAGCTCAGCCCGTACCAAGTTCTGGTGCGGGCTGCGGCACCCAAGAGTCCCCGACGAACCGGATTGCCGGCGCCACATGGTGAGCGCCGTCCACTTCCACCCACAAACCGCGCTCGGCGACGTGTGGTTGATTGAACGCTTCTCGAAAATCGAGCACCGGCGCGAACGCTACATCCTTGTCGGCAAACCACGTGATCCACGCCTCACGCGTTCGCGCGGCGAAGGTTTTACGCAAGAACGCGATCAACGCCTCCTGCTCTCCCGCTGGCCGTTCGGCATGGACGATCAGGTCCTTACGGCCCAAGGCCATGAGCAGGTTTCGCGCGAACTTCAGTTCGCGCCCACCGAGGCAGACGTGCTTGCCGTCTGCCGTCTCGTAAATCTGGTAAAAGGCCGCGCCACCCAAGGATCGCTGGCTTGCCGACTGCTGCGGCGCACCACCGGCAATTGCACTGCCCGCCGTGTGTGCGCACCACGGCATCAGGCTGTCCAGCATCGCGCAATCGATGGTCGCGCCCTCGCCTGTCCGATCACGCCCGATCAGGGCCATCAGGACCGCCGACAGCGCGGTCAGCCCCGCGGCCATGTCCGCACTCGCCGCGCCCGGCACGACCGGCGTTCCGTCAGCCCCGTCATTGACCAATAGAAACCCGGCGAGCGCCTGCACCGCCATGTCGTGTGCCGGGTTCTGCGCTAGCGCCCCATTCTGCCCAAAGGCCGAAATTGAGCAATAGATCAGCGCCGGCCTACGCGCCCGCACCGTGACCGCGTCGAAGCCAAGCCGCGCCATCGCACCGGGCCGAAACCCCTCGACCAGCACATCTGCGCCGTCGATCAAATCCCACAAAGCCGCCTTGCCCGCATCGGTCTTCAAATCGAGTACGACCGACCGCTTGCCGCGATTGAGGTTGCGGAACCACACTGATTGCCCCGCCTCGAACGGCCCTTCGCCGCGCGCCGGATCGCCCGCTGCGGGTTCGACCTTGATCACCTCCGCCCCCTGGTCCGCCATCATGACGGTCATCATCGGGCCCGGCAGAAATTGCGTCAGATCGACGACCCGAATGCCGCTGAGCTTCCCCATCACACTGTTCCGGCGGCGCGCAGCAGTTCTATTTCGGCCACGCTCATCCCGATTTCGGTCAGCAATGCATCAGTGTCGGCCCCCAGTTGCGGGGACGCGGTGCTCGCCAATCGCACACCGTCTCGACGGATCGGGCTACCGAGGACGCGCAGGCCATCGGTCCGATTGGGATGGGCTACCGTCTCGATCATGCCAGCCGCACGCGGGCTATCGAGCGCCTGCGCCAGGTCGTTTACCACCGCCACGGGAACCTTGCCGCCGAGTAAGCCCACCCAATGCGCACCGGTATGCTGCAGGAACACGCCGTCGAGTATCATGGTTAGCTGATCGCGATACTCCAACCGCGCCTCGACCGTTGCGAACCGCGCATCGCAAGCGAGGTGCGCAACGCCTAGCAGGTCGATCAATCGCGTCCAGAATTTGGGCAACTGAGCCATCACGAACAACCAGCCGTCGGCGGTACGAAACGTCTGGCTCGGCGTAACCGTCGGATGCGCCGAACGCGGCGCCTGCCCGATCGCATGCCCCTCGTTCAGATACCATAGCGCCGGATAGCTCGTCTGGTGCAGCGCGGTGTCGATCAGAGAGACGTCCCAGTCGCGGCCCACGCCTGACGCTCGCGCCTCGTACAGCCCGGCGAGCGTTGCGGTCGCGAGCATGTTGCCGGTCATGAAATCGACCATCGACAGTCCAAACCGCGTCGGCGGATCGCCCGGCGCGCCAGTCAGCGCCATGAACCCCGCTTCGGCCTGCGCGAGGTAATCATATCCGGGCCACGATGCACGGTCGCCATCGCGCCCGTAAGCCGAGGCATGGACACACACGATCGCCGGATTGACCGCTTTCAATCCGGCATAGTCCAACCCCAGTTTCGCCGGCAGGTCGCCGCGCGCATTGTTGGTCACCGCGTGCGCGGTGGCGGCAAGACGCCGAAAAATGTTGCGACCCGCTTCGCTCGTCAGGTCGAGTGTCAACGACCGCTTGCTGAGGTTGAAGGTCTGGAAAAACAGGCTGTCATTCGGCCCGGCAAAATGAGGCCCGACCTGTCGCGCCGAATCCCCGCCTCGGGGCGGCTCGATCTTGACGACCTCCGCCCCCAATTGCGCGAGCAACATCGACCCGTAAGGCCCGGCGCCATATTGCTCGGACGCCAGGATGCGCACGCCTGCCAGCGGCAGGGGCGCGGTCATGCCGGGTTCCGCTTGAGCCACTGCTTGGCGACAATCATCCGCTGTATCTCGTTGGTCCCCTCGGCGATGCAGAGGAAGATCGCGTCGCGGTACAGCCGTTCGATCTCATATTCCTTCGAATAGCCGTAGCCGCCGTGGATGCGCATGCCTTCCTCGGCATTCTTAACCGCCGCTTCCGACGCGGCATATTTGGCGATGCCCGCCTCCATGTCGCAGCGCTCGCCGCGATCGTAGATCGCCGCCGCATCCAAGGTAAGCAACCGCGCGGCGCGCGCCCGCGCGACCATCTCGCCAATCTTGAGTTGGATGGCCTGATGCTCGGCAATTGGCTTGCCCATCGTCTCACGCTGCTGGGCATAAGCCCCTGCCAGCCGCAATGCGCCCTCGGCCACGCCAGTCCCACGTGCCGCAACGTTGATGCGGCCCAGTTCGAGCCCGCCGGCGACCTGCGCGAACCCCTGCCCCTCGACCCCGCCGATCAGGTTGGCGGCGGGCACGCGGTAATTGTCGAATACCAGTTCGGCTGAATCGATGCCCTTATAGCCAAGCTTTTCAAGCTTGCGTCCCGCAGTGAACCCCGGCCCCTTGGGCGCGATGAACAGGCTCATGCCCTTGTGACGCGGGCTGGCCGCCGGGTCGGTCTTGACCAGCAGCGCAAAACAATCGCCGTTGATGCCGTTTGAGATCCACGTCTTGGTGCCGTTGATGACATAATCGTCGCCGTCGCGCACCGCGGTCATGCGGATGGCCTGAAGGTCAGTACCCGCGTTCGGTTCGGTCAGCGCGAGGCCGCCTCGAACTTCGCCGGTCGCGAACTTGGGCAACCACTCCGCCTTCTGCGCCTCCGTGCCGAAGCGTTCGACCGCCGCCGCCATGATCAGGTGCGAATTGACGATACCGGTGATCGCCATCCAGTAACTGGCGACATGCGCAACGATCCGCGCATAGGTTGCGGCCGGCAGCCCCAGCCCGCCATGGTCGCGCCCGATCGTCGCACCGAACAGGCCCATCTCGGCCATCTGCGCGACCAGCTTGGCTGGCCAGCGATCCTCATGATCGTGCGCCATCGCCACCGGTGCGACCTCGCGCGCGACCCAGCGCTCGACCGACGCCAGCAGCGCCGCCTCTTCGTCGGGATCAATCGTGCGGCTCACGTCTCGCTCGGTCCGTGCCCGCGCTTCCATACCAGGATCGTGCGGGTGAAGGTGCACACCACCGTCCCGTTCTGGTTCTTGCCGATGGTCCGCACGGTCACGACACCTTGCTCGGGTCGCGACTTGCTCTCGCGCATTTCAAGCACCTCGCTCTCGGCATACAGGGTGTCGCCGGGGAACAGCGGCGCGGGCAGCTGGATGTCGCCCCAGCCGAGATTGGCAACCGCCTTCTGGCTGACGTCCGACACGCTCATCCCGACCATGATCGCAACGGTCAGCGGCGAACAGATCAGTGGCCGCCCGAACTCGGTTTTCTTCGCATATTCGTAGTCGAAGTGGAGCGGATGCGTGTTCATCGTCATCAGCGTGAACTGCACGTTGTCATGGTCGGTGATCGTCCGGCCGGGACGGTGTTCGTAGACGTCACCGACGACGAAATCCTCATACCAGCGCCCGAATGTCTCGCGGAAGCGGCGCGGCCCCACCTCGATCGTGCCATCACGCATTGAGCGCCTCCAGTTCGAGAATGCGGCGATAGCGTGCCATGACGGGCGCTTCGAGCATCTTGCCCTTGTGCCGCACCGCCGCCTCGCCCGCCGCGGCATAGGCCTGCTCCGCCTCGCGCGCCTCGGCAAGCTCGTCGGTCGTTGGGCGCATGACTTGATGGACCACCGCGACATGCTTTGGATGAACCAGCGATTTGGCGGCGAACCCCATGTCCCTCACGCGCGCAATTTCCCCCGCCAGCCCGTCGAGATCATCGAGCGCCAACCATGGCGCATCCACGCTCGCAATACGCGCAGAGGCGCAGGCCATGACGATTTGCGCACGCGCCGCGTAGAGTGCATCCCAGTTCATCGTCGTGCCCAGTTGCCCCGCAAAATCGGCGCCGCCCAGCATGATCCCGGCCACCCCCGGCCGCCGCGCGATCTCGTCCGCCCAGCGCAGGCCACGCACCGTTTCGATTAGAGGCAGCAAGGCGATACGCGGCCCGAGCACCGCCCGGACGATCTCGAGCTCGGTCGGGCTTTCCACCATCGGCACCATGACGAACGGGGGCTGGGTCGCGGCATCACCGATCGCCAGCAGATCGGCCAGCCCTTGCCGCGTCTTGACGCCGTTGATGCGCATGCCAAGGCGCGGGTCGCCCATCGCCGCCAGCGCCGCCAGCGCCGCATCGCGTGCAGCGTCCTTGTCCGCAGGGCCAACCGCGTCCTCAAGGTCGATGACCACGATGTCCGCGCCACTGCCGAGCGCCTTTGCAAAGCGTTCGGGACGGCTGCCCGGCACGAACAACAGGCTTTGAAACGCTTTCACCACCGCTCCCCGATTTCGTACCGGTTCACTGCCCGAAGCGCGCTCGCTCCGCTAGGGCTTGAGCATCCAGCGCAGGCCGTAAGCGACCACCCCCAGCGCACTGACGCTCGCGGTCCAGATCAGCACCAGCCAACCCAGCCGCCTAATGGTCGTGCGCATGATAGCCGCTGTCGCCGACCTTCCCGCGGAACACCCAATAAGCCCAGAAGGTGTAGGCAAGGATTGCCGGCACCAGCACCACCGTCCCGACGAGCATGAACAACTGGCTCGTCTCGGGCGCGGCGGCCTGCCAGATGCTGACCCGCCCCGGCACGACGTCGGGCCAGATCGAAATGCCCAGCCCCGCCATCGTCAGGCGCGAATATCGCCAGCGTCCACATGAACGGCGCCGCGTCCGCACTCTTGTGCGCGGAGCGCCACAGCATCAGTGCGCTGATACCGAACAGGATTGGCATCGGGACAGTCACCAACAGCCCGGGCCATTCGATCCACCGCTGATAATATTTTCCCTCGAGGAACGGCGTCGCCGCGCTGACCAGCGCGATCGTCGACCAGTGTCGCGGGCGTCAGCCAGCGCACGAACTTGCGGCCGTCCGTCGTGCAGCGGCGCCCTCCGTGCTGCCACACCAGCCAGCTCGCGCCGAGCAGCGCATAGGCCACGAGCAGGCTCGCGCCGCACAACAGGCTGAACGGGCGTCAGCCAATCCCACCAGCCGCCCGAATAGGCGCGGCCCGTGACGTCGATCCCCTGCAGCAGCGCGCCCAGCGTAACGCCCTGCATGAAGGTCGCGACGACCGAGCCGCATGCAGAAGCCCGCGTCCCACCACCGGCGGTGGCGCCTGTCGCGCCAGCGGAATTCGAAGGCCACGCCGCGAAACACCAGGCCCAGCAGCATGGCGATCAATGGCGCGTAAAGCGCGGGCAGGACGATCGCGTAGGCCAGCGGAAACGCCGCCATCAGCCCGCCGCCGCCCAGCACCAGCCAGGTCTCGTTGCCGTCCCACACCGGCGCGATGGTGTTCATCGCCGTGTCGCGTTCGGTGCCGACCGGAAGAACGGGAACAGGATGCCGATGCCCAGGTCGAACCCGTCCATGACGACGTACATGCGACACGGCAAAGGCGATGATGCACGGCCCAGATGACGGTCAGGTCCATCAGGCTGTCCTTCGCCGCATGGCCGGGGCTGCACGCCCGGCCGGTGCCGTACCGGTTCACGCGGCTGTCCGGGCTCGGCCGTCCGTGCGGCGGCTTGGCCATCAGGCGCAGGATGTACCAGACGCCGAACCCGAAGACGACGAAATAGACCACCACGAAAGCCGCGAGCGAGCCGGCGACCGCCGGCGCTGCGATGGGCGAGCGCGCATCGGCGGTGCGCAGCAGGCCGGTGATGACCCAGGGCTGGCGACCGACTTCGGTCGTCACCCAACCCGCAATCACCGCGACGAAACCCGCCGGCCCCATCGCCACGCCCAGCGCGGTGCAGCCAGCGCCACTCGTACAATTTGCCGCGCCACCGCGCGAACAGGCTCCACAGACCCAAGGCCGAACATCGCGAAGCCGAGCCCGACCATGATGCGGAACGCCCAGAACACGATAGCGACCGGGGGCTGGTTCTCGCGCGGGAACGTGTCGCAGGCCGGCGAAGCGGCGCGTTCGAGGTCGTGCTTGAGGATCAGTGACGACAGCTTGGGAATCTCACCGCATAATCGAGCCGTCTGGGTCTTCTGATTGGGCCAACCGAACAAGGCGAGCGGAGCGCCGTTCGGCGATGGCTCTCGAAATGCCCCTCCATCGCCAGCACCTTGACCGGCTGATGCTCCAGCGTGTTCAGGCCGTGAAGATCGCCGAGGAAGATCTGGACGGGCGCGACGATCGCCGCCATCCACATCGCCATGTTGAACACTGGTTTTCACCGCGTTCGGTCCGGTGTCCTTTCAGCAGATGCCACGCGCCTACCCCGCCGACCGCCAGGGCGGTGGTCAGGTAGGCGGCGGTCACCGTGTGCATCAGGCGGAACGGGAAGCTGGGGTTGAAGATCACCGGCAGCCAGCCGTCCTTGACGACGAATTGGCCGTTGGCCGCGACTGCCCAGCCCGCGGCGTCTGCATCCAGCTGTTGACGCTGACAGATCCAGAAGGCCGAGACAAAAGTGCCTGCGGCGACCATCATCGTCGCCGCCGAAATGCAGTCTGTTGCCGACCTGCTCCGCCCGAACAGCATCACGCCCAGGAACCCGGCTTCGAGGAAGAAGGCGGTCAGCACTTCGTAGGCCATCAGCGGGCCGATGATCGGCCCCGCCTTGTCCGAGAACACCGACCAGTTGGTGCCGAACTGGTAGGACATGACGATGCCCGAGACGACGCCCATGGCGAAGGCGACCGCGAAGATCTTGAGCCAGTAATTGATACAGATCGATGAAGCGTTGCTTCTTGCGTCCACAGCCACAGCCCTTCGAGCACGGCGAGATAACTTGCGAGGCCGATCGAAAAGGCCGGAAAGATGAAATGAAACGACACCGTGAACGCGAATTGCGCGCGGGCCAGGATCAACGCGGTTTCTTGGGGCGACACCTCCCGCTTTAGGCGCGTGCAGGCACGCAATGGAAGCACAACTACTGTGTCACTTGCATAACACACTCCCCCCACCCTATGTTGCGTGGCGAAGGAGTTTGCCGCGATGGCCACGCAGGTTGCCGATACCACCGATCTGAAGCTGACCCCGCCCGATCCGGTGGTCGCCGTCGCGCCCGAAAAGGCTGCAGGGCCTGGTCCCGCTTGAGGACGACCAAAAGACCAAGCTGGAGGCCAAGGCCGAGGCGTTCGTCGAGGAACTGGCGGCGCAGGACGTCAACTCGCCCGAATTCGGCAAGCGCGTCGACCAGATTTCGGACATGGGCCGCCGCGAGATCGCCGAGGCGGCCGGGCAATCCAATCGCTTCCTCGATCGCCCGGTGCGCGCGATGGACAAGGAGTCCGGCGTCGGCAACGACCTTGCCCAGCTGCGCCGCACGATCGAGGATCTCGATCCCGGCAGGCAGGGCAACCTTACCGCGCCGAAGAAGCTGTTCGGGATCATCCCGTTCGGCAACAAGCTGCGCAATTATTTCGACAGCTACAAATCGCGCGCAGAGCCATATCTCGACCATCCTCGTCGCGCCTCGCGAGCGGCAAGGACGAGCTGCTCAAGGACAATGCCGCGATCGACCGTCGAGCGGCAGACCCTGTGGGCGGCGATGGGCCGGCTGGAACAGATGATCCACGTCTCCAAGGCGCTCGACGCGAAGCTCGAGGCCAAGGCGATGGAGCTGGAGTTGCAGCGATCCTGCCAAGGCCAAGGCGATCAAGGAAACGGCGCTGTTCTACGTCCGCCAGCGGACCACCGACCTGCTGACGCAGATGGCGGTGACGGTGCAGGGCTATCTCGCGCTCGACCTGGTCAAGAAGAACAATGTCGAGCTGGTGAAGGGCGTCGACCGCGCGTCGACCACCACCGTCTCGGCGCTGCGCACCGCCGTCACCGTGGCGCAGGCGATGGCCAACCAGAAGCTGGTGCTCGAACAGATCACGCAGCTCAACACGACGACCGCCAACATCATCGATTCGACCGGCGCGCTGCTCAAGCAGAATACCGCGACGATCCACGAACAGGCGTCGTCCGCGACCATCCCGCTCGAAACGCTCAAGCGCGCGTTCCAGAACATCTACGACACGATGGACGCGATCGACGTCTACAAGCTCAAGGCGCTCGACAGCATGAAGACCACGGTCAACGCGCTGGAAGGCGAGGTCGAGAAGTCAAAGGGCTACATCGCGCGCGCGGAAGGCGCGAACGCGGCTCAACTGACGCATCAGCCCAGTCCATTCGAAACGGTTTGATGGCGACCGAAACCGATCAGGCGGTCACTCATGCCGATGCCGTCCTCGAACGGCAGCGCGCTGTGCAGATGCGGCGGGCTTACCGGTCGCGCCGCGGACCGCGGGCGCTGCGCAATGCGGCCGTTGGCGTGGCGGTCGTGTTGTTCGTGGCGTTCGTGTGGGGGCTGATCAGCCCGATCGGAATAACCGGCGCGATGCTCGCGGTGCTGGCAATGATCGCCGCGGCGGTTATCGGCGTGATGCTGTCGGCGGAACCCGCGATCCGCGTCGACGCGCTACCGGCCGCTCCGATCACGCTATTGCCGTCAAAAACCGCGCGCTGGCTCGATCAACAACGTCCCGCCCTGCCCGCGCCTGCCCAGACGCTCGCCGACGGCATCGGCGTCAAGCTGGAAGCGCTGCAACCGCAGCTTGCGACGCTCGACGCGGGCAGCCCCGCCGCGTTCGAGATCCGCAGGCTGATTGCCGACGAACTCCCCGAACTCGTCAACGGCTACGCCCGCGTGCCGCAGGGCATGCGCAGCCAGTCTCGCGACGGCTTGGCTCCCGATGCGCAATTGGTCGACGGACTCAGGACCGTCGATGCCGAACTGACGCGCATGAGTGAACAACTGGCGCGCGGCGACCTCGAATTGCTCGCCACGCAGGGCGAATATCTCAAACTAAAGTATCGCGGCGAGGGGCTCGACGCGAGCTAACCCTCACAAACCTTGATCGCCTTGGGCTCGGGCCTCTGCCCCTCCAGCTCGAACGCAGCGAGATAACCACCCGCCGACGGCATCGTCTGGAAATCGACCTGCTTGTAACCCACCGCCGCAAATTCGCACTTCAGGAGAGAGGGCGGGGTGCCGTGCTGGTTCGGTCGGGCGATCGGCATCGACGACGATAACCCGGCCGCCGGCCTTCACGCTCGGGCGCAAGTGCCACAGAAACGAGTAAGGGCTGGCGATCTCATGATACATGTGGATCATCAGCACGCGGTCGAAGTTTTCGGGCAGGCGCGGGTTGTCGGGGTAACCGAGCTTTACGCTGACATTGTCGAGCCCGTCGCGCGCAACGCGTTCGGCGAGCGCATCGCGCGTACCAGGGGTGACGTCCTGCGCCAGCACGCGCCCTGTCTTGCCGACGCGCTATGATAGACGGATGGTGTAATAGCCTTCGCCCGCGCCGATATCGGCGACGGTCATGCCGGGCATGATGCCTGCGCGGTCCATCACCTCATTGGCCTCATTCGACCGGTCGCGCGTCGGTTCGTCGGACCAGCGCGCCGAAACGATCTCTGCAACAGGACGCGCGGGCGACGGGAAGGTCGGTTCGGCCTGTGCTTTCGGCGCCACCGGAGCAGCCTTGCAGGCGGCCAGCGCCAGAAACGGGAGCGCGATCAGATACCTCACTCCACATCCTCCACTTCGACTTTTTCGCCGGTCACGCGCTGGCTCAATGCCGCCGCCATGAACCGATCAAGATCCCCGTCGAGGACATCCGACGGTGACGGCGAGGTCACACCAGTCCGCAAATCCTTCACCTGCTGATATGGTTGCAGCACGTAGGACCGGATCTGGTGGCCCCAGCCGATATCGGTCTTGGCCGCGTTCTGGGCATTGGCCTCGGCCTCGCGCTTTTGCAGTTCGGCTTCGTACAGCCGCGCCTTGAGTTGCTTCATCGCCTCGGCACGATTCTTGTGCTGGCTGCGCTGGTTCTGGCAGGCGACGACGATGTTCGTCGGGATGTGCGTGATCCGCACCGCCGAATTGGTCGTGTTGATGTGCTGCCCACCCGCGCCCGACGCGCGATAGGTGTCGATGCGCAGGTCGCTTTCGACGACTTCGATGTCGATATCGTCGTCGACTTCGGGATAGACCCAGACGCTGGCAAAGCTCGTCTGGCGCTTGTCGCCGCTGCCAAAGGGGCTGATCCGGACGAGGCGGTGAACGCCGCTCTCGGTCTTGGCATAGCCATAGGCGTTTTCGCCCTTCAGCAGATATGTCACCGACTTGATTCCGGCCTGTTCGCCCGCGTGATAGTCGACCAACTCGACTTTCATGCGGTGGCGTTCGGCCCAGCGCGAGTACATCCGCCCCAGCATTTCAGCCCAGTCCTGGCTCTCGGTCCCGCCAGCGCCGGCATTGACCTCGACATAAGCATTGTTGGCATCGGCCTCGCCCGCCAGCAGCGCCGCGACCTTGTCGCTCTCGGTCCGCTCGGCAAGATCGGCGAGGCTGGCCAGCGCCTCGTCCGACATTGCCTGATCGCCTTCCGCATCGGCCATTTCCATTAGCTCGATCGTATCGTCGAGCTCGCGCTGGATCTTGCGCGTGGCGCCGATCGCCTGTTCCAGCCGGCTGCGTTCGCGCATCACCGTCTGCGCAGCCTTGGGATCGTCCCACAGCGTCTGGTCCTCGACCTGCGCGTTGAGTTCGTCGAGCCGCTTGAGCGCGCGATCCCAGTCGAGGAACCGGCGCAACAGCGCGAGCGCGGCGTTGATCTGATCGGCATGTGCCTGCGCTTCGGCGCGCATTGTCGTGACCCTTCGGAATTAAGAACGCGGGTTAGTAAATCCCGCCCTGCCTTTGCAAGAAATCGTCGTCGCGGCCAGTTTCGGCGGCCGCCGCCGCCTTGGCCTGTTTGGCCGCGACCTTGGGCAAATCCTCGCGACGAATGGAGCGGCGCGGCTCGCTTTCGGGCTTGAATGCCTCCCAGATCACCGCCGCCTTGGGATCGCTGTCGTCCATCGGGAATGTTCCATACACCCGTTGGCCCGATCGCCGATCGATCCGCACCATGCGCACGCCGCCCGCGGCGCGGAATGGCACCGGCGGCATATCCTTCATTGCTTGCGCCGCGAACTGCTTGAATACCGGCGCGGCGATCGTCCCGCCCTGCGCATAGCCGCCCATCGAGCGTGGCTGGTCGTAACCGAGGTACAGTCCGCCGACGAGGTCGGGAGACCCGCCGACGAACCACACGTTGGTCGGTCCGGTCGTCGTGCCAGTCTTGCCGAACAAAGGCCGCTTCAAGTCGCGCAGTGTCGTCGCCGTGCCGCGTTCGACGACGCCCTCCATGATGTGGACCATCTGGTACGCGGTCATCGGATCGAGCACTTGCTTCGTCCGCACCGGCGGGCGCGGCATCGCCTTGCCATCCCAATCGGCCGCGTTGCAGCGATCGCAAGGCCGCGTGTCGGCGCGATAAATCGTCTTGCCGTGACGGTCCTGGACATAATCGATCAAGGTCGGGCGCAGCGCCCGGCCGTTATTGGCGAGGATCGAATAGGCGTTGACCATCTTGAGCACGGTCGTCTCACCCGCGCCGAGCGCGATCGACAGGAATTGCGGATAGGGCTTGCCGGGCGGTGACACGCCGAGGTCGGCGGCGCGCTTGACGACGGCCTGCATCCCGGTCTGGCTGCCGCGCGCACGGTCATCAGGTTGCGCGATTGCTCGACACCCCAGCGCATCGTCTGCGGCCCGGCGCCGCGCATGTTGCCGAAATTGCGGAAGCATTTGTTGCCCAGCGCGGCGCCCTGATAGACGCAAAACGGCCCATCGACGATGAGCGTCGCGGGCGTGAAGCCGTGATCGAGCGCGGCCGAATAGACGACCGGCTTGAAGCTCGAGCCTGGCTGGCGTTGCGCCTGCGTCGCGCGGTTGAACGCGCCGAGGCGGCTGTCGAACCCGCCCTGCATCGCCAGCACCTGCCCGGTATGCGGGTTCTGCACGACGAACGCGCCGGCGATTTCGGGCACCGCACGCAGGCGAAATGATCGCCCTCCGGCGCGACGGCGATGATGTCACCCGGCTTCAGGCAAGCGAACGCGGGCGCGCCGGTGCCCTTACGCGGCATCTGCGCCGCAGATGCCGGCAACGTCCCCTTCCTGCCCGTTCTGAAACCCCAGCTCGCGCGACGCCGCCATCGCTCGACAGCACCACGGCCGTGCGCCAATCCTTATAGGCGATGCCGACATTGGCGCCGATGAAGCGCGACAGCGTCTTGTCGTCCGCATCGACATGCCCGAGCGGCCCCGCCCAGCCCTGCCCGCGTGCATAGCGCAGCAGGCCGTCGCGCAGCGCCTCCTGCGCATAGGACTGCAGCTTGGGATCGAACGAGGTCCGCACCCACAGTCCGCCGCGCATAGACCGAGTTCGGCCCGGCCTCCGCCGTCTCGCCATATTTGGCGATCAGCGAGCGGCGCACTTCCTCGACGAAATAGCCGGTGGCATCGGACTGCCGCCGGACGATGCGCGGCAGGATGCCCAGCGGCTGCGCTTTCGCTGCGTCATGCTGCGCTTGGTCGATATAGCCGTTCGCCAGCATCTCGTTGAGCACGTAGTTGCGCCGTCCGATCGCCCGCCCGGCGAATTTGGCGCGGCCATAGGTTTCGGGCGCCTTGGGCAGGGTCGCGAGGAACGCCACCTCGGACAGGCGTCAGTTCGCTCAGATCCTTGTCGAAATAGGCGCGCGACGCGGCCTGCACGCCAAAGCTGTTCCGCCCCAGCGGGATCTGGTTGAGGTAGAGTTCGAGGATCTGCTGCTTGGTCAGCGCATCCTCGATGCGGTAGGCAAGGATCGCTTCCTTGGCCTTGCGCGCGTAGCTGCGTTCGTTGCCGATCAGCAGGTTCTTCGCGACCTGCTGCGTGATCGTCGACGCGCCCTGCGTTGCGCCCGCTCGACGTCACATTGTTGAACGACCGCGCGGACGACGCCGAAATAATCGACCCCGCCATGCTTGAAGAAGTTCTTGTCCTCGGCGGACAGGAACGCGGCGAGCACCGGCTTGGGAAAATCGTCGAACGCGATCTCGACGCGGCGTTCGCGGGCATAGCTGTGGATCGGCGCGCCATTGATGCCGCGCACATTGGTCGGCAGCGGCGGCTCGTAATTGAGCAGCTGGTTGGCATCGGGCAAGGCGCGCGCGACGCCGAACCAGATGATCGCCCAAGCGAGCAACAGCAGCGCCTGCGGCATAGCTCGCCCAGCGGAACCAGCGCTTGGACCAGCCTTCGCGCAAATCCGCGCGCGCGGTCGCCAGCCAGTAGTTTCGGGAGGGTCGCGTCCACGTGCGCGGCTTTAGCAGCGACGACGCGACGCGCCAGTCACTTGCGCGTCGCGAGGAACAGATCGGCGGCGCTGTGCGACCGCCCGCCGATCGCCGCGCGCGCCTTCTGGCGACTGCAAGCGCGCCGACATCGGCGGGATCGCTGAGATAGCCGAGTTCGAGCAGCACGGCCGGGCTGTTCGCGCCGCGCAGCACGACGAAATTGGCCGAGCGGCGCCATTCGGACTTGAACGGAAGCGCGCCCGCGGCATGCACGCGCTCGGCAAAGGCGAGCGAGCCGCCAAGCCGCTCGTCGCGCGCCAGATCGCCAAGGATCGCAGCGACCTCGGCATCATCGGTCGAGCCGCCCGACGCCGTTCTCTCGTGCCGCAACGCGCGCCGCAGCGGGGTCCGACGCGGTTTCCGACAAGGTGTAGACCGTCGCCCCGGTGCCGCCGCCGCTGTCGGCATGGATCGACACGAACAGGTCGCCACCCAAATGCTCGCGCGATTTCGGGCCGCTCACCCAGCAGCAGATAGCGGTCGTCGCTTCGCGTCAGCGCCACGCGCAGGCGCCCCTTGGCCAGCACCGCGTCGCGGATCGCCAGCGCCACCGCCAGCGTCACATCCTTTTCGCGGACGCCACTCGCCCGACGCTCCGGGATCATGCCCTCCATGCCCCGCGTCGATCACCAGCAACGGACGGCCGGCGCGTCCCAGGATCGCCGGCAGCGGCAATGCAGGCAGCGGTGCGGCAAGGATCCTGTCTCAACCGCGCCGGCGCGGCCAACGCCAAAGCTCATCACCAATGCCGCCAGCGCCAGCATCAATACCGCCCCCGCGCGTCGCCAATCGCTGCCCGCATCCCCATGTTGCCGTCATGACGGCAAATCGGTCCGCGCGCCACATGTTGCCGCTTCGTTACGGTGGTGCTAGGCCATGCTGCGCCTGCCGGCTCTCAGGGCCCGGCGGCTTCCGGCGAACTTGCCGGTACAACAGGTTGACGCTCGCATGACGCATGGTTCCCCGCTCCCCGGCCGAGCCCTTTCAGGGCTGGCCGCTGGGCGGGCCAATCTCCGGCGCGGCATACGCCCGGCATGCATCGCGAGCAGAGGCATTCAAACTTCACTTCAAACATGACGCCGGCCACGCGGTCATTCGCGCCGCCGCGTCCACAAGGAAACAATCATGACAATGCGCATGCTGATCGATGCGCGCCACCGGGAAGAAACCCGTGTGGCGGTGGTCAAGGGTAACCGGATCGAGGAATTCGACTTCGAATCCGCCGAGCACAAGCAGCTCAAGGGGAATATCTATCTGGCCAAGGTGACGCGCGTGGAGCCGTCGCTCCAGGCCGCGTTCATCGATTATGGCGGGAACCGTCACGGCTTCCTGGCCTTTTCGGAAATCCATCCCGATTATTATCAGATCCCGCGCGAAGACCGCGAAGCGCTGCTCCGCGAAGAAGCCGAGCATGCCGAGGAAGAAGAGCGCCTCCGCGCCGAAGCCGATGAGGCGGACGAGGGCATTCACGGCGAAGAACATTTCGCCGACGACGGCGAGGACGACCGGCCCGAAGAGCCCGAGACGGCGGGCGAAGGCGGCGACGAGCATGACGAGGAGCATGACGAGGAAGGCGCGCCGCAGCGCCGCCCGCGCGGCAATGCCAAGGCCGAGGCCGTCCGCGAAAAGCGCATGAACCTGCGCCGCCGCTACAAGATCCAGGACGTCATCCACCGCCGCCAGGTGCTGCTGGTGCAGGTCGTCAAGGAAGAACGCGGCAACAAGGGCGCGGCGCTGACCACCTATCTGTCGCTGGCCGGCCGTTATTGCGTGCTGATGCCCAACACGTCGCATGGCGGCGGGATCAGCCGGAAGATTTCGAACGCGGGCGATCGCAAGCGTTTGAAGACGATCATGGCGGACATGAACCTGCCCAAGACCATGGGCTGCATCGTCCGCACTGCCGGCCTGCAGCCGCACCAAGGTCGAGATCCGGCGCGACTTCGATTACCTCGCCCGCCTGTGGGACGAGGTGCGCGAGAACACGCTCAAATCCGCCGCACCGGCGCTGATCTATCAGGACAGCGACCTCATCAAGCGCGCGATCCGCGATATCTATAACAAGGATATCGACGAGGTGATCGTCGAAGGCGCGGACGGCTATGCCCACGCCAAGCAGTTCATGAAACTGCTGATGCCGAGCCATGCGCGCCGCGTGAAACCCTATGCCGATGCGGTGCCGCTGTTCCAGCGCGCGGGCGTCGAGGACCAGCTGGCGGCGATGTACAATCCGGTCGTCCAGCTGAAATCGGGCGGCTATCTCGTCATCAACCCGACCGAGGCGCTGGTGTCGATCGACATCAACTCGGGCCGCTCGACGCGCGAACATGGCATCGAGGCGACTGCGGTCGGCACCAACCTCGAAGCCGCGTACGAAATCGCGCGCCAGTTGCGCCTGCGCGACATGGCCGGGCTCGTCGTCATCGACTTCATCGACATGGAATCGAACGGCAATATCCGTAAGGTCGAAAAGGCGATGAAGGCCGCACTGGCCGATGACCGCGCGCGCATCCAGGTCGGCCGCATTTCGAGCTTCGGCCTGATGGAAATGAGCCGTCAGCGCCTGCGCACCGGCGTGCTCGAAGCCTCGACCCGCCAATGCCCGCATTGCGAGGGCACGGGGCTCGTCCGCACCGCATCGTCGGCGGCGCTGTCGGCGCTTGCGTTTGCTGGAGGACGAAGCGGGTCGTGGCCGGTCGAGCCTGCTGACGCTGCGCACCAGCCGGGAAGCGTCGTTCTACATCCTCAACCGCAAGCGTGCCGAATTGGCCGAGATCGAGGATCGCTTCGGCGTTCGCATCGACGTCCAGGCGGACAGCGAGGACGAAGGCGCCCACATGACCGTCGAAGGCTCTGGCCCGCCCCCGGCACACGCGCCGAAGGTCGAGGCGATGCCGCTGCTGGAGGACGATCCCGACGACGACATCCCCGACGAAGAGGATGAAGATGTCGAAGTCGAAGCCGAGGCACGCGAGCAGCGTCCACGGCGCGACGACAGCGAAAGCGATGGCGAAGGCGGTCGCCGTCCGCGCCGACGTCGCCGCCGTCGTGGTGGTGGTCGTGGCGAAGGCGCTGCCGAGGGCGGTGAAGCGCGCGAGCCGCGTGAATCGGCCGAGCCACGTGAACAGGTAGAGGGTCAGGAGACTTCGGAAGAAACCACCGAGGCTGGTGGCGAAGGTGAAGAGCGTCGTGGCGGCCGTCGGGGCCGTCGTGGCGGCCGTCGCCGGCGTGGCGGGCGAGAGATGGGCGCGGAGGCGCCGGTCGAAACGCTCGAAGCACCCGCACACGAGGATGAAGCGCCAGCGGTCGACGTTGCCGCCGAAGCCGCGTCCGAAGCTCCGCCTGAAGACGCGCCCAAGCCGCGTGCCCGCCGCAGCCGCAAGGTTGCCGACGCCGCGCCGGTCGAAGCCGCGGAGAAGCCCGGCGCCGAAGCCGAGCCGGCCGCCAAGCCCAAGCGGACGCGCCGCAAGGCTGCCGATGCGGCTGTGACCGAAGCACCGGCCGAGGCATCAGTCGCGGATGCGCCGGCCGAGAAGCCCAAGCGGACCCGTCGCGCCAAGGCGGTGGAAGCTCCCGCCGAACCCGCCCCCGCCCCGGCGGCCGAGTTCTACGGCAGAGGCGACTGCCGAACCCGCTGCCCCGACCGATGCCGCAGCCGCTGAAGGCGGCCCGCGGCGCCGCGGCTGGTGGCAGCGCACGCTCGACACGCTCGGCTGACCCCGATGATGCCCCGGCGTGTCTGACAGACCGCCGGGGCAGATCACGGCGCCATCAGCAGGTGTTCATAAGCTTCGACAACTGCGCCTGACGCGGCTTGCCAGGTGAACGCCGCACTCGCTTCCCGCGCTGCCGTCGCCAGCATCATCCGTTGGTCCGGTTGCTGTATGAGCATTTCGATCGCATCGGCGTAGCTGCCGACATCATGCGACGGACAGAAGATGCCGCTCGTCTCGGTCATCAGGCCTCGCGCGCTGCCGACATCGGCGCTGACCACGGCCAGGCGCGACGCCATGGCTTCGAGCACGACGTTGCCGAACGCCTCACTGACGCTGGGGGAGAGCATGATGTCGGCGCTGGCCACCGCCCGCGCCAGTTCGAGGCCGTCGAGATGGCCCAACAGGATGGCACCAGGCGGAAATCTGTCCCGCGCTGGCCCCTCACCGACGGCCATGGCACGGGCCATCAAGCCGCGTCGCGCCAGTTCGGCGATGACCTGGAGATAGATGTCGATCCCCTTTTCGAGCACCAGGCGCCCGAAGAAGAGCACCGCGATCTCGTCATCGCCGATGCCGTTCGCCCGGCGCCAGGCGATGTCGCGCCGTGCAGGGTTCCAGAGCGTGCGATCGACGCCACGGCTCCACAGGCTGACCCCCTCGTCCCCCCGCAGCGCCTTCATCTCCGCGACAATTGCGGACGTCGGCGCGAGGACGTGGCCGGCACGCCGATAAAATCGATCGAGATGCGCTTCGATCGCCGGTCGCAGCCAACCCAGCCGATAATAGTCAAGGTATGTCTCGAAGCGCGTGTGCAGACTGACGATGTTGGGAATGCCGTGGCGGCGCGCCCAGGTCTGCGCGCGCGTCCCAAGTATGTCGGGCGTAGCGATGTGAACGAGTTGCGGTCTGAATGCCGCCAGATCGCGTCGGATTGCCCGCGGCAGGCCCAGCGCCAGACGAAACTCACCGCGGACCGGAAGTTTGACTGACCAGACCGGGATCAGCGTTCCTACCGGCTCGAACGCCGGGGTTTCGGTAACCGGCGAATAGACCCGAACCTCGTGACCGTGATCCTCGAGATAGCCGACCAACCGGTTGAGTGCCTGATTGGCGCCCTCCCGCACGTAATTATAATTGCCGGTGAACAGTGCGATCCGCATCACAGCTGCCGGAAATTGAGCACCGCATTGAGCAGAAACACCGCGAGCCCGGCAAAGACAGACACGATCACGCGCGCCACGAGATAATTGATCGGCGTCCACGCGAGAAACGCGGCGTACAGGCCCAGCGTAATTCCCATGCCGACCCCGGCATTGACCAGGAAATAAACATAGCCTTCGGTCACGCCACGCTCTGTCCCGGCGAAAATCCAGCTGCGCCCCAAAGCGTAATGCAAGGTGTTGGCGACGACGAAGCCGATCGCGGCGGCGGCGATCTTGTCCATGCCGCCGAAGCGCACGAGCGCCCACAGCAGTACCATATCAAGAACGAATACCGCTGTTGATACCACCGTATTTCGACCAAGCATCGCGGCCGCGCGGCGCGAAAACAGGCGCGCACGAAAATTCCTCGCTTGGATCATTTCAGGCGGCGGCGGCCATCGCCGGACGTACGGGCTCATGCACCTCGTCCGCGTCCTGCCACACCGCGCGGCGGGGCATGCGCAGGCTGAGGAACAGGATCGGTAACTTGAGGAACAGCAATTCGCTGTGGATGAACCGGTCAATACCGCGTTCCCACCATTTGTAATCGCGCTTGCCGTTCGCCTTAAGCCAACCCTCGTAGGGCGCCCAGTGGCTCGGTTCGTCACGGTGAACCACTTCAAAGATCTTGATCAGCGCGCGGTCGCGTCTGACGACGGGGTGCCTGAGCAAAATCTCGACCTGAATGAATCCGCGCCGTTCGGTCAGCGAGATGACGCGGCACAATTTTTCGAACTCGTCGTCATTGGCGATGATTGCCCTGGTATCGAGATCGTCGATGCTCTTGCGGAACATGATCTCGACAAAGCGGTCGATATGCCCGCACGTACGATCGACCAGTAGAGGCATCTTGCCCTGCAATTCGAACCATCGCCTGAACATGACGTAATGCTTGCGCTCATCGGCGCGGTGCTGCTCGATCGCCGCGATCAGCGCGTGATCGTCGGGCGCGCGGGCGCGCACCGCCTCCAGCACACGGTCGATCGCCGTATAGCCACGATGTTCGTTGTAGATGTAGATCGAGCCGAGCAGATCGAGGTAGCGCTCGCGAAACCAATTGATCATTATGCGTCTTGGATCCTTCAATCGCCCGCGTGCTCCCACGAAGCTGAACCGCGGATTGCCGGAAATGCTCCACGGCCTCTTTCACGCGGCGTTCATCGCGCCCATACCACCGAGCGAACCATGCGCGCCATTCGCCATTTTATAGCCTTTATTGTTGCGGCCATGCTGGTCACGCAGCCGGTCATCGCCCAGTCGATCCTGCGCGATGCCGAAACCGAAACGCTGTTTCACGACCTGTCGCTGCCGATGATCAAGGCCGCGGGCCTCGACCCCAAGAACGTGCGTATCGTCGTCGTCAATGACGAGACGATCAACGCCTTTGCGACGCAGGGTCAGGACGTCTATCTCAACGCCGGGCTGATCATGGCGGCAAAGAACGCCAACGAGGTTCAGGGCGTGATCGCGCACGAGCTCGGCCATGTCGCGGCGGGCGACGTGCTGCGCGGTGGCGAAGGCGCGAAAAAGGCGATGGGGATCATGCTGCTGTCCATGGTGCTCGGCGCGGTCGCCATGGCGGCGGGCGGGGGCGAGGCGGGCGCGGGCATCTTTGCCGCCGGTCAGCAGGCAGCGATGGGCAAATTCATCGCTTTCACCCGCGTTCAGGAAGCCGGCGCGGACGAAAGCGCGCGCCGGTTCCTGCGCGGCGCGGGGGTCAGCGGTCAGGGCATGATCTCGTTCTTCAAGACCCTGCAGAACCAGGAATATCGCCTGCGCCTCAACGACAATAGCGACGGCTTTGGCAACGACCATCCCGTCACGTCCGATCGCATTGCCGTGCTGCAGGACAAATTGCCCGAAGACCCGGCGTGGAACACGCCGACGCCGGCTGTTCTGGAGGCGCGTTTTCAGCGGGTAAAGGCCAAGCTGACCGGCTTCATCCTCGAACCCAAATCGACGCTGTATCGCTTCCCGTTGCGCGACAATTCAGTTTCGGCGCATCTGGCGCGGGCCTATGCCTATCACCGCGGCGCCTATCCGGAAAAGGCGATTGCCGAGACCGATGCCCTGCTCGCCGTCGATCGCCACGACCCCTATTTCCTTGAAATGAAGGGTCAGGTGCTGCTCGAGTCCGGGCGGCCGAAGGAGGCCATCCCGCTGTTGCGCGAGGCGGTGCAGCGCACCGACAACCAACCGCTGATCGCCGCCCTGTTCGGTCATGCGCTACTGGAAAGTGGTGATCGCGCCAATTATGCCGAGGCCAAGACGATCCTGAAGAACGCCATCCAGCGCGACGCGGAAAATCCCTTTGCCTGGTACCAGTTGGGCGTGATCTACACGCAAGAGGGCGATCAGGCGCGCGCCGCGCTCGCCACTGCCGAACGCTATTCATTGGAAGGACAGGCACGCCCGGCGATGCAGGCGGCGGAAATGGCCATGAAGGGCCTGCCGCCGGGCTCGGCCGACTATCTGCGCGCGCAGGATCTAGCGATGGTGTCAAAGACCCAGGCCGACAAGGACAAGAAGGACCGTAAACGCTCGTGATCGCCGCTTCCATGCTCCTCGCCGCCGCCGCTCCGGCCGCCGCCCCCGACCGAGCGGCGATCGAGGCGATCGTCCGCAGCTACATCCTCGAGCACCCCGAAATCCTGCCGGAGGCAATGAGCCGGTTGCAGGCGCGCGAGACGACCAATGCGATCGCCGCCAACCGCGATGCAATCTTCAGGCCTTTTGCGAATGCGTGGGACGGCGCTGCCAATCCCGACATCACCATCGTCCAGTTCTTCGACTATGATTGCGGCTATTGCCGACGGTCGCTGCCCGACATCGATCGGTTGCTGGCCGAGGACAAGAAGTTGCGGATCGTCTATCGCGAGTTCCCTGTGCTGGGCCCTAATAGCGAGACCGCGGCGAAGGCTTCACTGATCGCGGCGCGCGGAAAGCAATACCCGGCTTTTCACCGCGCGATGTACGCCGCGAAGGACTTGTCGCCGGCGGAGATCGACAAGGTGGCGATACGCTTTGGCATACAGGGTGCCAGCGATGCTGCAGCAATGCGCGAGATCGAGGCAAATCGCGGCCTCGCGCGGCCGCTCGGCCTGACCGGCACCCCGAGTTGGGTGATTGGCGACCAGGTCTTGTCGGGCGCGGTGGGCTATGACGCGCTCAAGGCCGCCATCGCAACCGCCCGCGCGAAGTTACCCGCTGCGAGTTAGGGCGAAGTCGTTCGCTGCGTCCGCATCGAGGGGACGCGCGAAGAAATAGCCCTGCCCGGTGGCGCAGCCCAGAGCCGCGAGCAGTCGTGCGGTTTCGCCATTCTCGATGCCCTCGGCAGTCACTCGCAGCCCAAGTGCCTGCGCCAGGGACAGGATGGCGCGGACAATCGCCGTCTTGTCGGCATCGTCGACCATGTCATCGACCAAGCTGCGGTCGATCTTCAGAATGTCGATCGGCAGGCGGCGAAGCAGGGCGAGATTGGAATAGCCGGTTCCGAAATCGTCCATGGCGATGCTCGCGCCCGTTGCCTTGATCCGTTCGAGCACGTCGGTCGCCTTTGCCGGATCGACCAAAATCGCGCTTTCCGTCAATTCGACCGTCAGGCGCCGCCCGTCGATACCATGTCGCGCCAGCGCGGCGGCAACCCGCTCGGCAACCCGGTCATCGCCCAGATCAACTGCAGACAGATTGATGGACATGCCGACATCGATCGGCTTGCCCGCTTTCCGATCCCATGAAGCGAGGGCGGCAAGTGCGCCGTCAAGGACCTGGCAATCGAGTTCGGCGATTAGCCCGCTGTCTTCGGCCACCGCGATGAATTCGGCAGGTGAGACGGAGCCCAGCCGACAGTGATTCCACCGCGCCAGCGCCTCAAAACCCCGCACGCGATTGCTCGTCAGGTCGACCAGCGGCTGGAACGCGATGTGCAGCCGATGGGCATCGAGCGCCTGGCGGAGCTCGGTTTCGATCAGGAAACGGCGGCGAGCGTCATTGAGCGCGCTTGCGCGGTAGCACTCGATGCGGCGGGTCCGCTTGGCGAGTTTGAGCGCGAGCTGGGCGCGGCGGATAATCTGCTCCGCATCATCGCCTTCCCCCGCCCCCGCGCAGCCGATGGCACAATCGACCTTTAGCTCGAAATCGCTCAGGCGGAACGTCTGCTCCAGCGCCGCACCGATCCGTGCACCGATCCGCTCAAGTCCCGCCTGGTCGGTGGAGCCCGAAACGATGACGGCGAATTCGTCGCCCCCGGTTCGAGCCAGCACGTCGCCTTCGCGCAGACCCGACTTCAGCCGCCGTGCGACGGTGACCAGCAACTCGTCGCCGCCCAGTGGCCCGATGCAGTCGTTGACGCGCGAGAAATGCGCGAGGTTGATCGCCACGACGGCCGGATAGTCGCCGCTGCTCATCCTTCGTTCGAGAGCCTCGACGAAACCGGTGCGATTGGGCAGGCCGGTGAGCGGATCATCGATCATCTGCCGGCGCAGCAGCCGGGTCGCGGTGGCGATCGCGGTGGTTTCGGTAAAGCTGACCAACGCGCGTCCGTCGATGGGCACGATATCGATCGAGAAACTGCGTTGGTCGAAATCTTCGCCAATGCCGATCGTCAAAGCGCGTTCGGCAGCGCCATCGGCGATGACGCGCCGACAGGCCGCGCCGAGCACATCATCGTTGTCCAGCCAGCTATCGGCGACGAGCACGCGGTCGAAGGCACCGTTGGCTTTTGCCACGAGGGCGTCACCGCATCGTTCCACGAGCGCCGCCGCGCCGGGCAGCGCGTCGAGCCAGTCGGTCTCCAATCGCGCGGTCGCGGCCATCACTCCGCCCTACGGAACTAAGGTTAAACCGATATTAAGCGCCTGAATTCACGAAGCGATTGTCACGGGGGAAACCGATCGGCGCCATGCGACCTGCCGCGCCGCGAGCCGCCCGCCACGGCGACAGATCGCTCTCTGTCCGCGATCGGCCGGTTTCGCCGCCCATCGGCCACGACAGACCATCGGCATAGGTCAAGGTCACGGCATCGGACAGCCGCCCTTCGCGATAACGTTGAAGCATGACACCCGATCCCCGCGACATTTCGGGCAGTTCGGCGAGGGGGAAGATGACCAGCTTGCGGTTGTCGCCAATCACCGCGACGCTGTCATGCGCGTCAGCGATAGAGGCGATAATGGCCAATCGCACGCCGTCCTTCAAATTGACGACCTGCCGCCCCTTGCGCGTCTCGGCGACGATATCGCCGACCTTCGCGACGAAGCCGCGCCCTTCGCTTGTCGCCAACAACATGCGCTGCTCGACGCGCGCGACCGCCAGCGACAGGATTTCCACGTCACCGGGCAGGTCGATCATCAGGCGTACCGGTTCGCCGAAGCCACGCCCCCCGGGCAGCTTGTCCGCCGCGAGAGTGTAGAATCGACCATCGGCTGCACCCAGCAGGATACGATCCGTGGTGTAAGCGGGGAGCGCGAAAGCCGGGCCGTCACCCTCCTTGTACTTTGCCGCGTCGCCAACGGGTCCATCGAAATGCCCCCGCATCGCGCGGATCCAGCCCTTTTGCGACAGGAGGATGGTGATCGGCTCTCGATCAATCATCGCTTCGAGCGGGATCTCGCGCGCCGGCGCGGCCTCGGCGACGGTCGTGCGTCGGGCGCCCAGCGCGGTGTCGGGCGCGTAGCGGGTGCGCAACGCCGCGAGATCCTTTTTCAGCTTGGTTCGCTGGCGCGCCGGGCTCTCGATCAGCGCGACCAGTCCTTCGCGCTCCTTGGCGAGCTTGGCCTGTTCCGCATTGAGTTCCATCTCCTCCAGCTTGCGCAACTGGCGCAGGCGCATGTTGAGGATCGCTTCCGCCTGACGGTCGGTCAGTGCGAATTCGGCAATCATCACCGCCTTGGGCTCATCCTCGGTGCGGATGATCTCGATGACCCGGTCGAGGTTGAGGAAGGCGATGATGAAGCCGGCGACAAGTTCGGCCCGATCGTCGATCTTCGCGATGCGATGTCGCGCGCGGCGCAACATCACTTCGAACTGATGCCGCAGCCATGCCGTCAGCACCGCGTGCAGCGACATGACGCGCGGCGTGCGGTCGTGATCGAGCACGTTGAGGTTGAGCGGCACCTTTACTTCGAGGTCGCTCAGGCGGAACAGGCTCTCCATCAGCACATCGGCATCGACGGTACGGCTACGCGGTTCGATGACCAGGCGGATTTCGGCATCGGATTCGTCGCGGACATCGGCAAGGATCGGCAGTTTTTTGGCCGCGATAAGTTCCGCGATCTGCTCGATGAGCTTGCCCTTCTGCACGCCGTAGGGAATTTCGCTGACGACGGCGGTCCAGCCGCCCCCCTTTTCCCGCTCGATCGACCAGCGTGCGCGAACACGGAACGAGCCGCGACCGGTGGCGTAAGCCTGGGCGATCATCGCCGGCGGATCGACGATCAAGCCACCGGTCGGCAGGTCCGGGCCCTTGATGTGCTCGAGCAACGCCTCGCCCGACGCATCGGGCCGGTCGATCAGCAACGTCGCCGCGTCGACGATTTCCGCGACATTGTGCGGCGGAATGCTTGTCGCCATGCCGACGGCAATACCGCTGGCACCATTTGCCAGCAGATTGGGGAACAGGCCCGGGAAGATCTCCGGCTCCTGCTCCTCACCGTTATAGGTCGCACGGAAATCGACCGTGCCGTCGTCCAGCCCGGCCATCAGGTCGATCGCCGCCGTCGTCATGCGCGCTTCGGTATAGCGATAGGCGGCGGCGTTATCGCCATCGACATTGCCGAAATTGCCCTGTCCGTCGACGAGTGGATAACGCAGCGAAAAGTCCTGCGCGAGGCGGACCATCGCGTCATAGACCGATTGATCGCCATGCGGGTGATACTTGCCGATCGTGTCGCCGACGACGCGGGCGCATTTCTTGTAGGCCGAGGCGGGATCGAGCCGCAGCAGGCGCATCGCCCACAACAGGCGGCGATGAACCGGCTTCAACCCGTCGCGCAGGTCCGGGAGCGAGCGCGCCGTGATCGTCGACATTGCATAGACCAGGTACCGCTCGCTGAGCGCGGCATCGAAGGGCGCATCGATAATCTGGTCGAACGGGTCGGCAGGTTCTTTCACACTGCGCGCTTAGCATCGCCCGACGGGGGAACAAGCATCCCCGATCGCAATGACAAATAACGATATCGTTACCTTTTTGGTAACCATTTCCCGCGAGTGAGAGATTGACATGGAACGGGTGCGCCATTTTGCGGACTTTTGGCGAGGGTTGGACCCTCGACGGAAGATGCTTGCCTGGGCCCTGGCGATCGGCCTCTTTGCCGGCTGGTCCGATATCGGCGTCCCTCTCGACAATGGGCTCTGGGCCTTGCGCAACCGCGTCGCCACACGTCCGGCGAGCGGTGAAATCGTCGTCGTCGGGGTGGACGACAAGAGCATCGCCGAGATCGGCCAATGGCCATGGCGGCGATCGGTTCACGCCCAGTTGCTCGACCGGATCGCCGCGGCGAAGGCCAAGCACGTCTATTTCGACCTGACTTTCCGCAGCGCCTCTACGTCCGCCGATGACAAGGCTTTCACCGCCGCGCTGACAAGGGCGCAGGGCAAGGTGTCGCTCATCACCTTCCGCAGCGTCGATCCCATGACCAAAGAGCCCACGGAAATCATGCCGTACGCGCCCTTTGCTGCAAAATCGGATCTGGTCGACGCGTATCTGGAAATGAACACGTTCGGGCAACCGGACCGCATCTCCACATTTCGCTGGATCAACGGCGAAGCACGACCGACGCTGTCGTTCGCCCTTGCCGGCAAACCGTCAATCGTGGCGCCGACCTATCCCCTGACCTACGCAAGCCGGGTCCGCTCGATCCCCGTCATCAGTGCGGCAGACATCATGGCGGGGCGTGTCGATCCCCAGCGGCTCGCGGGTAAGCAGGTCGTCATCGGCGTGACGTCCAGCCTGTTGACGGACCCATTCCGCCTACCGGGAAGTGGCACGATCCCCGGGGTGATGGTCCACGCGATCGGCGCTGAAACGCTGCTGGCAGGTCACCCGGTTGAACTGGGATGGCTGGGCGCCGTCGCACTCAGTGGCCTCGTTCTCCTCTATTACCTGTCGCGCGGTCCGAGACTGCCGCGCAATACCGCGGCGGTCGCCACGCTGATCGCGCTCGCAGTGCTGCCCACCCCGCTGCAGTTCCACAGCTATTTCCTGTCCACGATGCCCGCGATCGTCATGCTGATCATCGCGGTGGTCCGCTTTCAGTGGATGCAATTCCGCATATCCACCGATCAGCAAAGCCGGTCGAACGCGGTCAGCGGCCTGCCCAATCTGGCGGCGTTGCGCCTGGAGGCCAGCGCCGTCGAGCATGGCCTGATCGTGGCGCGCATTCGCAACTATTCCGAGATCACGGCGGCGCTGCCCGAAAATGCGGAAGAACAACTGGTCCAGCAAATCGCGTCACGCCTGGCAATTGGCGGCGCCAGCCGGGTCTTCCAGGGCGACGAAGGCGTGTTCGCGTGGCTCGTCGCATCTCCCGATCTGGGCGGGATCGGCGGCCAGCTCGAAGCGCTGCACGCGTTGTTCCGCAGCGCGCTGACAATTGGTAATCACACCGTCGACCTCGCAATTTCGTTCGGCGTCGTGGCAGCCGATGGTCGCGCCGTGCCCAACCGGCTGTCGAGCGCCTTGCTGGCCGCCGATGAAGCCGCGGCCGACGGTGCGAAGTGGAAAGCCTTCGACCCGGCGCATCTCGTCGATGCCGAATGGCGGCTGTCGCTGTTGGGCCAGCTCGACGCGGCGATCGTGCGCGGCGACATCTGGGTCGCCTATCAGCCAAAACAATGCCTGCGCACCAAGCGTATCGTCGGTGCGGAAGCGCTGGTCCGCTGGTCGCACCCGGAAAAGGGCGTCATCGCCCCGGACGAGTTCGTTCGAGCGGCGGAACAGCATGGACGCATCGATCGCCTGACCGATTTCGTACTCGAATCGGCGATCCGCAGCGCGGCGGGGGTCAACGCCATCGGCGTCGACTTCGGCGTCGCCGTCAATATTTCCGCGCGCCTGCTCGATGATCAGCGGATCGTTGCAACCGTGCAGTTGCTCCTGAACCGGTACAAGCTGCGCCCCGACTTGTTGACGCTGGAAGTCACCGAATTGGCGGCTTTGCAGCCGGGCGCCCAGACCATGCTGACGCTCGAGGCTCTACGCGCGGTGGGTGTGCAGATCTCGGTCGATGATTACGGCACCGGGCATTCGACGCTGGAATACCTGCGCGCCATTCCGGCCAACGAACTCAAGATCGATCGTGGTTTCATCGCCAATATCGTGAAGGATGCGAACGATCGACTGCTCGTCGAATTCGACGATCCGCCTCGCGCATTCGCTCGATCGCAAGGTCGTCGCCGAAGGCATCGAGGATGAAGCGACCCACGCAATGCTGGTCGAGATGGGTTGCGACCTGGCCCAGGGTTATCTGATCGGTCGCCCCATGAAATTGGTCCAGTTGATGCAGCTTTGCAGCCCGGAAGCAATTGCCGGATAAAATGTGCCAAAGTGGATAAGCCTGCGAAACGTTTATCTCTTGTTAACCCTACCGAATTGCGTTAATCGCCGCTTAGCCCGAAAACGGGCACACGGGAGTAAGCGTTATGTGGGATTGGCTTTTCGGCCGCGGTAGCGGCGGAGCAAAGGACGCCTAAGCGTTCTAGCTTGCATTTTACTAGCTTGCGGAAGGGTCGCCGGGCATCTGTTCGGCGGCCCTTCTCTGTATTTGCGCCACTCGCGGTGAAACGCTAACCACCAACTGCCCCGGCCGCCGCAACGGCACGCCGGGGCGTTCGCGTTTCGATACCAGGAGCCGTCATGTCCCGTCGCCGCCAAATCTACGAGGGCAAGGCCAAGATCCTTTACGAAGGACCCGAACCCGGCACCTTGATCCAGTATTTCAAGGACGATGCCACCGCGTTCAACGCCCAGAAAAAGGGCACGATCAACGGCAAGGGTGTGCTCAACAACCGCATCTCCGAGCATGTCTTTACCCTGCTCGGCCAGATCGGCGTGCCGCACCATTTCATCCGCCGCCTCAACATGCGCGAGCAATTGATCCGGCAGGTCGAGATCGTCCCGATCGAAGTCGTCGTCCGCAACGTCGCGGCGGGTTCGCTCAGCAAGCGCCTGGGGATCGAAGAGGGCGAACAATTGCCCCGCACGATCATCGAATATTTCTACAAGGACGATGCGCTCGGCGATCCGATGATCACCGACGAGCATATCGCTGCGTTTGGCTGGGCCAGCCAGGAGGAAATGCACGACATCGCCGACATGGCGATCCGCGTGAATGATTTCATGTGCGGGATGTTCGCGGCCGTCGGCATCCGGCTGATCGACTTCAAGCTGGAGTTCGGACGCATCTGGGACAACGACTTTTCGCGCGTGATCCTGGCTGACGAGATCAGCCCCGATGGCTGCCGGCTGTGGGACATGAAGTCGAACGAAAAGCTCGACAAGGATCGCTTCCGCCGCGACCTGGGCGGTGAGGTCGAGGCGTATCAGGAAGTCGCCAGGCGCCTGGGACTGATGCCCGAAGGCGAAGGCAACGCCGTGCTCGACCTCGAATCGCATCGCAAGAAGCGGGGTCGTTGAGCAAAGCCCTTCCTGTCATCGTCAATGCCGGCGGCGGGGCCGCGGCGCGAGCCGGTGACAAGCTCGAGGCACAACTCAACGCGGCGTTCGCCAAGGCCGGCGTCGAAATAGGTCTCGACCTGGTCCCCGGCGATAAGGTGAGCGCGGCGGTGACGCGGGCCTTCGCCAAGAGCGATCGCGTCATCGTCGGAGGTGGCGACGGGACGATCGGCAGCGCGGCGATGATCGCCGCCACGGCGGGCGCGACGCTCGGCATCCTGCCGCTGGGCACGCGCAACCATTTGGCGGGCGAACTGGGCATCGGCGAGCTCGACGAAGCGGTGGCTGCAATCGCCGCCGGCCATGTCCGTGCGATCGACATGGGCCGGATCGGTGAACGCGGGTTCGTCAACAATATCTCGATCGGGCTTTACCCCAGCCTGGTGCGACTGCGCGACGACGCCCCCCTGCCCAAGGCTGTCGCCAATTTCCCGGCGGCTTGGACGGCGCTGAAGCGGCTCCGACACCACCGGTTGCGGGTCACCGTCGATGGCGCGACGGAGACGATCCGTACCCCCCTGCTGTTCATCGGCAACAATATCTATTCGCTGGACCCGCAGTCGCTGGGCAAGCGCGAGAGCCTCGCGGACGGCAAGCTCGCGCTTTACGCGATTGCCGCGACATCCCGGCTGGGTCTGGTGCGGTTCGCCGTGTCCGCATGGCGCGGCCGAATCGATTACGCCCGGGACTTTGCCGAACTGAGCGCGTGTTCCGACAGCGACGATCGACGCGCACGGCAGTTCGCTCGACGTCGCCTTCGACGGCGAGCCAGTGCGCCTGGCGACGCCGTTCACCGTCGAGGTGATGTCACGCGCGCTCAAGGTGCTGGCGCCCTAAGCTTCACCAGCATTTAACCACTGCCGGTTACCAATCTGCGCAAGGTTTCACCGCCGCGGAGTGGCAGGCTATGCGCAATATCATCATTCTCTTATCGACGGCGGCACTGGCCGCGTGCGGCGGCGGCATGGGCGCGCAGTCGGCCGGGTCGACATCGGTCACCGGTAGCGCGGCCCCCACCCCGGGCGCCACGCCGACGCCGACGCCCGCCCCGACCGCCAGCACCTTCGTCACGCCGACCGCGACCAAGACCTATACCGGTCAGTCGGCGGTGCAGGCGTTCAAATACGACTATGTCGAGCAATATCACTATGACAAGGAACAGACTGGAATCGACGCGACGGGTCGACCGATCTACCAGGTCGACGTCAACAGCCGCCGGCTCGATGCCGCGGGCCAGACAAACGAATTGTACCAGGCCAATGCCAGCACCGTGCGCAGCCCCGGGGTTACCGTCACCTACGACCCGCGCAACGCGCAGTTCACTTTGAAGATCGATCAGAACGGGCTGTCGGACAATGTCTCGTTCCAGGACCCGTTGCACCGCACCGATTTCAGCGGGCTGCGTACGCCGCAAAAGGGCGTGCCGAACCTTGAAACCGGCGACGTCACCAACTGGCGGTTGAAAGGCGTGCAGTATCTGGAAGCGGACACCGGCAGCGTCAGCGGCAATTACGATGTTTCGACGTTCTTTTATGACCTGCCCAACGACCAGACGCATCAATACGTCACCTTTGCCGGGTTCGTGCGCAACAAATACACCAAGCCGATCGAGGAAACGCTGAACGAGGATGCGACGCAGCGCACGACATTGGCGACGCGCGGCACGAGCTATGAGCGCGCGGCCTTCGTGTTCGGGGAGGTCACGCCCAATAGCGCGGTCCCGACCACGGGTTCGGCGACCTATACCGGCGGCATGATCGCATCGATGGTCAACAATCCCAATTTCGACACCAATCCCAACTCGAGCACGTCGTTCCAGTGGATGCAGGGATCGGCCTCCGTGGCGATCGATTTCGCCAAGGCGACGGTCAACACGACGCTGACCGGCACGACCCTGACACCGCTGTTCGACACCGCGACGAGCATCTATCCCGGCAACACGCTGTTGCGTCCGGGCGACAATAACGGCGTCATCTTCCCGACCAGCGGCTATATTCCCACCGGCGCGACATTCAGCGCGACCGGCGCGGGCACGATCGACCTGGTCAACAAGGGCGGCTTCAGCGGCACGTTCAGTTCGGCGCAATTCACCGGCGCGGGCCTCGCGGCGCCGTCGAAGGTCGATATCGTCGGCAGCTCGCTCGACGGTGCGTTCTATGGCCCGAACGCGCAGGAGGTCGGCGCGAGCTTCCGCATCGTCGGCGGCATGCCCGACCAGCGCGTCGACATCATCGGTTCGTTCACCGGCAAGAAGTAAGTTGCGGCCGCGCTCGCCTTTGGGGCGGCGCTGGCGGCGGTCGCATCTCCCCAGGTAACGGCACCCGCCGATGCCGCGGAGACGCTCACCTACACGCCCGCGCAGCTGCTCAGCCGCACCGAGCGGTTGATCGACCTGCGCGAATTCGCGCTGGCGAAGACGCTGGCGACGGCGCTGGGCGAAGATCCCGCCTACCGGTTCAAGGCGCAGTTCCTGCTCGGCTATCATCGCAGTCGAGACAGGCGATCTGAAGACCGGGGTGCGCGAATTTCGCGCGGCACTGGCGAGCCAGCCCGGCGCGACGCGCGTGCGGCTCGAACTGGCGCGCGCGCTGCAACTGCAGGGCAAGGACGCGGCGGCCAGCTATCACTACCGCCTCGCCCAGCGCGCCGACGACCTGCCCCCCGAGATTCGCGCCACGGTCAATTCGTCGCTGGCCATGCTGCGCGACCGCAAGCCGTGGGCACTGAACGTCGAAGTCGCCCTGGTCCCCGACAGCAACATCACCGGCGGCACGCGTTCGCCGACGGTCGATATCGACGTCGGCGGCGGCAAGCTGCCCTTCACGCTCGGCGGCAATGCCGTGGCAAGATCGGGACTGGGCCAGTCGGCGCGCGTCGTCGGCACATATCGTACAGGCACGGGGCGGCACGGCCTGCTGACCGACGGCGAGGTTTCGGGCATGAACTATGACGGTACCTCGGTCGACGATTACGGCGCGCAACTGGCATTCGGGCCGGACCTGCGCACCAAATCGACCGTCGCCTATATCCAGGGGGTCACGGCATTCCGCTGGTATGGCGGGACATTGGCGACGAAGCAGGCCGGCGCGCGCGCGAGCGTGCAGGTGACGCGTCGCCAAGGGCGACCGCATCGGGCTTCAGCGTCGATGCGCGGCACAGCACATCGATGCTCAACGCCGCACTATGACGGCTGGACCGGCGGCATCTTTGCCACGTACGAACGCGTGATCGCCAAGAGCTTCATCGCCAGCGCCAGCGCGTTCGGGCGGACCGACCGGCTGCGGCAGCGCGCCTATTCGGACAATGAATACGGACTGTCGCTGGGCGTCGGCGGCGAATTGCCCAAGGGGATCAACGCGGGCGTTTCAGCGACGATCAGCCGCGCGCGCTATTTCGCGCCGCTGCTCGCTCTTTTCGCCCGAACCCCGCCGTGACTGGCGCTACGGCGCGCGGGCCTATGTCGGCGTGCGCAGCATTCGTTTCCTCGGCTTCTCGCCCAGCGTGACGTACAATTACAGCCGCAACGATTCGAGCCTGCAGCTCTACAAGTCGAGCCGTTCGCGCTTCTCGGTCGCCCTCGCCCGCTATTTCTGACGTTGCCCGCAGCGACGGGTGACGGCATAGGCGGCGGGCATGAAAGCCCGTATATTTGTCACCCTCAAGCCCGGCGTGCTCGACGCGCAGGGCAAGGCGATCCACCACGCCCTGGAAGGCCTTGGCTTCGACGGCGTCAACGATGTGCGGCAGGGCAAGCTGATCGAGCTCGATCTGGCCGATGGCACTCCGACCGAGCGGATCGAGGACATGTGCCGCAAGCTGCTCGCCAACACGGTGATCGAGAACTTCCGGATCGACTGGTTGATGCTGCTCAGCGACAGGCCGCAGGCATGAACGCCGCGGTCATCGTCTTTCCGGGATCGAATTGCGACCGCGACCTCGCGACCGCATTCGAGCTGGTCACCGGCAAGCCGACGGCGATGGTGTGGCACCGCGAGACGAGCCTGCCCGACGGCATCGACGTGATCGGCGTGCCCGGCGGCTTTTCCTATGGCGATTATCTGCGCTCCGGCGCGATGGCCGCGCGGTCGCCGATCATGCAGGCGGTGGCGAAGGCCGCGGGCGAGGGCCGCATGGTGCTGGGCATGTGCAACGGCTTTCAGGTGCTGACCGAAGCGGGCCTGCTGCCCGGCGCGCTGATGCGCAACGCAGGGCATCCGACTTCGTCGGCCGCGACGTCGCGCTGACCGTCGCCAACAGCCAGACCGCGTTCACCAGCCGCTATGACGCGGGCGAAGACGTGACCTTCCCCGTCGCGCATCATGACGGGCAACTATACCGCCGATGCGGCGACGCTCGACCGGCTCGAAGGCGAAGGCCGCGTCGCGTTCCGCTATGCCGAGGCGGTCAACGGATCGGCGCGCGACATCGCCGGGCATCGTCAACGACGCGGGCAACGTCCTCGGCATGATGCCGCACCCCGAACGCGCGATCGAAGACGCGCATGGCGGCACCGACGGGCGGCGCCTGTTCGAAGGGCTGCTGGCGGCGTGCCTAGACGCTGCGTCGCGGAACGGCGAGAAATCGGTCGCCTCGTCGAACACGTCGACGCCTTCGGCGCGCTTCAGCGAAGCCGACCACCGCGTAGGTCACCGGGCGTCAGCAGCACTTCCCAGCCGACCTTCAGCGCCCAATTGGTGACCATCACTGTCAGCACCAGTCGTGGGTCCAGCCAGTCGCGCCCCAGAAGGCGAGCGGGTAGAAGATCAGGCTGTCCACCCCCTGCCCGAACGATCGTCGAGCCGATCGTGCGCGACCATAAATGCCGCCCGCCGGTCCAGATCTTCATCCGCGCCAGGACGTAGGCGTTGACGAACTCGCCCGCCCAGAATGCGCAGACGCTGGCGAAGACGATGCGCGGCACCTGCCCGAACACCGCTCTCATACGCCGCCTGGTTGCCTCCAGCCGGCGGCGGGCGGCAGCGCGACGACGACCCACGACATGAACGCCATGAACAGCACCGCGACGAACCCGCCCAGATGCACGCGCCGCGCGCGGGCATAGCCGTAGACCTCGGTCAGCACGTCGCCGATGACGTAGCTCAGCGGAAAGAACAGGATGCCCGCGCCGAAGCTAGGCCGAAGCCGTAGCCACATCTGCGCGACCTTGCCCGCGCCGATCACGTTCGACAGCAGCAGGATCGCGACGAACGCCGCCATCACGAAATCGAAATAGCGGAGTCGCCCTGCCTGCGATATCGCCGCGCCGCCATGCGCTGCCGGCGCTGCCTGATCCCCCTTCTCGCCTAGCCCGATGCTATGCAGGCGGTTTCGCCGCCGCGCAATCCGCGCTACCAGTCGTCCGCGACGCGCCCGTAGCTCAGTTGGATAGAGCAAGGAGCTTCTACCTCCTCGGTCGGGGGTTCGACTCCCTCCGGGCGCGCCACCTATTTCTGGTTGCAGATGGTGCGGCTGCGTCGGTTAAGCCTGCGTCGCTTTGTCCTGCATCGAGTTGCGGCATAGGGAGCGCGATGTTCATCAGATCCCATCGCACCGCCGCTGTCGCGCTTGTCCTGATCGCATCCGGTGCCGTGGCCCGCGCCGAGGAATGGCGCATGGTCGTGGCACGCGAGGAAGTCGTCGCGATCATCGACGCCGACACGGTGCGGGTGGCGGGGGAGCAGGTCGCGTTCCGTTCAGCCGTCTTTTGGCCAAAGGTCGACGAGACGGGCGCCGTTGGCAATACGGGCAACGTCACGATCGATTGTGCGCGACGCCAGGTAAAGTCGCCGGGGCTGGAGGATATCCGGCCCGACGGCTCCCGGGCGCTGACCTTGCCCGAAAAGACCGCGTTCACGAAGATCGTGCCCGGCAGCATCGGCGATGTCCTGCGCGACCGGATGTGCAAGCCGCGGTGGAACAAGGACGTCATGAACGGGGTGCCCATCGACGTCGCGCCCGCCACCGCCGCAAACGCCGCATTCGGGCTGCTCGCGCTGGGCCTTGGCAGCGATCAGGCGAGTTCACTGGCGAGCCTGAAATATTGGGACGAGGCGACGCTTTCGGGGCAGTTGGACGCGAACAGGATCACAGAGGCGCAACGCGGTGCGGTGCGCGAGGTGCTCGCGCGCCAGACCGTTGCGCCGCCCCCGGCGGCACCCGCCATCGTCCCGGACCCGGCCGTCGTCGCGACGGGGCTGGTCGGGCGTTACACCCATTCCGAGCACGAACTGATCGCAGGACTTTGGCTGCGCGCGGACGGCACCTTTCGCTATGGATTGACGGTGGGGTCGCTCGACGAAGTCGGTGCCGGCCGGTGGACGGCAAGCGCGGGTCAGGTCCGGCTGACCAGCGATCCGCGCCCGGTGCCCCCGACGATCACCGCCGGCGCGTCCGTGGCGCAGCCCGGGCCGCTCGCGATCCGGGTCGTGACGCCGAGGGGGCGCGACGTGCCGGGGATCGACTTCACGCTGGAATTCGACAGCGGCGAACCGCTGCAATCCTATGCGCCCGGCGATGCGTGGACGCTGCCGCCGACCGAAAAGCGCGTGCCGAGGTTCATCACGTTCGAATGGGCGAGCTATGGTCTGCGGCCCACGCGGCTGCCCATAGACGGGCGTCCGGGCCGCGTCGTCAGCTTTGAATTCACGCCCAACGACATGGGCGTGCTGGACATGACCGGGATGACTGCCGATGTGCGCGACGGCAAGCTGACGCTCCGTCGCAAGGAGGGCGTCATGGAATTCGAGAAAGACGATGAGACGGTAGGCTCGATCACCGAGACGCTACCCCCCGACTGACCGGCAGGGACCGGCGCCACCTGTCGCTTCGTTGAACGGGTCGTTCATGCAACGATCCACCGGGTTCGGGCATTGGTTGGTCACAGGTTCAACAGGAGAGAACTCGTGACCAAGACCCTTATGATCGCGCTCGTCGCCGCGACGTCGCTCGTCGCCCCGGCGGCGGTGGCGCAGTCGCAAGCCGACAATGCCCGTTTCCAGACGGCGCAGGACAATTTCAATCGCGAACGCCAGGTGTTTCGCGACCAGTCTCGCTATCGCCAGAACGACTATCGCGCACGCCAGTCGGCGGAGCGGATGGACCGCGCCTTTTCCAATTTTCGTTCGGAGCTCGATCGGTATCAGCAGAGCATCCGCGGCAGCGGTTATGCCAATAACGACCGCAATAACGGTTACAACAACGGTTATAACAGCGGCTATAACGACGATTATCGCGACGATCCCAACTATGACCCCGCGCGCTATTATCGCGACGGCAATTACCAGGAGCGCGTGCTGTCGTCCGACGACCGCGTCTATCGCGGCAATGACGGGCGTTATTACTGCAAGCGCACCGACGGCACGACGGGCCTGATCGTGGGCGCGGGTGCCGGCGGCATCCTGGGCAACGTGATCGACGGCGGCCGTTCGCGCGGCGTCGGCACGATCCTCGGTGCGCTGGGTGGGGCGCTGGCCGGTCGCGCGGTCGAACGCAGTGCCGATCGCGATGCCAGCGGGCAGATTCGCTGCCGCTAACGCAACTGCCTAAATAACAGGCATGGATGCCCGCGCTGCTCGCAGCGCGGGCATTTTCATGTGCGCCGGATTTACGCCGCCGCCCCATGTTGCGCCGCCGCAAGGACGCGGCCTATGCTGCCCGAAATCCCGGAGATTCGTGGCCGCGTGAAAAAGATCGAAGCGATCATCAAGCCGTTCAAGCTCGACGAAGTGAAGGACGCGCTGCACGACGTCGGCGTCAGCGGCATCACCGTGCTCGAAGCCAAGGGCTTCGGCCGCCAGAAGGGCCATACCGAACTGTATCGCGGCGCCGAATATGTCGTCGACTTCCTGCCCAAGGTGAAGCTCGAAGTCGTGGTCGATGACGCCATGGCCGGCGCGCGTGGTCGAAGCGATCGCCGCCGCCGCGCAGACCGGCCGCATCGGCGACGGCAAGATCTTCGTCCTCCCGGTCGAATCCGCGCTGCGCATCCGCACCGGCGAAACCGACAGCGACGCCATCTAATCTTCAATTCACCAAACCAAGAGCGGGACATCATGGCCGACAAGAAGAACAGCGCATCCGACATCCTTCAAGCGCATCAAGGACGAGGAGATCGAGTGGGTCGATCTGCGCTTCACCGATCCGCGCGGCAAATGGCAGCACCTGACGATGGTGTCGTCGGTGCTGGGCGAGGACGAACTGACCGACGGGCTGATGTTCGACGGATCGTCGATCGGCGGGTGGAAGGCGATCAACGAATGCGACATGATCCTGCAGCCCGATCTGGACGCGGTCTATACCGATCCGTTCTCGGCGACGCCGATGCTGATCGTGTTCTGCGACATCGTCGAACCGGGCACCGGCGAGCTCTATGCCCGCGACCCGCGCTCGACCGCCAAGCGCGCCGAAGCCTATGTCGCCAACACCGGCATCGGCGACACGGTCTATGTCGGGCCCGAAGCCGAATTCTTCATGTTCGACGATGTGAAGTTCGAAAACGGCTATGCCGGTTCGGGCTACAAGATCGACGATATCGAACTGCCGACCAACACCGACACCAGCTATGACGGCGGCAATATGGGCCACCGCCCGCGCGCCAAGGGCGGCTATTTCCCCGTCGCGCCGGTCGACAGCGCCGTCGATATCCGCGGCGAGATGGTCACGACGATGATCGAGATGGGCCTGCCGTGCGACAAGCATCACCACGAAGTCGCCGCCGCGCAGCACGAGCTGGGCCTGACCTTCGGCACGCTGGTCGAGACCGCCGACCGCATGCAGATCTACAAATATGTCGTGCACCAGGTGGCGCATGCCTATGGCAAGACCGCGACGTTCATGCCCAAGCCGATCAAGGAAGATAACGGCTCAGGCATGCACACCCACATGTCGATCTGGGCAGGGCGGCAACCCGTTGTTCGCCGGCAATGGCTATGCGGGCCTGAGCGACATGTGCCTGTATTTCATCGGCGGCGTCATCAAGCACGCCAAGTCGCTGAACGCGTTCACCAACCCGTCGACCAACAGCTACAAGCGGCTGGTCCCGGGCTATGAAGCGCCGGTGCTGCTGGCCTATTCGAGCCGCAACCGTTCGGCCTCGTGCCGCATCCCGTACGGCACGGGCAGCAAGGCGAAGCGCGTCGAATTCCGCTTCCCCGACGCGCTGGCCAATCCGTATCTCTGCTATGCGGCGATCCTGATGGCGGGCCTCGACGGCATCCAGAACAAGATCCATCCGGGCGACCCGATGGACAAGAATCTGTACGACCTGCCCCCGGCCGAGCTGGAACAGGTGCCGACGGTGTGCGGCTCGCTGCGTGAAGCGCTCGAGTCGCTCGAGGCGGATCACGCCTATCTGCTGAAGGGCGACGTGTTCACCAAGGACCAGATCGATGCCTATGCCGAGCTGCTGTACGAAGACGTCGCGCGCTGGGAAATGACGCCGAGCGCGGTCGAGTTCGATATGTACTATTCGTCGTGAGCGAAGCGTAAGGCGAGCAGCGCGAAGCAAGCGAGCCTTACGATCGACTCACAAGAAGCGGCCGGCCTCGGGCTTTTAGTCCGAGGGCCGACGACGCGGCTTTGCCGCGGCGGCCCCGTCATCGAGACGCCCACCCCCGTCGCGCCCCCAGGCGCGTCGCCCCTCCCAATGGGAGGGGACAGGCGTAGCGATGCCTCCGCTCGCACGGATATTCGGAGAAACCAGCCGGCGCGTTCTGTTCACGTGCACCCGGGTGCCCGCTTGTCAGGCGGGCGCTTGGTGGCATGGCGGACCGTGATCGCCTCGCCGTCATGCGGCGGGGTGGCCAGCGCGGGGCGTATGGCGGGACTGTCGAGCGGGTGTGAACCGCTCCGTTAAGCCGCGTACCGCGCACCGCCGTCCTGTCGGCGATCCTCTCGTCACAATCCATGCCGGATTTTGCGAAGCTTCGGCTGAACCGGATGGCTCCGCGCCGGCCGGGACGAGGTTGTCATGCCCGCCTCTCACTTGGACCCGCATCCGCGCCGCTGCAGCAGCATGACCGCGAGTCGAATCGGCTGTTCTGCTTTCATTCCCTATTTTGGAAGAGAAAAATGGAAGGGCCGGAATGTCCGTTATTGGGTGGATTGCCGCCGTATCCGTGATGGGTAGAGAGCTATTTCGCGTCGCGACCGACCGGGATGGGCGGGAACCGGCAAAGGTCTTTTCATTTGCAACCGGTCGAAGGTGACCATTAGAGAGTTTTGAACTGCTTCCGAGCGGGTCGGCGAAGCGTGCCCACCTCCCAGTTAAGGACTAAGGTTGTGTCAAAGTCTCATTTAGGGACGCACTGACGCGAAACTGTTGACTCGTATTAAGCATCTTGCCGGGGTTGGTTCCGTATCTGTTGTTGATGGCTGTCATGTGGCGTCTCAACGTGAGCAGAGAATGCGTACGAAAATTATTAAGCGTTTGCGGCCTTGTAGGCGCAGCTGCATTCGCAGTGATTGCAAGCACTTCGCCTTCCGCCGCCGTATTCAATGTCGATTTTCCGGCACCGGACTTCGCTTCGGTGAACCCTTAGTTGGAAGCGTAACGCTGACCACAACGACGTGTCGCAAACCGGTTCTTTGAACGGCTACACCTTTCAGACGATCACCGGCATCACAGGTAGCTATTATTGCTCGCAGATCACCGGCCTGGCAATGTACGTGTAGTAAGCATTTGTCGCCATGGCGGCGTATTTCGTGGAGGCAATAGGGGCGAAGGCTTAGCCCGGCCGCGCTCAATCGCCCGTTCATCGCGGCTTCGGGACAATGCACGACTTGGCGAGCGTGCATCTCGCTGGCCCAATGCTTGGTGCTCTGCGGCTTCGGCTTTGGCAATTCGGTGCGGGTGAAGGGCGCCGCGCCAATGCTGCGGCATAAGTGACGATCTGCGTGCCGGCGCGATCAGGCCGTCGAAGACGAAGTGTCACGGCCTTCGACCTGGCCATGACGTGGCGTGCGAACGGTTTGCGGTCCATGATTGACGGCCCCCCGCTCGTCACAGGCTGCCGCAACGTCGGCGACCGCAATCTGGGTCGTTAGCGGTCTTTGCGGACCTGCAGAAAAAGGGCCGGAGCATCGCTGCCCCGGCCCTCAATTCACTGACATGACAACCGAACGCTTATGCGCCGGCCAGCTCCGCGGTATCGATCTTCACGCCCGGGCCCATCGTGCTCGAGAGCGCGACCTTTTTCAGGTACTTGCCCTTGGCACCGGTCGGCTTGGCCTTGGTCACCGCATCGACCAGCGCGTCGAAATTGGCGCGCAGGTCTTCCGCCGGGAACGACACCTTGCCGATGCCCGAATGGATGATGCCGGCCTTTTCGACGCGGTATTCGATCTGGCCGCCCTTGGCTGCCTTGACCGCCGCGCCGACGTCCATCGTAACGGTGCCGAGCTTCGGATTGGGCATCATGCCCTTTGGCCCGAGAATCTTGCCCAGGCGACCGACGACACCCATCATGTCGGGGGTTGCGATGCAGCGATCGAAATCGATGGTGCCGCCCTGGACGATTTCCATCAGATCTTCGGCGCCGACGACATCGGCACCGGCTTCACGCGCTTCATCGGCCTTCGGACCCTTGGCGAACACGCCAACGCGCACGGTCTTGCCCGTGCCCTTGGGCAGGGTCACGACGCCGCGGACCATCTGATCGGCGTGACGCGGATCGACGCCGAGCGCGAGCGCGACTTCGACGGTTTCGTCGAACTTGGAGGTCGCATGGCTCTTCACCAGCGCGATCGCTTCATCGACATTGTGCATCTTGGCAGTGTCGACGGTGACGGCTTTCGCCTTCTTGCTCTGAAATGCCATGGTTCAGCCCTCCACCACTTCGAGGCCCATCGCGCGGGCGCTGCCTTCGATGATCCGCGTTGCCGCGTCGATATCGTTGGCGTTGAGATCCTTCATCTTGGTCTGGGCGATTTCGCTCAGCGCCGAACGCTTGATCTTGCCGGCGGACAGCTTGCCCGGCTCCTTCGAACCCGACTTCAGGTTCGCCGCCTTCTTGATCAGGAAGCTTGCCGGGGGCGTCTTCGTCGCAAAGCTGAACGAACGGTCGGCATAGACGGTGATCACGGTCGGGATCGGCGCGCCCTTTTCAAGGTCGCCGGTCGACGGCGTTGAACGCCTTGCAGAATTCCATGATGTTGACGCCGCGCTGACCCAGCGCAGGGCCGATCGGCGGGCTGGGGTTCGCGGCGCCGGCCGGCACCTGCAGCTTGATATAGCCGGTAATCTTCTTGGCCATGTTTCACTCTCTTTGTTGGGGCTGCGCGAAAGATCACGACACCCTACTCAAGTTTAGCGGTCAGACGGGCACACCAGGGCACCCTCCCGCAACGGTCCATCGGTAATGGATGCGCGGGCCACTAGGGGAAAAGCGGCCCGCGCGCAAGCATAGCCCGGCTGCTCAACCCAGGCTGTGCTTGATGGTCAGATAGGGGATGACGTGCTGGTTGCGCTGCCGCTGTTCAAAGGCGTTCGGCCGCGGATTGGCGCGGCTGGGCGCGAAGAAAGTGCGATAGCGGGCAGAGGTGACGTCCAGTGCGTTGCGGACACCCAGCGTCACCGTGGTCTGCTTGTCCGGGCGGTATTCGGCGAAGGCGGAACTGTACGGTTGCATCCCGTAGAAGCTGTCGAGCTCGTTCTGGCGAAACTGCGTCGACAGCGAATTGCTATCGAAATGCAGTCCGTAAGCGAACTTGCCCAGATCCTGCCGGTAATCGACCGTCCAGTAGGCCAGCGAATTGCCGGAGAAACGCCGCTTGCGACCGGTATAGGGATCGCGCACCGAGGTATCGACGATCGAGCCGTAAAGCGTCAGCCGCCCGCCCTTGATGCCGAACCGGCCCAGCGGCGCATCGATCGTGCCCCGCCACAGCATTTCGCGCCCCGTCGCCGATATTGCCCGGCGCGTCGAACCCGTCGGGCGTCGGCACGCGATCCTGCAGCAGCGAAATGCTGGTATAGCCAAGCTCGAGCTTGAGCAGCCCGTCGCCGAGGAACGGGCGGTCGAGCGTCAGGTTGGTCTGCCACGCGCGTTGCGGCAGCAGGTTGGCATTGCCGCCGTTGACGCGGTCGTTGCTCAGTTCGGCGACGGAGATGAAATCCTCGAACTGCAGCTGCGCGACGGTGCGCTGCACCGACAATTGCGCGTGCAGATCGGGCAGTTGCCAGTCGAGCGTGGCCTTGGGCTTGAGGAATTTGAGCGTGCGGTCGGCGAGGCGCATCGCCGCGCACCGACAGTTTCGACGCTTCGTAGGTCAGCCCGACATCGAGGCGCAGCTTGTCGGCGATCGGTCGGCCGGCATTGGCGAAGATTTCGCCGCGATATTCCTTCACCACCGCGTTATCGATCGGCAGGTCGATCGGCGTGCGCCCGCCGGCACCGTCGAACACCGCCAGGTCGACATCGCTGACCAGGCGGTTGATCGCCGCCTCCCCGCCCAATTCGACGTTCCAGCCATTCCAGTTCGACACGCGACCAGACGAGGCGCGCCAGGCTTTCGTCGCGATTGTCGGCGAGGAACTGGTCCGACCCGCCCGCGACGATGCCGCCGGGACGTTGCAGGCTGACGTCGCTATTGTGGCGTTCGCGGCGCGTGACCAGGCCGACCAGTTTCAGCCCCCCGCCCGCCAATGGCCGCGTGACGTCGCCGCCGATCTCCCAATTGTCGAACTTGTAGCGCTGGAACAGCCGGTCGTCGCGCGTCGGACCGATGGCCGGCGTCACGAGATTATACTGGGTCAGCTTGAACCGATCGACGAGGTAGCGACCGTTCAGATGCGCGGTCTTGTTGGTGCCGTCGTTGAAGTCCCAGCCAGCCGACAGCGCCAGCGCCGGTTCGCGCGTGTCGTTAAGCTTCTTGCGAAATTCGATGAGTTGCCCGCTCGGGCAATGACGTCAAGCGATCAAAGCCTTCTTCGGGGAAGTTGTTGACGCTCAGATTGGCGCCAAGCGTAAAGCTCGACTTGCCGCGCTTCAGCGTCACCGACGCATTGCCTTCGGGCAGGAACCGCCCGGTGAACGTGCGATACGTGGTCGCCTCCAGCGTACCGCTGATGCCCGAAGACGCGGTCAGCACGACATTCGCGACCTGCGACTTGCCGATATATTCGGCGCCGAACTGGTCGCCGGGGGCGACTTCGATACGCACCACGCGGCTGGCGGGAATGCGCGACAGGACGGTGTCGAGCGTGTCGCTTTTCGACGATGGGCGCTGGCCGTCGATCACGACATTGCCCGCGGCCTGCGAAAAGCCGCGCACGTTCTGATCGCCCTGGTCGAAGCTGAAGCCGGGGAGGCGCTGGACCATCTGCAGCGCGTTGGACGGCGCATATTGCTGGAAGAACGCGGCGTCATACGCAGTGCGCGCCACGCGGCCCGGTTCCGCTGCCGGCTGTGACTGTGCGGCGGGAGTCGTCGCGGGCGTCGGTGTCGGCGTCGCGGCCTGGGCCCATAACGGCGCCGCCGTGCCCGCGAGCAGTGTCATGACGAGGTGTTTCATATCAGCGGCGTCCCATGATGCGGCGCGCGACCAGATCATCGGCGCTGGGGCGACCGCCCATCGCCAATGCCGCGCGTGCGAATTCGGGGGTGACGCCGTGGATGCGCATGGCGACCAGGTCGGGCGCTGCAAGATCACGATAGCCCGCATCGGCCAGCCCCTTGATCCAATCGGGCTGGATCCCGTGGATGCGCATGGCAACGACGTCCCCGCCCCTCGCCCGCGCCAGCACCGGGTCTGCGGCGGTCAGCCCGCGTAGCCAGGCGCCGGTGACGCCGTGCACGCGGTAGGCGACCAGGTCGTCGATGGTGACCCCCCGCTGACCCGCCGCCGCCAGCCCCTGCAGCCAATCGGCATCGGCGCCGTGGACCGTCAGCGCCATGAACTGACCGAGCGTGGGTTTCGGAAAGCCGAGCCGACCGAGAGCTTCGACCGTGGCCATGCGCCCGTCGAGCGCGGTCAGCGCGTAGCTTTGTTCTTCGTCCGGGCGACCGATCCCGCGTCGCGCAAGCGCATCGGCAAAGGCGGTATCGGCGGCGAAGCGGCACGTTCCCGTGCCCCGCCGCGCCCGCATCACCCCGTCGCAGGCGAGCGATCCGGCGTCGCGGCGCAAGGTGAAGTGCGCGGGGCCATTGGCCGCCATGTCGAGCCCGGCGAGGCTGGAAGCGGCAATGCCGAAGCTGTTGCTGTTCGTGTGGCCGGGGCGCGTGCGTTCGAGGCGGAGTTGCACCCTGCCCGCCTGATCGGTCGGCACGACGGTCCATGCGACCTCCTGCGACACCGCGCAGCCCGATGTGCCGAGGGCGAGCGCCCCCAGTGCCGTGATGGCGAAGCGAACCATTATCTCTCTCCTGATCGTAGGGTTAGTCGTCGTCGCCGTTCGGTTCGGCTGGCACGGCCGGCGCCCTGGGGGCGTGAGGCGGGCGAACCGGCTGGACATAGCCACCGATACGCATGGCGATCAGCCAGTCGGCGCTGGCCTTGGGCCCCGCGCGGTTGGCGGAGCGCGCGAATTCGGGCGTCACGCCGTGAATCCGCATCGCCACCAGCTGCTTCACGGTCAGCCGAGGATAGCCTGCCGCCGCCATGTCGCGGACATATTGCGGGCCGACACCCTGGACCGCCATCGACACGACCTGGCCGGCGGACAGGTTGCGATAACCGAGCGCCGCCATTTCGCGCAGCCAGCCGGGCGTGACGCCCTGCGTGCTCATCGCCACCAGATCACCGGGGGTGTACCGATCGACCGCTTGCCGGGCATCGGCAACCGCGCGGCGAACATCCTGGCGCTGGAGCGTATCAGAGACCAGCCGATCCGTCGCATCGACCAGCGCCTGGGTCTTCGCCGCGGTTCGATCGGTCGCCGCCGCCTGCATCTCGATCGAGCGGATCGCCGCCTTTGACGGCGGCAGGGAGGTGTGCGCCAAGGCGCGAACTGGTGCGGGATTGCGCGGCGCAGCGATCGCCGCGACCGGCGCACGTGCAGCCACCGGGGCAACCGGCGCCATGGGCGGTCGCAGCGTCATCGCCGCGAGGGGGAGGATCAGCGCCCCGCTGCCGCCGATCGCCGCCAGCGTGAAGCCCGTTCCGGCGGGGGCGCGGCGGCGGGTGGTGTCGAGCACCCGCTTGATGCGGCGACGCAGCGAGCCGTTGCTGGGGGCGACGCCGTGCGCGGCCAGCAGCATCCCGCGACACTCGTGTCGCGCACAATTGACGAGGATGGTGGCATAGCCGGTGCGATCGACATCGTGATTGAGGACGGCGTCGTCCGCCGCCTCCTCGCGCAGTTCGTGACACGTCCGCGCCAGCACCCAGACCAGCGGATTGAACCAGTAAAACGCCGTGACGATGCGCGCGAGCAACAGCTTGGCCCAATCGAGGCCGGCGACATGCGCGAGTTCATGCGCGATGATCGCTTCGGCCTCGTCACCCGCAGCCAGCGCGCGTTCGTCGAGCACGATCGTCGGGCGGAACAGGCCCCAGCTGACCGGCGAGGCGATGTCGCCGCTGGTCAGCAGGGCCGCGCCCGACTTGAACCCCATGCGTCGCTGGGCATGCGCCAAGGCACCGAGCCAGGTCGGTTCGATCAGCACGGTCGAGCGGTTGCGCAGCCCGAACAGGCGCATGACCGCGAACAATGTCATCCCCAGCAGCAAGGCGGCGGGCGGGACGATGAACCACAAGGGCGCAGGCGTTTGCGTCAGCCAGTCGAGTTCCGCGACCGAAGCGATGCCCGACATCATCGGGAATGGCAGGAACAGCGATGCCAGTGTCTGGAGCGGGATCGCGGCCAGCCCGAGATGCGCGACGAAGCTGCGTTCCCCCGCCGATTTCGAGCGCAACAGGTAGAGCGCGAGATAGGTCGCGCCGCAGACCAGCGACGACTTGATGGCCAGTTCGGCAAACCAGGCGAGCGTCATTGGCCCTTCTCCCGCGCTTCGGCGATCAGGCGTTCAAGCGCATCGAGTTCATTTTCGTCGAGTTGCTCGGTCATGCCGAGCAAGGCGGTCGCAGCGCTGACCGGCGAGCCTTTGAAGAAAGTACGCACGACCTGGCTGAGCGCGGTCTGCTTGGCGCGGTCCTCGGCCACGCGCGGGGCGTAGACGAAGCCGCGATCGGAGGCTTCGCGCCGGACGAAGTTCTTCGAATTCGAGGCGTGTCAGCATCGCGCGGATCGCGGACGCGCTCGACGCGTCGGGCAAGGCATCGCCGACCTCCGCCACGGTCGACGGACCGCGGGCGTATAACAGGTCGACAATCTCCCTTTCACGCGGCGCCAGACGGTCCAGCATCTCGATCCTCCCAAACTACATTTGTAGCTTTACGCTACATTTGTAGCGTCACGCAAGCAGTTATTTTCCTGCTGCCCCTTGCGCCTGCGTAACGATTTCGGATTGCCGCTGGCATGAACATCGCCGGGAAACTGGATCGAGGCCGGTTCGTTAGCGACGTGAACCTGGGAGGACCCGATGCCCTACATCCTGACCGACGACGAAGTTGAAATCTATGTAAAGGCCTGGGGTCCGGAGGATGGCAAGCCCGTCGTGCTGATCCACGGCTGGCCGCTCAGCGCCGATAGCTGGGACGATGTCGCCAACGCGCTGGCCGACAATGGCTATCGCGCGATCGCGTACGACCGGCGCGGCTTTGGCCGGTCGGACCAGCCGGACGGCGGTTACGATTACGACACGCTCGCCGCCGATCTGGGCGCGGTGCTCGAGGAATATGCCGAAGGGCGACCGGCGGCGCTGGTCGGATTTTCGATGGGGGGCGGCGAAGTCGCCCGCTATCTCGCGACGAATGCCAATGAAGGGGTCAGCCATGCGGTGCTGATTTCCTCGGTTGTGCCGTACATGCTCAAGACCGACGACAATCCCGATGGTGTCGACCGCAGCGTATTCGACGACATGATGAAGCAGATCCGCGAAGATCGCCCCGGCTTCCTGCAGACCTTTGCCAAGATGTTTTACGGCGTCGGGTTCATCGACAAGCCGGTGAGCCAGGGCGTGCTCGACCAGTTCTTCATGCTGGGATCGCAGGCGGGACTGCGCGGTACGCTGGCCTGTGTCGAAGCGTTCGCCACGACCGATTTTCGTGCGGACTGTGCAAATGTGAATGTGCCGACGCTGATCATGCACGGGACCGGCGACAAGGTGGTGCCCATCGATACGGCGGGGCGCCAGGCGGCGAAGCTGATCCCGCAGGCGGAGATCGTCGAACTCGACGGCGAGCCGCACGGGATGCTGGCGACGCAGAAGGATGAAATCATCGCGCACCTGCTGAGTTTCCTGGGCGGTGCCGAGACGTCCGCGATCACCGGCGAACAAGCTGACATTGCCGACTATCAACAAACCGCCACGTTGAACCCCACGCTGTGACCGTTAAGGGGGGCGCGTGATCGAACAATCCCGTGCCCTCCTCGCCTCTGGCGATCCCCGAATTCCGGTTCTACTGGCTGTCGCGCTTCGCGGCGGTCCTGTCGACGATGTCGATGGTCGTGATCCTCGGCTATCAGGTCTACGACACCGCGCGCGGCCCGCTTTACGCCATGAGCATTCGCGACGCGTCATTCTACCTCGGGCTGATCGGGCTGGCGCAATTCATTCCGCTGTTCCTGCTGACGCCCGTGGCGGGCTGGACCGCCGACCGGTACGAACGACGCACACGTCGTCCGCCTGGCCAATTGCATCGACCTGCTGGTCGCGCTGACGCTGGCGCTGCGTCACGTGGCAGGGGATCGCGACACTACCGGTGCTGTTCGGCATGGCCGCGCTGCACGGCACTGCGCGCGTCTTCATCGGCCCGGCGAGTTCGGCGATCGCGCCCAACATCGTACCGCCCGCTTTGTTGCCCAGCGCGATCGCGATGAGTTCGATCGCGTGGCAGTCGGCGTCGGTGGCGGGCCCGGCCATCGCCGGCTTTCTTTACTATGCCCACCCCAGCGCGCCCTATTGGTTCGCCAGCGCCGGATTGGCGATCGCGACGCTGGCGCTGTTTCCGATCCGCCCGATCATGCCGCCGCCGATGGACCGTGCGCGCAAGCCGTTGCGACAGATGATCGACGGCCTGGGCTATGTCCGCCATCACCGCTTCCTGCTCGGCGCGATCACGGTCGATCTGGCCGCGGTGATCCTGGGCGGAGCGACTGCGCTGCTGCCCGTGTTTGCGCGCGACATCCTGCATGTCGGGCCGGAAGGCCTGGGCTTGCTGCGCGCGGCGCCGGCGGATCGGCGCGGCGGCCGTCGCCTTGTGGTTCGCTTTCCGCCCGCTGCGCAACGATGTCGGCATCAAGATGCTGCTGGCGGTGGCGGGATTCGGCATCGCGACGATCGTCTTCGGCCTTTCCAAGTCGATGCCGCTGTCGCTCGGTGCCTTGGCCGTGCTCGGCGCGTTCGACATGCTGTCGGTCTATGTCCGATCGAGCCTGGTGCAGTTGCACACGCCCGATGCGATGCGCGGACGCGTGTCGGCGGTATCGGGCCTCGCCATTTCCGCGTCCAACGAACTGGGCGAAGTGCAATCCGGCCTCGCCTCCGCGCTGCTCGGCCCGATCGGCGCGGTGGTGGCGGGGGGCGCCGCAGCCATCGCCGTGCCCGCAATCTGGGCCTATTTCTTTCCCGAACTGCGCCGCGCGCGCACGTTCGATCCACCCGAGACCGCGCTTGCCAAGGCGGTCATGCAGGAGAGACCGGCATGAAGGCCAACAATATCCTCGAAACCATCGGCAACACGCCGCACGTCCGCGTCAGCCGCCTGTTCCCCAATGCCGAAGTGTGGATCAAGTCCGAACGCTCGAACCCTGGCGGGTCGATCAAGGACCGCATCGCGCTGGCGATGATCGAGGACGCGGAAAAGTCCGGCGCGCTGCAACCCGGCGGGACGATCGTCGAACCGACATCGGGAAATACCGGCATCGGCCTGGCCATGGTCGCGGCGGTCAAGGGCTACAAGCTGGTGCTAGTCATGCCCGAGAGTATGAGCATCGAGCGCCGCCGCCTGATGCTGGCGTATGGCGCGACCTTCGACCTGACGCCGCGCGAAAAAGGCATGAAGGGCGCGATCGAGCGCGCGGTCGAACTGGTTGCGGAAACCCCCGGGGCATGGATGCCGCAGCAGTTTGAAAACCCCGCGAACATCGACGTCGCATGTGCGTGAAACCGGCGAGGAAATCCTCCGCGACTTCGCTGACGCAGCCGTTCGACGCGCTGATCACCGGTGTCGGCACCGGCGGGCATATCACCGGCTGGCGCAGGTGCTAAGAAGGCCAATGGCCCGGCCTCAAGGTGTTCGCCGTCGAACCGACGCTGTCGCCGGTCATTTCCGGCGGTCAGCCGGGCCCGCATCCGATCCAGGGCATCGGCGCGGGGTTCATTCCGGCGAACCTGCACACCGACCTGCTCGACGGCGTCATCAAGGTCGAGCCGCAGGACGCCAAGACCATGGCCAAGCGGGCAGCGGCAGAGGAAGGCATGCTGGTCGGCATTTCGTCGGGCGCGACGCTGGCGGCGATTGCGCAGAAGCTGCCCGAGCTTGGCGCGAATGCGCGGGTGCTCGGCTTCAACTACGATACCGGCGAACGCTATTTGTCGGTGCCCGACTTCCTGCCCGAATAAGCGCGGAATCGGCCGAGCAGGCCTTTGCCGGCCATCGGTTCGAACACCGCGTCGGCATTTTCCGCATCGAGGGCTTCGGTGCTGGCGACGGCCTTGCGCATGCCGGTCGGCGGCGTGAGCTTCAGCGGCCGCAACGACCGCCCGCGCCCGCGCAGGGCCTCGACCGTCGCGATCATCGACCCGGTCGCGGCCAGGCTGTCCGCGATCACCGCTTCGTCCTGGCCCAGATGTTCGGCCAGCAGCCGGGTACGCAGCGCGTCGAGCGCCGCTTCATGTCCGCCGTCGATCGTCAGGTCGCATTCGCTGTCCAGCCCGAGCGAGCGATTGTTGAGGTTCGACGACCCGACGCGCAAAATGCGGTCATCGACGATCATGACCTTGGCATGGACATAGATCGGCTGCCCGCGCGTGGTGAACGGACAATAGATCCGAAAGCGATTGCCGTCATGCGCGGCGCCGATCGCCAGCGCCAGTTCGACACGCGCGGCGTCCATCGCGACCTGTTCCAGCCACCCGTCGGCCTGAAGCGGACCGACCAGCACCACCTCCAGTGCGGGCCGTTCCTGCAGTCGTCTGGCAATGGCCCCCGCGACCTTCGCCGAGGTGAAATACTGGTTCTCGATATAGATTGACCGTTCGGCCTGCCCGACGATGTCGAGGACCAGCTGCTCGATTTCCCGGATTTCGGGACGATGGCCATATTTGGCGACCGTCCGGGCAATCGCGACCTTCGCCGCGCCCAGACTTGGCTCGAGGTCTTCGGGCCAGGGATCGGCCTTCAGCGCGACAGGCTGAAGCCGCTTGCCGGTGGCGACGCGCCAGCGGTCGCGGCCCAGTTGCGCCAGGCAGGATGCCGCATCCCCATCCACCGCCATCGTTGCATCGTGCCACGGCTTGTAGGGCTTGCCGCCGGGGCGCACCCGCCCGCGCGATCGATCCGTGTGCCTCGTCGTGTCCCACCGGTCGCCGGTCATGTCGATCCCGCCGCACACGGCAAAGGCATCGTCGATCACCAGGATCTTCTGGTGGTGGCTGCACCCCGCCGGGTGCGCGTGATCGAGCGCGATCTGGACGCGGTCGTGCACCGCCCAACGCGCCTCCCACCACATTGCGAGGCCGCGCCCCAGAATCTTTAGCGAGCCCAGATCCCATTTGAGGATGTTCACGCGCAATTGCGGCTTGCGATCGACCAGGTCGAGCAGGAACGAACCCAGGGTTTCGTCGTCGGGCACACCGGACCGACGTACCAGAGAGATGCGCGGGTCGAAGTCCCACCCGATCAACATGATGCGCCGCTCTGCCTTCAGCATCGCCTGACGCGCTACGAGGAAATAATCGGCGGCGTCGACGATGACCGCCGCGCGGTCGCAAGGTGTGACGGTCAGGCAATTCTGCCCCGGCTTGAACAATGTTGCCGCGACGGCCTCCCCTATTTCACTGGCGCGCTGCCTTTGGCCAGAAACGCAGCACTGTCGTCAAGCACGCTCGCCTTGCCGCGGAACGGCCGTGACAGGGCGACGACGATATCTTCGTGATTGAGGCCGGGATATTCCTTGAGCTCGACCGGGGCGCCCAGTTCGGTGAGGCGCCGCGCAAGGTTGCGCGCATTTTTGGGTCGCACCGTTTCGTCTTCGGTCCCGGTGACGAGCATCAGCGGCGGCGTGTCGCGGGTCGCGAGCAGCACGGGTTGGGTCGTGCGGTAATCGGCAACCCCCTTCATTGCCGCGATCGCGCGCCCGGTGAAGGGATAGAAGTCGTACGGCCCCGACAGTCCGACCGCGCCGAACACGACCTTTGGATCCACCCCGCCGCGCGCAGATAGCGCGGATCGGTTGCCAGCATGATCGCGGTGTAGGCGCCCGCCGAATGTCCGGCAAAGGCGATGCGCCGGGGATCGCCGCCAAAGCGTGCGATATTCGCCTCGACCCATTTCACGGCCGCTGCGCCGTCTTCGACAAAGGCGGGAAAGCGCACTTCGGGCACCAGCCGATAGTCGGGCATGACGACGACAAAGCCCTTCGCCGCATAGGCCCGCGCGGCGAAGCCATAGTCTTCCTTCGACCCCTTCACCCAGCCGCCGCCGTACCAGAAGATCAACACCGGCTTGGGTGTCTTGCCTCCGGGGACGTCCCAGATGTCGAGCGCATGCCGTTTACCCGGCAGATAGGCGATGTCGGTGCCGACACGCTTTGCCTCGCTCGGCCAGGCCCGGTCGATCAGGTCGAGCGCCGAGGGCGGCGAGCGGTAATAGGCCACGCCGACCGCGGCCAGCGGAACGACGATCAGCGCGAGGATGACGGCGAGCGCGACCCGTCCGATCACGCGGCTTCGAACGCCTCGACCGGCAGCGCCATCAGGCTCTCCGCGCCCGCTTCGATCTTGGCGCGAAGCGACTTGGTGTCGGGCATGATCCGCTCGGCATAGAAGCGCGCGGTCGTCAGCTTGGCGTCAAGGAACGCCGCGTCACCTTCGCCCGCATCAAGCAGCGCCTGCGCCGCCCTGGCCATGCGCAGCCACATCAGCCCGACGGCGACGGTGCCGAGCAGGTGCATGTACGGCACCGAGCCGGCGCCGGCATTGTTGGGATTGGCCATGCCGTTCTGCATCAGCCACATCGTCGATGCCTGGAGGTCCGCGGTCGCCGCCTCGAGCCGTCCGGCAAAGTCGGCGAGCGCGGGCATGCCCTTGGCCTCGGCGATTTCGCCGGTCAGCACGCCGAGGAACGCCTGGAGGCTGCGCCCGCCATTCTGCGCGAGCTTGCGGCCGACCAGGTCGAGCGCCTGAATGCCGTTGGTACCTTCGTAGATCTGCGCGATGCGGGCGTCGCGGACATATTGCTCCATGCCCCATTCGGCGATGTAGCCGTGGCCGCCATAGACCTGCTGGCTGTTGACCGCGATTTCGAACCCCTTGTCGGTGCCATAGCCCTTGATGACGGGGGTCAGCAGCTGGAGGATGTCGTCGGCGACCTGCCGGTCTTCCTCGGTCGTCGCCTTGTGTGCCAGATCGACTTGCAGCCCGCCCCACAGGATCAGCGCGCGCAGACCCTCGGTCAGCGCCTTGCCCTCCATCAGCATGCGGCGGACGTCCGGATGGACGAACAATGTGTCGGCCTTTTCCTGCGGCTCGTCCGGGCCGGTCAGCGCGCGGCCCTGGCGCCGGTCCTTCGCATAGGCAACCGCGTTCTGGTACGCGACCTCGCCCAGTGCCAGGCCCTGCAAGCCGACGCCCAGCCGCGCGGCGTTCATCATCACGAACATCGCGGCAAGGCCCTTCATCTCCTCGCCGACGAGGAAGCCGGTCGCGCCGTCATAATTCATGACGCAGGTCGAATTGCCGTGAATGCCCATCTTGTGCTCGATCGAGCCGCAGGTGACGGCGTTGCGCGCGCCGACCGACCCGTCATCGCCGACCATGAACTTGGGCACGATGAACAGGCTGATGCCCTTAACGCTGTCGGGCGCGTCGGGCGTCTTGGCGAGCACGAGGTGGATGATGTTGCTCGTCAGGTCATGCTCGCCCGACGAGATGAAAATCTTCGTGCCAGTGATCGCGTAGCTGCCATCGCCATTCGGCTCGGCCTTGGTCTTGATCAGGCCCAGGTCGGTGCCGCATTGCGGCTCGGTCAGGTTCATGGTGCCGGCCCATTCGCCCGACACCATTTTCGGGACATATAGCGCCTGCTGTTCGGGCGAACCCTTGGCGAGGATCGCCTCGATCGCGCCGCGGGTCAGGCCGAAATACATGCCGAAAGCGGTGTTGGCGCTCGACATGAATTCGCCGAACGCCGTGCCCAGGACATGCGGCAGCCCCTGCCCGCCAAATTCCTCGGGCGCGCCCAGCGTGTTCCAGCCGGCTTCGACCATCGCGTCATAAGCCGCCTTGAAGCCGGTCGGCGTCGTCACCGAACCGTCGGCGTGGCGTGTGCAGCCCTCGCGGTCGCCGACCTGGTTCAGCGGGAACAGCGTGTCGGCGATGAAACGGCCGCCCTCTCCCAGCACGGCGTCGACCATGTCCGCGCTCGCGCTCTCGAAACCCGGCAGGTTGGAATACCGCTCGAGGCCGAGCACGTGATCGAGGATGAAGCGCGTATCGCGCAGCGGCGGATTATACTGGGGCATGTTGCGTCCTTACTGGGCCGCGCCGTCGGCGACCTGAACCATTTTTACGAAGCGATTAAGCTCATCGATATGTGCGTCGATGTCGAGACGCTGGCGTTTGAGCAGTTCGATGCGCGACAGGCATTTGTCGATGGTGACATGCCGCTGGGTCGCGCGCCCGTCGCCCACATCATAGAGATCGATCATCTCGCGAATGTCGGCGAGGCTGAAGCCGACGCGTTTCGCGCGGAGGATCCATGCGAGCCGCGCGCGGTCGCGCTTGGTATAGACGCGCACCGTCCCGCGCCGGACCGGCTGGATCAGCCCTTCGTCTTCATAGAAGCGCAGCGCGCGCGCGGTGACGTCGAATTCCTGGCTGAGGTCGGAGATGCTGTATTGGTGACGGTCCCGGAAATCGGGCGTGTCGAGCGTGGCATGCGTCCCCAGATCGGCCATGGGCGATGGCTAGCTTTACGTTTACGTCAAGTCAACGAGACGGTCGCCATCGACACGCCGGTAGAAACAGTCGCGAGCCCCGGTATGGCACACCGGCCCGGCGGGTTCGGCGATGATCAGGAGCGCGTCCTGATCGCAATCGACGCGCATCTCGACGATGCGGAGGACGTTGCCGCTTTCCTCGCCCTTCTTCCAGATGCGCTGGCGCGACCGACTCCAGAAATGCGCGAAACCGGTCGATTGGGTCAGCGCCAGCGCTTCCGCATCGAGGTGCGCGACCATCAATACGTCCTTGCTCTCGGCGTCCACGACGATGCCGGTGATCAGGCCATTGGCGTCCCATTTCGGGGTCAGGCGGTCGCTGGTTTCGATGGAGTTCATTGATCGACGTTACAAAACCGCGACAAAGCGCGCCACCATCCCTATGTGGGCTGGACCGCCAGCCGAATCGGAAGACCCCCGTGCCGACCATGCTGACTACGCATCCGTTTGAAGACGACAAGCTGCGCGAAGAGTGCGGCGTGTTCGGCGTGTGGCATGCCGATGCCGCCGCCGCGCTGGTCGCGCTCGGCCTTCACGCGCTGCAGCATCGCGGGCAAGAGGCAGCGGGCATCAGCAGCTGGGACGGCCACCATTTCCATTCGCACCGCGCGATGGGGCATGTCGCCGGAAACTTCGACCGCGACGAGGTGATCCGCGGTCTGCCCGGTCGGGTTGCCGCCGGCCATGTCCGTTATGCGACGACGGGCGATACGTCGCTGCGCAATGTCCAGCCACTCTATGCCGATCTGGCCTCGGGCGGGTTCGCGGTGGCGCATAACGGCAACATCTCCAACGCCATGCACTTGCGCCGCGAACTCGTGCGGCGCGGCTCGATCTTCCAGTCGACCAGCGATACCGAGGTGATCATCCACCTCGTCGCGACGAGCACCTATCGCACGCTGATCGACAAGTTCGTCGATGCGCTGCGCCAGGTCGAAGGCGCCTATTCGCTGGTGTGCATGACGCCCGAAGGCATGATCGCCTGCCGCGACCCGCTGGGCATTCGTCCGCTGGTCATGGGCAAGCTGGGCGATGCGACGATCTTCGCTTCCGAAACCGTCGCGCTCGATGTGGTCGGCGCGACATTCGAGCGCGAGGTCGATCCGGGCGAGATCGTCATCGTGTCCGAGAACGGCGTCTCGATCGCTCAAGCCGTTTCCGGCGATCCACGCGCGCCCCTGCATCTTCGAGCATGTCTATTTCAGCCGCCCTGATTCGATCGTCGACGGATCGAGCGTCTATTCGGTGCGCAAGGCGATCGGCGCGCAGCTGGCGATCGAAAGCCCGGTCGATGCAGACCTCGTCATTCCCGTGCCCGACAGCGGCACGCCCGCGGCGATCGGCTATGCCCAGGAAAGCGGCATCCCGTTCGAACTCGGCATCATCCGCAGCCATTATGTCGGCCGCACCTTCATCCAGCCGGGCGACCAGGTCCGCCATCTCGGCGTCAAGCTGAAGCACAATGCCAATCGCGCGCTGATCGCAGGGCAAGCGCGTCATCCTGGTCGACGATTCGATCGTGCGCGGGACGACCAGCCTCAAGATCGTGCAGATGATGCGCGATGCCGGTGCCGCCGAAGTGCATATGCGCATCGCCAGCCCGCCGACGCGGCACAGCTGCTTTTACGGCGTCGATACGCCCGAACGCACCAAGCTGCTCGCCACAAGCTCGACGTACGAGCGGCATGACCGACTTCATCCATGCCGACAGCCTCGCCTTCGTCAGCATCGACGGTCTCTACAAGGCGCTGGGCGAAGCGCGCCGCGCCGATGTCCGCCCGCAATATTGCGATGCGTGCTTCACCGGCGACTATCCGACGCGGCTGACCGACCAGGAAGACATGCCGGTAACCGATCAGTTCGAGATGCTGGCGGAACGGGCGCTTTAGGCGGCAGGTGGGTAAGCCGCCTGTCCGCTAACGACCCAAAAGCAGTCATTCGCGTCGTGTGTAGACCGGGTGCGTTATGCGCGTTTGACACGGTCGAGATGTAGGTAGCTGTCGCTAAAGTCCCCTGCGCGGGCCAGCGCGGCGAAATCGGTCACGCGGACTAGGCGCTTGCGTCGCTCTATCAGGCCTTCAGCTTCGAGTGCTTGAAGGGTTCGATTTACGTGAACAGTGGTCAACGCAAGCGCGTCCGCCAACTGTTCCTGTGTCATCGGCAGTTCGTAATCATCTTGCGAACCCAAGCCCGCTACCTGAAGACGGAGTGCAAATTCACAAAGCAAGTGAGCGGTTCGCGTGCGAGCGTCCCGGCGACCGACATTGAGCGTCCACTCCCGGAAAATGGCAGCATCCACGAGCGTTTCGTACCACATCGCCTGACCGACCTGGGGCCGGTCAACTGCGAGTTTGCGGATCGCCGCTACCGGAATCAGCGCTATATCGATCGATGTCATCGCCTCGACGTTGTGATCGGCCCGCCGCAAAATTGAGTTGTGCAGGTCGACGACGTCGCCCTTCATGTGGATTGAGAAGATCTGGCGCTTCCCATTGCCCGCTATTTTGTGACGGTAGGCATGGCCGCTCAGAAGAAGACAAGAGTGCGTCGGCTTGTCGCCCTCTCGCACGATAAACTCGTTTGCCTGTCGCGTCAGTATCGCGTGCGGCAATGCCAGCACCGCGGCGCAATCCTCATTATCCAATGGCAACCAAAGCTGGAGCTTATCCAGCATCGGGAGCAGAGTGGGCTCGCCAGACACAATACACTCCGTTCTTTGACGGGAGCGCTTCGCATCTCTCAGCCATCGACAGCCAGGGACTCGGCCGGTGGTTCCCTTACCTTACATAAAAACTCCAATCATGTCGCTGGGTTATTAATCTGTGCAACTAATCTGAATTAAGTTAGTTGACTGCTCATTGCCGGCTTGGCTTTGAGCGCCGGCGACTGAGAGCTGAAAGCGCTCCCGCTCAACGGGGGTCAGCATGCTCGGTAAACTTCCCATTCTGGTTGTTGAGGATGAACCCTTTGTCGGCCTGGATCTGGCGGATGCGATACAGCTGCTCGATGGCGACCCAGTGGGACCGATCGATAATGTCGCCGAGGCGCTTGCTTTACTCGATGTCACAACCGTCAAGGCGGCGATCCTTGATGCTAATCTGGCCGACCGAGACGTAACGCCACTCGCGTTAGCCCTGATCGACAAAGGCGTGCCGTTCGTCATCTACACCGGAACCGGCCTTCCAACCGAGCTCGCCGAGAATCACTCCGAATCTTTCGGTCGTCCGCAAGCCTGCGCGTCCTACCCTGGTGCTGGCCGCCTTGTTGCAGGAGATTTCGCCGGACCACGACGCGTTCCAAGCGATATGTAGCGAAAGCCAAGAGACTGATGACTGAATCCCTGCACGGGCATCGCTGCGCAGGCCTCAAATAGTTGCTGGCCTTGGCGCATCGATTGCTAACGTTATGACGGTGAACAACAGCGAATTATTGTCGTCCGTCACCTCTACGCGCCACTGACCTCGCCGCCAGAGAGACTGCGGATCCTCCGCGAGGAGCGCACCAGCAAACTTTACGGCCTCTAAGCGGGCGGCGTGTTCGTCCGGAAGCTCTGTGCCTTCACGGTCTGGGTGGCGGCCGCCGTCAGCTGTGTGGAAATGGTAGATGGGCATGTCGCTGTAGCGCGCCACGCTTAATCCCGTTCCCCACTTGGCCAGCAAAAATGCTGAGCGGCGTTAAAAGGTTAACCGTCCATATTGACCCACGTTATAGCGACACAGCGATTGCCTGGCCCATCCTGCTTGCTGCCGAGGAGGGAGTTGCAGCGTGATCTACGTCATTGCAGCGGGTCTCGTGATCTGGGTGACCTGCGCGGTGAAACTCTGCAAAATAGAGTCTGCCGGTGACCTCTGGCGCACATGCGCCATAGTTTCATTACCGTTATGGGCGTTCGCAGCCTTTTTGGTTTGGGGCGGAGTGACCTGACTGCCGACGATGGCGCGATGGGCACGCTGAAATCCGCTTTCCACCCATTAGCGGACGTTCCACGCCATCTTCTGATCGATTGAAATAATCCTCCCCCATGCCGCGCCGAGCAGCTACGAGCGTCCACATGCGGATTCTCCTGACGAATGACGACGGCATTCACGCGCCCGGTCTCGAAGTGCTCGAGGCGATTGCACGGACGCTCAGCGACGACATCTGGATCGTCGCGCCGTCGGAGGAACAGTCCGGCGCCGGCCATTCGCTGACGCTGTCGCGCCCCGTCCGCCTGCGCAAGCATGAGGAACGGCGCTTTTCGGTCAGCGGCACGCCGACCGATGCGGTGATGATGGCCCTGCAGGTGGTCGAAGGCGGGCTCAAGCCCGACCTGATCCTGTCCGGCGTCAATCGCGGCGCCAACCTGGCCGAGGACGTGACCTATTCGGGCACCGTCTCCGCCGCGATGGAAGGGACGCTGGCGGGCGTCCGCTCGATCGCACTGAGCCAGGTCTATGCCCGCGAAGGCATGGGCGACACGGTGCCGTTCGCCGCCGCCGAGGCATTGGGCGCCAAAGTCCTCGCCCCTCTCCTCACCGCGCCGATGAGCCCGCGGACGCTCGTCAACATCAACTTCCCGGCCATTGCCCCCGATGCGGTGCGCGGCTTGAAGGTCGTGACGCAGGGCTTTCACGATTACGGCCGCAGCCAGATCGTCCAGGGCACCGATCCGCGCGGCTACCCCTATTACTGGTTTGGCCTGGGCAGCGTGCCGCACACGCCGGCCCATGACACCGATCTGGAAGCGATTGCCGACGGTTTCATCACCGTCACCCCGCTGCACCTCGACCTGACGCATTATGCGTCGATGACGATGCTGGAAGACGCCTTCGCCAGCGCCTAGGCTCGACCCGCATGTCGAGCAGCCCTGATCCCTATCTGCATCTTCGCCGCAAGAGCGGCACGCCGCGCTGGCTATCGCTGATCTGGCGAATCCTCCTCGCGCTTGCGCTGATTTCGGTCGTCCTGACCGTCCACTGGTTCGACCGCGACGGGCTGCGCGACAATGTCGACGGCGCGATCAGCTTTACCGACGTGCTCTATTTCACGATGATCACCGTCACCACGGTCGGGTTCGGCGACATCATCCCGGTGACCGATCAGGCGCGGATGTTCGACACGTTCGTGGTAACGCCGATCCGGTTGTTCGTGTGGCTGATCTTTCTCGGCACGGCCTATGACTTTGTCTTCAAGAACGCGTGGGAGCGCTATCGCATGAGTGTCATCCAGAAAAAGCTGGACGGCCATCACATCGTTATCGGCTATGGCACCAGCGGGTCGGAGGCTGTCGCCGAACTGACCCGCACCGGCGTGCCGGCCGCCAGCATTGTGGTGGTCGATCCCGATACCAAGGCGTTGCAGGCCGCCGAATCTCGCGGCTGCGCGGTCCTGTCCGGCGATGCGACACGCGATGCGACACTGGAAGCGGTCAAGCTGGAGCGGGCCAAGGCCATCATGGTGGCGGCGGGACGGGACGACACCTCGATCCTGATCGTCCTGACCGCGCACAAGGTCGCGGCGCATGTGCCGATCAGCGTGGTCGTACGCTCTGCCGACAATGAAGGGCTGGCGCGGCAGGCCGGCGCCCGGACCGTCATCAATCCGGCCAGCTTTGCCGGACTGCTGCTCGCGGGTTCGACACACGGGCCGCACATCGCCGAATATATCGCCGATCTGGCGGCGGCCGAGGGCCGGGTCGCGCTGCGCGAACGGCTGGTGACGGCGGATGAGGTCGGCAAGTCGCTCGCGGCGGTCGCCAGCGGACTCGGCGTGCGGATCTATCGCGGAGAGCAGTGTATCGGTTTCTGGGAAGCGGGGGCCGCGCAGTTGAGGCAGGGGGATACGCTCCTCGAAATCGTCCCCCGTGGCGAGGTCTGTGTCCGCCCCTAGAGTTTCGGGTGATTTGCGCCTACATCGTGGCGCTTCCGTCATGGCCACTATTCTTCCCACCCCGCCCAAGGTCGGCATGGTTTCGCTCGGCTGTCCGAAGAACCTGGTCGATAGCGAGCGCATTCTCGGCAAGCTGCGCAGCGACGGCTATGGCGTATCGCCCGATTATGCCGGCGCGGACGTGGTGCTGGTCAACACGTGCGGCTTCCTCGACAGCGCGAAGGAAGAAAGCCTCGAGGCGATCGGTGAAGCCATTGCCGAGAACGGCCGCGTCATCGTCACCGGTTGCATGGGCAAGGACGCCGAGGCCATCCGTGCGCGTTTCCCGCAGGTTCTCGCGATCACCGGCGCGCATCAATACGAACAGGTCGTCTCGGCGGTGTACGAAGCCGCTCCGCCGGCGCGCTCGCCCTATCTCGACCTAGTCCCCGGCGGCGCGGTCGAGGAAACGTGGATTGCCGACAAGCTGACGCCGCGGCACTACAGCTATCTGAAGATTTCCGAGGGCTGCAATCACCGCTGCAGTTTCTGCATCATCCCGCAGCTGCGCGGCGATCTCGTCTCGCGGCGCCCAGATGCGGTGCTGCGTGAGGCGGAAAAACTGGTCGCGGCGGGGACGCGCGAACTGCTGGTGATCAGCCAGGATACGTCGGCCTATGGCGTGGATATCAAGCATCAGCCGCGTGAGTGGCGTGGGCCGAAAAACCCCCAGCCAGAACTTGTCCGCGCGCACATGACCGACCTGTCGGCCGCGCTCGGTACGCTGTCCACGCCCGAACGGCCGGTGTGGGTGCGGCTCCATTACGTCTACCCCTATCCGCACGTCGATCAGGTCATTCCGCTGATGGCGCAGGGGCTGATCACGCCCTATCTCGACATCCCGTTCCAGCATGCCAGCCGCGACGTGCTGAAACGCATGCGTCGCCCGGCCAATGAGGCGAAGGTGCTGGAGCGCATTCACCGCTGGCGCGAGATCTGCCCGGACATCGCGATCCGCTCGACCTTCGTGGTCGGCTTTCCCGGCGAGACCGAAGCCGACTTCCAGTATCTGATGGACTGGTTGACGGAAGCACGGCTCGACCGTGTCGGCGCATTCCGCTTCGAGCCCGTCGAAGGCGCGGCAGCCAACGCCCTGCCCGATCCGGTGCCCGAGGACGTCAAGGAGGAACGCTACGCGCGCCTCATGGAATTGACCGCGCGGATCAGTGCCGAAAAGCTTGCGGCGAAGGTCGGCCGGACGCTGCCCGTGATCATCGACGAGGTCGACGACGAAGGCGGCGCAACAGGTCGGTCACAGGCCGATGCGCCGGAAATAGACGGCCATGTCCTGTTGCGCGATGCGGGCGGTCTGCGGCCCGGTGACATCGTTCCGGTCACGATCGAGGATGCCGACGAACACGATCTTTTTGGCGTCCCGGCCTAATAGCCGAAGGTTTCGATCCACGGTTGCAGGATCGGCATCACCGGTGCGAGTTGATCGGCATATTTTCGCCATTGCGCCCGACCGTCGTACAGTCCGCGCCGCACCTGCGTCTGGCTGGCGGTGGATACACCGCGCGCCTGCGCGGTTCGGTCAAACCGGCGCAACGCCTCGCTCCACGCGATGTCGAGAAATGCGCACAGCTCACGCGTCGTCGCGTCGAAATCGCCAACCAGCCGTTCGTAATGGAGGTCGTGCGCCGCCAGCGGCAGCGCGGCGAGGCAGTCCTGCTGCAGCCGCATCAGTGCATCATAGTGTCGCGCGACCCCTTCCAGCGTGGTGAACTGATACGCCGCAGCCGTGGGCGCGAAACTGGTGCGAAAGCAGCTCAGCACCACGTCGCGGGGGTCGCGGCGCATCACGACGATCTTCGCTGCGGGGAACAGCCGCGCGATCATCGGCAGGCGGCTCCCCTTGAGCGGGTCCATGTCGACGAAGGCCTGCGTGTCCGGCACGATCCCGCCCGCGCGAACACGCCGCCAATAGGCTTCGCGCCACGGCGTGAGGCCATCCTCGTCGAGTTCGGCCAATGCGAGCAGCCTGGCCGGCGGATCGAGGAATTCGCGGTCCGCCTCGCGCAGCGTCGGGCGTTCCTCCAGGGCCGCCACGCCGGGGGCGCTGGCGAGGATGTTTTCGACCAGCGTGGTGCCCGAGCGGGGATAGCCGAGCAAAAAGACGTGCTGTGGCGTGGCGCCGTCGATCGAGGCCAAGTCAGCCGTCCAGCGGCTGGCGGGCAAGCTCGCGAAGGTCTCCGCGATTTCGCGCACGAAGTCGGTCAGCGGCGGGCGATCGGCGAAGCGTGCCGCATGAACTGCGGCGAACAGCGCCTTCGACTGCCCGTAATGGGCAAAGGCCTCAGCCGGACGACCAAGCTTGTCGAGCGCGTCGCCGAGCAGTCCGCCCGCGATCATCCGCTCCTCCTCGGCGATGTCATGACGCGCGAGCAGGCGCGTCAGCCGGGTTTCGGCCTCCGCGAAACCGCGCGCTTCTAGCTCGCAGCGGGCCAGCGCAATCGACGCGGTCGGCTCACCGGGCGCGAGTTGCAATGCCATGCTCGCCGCCTGTCGCGCGCCGGCATAGTCGCCCCGGCGCACCGCGACCGAGGCATAACCCGCCAGCGCCGCCGCGCCCCCGCCCAGACGCGCGGCCTCCGCATAGCTTCGCGAAGCATTGTCGAGAGACCCACCGAAATCGAAGACATAGCCGCGTTCGAGCCAGATCTCCGGGTCGGTTGGGGTCAGCCGCGCCGCCTGGTCGAGCAGTCGGATGGCGCCTGAAAAATCGCCTTCACGTCGCAGTAAACTCCCCTGCGCCAGCAATTCGCGCGCGGTCACGAGTTCAGGCGGTAATCGCGATATTGTTCGCGCAGGGCGGTCTTCAGGATCTTGCCAGTGCCCGTGTGCGGCAATTCATCGACGAACAGAACCTCGTCGGGCAGCCACCATTTGGCGACGTGCTGGGCCAAATGGTCGCGCATCTTGACCGCGCAGACTTCCGCCCCGGGTTTGCGCACCACCAGCAGGATCGGTCGTTCGTCCCAGCGATCATGCTTGACGCCGATCGCCGCCGCTTCTGCCACGCCCGGGCATCCCACTGCTGCGTTTTCCAGTTCGACCGACGAAATCCACTCGCCGCCGGACTTGATCACGTCCTTGCTGCGGTCGGTGATCTGCAGCGTCCCGTCGGGATGAATGATCGCGACATCGCCCGTATCGAACCATTGCTCGGCGTCGGTCGCGTCCTCCGCTGCCTTGAAATAGCGCTTCACGACCCACGGCCCGCGCACCAGCAGGCGGCCCGACGCCGCCCCGTCGCGCGGCAAGGCATTGCCGTCCTCGTCCACCGTTTTCAGCTCGACGCCGAAGGGCGTACGCCCCTGTTTCACCGCGCTATCCAGCTGTTCGTCGCGCGACATGTCTTCCCATCCGGCGACCGGCGCACCCATGGTGCCGATCGGGCTGGTTTCGGTCATGCCCCAGGCGTGATTGACGCGGATGCCCATGTCCATCAGCCGCGCGATCATCGCGCGCGGCGCCGCCGATCCACCGATGGTGACGATCTTCATCTTGCCCAGGCTGGCTTCGCGCCCCGCCGCCGCTTCCGCATCCATGTGCGCGAACAGGCTCAGCCACACGGTCGGCACGCCCGCCGAATGCGTCACCCCTTCACTGTGGAACAGGTCGAACAGCACCTTTGCATCGTTGGTCACGCTGAACACGAACTTCATCCCCGCCGCCGCACCGGCGAAGGGAAGCCCCCAGGCGGCGGCGTGGAACAGCGGCACCACCGGCAGCGCGACCGCCGCGGCCGACAGGTCGAACACCGAAGGCGCCAGTTCCGCCATGGCGTGAAGCATGGTCGAGCGGTGTTCGTAGAGCACACCCTTGGGATGGCCCGTCGTCCCGCTGGTGTAGCACAGCATGCACGGCTCGCGCTCGTCGCCCATGTGCCAGGCATAGTCGTCATGGCCGCTGGCGATCAGGTCGGCATAATCGTCGCCTTCGTCGAAGCGGATGAAATGTTCGACATTGGTCAATTGCGGGCGAATGCGATCGACCATCGGCTGGAACTGCGCGTCGTACATCAGCACGCGATCTTCGGCATGATTGATGATGTAGACCAGTTGCTCGTCGAACAGGCGGACGTTGACCGTGTGGATCACCCCGCCACAGCCGATCGCCCCGTACCAGGTCGTCAGATGCCGGTGATGGTTCATCGCCAGCGTCGCGATACGATCGGCGGGCCGGATGCCGAGCCGGACAAAGGCAGAGGCCATCCGCCGTGCCTCGCGTGCCACGCCCGCCCAATCGGTGCGTTCGACCCGACCGTCGGCCCAGCGCGTCACGATCTCACGATGCCCCGCCTCACGCGCGGCATGATCGATCAGGTGCGTCACCCGCAGCGCCCAGTCCTGCATTCCACCCAGCATCAGCTCACCCTCGCTCCGGGGAGAGCGTAGCGCGGCACCCGGCGTCTGTTAAGCGCCAGTCCTGTATCGTTTGATTGCCGCGTGGCATGGAGCACCCTGCCGCAGGGTCAGGAGGCCAGCGCCAGTTTCGGCACGGTCGCCAACGTCTCGACCGATGCAACACCAGGGATCGCGCCCAGTTGTTCGATCGCTTCGCCGTCCAGCCGGAAATTGCGCCCCAGGGTCAATTGTGCGCGTCCCTCGGCAAAACATGCCTCGACGTGAAGTTCGCCGCGTCCGCCGCGCCGCTCCACCAGGAACGCCGCCAGTGCCTCGACACCTGCCACGCCCTCGACAACGAGCTTCAGTGACACGCGCGTATCGGCGGCCAATCCCTCGAGTGCCCGCGCGCTGCGCACTGTCACGCGCGGTGTTTCCTCGCCCGCGCGCCGGTCGAGTTCGACGCCCAGCAATTGGCATGCCCCGCTGCGCGCCGCTTCCTCCAGCGCGACGCTGGCGCCGTCGTCGAAACAGGTTGCGACATATTGTCCGCTCGCGTCGCTCAGCGTGGCCATTAGGTAGCGACGCCCGCGGGCCGACGTGCGCCACCGTGCCTCCTCGACCAGGGCGGCCAGCACCCCGCCCACGCGCTCACCCTCGCCCGGGTTCGCCGCCGCGCAGAGCGCGGCATGGCTACGCGCGCCATTGGCTGCCGCCGCATGGGAAAAGCGATCGACCGGATGCGCGGAGAAGTAGAAACCGAAAGCGTCCTTTTCCGCGGTCATCCGCTCGGCCATCGACCATTTGGCCGATTTGGGCAGCTTGATCGCCGTCACTGACGCTTCCCCGCCGAACAGTCCATGCTGCCCGCCGGTGCGGCGTTCCTCCGCCGAATTGGCGACCGCCAGCATCGTTTCGGCCACCGCGAAGACACCCGCGCGGTTCCGCTCGACGCCGTCGAAGGCACCGCTGCCCGCCAGCGCCTCGAGCTGGCGCTTGTTGAGCATTCGCGGGGGAACGCGATCGGCAAAATCGTCGACAGATTTAAACGCTGCCGCCAGCCGCGCGCGTCGCGACAAGTTGCTCCATCGCCCCCTCGCCGACCCCTTTCAGCGCGGCCAGCGCGTGCCTCACGGCGAGGCCGTCCTCGATCTTCTCGACCGAGAAATCGGCCTCGCTGGCGTTGATGCAGGGTGGCAACATCGCCACGCCCGAACGGCGCATGTCGTCGACGAAGATCGCCAGCTTGTCGGTATTGGTCCGGTCGAACGCCATCGACGCGGCGAAGAAGTCGTGCGGAAAATGCACCTTCAGCCATGCGGTCTGATAACTCAGCACGGCATAAGCCGCGGCGTGCGACTTGTTGAAGCCGTAACCGGCAAACTTGTCGATCAGGTCGAACAATTCGTTCGCCTTGGCCTTGTCGATGTCGTTGGATGCCTTGCAGCCATCGATGAAGCGCTGGCGCTGCGCATCCATTTCCGCCTGGATCTTCTTGCCCATCGCGCGGCGCAACAGGTCGGCATCGCCCAGGCTGTAGCCGGCGAGGATCTGTGCCGCCTGCATCACCTGTTCCTGATAGACGATGACACCATAGGTTTCGGCCAGCACCTGTTCGAGCAACGGGTGCGGATAGAGGATGTCTTCCTGCCCGTTCTTGCGGCGGCCGAACATCGGGATGTTGTCCATCGGACCCGGGCGGTACAGCGCGCCGATAGCGATGATATCGGCGAAAGTGCTCGGCTTCACCCCGGCAAGCGCGCGGCGCATGCCTTCGGATTCAAGTTGGAACACACCCACCGTGTCGCCGCGCTGGAGCAGTTGATAAACCGCCTCGTCGTCCCAGTTGAGCGCGTCGAGATCGGGCCGATGCCCTTCGCGCGCTTCGATCATGTCGAGCGCGCGGTGCAGCACAGACAGCGTTTTGAGGCCGAGGAAGTCGAACTTCACCAGCCCCGCCGCCTCGACATATTTCATGTCGAACTGCGTCACCGGCATGTCCGAGCGCGGATCTCGGTAAAGCGGCACCAACCGGTCGAGCGGGCGGTCGCCGATGACCACGCCGGCGGCGTGCGTCGAGCTGTGCCGCGGCAGCCCCTCCAGCTTCATCGCCAGGTCGAGCAGGCGCTTGACCTCATTGTCGTTCTTGTACGCCGTCGCCAGCTCGCTGACGCCGTTAAGGGAACGCTGGAGCGTCCACGGATCGGTCGGGTGGTTGGGGATCAGCTTGGCGAGGCGGTCGACCTGGCCATAGCTCATCTGCAGCACGCGTCCGGTGTCCTTGAGCACCGCACGCGCCTTCAACCGTCCGAAGGTGATGATCTGCGCGACGTGATCGCGGCCGTAGCGCCCCTGCACATAGCGGATCACTTCCTCGCGCCGCGTTTCGCAGAAATCGATGTCGAAATCGGGCATCGACACGCGTTCGGGATTGAGGAAGCGTTCGAACAGCAGGCCGAGCTTCAACGGATCGAGGTCGGTGATCGTCAGCGACCAGGCGACCACCGAACCTGCGCCCGAACCGCGACCCGGACCCACCGGAATATTGTGATCCTTGGCCCATTTGATGAAATCGGCAACGATCAGGAAATAGCCCGGAAATCCCATGTTGATGATGACGTCGAGCTCGAATTCGAGCCGGTCGCGATAGACCTGTTCATCGACCTTGCCGGCGAGCGAGAGGCGCTGTTCCAGCCCCGCGCGCGCATCGCGGCGCAACTGCTCGGCCTCGGCCTCGCGGTCACCCGCCAGGCTGGGCAGGATCGGCTTGCGATTGGGTGCCGCCACCGCGCAGCGACGCGCGACGACAAGCGTATTGGCGATCGCGTCGGGCAGGTCGGCAAAGCTCTCGCGGATCGACCTCGATCGGCTTGATCCATGCTTCCGGCGAGGATTTGGCGCGGTCGTCGCTGTCGACATAGGCGCTGCCCGCGATGCACAGCATGATGTCGTGCGCCGCGTGAAAATCGGCATCTGCGTAATGCGCCGGGTTGGTCGCGACGAGCGCGACTTCCATGTCGTCGGCCAGCGCGATCAGCGCCGCCTCCGCCTGCTTTTCGGTCGCGTCGTCACGCCGCGCCACTTCGACGTACAGCCGATCGCGGAACACGGCCCGCATCCGTTCGAGATAGTCGCGCGCGCCAGCATCCTGACCGTCGACGAGCAGGCGCACCAACGCCCCCTCCCCGCCCGCGGTCAACACGATCAGGCCTGCGGAATGGTGGCTCAGGGCATCGAAAGAAACATGCGGCGGCTCGTCGATCGGGCGCGCGAGATGCGCCTGGCTGACCAGCGCGCACAGATTGTCATAGCCCGCCTCGTCCTGCGCATAGAGCGCCAGCCAGTCGAGTCCGGCGGGCAGCCCCTCCGGCCGCGCCACGCACAGCAATGTGCCGATGATCGGCTGCACCCCCTGTTTGGTGCAGGCCTCGGCAAATGGCATCGCACCGTAAAGGCCGTTGCGGTCGCAGATCGCGGCCGCGGGAAAACCGCGCGCCTTGGCGGTGGCGGCGATCAGCTTTGGGATCGATCGCGCCTTCGAGCATCGTGAAGGCGGAAAAATTGCGAAGCGGGACATAGGGCGCAAATGCCATGCCCCGTCCTATCAGGCGCGCGCCCCCCGCCGCCACGCCGGGCTGGCGCTTATCCACAATTATCCGTGGGAAAGCCGTCTTCGTTGCGCATCGCCAGGATCTGGCCGACATTGAACGTGCCCTGTCCGCCCGCGTCGATCACCACCCGCGCGCGTTCGTGTCCGTTCATGCCGCATACCTTGGTGACCAGCTCCGCCAGCGTCCCGCGTGCGCGTTCCTCGAACTCGAACGACATTTCCGATCCGTCATCCGTGCGCTCGATCAATTTCGCAGGGGCAGTCCAGTCAGTCATGCAAGCAACTCCTCGATTTCGCCTTTCAGGCTTTCGGGTTTGTCGGTCGGGGCGTGGCGTGACACGACCTTGCCGTCGCGGTCGATCAGGAACTTGGTGAAATTCCACTTGATGCCTTCCAGCCCCAGCAGGCCCGGCTTTTCGTGCTTCAGCCATTTCCAGAACGGGTCGGCGCCCGATCCGTTGACCTCGACCTTGGCCAGCACCGGGAAGCTGACATCGTAAGTCAGTGAGCAAAAATTCGCGATCTCCGCCGCGTCGCCCGGCTCCTGCGCGCCGAACTGGTTGCAGGGAAAGCCGAGCACGGTCAGCCCGCGATCCTTGATACGTCGCGGTGCAACGCCTCCAGCCCCTCATATTGCGGCGTGAAGCCACATTTCGAAGCGGTGTTGACGACGAGGATCGGACCCTCGACCGTAGCCAGATCGAGCGGCGTGCCGTCCGCCTGCCGCACCGTGAAATCATGCGCGTTCATGTCAGCACCCCCTCGTGCAGCCTTACCACGCGGTCCATCTTCGCCGCCAGCCGTTCGTTATGCGTCGCGATCAGCGCGGCGCTGCCTTCGCCCCGCACCAGCCGCAGGAATTCGGCGAGCACGGTGTCGGCGGTCGCCTCGTCGAGATTGCCGGTCGGCTCGTCGGCCAGCACCAGCGCCGGCCGGTTGGCCAGCGCGCGACCGACGGCGACACGCTGCTGTTCGCCCCCCGACAGTTTCGCTGGATTGTGATCGAGCCGCTCTGCCAGCCCGAGCGTCGACAGCAGGCTGTCCGCCCGCGCCACGGCCTCGGCACGGGTGGCGCCCGCGATGAGTTGTGGCAGCACGACATTCTCGCGTGCAGAGAAATCGGGAAGGAGGTGATGGAACTGGTAGACGAAGCCCAGCCGGTCGCGGCGCAGCGCGGTACGTGCGTCACCATCCAGCCTCGACGCCTCCTGGCCGAGAATACGGATCGAGCCTTCGAACCCGCCCTCCAGCAGCCCCACGGCCTGCAACAAGGTCGATTTGCCCGACCCCGACGGCCCCAGCAGTGCGACGATCTCCCCGCTCTGTACGCTCAGATCGACGCCGCGCAGCACTTCGATCGTCGTGGCCCCCTGCGTAAAGCGACGCTGCAGGTTCGACGTGCCGAGAACCTCACTCATAGCGCAGCACCTGCACCGGATCGGTACTCGCCGCCTTGAACGCGGGGTAGAGCGTGGCAAGAAAGGCGAACAGCAGCGCCATTGCGCAGATGCCGGCAATTTCGACCGGATCACTCTTCGACGGTAATTCGGTGAGGAAGCGGATCGACGGATCCCACAAATTCTGGCCGGTGACCAACTGCACGAAATTGACCACGTTCTGGCGGAAGAACAGGAAGATCGCGCCGAGGGCCAGTCCCGCCAGCGTGCCGAGCGCACCGATGCTGACGCCCACGGTTACGAAAATGCGCACCAGGCTCGCCCGCGATGCGCCCATGGTGCGTAAAATCGCGATGTCGCGCGTCTTGGCACGCACCAGCATGATCAGCGATGACAGGATGTTGAACACCGCGACCAGGATGATGATCGACAGCACCACGAACATCGCGACACGCTCCACCGCCAGTGCTTCGAAGATCGTCGCATTCATCTGCCGCCAGTCGGTGACCACCGCCCGACCCGTCGTCGCCTTGGCGAGCGGCGCGAGGATCGCGCCGACATTGTCGGGATTGGCGGTTTTCACCTCGATCATGCCGACGGCGTCGCCCAGCAGCAGGAGCGTCTGCGCGTCCTCGATCGGCATCACGACGAAAGCCTTGTCGTAATCATACACCCCGATCTCGAAGATCGCGGCGACGCGGTAGCTGACGATGCGCGGCACGCTGCCAAAGGGCGAAGTCTGCCCGTCGGGAGAGATCAGGCTGACCGACCCCCCGACCTGCGCGCCCAATTGCTCCGCCAGCCGCGCGCCGAGCGCCACGTTGCCGCTGCCGGGCTTCAGATCCGCGAGCGATCCCGACAACACCTTGGTGTGCAGCGCCTGATTGCTGGCGATGTCCTCGACCGGCATGCCGCGGACCAGCACGCCTTCTACGCGCCCGTCATGGCTGGCCATCAACGGCTGCTCGATCAGCGCGCTCGCCGCGGTCACGCCGGGAGTCGCCCTGGCCTGCGCCATGATCGCGCGCCAATCCTCCAGCCGCCCGCCATAGCCTTGCACGACCGCATGGCCGTTCAGGCCGACGATCTTGTCGAACAATTCGGCGCGAAATCCGTTCATCACGCTCATCACCACGATCAGCGCGGCGACGCCGAGCATCACCGCGACCAGGCTGATCGAGGCGACGAGGAAGATGAATCCCTCGCCCTTGCCCGGCAGCAGGTAGCGCCGCGCGATCATCCGTTCATAGGGGGACAGCAACATCGCTCGCGGCCCTATGCGCGGGCGCGCACGGCGGCAAGCGCCACGCCCTGTGTTGGATTCGCCACAGTGTCGCCCAAATCGTTGCGCTAGCGGGAACTTCCCATGGCCAAAGCTCCGCCGCTGGCATACCCATGCGATTCTGGATCGAAGGCAATGGCCGGGTTCAGGGAGCTTCCGGATCCGCGAAAGCGTTGAGCCGGGCAAGAACAAGAAGGGGGCTGACGAGCAATCGTCACGCGGGTGCCCGGGGCGGGAACGCTCCGGGCATTCGCCGTTTCAGCGCCCGTCTCGTCAAAGCCCCAGCGCGTATTTCACGACCGTCAGGTCGCCCCACCGCACGCGCGCATCCGCCGCCGCCTCGGTCCTGGGCTTGGCATGGTAGGCGACGCCCAGCCCGGCAGCCTCGATCATCGGGATGTCGTTGGCCCCATCCCCGATCGCCACGCTTGCGGATGCGGGCAGGTCGCGCGCCGCCAGTTCCTCGAACAGCACGGCGCGCTTGGTCGCCGAAATCGACGATCGGCTGTGCGGTTTTGCCGGTCAGCACGCCGTTTTCCGTGAGCAGGATGTTGGCGACGACGCGGTCGAAGCCGATTTCCCGCCCCACCGGCTCGGCGAACATTGTGAAGCCGCCCGACACGAGAACGGCATAACCCGCCCGCCGCGCGGAACGCGGACACCAGATCGACCGCCCCCGGCATGATCGTGACCCGCTCGCGCAAGCATTCCTCGGCCTTCGTAACAGGCAGCCCCTCAAGCAGGGCCACCCGCGCCGCGAGCGCCTCACCAAAATCGAGTTCGCCGCGCATCGCCGCCTCGGTCACCATCGACACTTCGGCCTTCAGCCCGACATAATCCGCCAGTTCGTCGATGCATTCGACGGTGATCATCGTCGAATCCATGTCCGCGACGAGGAGTGTGCGCGCCCGGTCCGCCTCGCGCTGGATGATAACGTCGAGGTGCTCAAAACCCTCCAACGTGGCCCGCGCTTCACCCGGACTACCGGCGAAGCGCAAGTCGCACGCCACGCCCTCGACGGTCACGCCGGCCTCCGCGCCTATCGCGCGCGCCGCTTCGGCGATAACGCGCGGGGACAACCCCCGCTGGTCCACGATCGTCGCGATGAACAAAGCCGACCTCCCGCCCCTCACGCTCATCGCAGGGCCGACCGCCAGCGGCAAGTCGGCGCTGGCACTGCAGCCGCGCGACAAGCGCAGCCGAGTGTCATCGTCAACGCCGATGCGATGCAGGTCTATGCCGATCTGCGCGTCCTGACCGCGCGACCCGGTCCCGAAGACGAAGCGATAGTGCCGCACCGGCTGTTCGGCCACATCGACGGTGCCACCGCCTGTTCGGCGGCGGACTGGGCCGCACAGGCCAAGGTTGTGTTGTCCGAGGCGTGGGCGGCCGGTCTCCACCCCATCCTTGTCGGCGGCACCGGCCTCTACATCCGCACGCTCCTCGACGGCATTGCCCCTGTCCCGGCCATCGATCCGGCGATCCGCGACGCGGTCCGCGCACTCGATGTCGTCAGCGCCCATGCGGAGCTGGTGAGCGAGGACCCACTCATGGCCGCGCGCCTCCGCCCGAGCGACACCACCCGGGTGGCCCGCGCGCTCGAAGTGATCCGCTCGACGGGTCGCTCGCTCGCCGCGTGGCAGCGCGAGTTGCAGGGCGGCATCGGCGCGGAAGTCGCGCTCGATCCGATCGTGCTCGATCCGCCGCGCGAACGTGTCGTCGCGCGCAGCGATTCGCGCGTTGGGCAGATGCTGGCGAGCGGCGCCATCGAAGAAGTCGCGGCCTTGCGCGATCGACACCTCGATCCAGCGCTGCCGGTGATGCGCGCGATCGGTGTTCCGCCACTTCTCGCCTATCTCGCCGGACAAGAAACGATCGACACCGCCGCCGAACAAATCCGTGCCGATACAAAAGCTTACATCAAGCGCCAACAGACCTGGATGCGCGGACAATTTCCTGTCGACTGGCCCCGTGTCCCAAATCTGGACGAGACTGGTTGACGCAACTTGCCCGCTTAAGGCTTTTTACTTATTTTGCGTTGATCGGCGGGGTCTCGCGCACGAAGCGCGCGCTGTTCATTTTGATGAGGAATAGATGATGAAGTTGCATACCGGCGCTTTCGCTGCGCTGTCGTTGGTCGTTGCGGTCGCTGCGCCCGCCATGGCTGCGGACACCGCGCGGGACTTCAACGTCGTCGTCAGCGGCAACTTCAACAGCTCCAACTCGGACGTCGAGGGCTGGGTCGCCGCCGGTGGTAACATCGACGTCGCCAATTTCTCCATCGGATTGCAGAAGCCCGCCACTGCCGGTCATTATGCGGCGGTTGCCGGGGGCACCTTCACTGGCGGCAATGGCCAGGTTTACGGCGACACGCTGGCGAGCGGCTATGCCGGCAATTATACCTGGGTGAATGGCGGCGCGGCCAAGACCTATGCGGGTGGTAACGCCGCCACCATCGATATCGCTTCCGAAATGACCCGGTTGAGCCAGCTGTCCGCCAGCCTTGCCGCTCATCCGGAAACCTACGGCACCGTCGGCACGACGCAACTGGCCTATAACCAGTTGTTTCTCGTTGGAAGCGATGAGAAGCTGAACATCTTCAACGTGAGCGCCGCTGATTGGGCCGACACCAAATATGGCTGGCACCTCGCCACCAAGGCCGGGTCGCTCACGGTCATCAACATTTCCGGCCTGTCATCCTCGATCGCCAATTCGGGATCGGACAACAGCACGTATAACGGCATGTCGGTGGGTTTCGCGGCGCAGGGCTATGACAGCACGCGCGTGCTGTACAACTTCGCCGAGGCAACATCCTTGAACGCAACCGGATCGGTCAACGCGACGATCCTCGCGCCGATGGCGGACTTCGTGAACACCTATGGCGCGGTGAATGGGCAGGTCTTCGTCAAGAACTTCCTCGGCCACGTGCAGGTCAATCAGCGCGCTTTCAAGAGCAACGCCGACGGCACCAACCTGCTCGATACGCAGTTCCAGAATGGCGGGGGCGGCACCGGCGCAGTCCCCGAACCCGCCAGCTGGGCGATGCTCATCGGTGGCTTCGGCATCGTCGGTGGCGTCGTACGCCGTCGCCGCCGTGCGTTCGCAGTTGCAGCATAATTTTTGACTTGCCCGCTCCGGCTGGCTAGCCGGAGCCCATGACAGGGGAGCAAAGCGGCGCTGAAATCCTGATCCAGGCTCTGGTCGATCAGGGCGTGGACACGATTTTCGGCTATCCCGGTGGCGCGGTGCTGCCGATTTACGATGCCTTGTTCCAGGACGGGCGCATCCGCCACATCCTTGTCCGCCATGAACAGGCGGCGACCCATGCTGCCGAAGGTTATGCTCGCTCGACCGGCAAGCCCGGCGTGGTGCTGGTCACCTCCGGCCCCGGCGCGACCAATGCGGTGACCGGCATCACCGACGCGCTGATGGATTCGATCCCGATGGTCGTCATCACGGGGCAGGTGCCGACGACCCTGATCGGCACCGATGCGTTTCAGGAGGCCGACACCGTCGGCATCACGCGCCACATCACCAAGCATAATTACCTGGTGAAGGACCCCGCGAAGCTCAGCGAGACGGTGCACGAGGCGTTCTACATCGCCACCAGCGGTCGCCCCGGCCCGGTCGTGGTCGACATTCCCAAGGACGTGCAGGTCGCGACCGCAACCTATGCGCGGCCCGAAAGCAACCGGCATCGCAGCTATCACCCACAGGTCGAAGGCGATGCCGCGCTGATCGCGCAGGCGGTGGAGATGATCGCCGCGGCCGAACGCCCCATCCTCTACACCGGCGGCGGGATCATCAACGCCGGCCCGGAGGCCAGCGCACTGCTGCGCGAGCTGGCGATGCTCACCGGCGCACCGGTCACCTCCACGCTGATGGGCCTCGGCTCCGTGTCGTCGGAAGACCGCCAGTTCCTCGGCATGCTCGGCATGCACGGCACGTACGAAGCCAATATGGCGATGCACGATGCGGACCTTATCGTCTGCCTCGCCGCGCGCTTCGACGACCGCGTGACGGGCCGCCTCGACGCCTTCTCACCGGGCAGCAAGCGCATCCATGTCGACATCGATCGCAGTTCGATCGGCAAGATCGTCCGGACCGATCTCGGCATCGTCGGCGATGTCGGCAACGTACTGCGCGACATGGTCGGCCTGTGGCGCGAACGCGGATTGCAGGGTCAGCCGCTTGACGCCTGGTGGTCGCGCATCGCCGGCTGGCGCGCGCGGGACTCGCTCGGTTTCGACCAGCGCGGTGACGAGATCATGCCGCAGGCCGCGGTTCGCGCGCTTTACGCCGCGACCCGCGACCGCATGCCGATCATCACCACCGAAGTCGGCCAGCACCAGATGTGGGCCGCGCAGCATTTCGGATTCGATGCGCCGAACAAGTGGCTGACCAGCGGCGGCCTCGGCACGATGGGCTATGGCTTCCCCGCAGCGATCGGCGCGCAGATCGGCAATCCGGGCGAGCTGGTCATCTGCATCGCCGGCGAAGCGTCGATCCAGATGAACATCCAGGAACTGGCGACCGCGACGCAGTACCAGGCTGCCGGTCAAGATCTTCATCCTCAACAATGAATATATGGGGATGGTGCGGCAGTGGCAGGAACTGACCTACCAGTCCCGCTATGCCTCCAGCTATTCCGAAAGCCTGCCCGATTTCGTGCGGCTGGCCGAGGCTTACGGCTGGCTCGGCCTGCGCATCGAGAACCCGGCCAAGCTTGAAGCGGGCATCCAGCAGATGCTGGCCCATGACGGCCCGGTGCTGGTCGACTGCCGCGTGGCAAAACTCGCCAACTGCTTCCCGATGATCCCCTCGGGCGCGGCGCACACCGAAATGCTCCTCCATTCCGACGAAGTCGTCGGTGAGATGGAAGACGAAGCCAAGGCGCTGGTTTGATGAAGATCGCCTCCGGCCCCGTCGAGCGCCACACGCTTTCCGTCACCGTCGACAATGAAATCGGGCGTCCTCGCGCGCATCGCCGGAATGTTCTCCGCGCGTGGCTACAATATCGAAAGCCTGACCGTCGCCGACGTCAGCGCATGACGATGCGATCAGCCGCATCACCATCGTCACCACCGGCCCCGCGCCGGTGATCGAACAGGTCGTGGCCCAGCTCGATCGCCTCGTCCCCGTCCACCGCGTCGTCGATCTGACCGCGGCCGGCGAGCATATCGAGCGCGAACTGGCGCTGGTGAAGGTCGCCGGTGCGGGCGAACACCGTATCGAGGCGCTGCGCCTTGCCGAAGTCTTCCGCGCCCGCCCCGTCGACACGACGACCAGCAGCTTCGTGTTCGAACTGACCGGTGCGAGCTCGAAGATCGACAGCTTCGTCGCGCTGATGGGCGAGATCGGGCTGGTTGAAGTCGCCCGCACGGGCATCGTCGCGATGGGACGCGGCCGCGAAGCATTCTGAAGGGAAACCGATGCGCGTTTATTACGATCGTGATGCCGACCTGAACCTGATCAAGGACAAGAAGATCGCGGTTCTCGGCTATGGCTCGCAAGGCCATGCCCATGCGCAGAACCTGCGCGACAGCGGCGTCAAGGACGTGGCGATCGCGCTGCGTGAAGGCTCGGCCACCGCCAGGAAGGCGATCGACGCGGGCTTTGCGGTCAAGTCGAACAAGGACGCCGCCGCCTGGGCCGACATCGTCATGATCCTCGCGCCCGACGAGCATCAGGCGGCGATCTATGCCGACGACCTGCACGACAATCTGAAGCAGGGCGCCGCGCTCGCCTTCGCGCACGGCCTCAACGTGCATTTCGGCCTGATCGAGCCGCGCGCCGACCTCGACGTCATCATGATCGCGCCCAAGGGGCCCGGTCACACCGTGCGCAGCGAATATGTTCGCGGCGGCGGCGTTCCCTGTCTCATCGCGGTCGACCAGGACGCCAGCGGCAATGCGCACGACATTGCCCTGGCCTATGCCTCGGCCGTCGGCGGCGGGCGCAGCGGCATCATCGAAACCAATTTCCGCGAGGAATGCGAAACCGACCTGTTCGGCGAACAGGCCGTGCTGTGCGGCGGCATCACACACCTGATCCAGGCGGGCTTCGAAACGCTGACCGAGGCCGGCTACGCGCCCGAAATGGCCTATTTCGAATGCCTCCACGAAACCAAGCTGATCGTCGATCTGCTCTACGAAGGCGGCATCGCCAACATGCGCTATTCGATCAGCAACACCGCCGAATATGGTGACATCACCACCGGCCCGCGCATCATCACCGACGAGACCAAGGCGGAAATGAAGCGCGTCCTCGCCGACATCCAGTCGGGGCGCTTCGTCAAGAACTTCGTCCTCGACAACCGCGCCGGCCAGCCTGAACTAAAGGCCGCCCGCAAGGCCGCCGCCGCGCACCCGATCGAACAGGTCGGCTCCGAACTCCGCGCGATGATGCCGTGGATCGGCGCCAACAAGCTGGTCGACAAGGCGAAGAACTAACGAGAAAGGCCGCGCCCGATGGTCGGACGCGGCCTTTCTGATTGCATCAAATGGCGGACGTGATCAGGCAGTCACGCTCTGCACCGAACGCCGACGGCGCGAAGCAAAGCCGATCATGCCGAAGCCGGCGATCATCATGCCCCACATCGCCGGCTCAGGCACGCCGAGCGCCACGGTGAACGAGCCGCCATTGTCGCTGAAAACCCCGTCACCGACTCCGAAGTGCAGCTGCGACGGCGTCGTCGTCCCGGTGTTCAAAAGAAAGTTATAGACATGGCTGGGCTGATAGGCCGGCAGCCCGCCGACGATATAATTCACCGCATTCTGCGCCGGATTGTACGGCGTCAGCGACGCCAGCCCGAACGTCAGTTGATAATAAGACGCGTCGTGCGACGGGCCATTCACCAAGTAGAACGCATCGTTGATGTCGTTGCCCAGCGAAAATCCGGTACCAGAAACGCGAACCTTGACGGTCCCCGAGTAAAGCCCGGTCGACGTCGCAGCATCCGCTGGCGAAAACGGCACATTGATGATCTCAGCCGAAATGGCCGGTGCGGTCACTGAGCCTAGCAGGCCGGCCAGCGCGAGCTTCACGATACGCTTCATGACTATCCCCTATCTTTACGCGACTCGATCATAACACGAAGGTAACCACTTTTCGTGTCAGACCGAGTCCCGATAAGAGACAGCGAGACGGATCAGCTTCCCGGTTGATCCGCCCGGCTGGCGCCCTGCCCGTCCAGGTTCTGCGCCACGAAATCCCAATTCACGATATTGCCCAGCACCGCCTCGATGAACTTGGGCCGTTCGTTGCGGTAATCGATGTAATAAGCGTGTTCCCACACATCGAGCGTGAACAGCGGCTTCACGCCGTCATGCACCACCGGTGTATCGGCATCGTGATAGCTGGTGATGGCCAGCTTGCCGTCCTTCTCGACCAGCCACGCCCAGCCGCTGGCGAAATGCTTGGTCGCCTCGGCGGCGAAATCCTTGGCGAACTGGTCGTATCCGCCCAGATCGCTTTCGATCCGCGCTGCCAGATCGCCCGACGGTTTGCCGCCATTCGGTCCCAGGCATTGCCAGAAGAAGCTGTGATTCCACAGCTGCGCCGAATTGTTGAACTGCGGCCCCTTGTCGGCCTGCTTGATAAATTCCAGCAGGCTCAGGCCCTGCTTGCCCGTTTCCGTCGCCAGACGATTGGTTTCGTCGACATATTTCTTGTGATGCTTGCCCCAGTGATAATCGAACGTCTCCGCCGACATGTGCGGGCTGAGGGCGTCCTTGGCATAGGGCAGGTCGGGCAGAACGAAGGGCATGGTGATCTCCTTTTATAGTCGAACGCCTTAGGACGCGCTTTTCTCCAGCAGTCCATGGCGTTTCAGTGCGTGGCGCAACTGGTCGTAGCTCAGCGACAAGGCCTTGGCGGCGGTACGTTGGTTATAGCGCGCGGATTGCATCGCGGTTTCAAGGATTTGGCGCTCGTGCGCGGCCATTGCCGCCTTGAAGTCGCTGGGTGGCGGTGCAGACCCCGCTGTCGGTTCGGAAACCGCGATGCCATCTTTTTCGTCCGACCGGTCGGGATTCGATCGGGTCTCTGTCGTCACCCGGCCTGCCGTCACCGGTCGCCACGGCGATGCGAACGGATCGAACTGGATCGATCCGATCGGCTCCTCGCGCCGATCCCAGCGATAGACCGCCCGTTCGACCACGTTGCGCAATTCACGGATATTGCCCGGCCATTCATAGGCGAGCAGCCGATCCTCCGCCTCGCGGGTAAAGCCCGGCCACGAATCCCACTCCAGCTCCGCGGCCATGCGCCGGCCGAAATGATCGGCCAGCACCGCCACATCGCCTTCGCGGGCACGCAGCGGCGGCAACGTCACCACCTCGAACGCCAGCCGGTCGAGCAAATCGGCGCGGAAACGGCCGTCATCGACGAGCCTGGGCAAATGCTCGTTGGTCGCCGCGACGATGCGAACGTCGACACGGATCGGCTTGTTCGCGCCCACCCGCGTCACCTCGCCATATTCGACGGCCCGCAACAGCCGTTCCTGCGCCCCCGAACTGAGCGTCGCCAGCTCGTCGAGGAACAGCGTGCCGCCGTCGGCCTCCTCGAACCGCCCGGGCCTTGCCTTGGTCGCACCGGTGAAGGCGCCCGCCTCATGGCCGAACAGCTCGGCTTCGATCAACGTCTCGGCCAGCGCCGCGCAGTTCATCGTCACCAGCGGCCCCGACCAGCGATTGCTGAGGCGGTGGAGGCGAGACGCGATCAGTTCCTTGCCCGTTCCTCGCTCGCCAATGACCAGCACCGGCCGGTTGAGCGTGGCCGCGCGGCTGGCCTGTTCGAGGCAGTCGAGAAACTCGCCTGATCGTCCAACGACTTGTTCAACTCGATCCATCACCAACAGTTAGCGTATTTTACCAACTAGTTGCAAATTGTAAATTGGCACACTCAGAGGTTCTCTCGTATTTTCAATGACTTACCAATTGGCACGGTTCCTGCATTACCTTTGGTATCCGCAGCAACGCGGAACGAAATTCAGACACCAACTCAAGGAGACCTACAATGACCACCAACTCGAACAGCACCAGCAACTTCCGCAACACCCTCACCGCCGTCGTCGCCGCCGTCCTGATGTCGACGACCTGCCTCGGGATTGCGGTCAGCCCAGCCCGCGCCGCGACCCCTGCGGCGTCGGTCCCCGCCAACAGCTAAGCGGCGGGGAATACTTGCCGGGGAGCGGTGCTCCCCTCCCGCTCCCCGGCAAGCTAGATTAAGAAAAGGATCAAGTCGATGGAGTTCAACATGAGCATCTTTTCCAGGGCGCGCGATATCTTCGCCGCGAACATGGGTGACCTGCTCGACCGCGCCGAAGATCCGTCGAAGATGATCCGCATGATCATCATGGAGATGGAAGAAACGCTGGTCGAAGTCCGCGCCGGCGCCGCCCGCGTGATCGCCGACCAGAAGGAGCTGCGCCGCCATGTCGGCAAGCTCACTGCTCTCGAGGACAACTGGCAGGACAAGGCCGAGCTCGCGCTGTCGAAGGACCGCGAAGACCTGGCCAAGGCCGCGCTCGGTGAAAAGCAGAAGGCGACCGACGCCCGCGAACGCCTCGAAGGCGAGATCGCGCGGCTCGGTGAAAACCTCGGCGTCGCGGAGAAGGACATCTCCAAGCTGCAGTCGAAGCTGACCGAGGCACGCAGCCGCCAGGCCGCGATCCAGAGCCGCATCGAGACGGCGAAGGGCCGGGTCCGCGCTTTCGAGGCCTATGCCGGCGAACGCGTCAAGGACGCGCTGTCGCGCTTCGACATCCTCGAACGCGAAGCCGACCATGCCGAAGGACAGGCCGATGCGCTGAACCTCGGCGGTGCGCCGAAATCGCTCGACGAGGAAATCGCCGAACTCAAATCATCCGAAAAGGTCGATGCGGCGCTCGAAGCGCTCAAGGCCAAGCTGAACAGGGAAGCCTGATATGGAAGACGTACTGGTACCGATCGTAGTCATCCCGGTCATCTTCATCGGGCTGCCGTGGCTGATCATGCACTACATCACCAAGTGGAAACAGGCGAAGGTCCTGCCCCGCGAAGATGAAGCGCTGCTCGGCGACATGCACGACACCGCCCGCCGCCTCGAAGACCGCGTCATCACCATCGAACGCATCATGGCCGCCGAAAATCCCAACTGGAAATCCGGCCTCTAACCCCTCTCTTTGGAGTAGCTCACATGGACGCCCGTCCCACCTCCTTCTACCTCGACAAGCAGAACGCCAAATGGCTCGGCGTGTGCGCCGGGATCGCCGAATATACCGGCATCGACGTCAGCGTGATCCGCATCGTCACCGTGCTCGGCACGATCTTCGGCTCCGGTTCGCTGCTGGTCGCCTATCTGATCATCGCCTGGATCGCGAACCCGAAGCCCGGCGGCCTGTACCACGACAAGGAAGACGCCAAGTTCTGGCAAGGCGTCCGCCAGTCACCGTCGCGCACCGCCACCGATGTCCGCGCCAAGTTCCGCGATCTCGATCGCCGCCTGGCCGATGTCGAAACCTATTACACCAGCCGCAACACCGCGCTGGCCGACGAAATCGACTCGCTGCGCTAAAAGCCGCGAGCATCAGGGAGACGTCACATGGATTTTGCTGGACCGACTTTCGTACTCGCCATCATCGCGATCAGCACGCTGGGGTGGATCGCGACAAGCTGGATCCGCGCCAGGCACGGCTACCCCGTGGAAGGCGAATGGGGCGGCACGGTGGGCAAGTCCGACCCGCAGGCCGATCGCAAGATCGAATTGCTTTCGAACGAGAATGAGCGACTGACCGGACAGATCAGCCGCCTCGAAGATCGCATTTCGGTGTTGGAGCGCATTGCCACCGACAAGCCGTTGCGCCTCGCCGACGAAATCGACTTGCTGCGTTAAAAGCCGCGAGCATCAGGGAGTAAGAAGATGGACGACATCGCCAGCTGGATCTGGGTGCTGATCCCCCTCGCCGCGATCGGGATCGCCCCGTTCAAGATGTGGCTCCGGGTCAAGGAACGCCAGCTCGAACTGCAGTCGCAGATGACCGCCGAAAAGACCGCTCAATATGCGGCGCATACCGAACGGCTGGAACAGCGGGTGCGCGTCCTCGAACGCATTGCCACCGACAAGGGAAGCGACCTGTCCGACCAGATCGAAGCGCTGCGCACCGCGCAACTGCCCGATCCGCGGCGCGACCGGGCTTAAGGGAGTTACGAGATATGAATCCGTTTGAAATGGTCGTCATGATCGTCGCCATCGGCGCGGTCGCCAGCGTCTTTCGCGCGAAATACGGCATCACCCGTGGCAGTCGTCGCCACAATCGCAACGACCAATATGCCGCTGACGGTCGATGACAGCGAGACCATCCGCCTGCGCGAGGAAGTGAAGGAATTGAAGGAACGCCTTCACGTCCTCGAACGCATCGCCACCGACAACAACCGCGCCGTCGATCTCGATCGAGAGATCGAACGGCTCCGCTAAGCCAAGAAGGACAGGAGAACGACCATGGACTCCGCAACCATCCTCGCCGTCGCCGGCACTGCGGTCACCGGCACCGCGATCCTCGCCGCCACCGCCCTGGTCGGCTTCAGGCAGTGGATCGCGCTGAAACAGACCGAACTGACCACGCACAGCGCACCGTCAGTCGGCCTCCCGCAGACCGCCGCGCGCATCGACCTGGCCGACATCAAGGAACGGATCAGGAAGCTCGAAGCGATCGCTGCCGGGGTTGAGCTATGAGCAGCACGCCGATAGCGTCAGCTATCGTCGAGACTGCGAATGGCGGCCGGCTTCGCGAAGCGAGGTGCGACGACGCGAATTTACTCCGCGTCGCCAATCGCCCCGCCGCCGGGCTGTTCGGCTGGGCCCGCGTGACCCCGCGGGCGCCCGCTGCTACCGCCCCCGCATGCCCCAGCCCCAACTCGACGACATCCTCGACGATTACGCCTTCCTCGAAGGCGACGACCGGATCGCTTACCTGATCGACCTCGGGCGCGGGCTGGACCCGATGCCCGAGGCGCTGAAGACCGACGCCACCAAGGTTCGCGGTTGTTCCGCCTCGGTCTGGGTCTATCCGCAGGCCGGTGGCGGCAAGCTCCACTTCCTCGCCGACAGCAACGCCGCGATTACCAAGGGCATCGTTGCCCTCGTCCTCGCCGCGGTCGGCGAACGCCCCGCCGCCGAGGTCGCGGCGCTCGACGTGCCCGCCCTGCTCGAACCCTTCGACCTCGGCCGCCACCTCAGCAGCAACCGCACCCAGGGCATCCCCAACATGATCGCGTTGATCCAGGAGACCGCCCGCCGGCTGGCGTGACGCGCCTGTAAAGCGTCTGATCCAGCGTAGGGACAGCGCCACTTTCGACGCGCGCTTGTCGATGTCCCGATTTGACACGAGACTGCTCACCACCGCGAGAATGATGAATTGCCGGAAACGCGACTTTCAGTGATAAGCCGGTCAAATCGTAAGGAAATTCCATGACTCGTGCCATTCTTCTCGCCGCGGCATCGTTTGCGGCAATCGTTGCTGCTCCGGTGAGCGCCGCTACGGTCACCTACACGTTCTCGGGCGTGTTCGACGGCACCGTCAACGGCAATGCCTTCAACAACGTCGCTGCAACCTTCACCGGCATCGGCGACACCGCCAACAAGGTCTTCAAGCAGGACGCGAATTTCGTGCCCCTGTCGTCGCTGGTCGCCGTCGATCAGGGCGGCAACGCCTATGACTTCGGCAGCAATTTCAGCTTCTGGTCGAGCCAGTCGTTCGGTACGTCGGGGTTCAAGACCGGTGACGATTTCATCGCCTTCACCGGACTTGGCAATTACGACAATCCCAGCAATCTCGCGTCGACGGCGGTCAGCGTTTATTATTATGCGACGTCGCCGTTTTCGACGTCGGGCTGGCGACGTTGTCATCAACAATGCGGCCAACACCACCTTCTCCGCATCGGTCGCTGGTGTTCCTGAGCCTGCCGCCTGGGCGCTGATGCTCGGCGGTTTCGGACTGGCCGGTACCGCCATGCGCCGCCGTCGCGCTCAGGTGCGTATCACCTACGCCTAACTCGGCTTCCGAGTTTGATAGGGGGCGGTCTACGGGCCGCCCTTTTTATTTCGAGTTCAAGGTCGGTAACGGCGTGCAACGTTCATTTCCAGATCTTGGTGATTTCGCGCGGGCGCTCGACGATGCAGGTGCCGCGGCGGAGGCAGCCGGCCGAAAACTCACTGCGCTGTCGATATCGCAACCCGGCCTGGATCAACTGACCCGTGCGGTCGTGGCGCTAGGCCTGTTCGCCGCGACGAGTGACTTGGTCAGCCTGTTCGTCGGGCTGCCCATCATCGTCCATCCCGTCGAGGGAAGTTCGGTCGCGGTGATCGATGATCATGACCGGATCTACGCACTTCCCGGGCTTGGTGACTAGGTCAGGCACGCGACCGACTACAGGGTTGTTGCTTCGCCGCGACCGGTCACTCACTTTTCCCTTCCAAAATAGGGAATGAAAGCAGAACAGCCGATTCAACTCGCGGTCATGCTGCTGCAGCGGCGCGGATGCGGGTCCAAGTGAGAGGCGGGCAAAACAATGCCCGTCCCGGCCGGCGCGGAGCCATCCGGTTTAGCCGAAGCTTCGCAAAATCCGGCATGGATTGTGACGAGAGGATCGCCGACAGGACGGCGGTGCGCGGTACGCGGCTTAACGGAGCGGTTCACACCCGCTTGCCAGTCCCGCCATACGCCCCGCGCTGGCCACCCCGCCGCATGACGGCGAGGCGATCACGGTCCGCCATGCCACCAAGCCCCGCCTGACAAGCGGGCACCCGGGTGCACGTGAACAGACGCGCCGGCTGGTTTCTCCGATTATCCGTGCAGGCGGAGGCGCAGCCGCGCCTATCGCGCCCGCCTTGCCGCCGGTTCGCGCACGATCAGCCACAGCAACAGCCCGATCGGACCGGCCATGAAGGTCGCGAACAGGATCGGCAGCTGGATCAAGCGGTGCACGCGTTTCGCATCCGCATCCTTGGCGATCCACAGCCCGACGAACAGGTCGAACGCCAGATAATGCGTCCAGCCGAGCACGATGCCGCCATCCGTCCCGAACAGGTTGCGGATGCCGGCAATGTCATAATGGAACGGCTGCTCCGCCCCCGCCACGCGCACCGGATCGACCAGACCGCCGAGTAGACCCGCAAACATCGCCACATAAGCAAGGCACAGCAACCCAACGCCAAGATAGAGGACCGCCGTCAGCGGCAAGGGCCGCCGCGGCGCGAACGCCAGCAGCAGCCAGCCGACAAGCGCGACCGCGTTCGTGACTTGAAAGACCGTCCCCCACATGGAGCGTCAGAGTGGCGCGGGCGCTTCGCAAGTCAAGCCGTGCTGGCCGCCTTTTAGCTCCCGCCCTGCTCGCTCAGCGTCGGCTCGCCGGCCGCCATCTTCGGGCCCTTCCACGCCAGCACCGGCTTCCTTGCCGCCTGCGTCTCGTCGAGCCGCCGGCGCGGCGCGAAGTGTGGCGCGGACTTCAGGCTGACATCGCCCGCCTTGCGCCCGCTCCGCCACCGACCGCAGCGCGCCGATGAACTGGTCGAGAGTTGGCCTTGCTCTCGGTCTCGGTCGGTTCGACCAGCATCGCGCCGTGGACGACCAGCGGGAAATACACCGTCATCGGGTGGAAGCCCTCGTCGATCAGCCCCTTGGCCACGTCGAGCGTCGAGAACCCGTCGGGGAAACCCGTCGTCGCTGAACAGCGCTTCATGCATGCACGGCGCCGCTGCCCGCGAACGGCGCGTCGAGCACGTCTTCCAGGCTGCGCAGGATGTAATTGGCGTTCAGCACCGCGTCGCCCGACGCCTGGCGCAGACCGTCCGCGCCGTGGCTCAGGATATAGGCCAAGGCGCGGGTGAACATGCCCATCTGGCCGTGGAACGCGCACATCCGCCCGAAGGTATGCGGATGGCGATCCTCGACGGTCTCTTCCTCGACCAGCGTGGATATGCCCGTCGGCGTGCATCTCGGTGAAGGGCAGCGGCCCGAAGGGCGACAGCGCCTCCGACAGCACCACCGGCCCCGACCCCGGCCCGCCGCCGCCATGCGGGGTCGAAAAGGTCTTGTGCAGGTTGATGTGCATCGCGTCGACGCCGAGGTCGCCCGGCCGCACGCGCCCGACGATCGCGTTGAAGTTCGCGCCGTCGCAATAGACGTACCCGCCCGCCGCATGCACCGCGTCGGAAATCGCCTTCATGTCGCGTTCGAACAGCCCGCAGGTGTTGGGATTGGTGATCATCACCGCCGCGACGTCCGGCCCCAGCCGCGCCTTCAGTGCTTCCAGGTCGACCCGACCCGCGTCGGTCGCGGGGATGTTCTCGACCTTGTAGCCCGCGAACGCCGCGGTTGCCGGGTTGGTGCCGTGCGCGCTTTCGGGCACCAGCACGACATTGCGTCCGGTATCGCCGCGCGCATCCAGCGCTGCCTTGATGCACAGGATCCCGCACAATTCGCCATGCGCGCCCGCCTTGGGCGTCATCGCCACGCCGTGCATCCCGGTCAGCTCGATCAGCCAGAACGCCAGTTCGTTGATCACCCCCAGCGCGCCCTGCACCGTATCGACCGGCTGGAGCGGGTGGACATCGGCAAAGCCGGGCATCCGCGCGACCTTCTCGTTCAGCCGCGGATTATGCTTCATCGTGCAACTGCCCAGCGGGAACAGCCCGAGGTCGATCGCGTAATTCTGCCGCGACAGGCGCGTGTAATGCCGCACCGTCTCGGGTTCGCTCAGCCCCGGCAGGCCGATCGTGTGCGTGCGCAGGAGGCCCGACAGCCCGTCCAGCTTGGCACCCGTCACTTCGGGCAAATCGACCCCCGTCGTCTCGCTGTCGCCGATCTCGAAGATCAGCGCTTCCTCGAGCATCAGCGCGCGATTGCCGGTGAAGGTCGTCACCTGCGCCTTACCCGCGTCACCCATTTCCGGCTTCCAGCCGCTGGCATTGACCGCGCTCATGCCAGTTCCTCCGTCAGCGCCTGGGCAAGGGCCTGGACATCCTCCGCCGAAGCCGTCTCCGTCACCGCGACGACCAGCCCGTTTCCGAGCGCCTCGTCGCCCGGATACAGCCGCCCGAGCGACACGCCCGCCCAGCACGCCCCTGTCCGCCAGCGCGCGCACGACCGGCCGCGCTTCCTTCGGCAGCTTCAGCGTGAATTCGTTGAAGAACGTGGGCGTGACCAGTTCGACCCCCGGAATCGCGCCCAGCACCTGCGCCGCCGCGACCGCATTGGCGTGGTTGATCTCCGCCAGCCCGCGCAGCCCCTTTTCACCCAGCAAGGTCATGTGGATCGAGAACGCCAAGGCACAAAGCCCTGAATTCGTGCAAATGTTCGACGTCGCCTTTTCGCGGCGAATATGCTGCTCGCGCGTGCTCAGCGTCAGCACGAAGCCGCGCTTGCCCTCGGCATCGACCGTCTCGCCGCACAGCCGCCCCGGCATCTGCCGGACGAACTTTTCCTGGCAGGCGAACAGCCCGACATACGGCCCGCCGAACTGAAGCCCGACGCCGATCGACTGGCCTTCGCCGACGACGATGTCCGCGCCCATTTCGCCCGGCGCGCGGATCATCCCCAGCGCGACCGGCTCGGTCACCACCGCGATCAGCAGCGCGCCTGCGGCATGCGCCGCCTCGGCGATCGGCGTCAGGTCGGCCACGCGGCCGAGGATGTCGGGATATTGTACCACGACGCACGACGTCTCGCCGTCGATCGCCGCGATCAGTCGGTCGGCATCGGTTTCCGCGACCAGTTCTGGCGTCGTCGCGTCCAGCGTATCCCCGGTATATTTCGCCATCGTCCGCGCGACCGAAACATAATGCGGGTGCAGCCCGCTCGACAGCACCGCCTTGCTTCGCCTGGTCACGCGCCCGGCCATGCCGATCGCTTCCCAGCACGCGGTCGATCCGTCGTACATCGACGCGTTGGCGACGTCGCATCCGAACAGCCGCGCGACCTGCGTCTGGAATTCGAACAGCATCTGCAGCGTGCCCTGCGCGATCTCGGGCTGGTAGGGCGTGTAGGCGGTGAGGAACTCGCCGCGCTGGATCAGATGATCGACTGACGCCGGAACGTGATGGCGATACGCCCCGCAGCCGAGGAAGAACGGCGCATCCGCCGCCGCCAGATTCTTCTTCGACAGCGTACGCATGTGCCGCTCGACCGCCATTTCGGTGGCATGGTTGGGCAGGCCGTGGATCGGGCCATCCAGCCGCGCTTCTTCGGGCACATCGACGAACAGCGCATCGATCGACTCCGCGCCGATCGTCTCGAGCATCGCGCCGCGATCGGCATCGGTCAGGGGCAGGTAACGCAACGAATGTCTCCTCTCCCCTCCCACCGGGAGGGGCAAGTCAGGCGAAGCCTGAACGGGGGTGGGAATGCGGACGGAGCTCACAAAGTCGCGACGAAATCCTTGTACGCCGCCTCGTCCATCAGCGCGGCCAACTCGGCCTTGTCCTGCAACACGATGGTGAAGAACCAGCCATCACCTTCGGGCGAGGTGTTGACCAGGCTCGGATCGCCTTCCAGCGCGGGGTTGCCCGCGTCGACCGTCCCCGTCACTGGCGAATAGACGTCCGACGCCGCCTTGACGCTTTCGACCACCGCGGCATCGCCACCCTTGTCGAGCCGCGTGCCGCTCGCCGGCACTTCGACGAAGACGATGTCGCCGAGCTGGCTCTGCGCGTAATCGGTGATCCCGACCGTCGCCGTGTCGCCCGACGCGTCGACTTCGATCCACTCGTGATCCTTGGTGAAATAACGCATGTCTGGCTCCCTCAGGCTTTGGGCTGGCGGTGATAGGTGTGCGGCACGAACGGCATCGGCGCGACCGACGCGGCGAGGCGCTTGCCCCGCACATCGACTTCGAGCAGCGTGCCGTTGGCGGCGTGTTCGCTCGCGACATAGCCCATCGCGATCGCGTGATTGAGGCTTGGCGAAAAGCCGCCCGACGTGACACGCCCGACGACTTCGCCACCGGCATGGATCGTCGCCCCTTCGCGCGCCGGCAAGCGGCCCTCGATGATCAGCCCGACACGCTTTTGCGCGGTGCCCTCGCCGAACCCCTTCTGGATGCGCTCGGCGCCCATGAACCCGCCCTGTTCGCGGCGGCGCTTCTGGATCGCGAACGTCAGCCCCGCTTCGACCGGGTCGATCCCCGGATCGAGGTCATGCCCGTACAGCGGCAACCCCGCTTCGAGCCTCAGCGAGTCGCGCGCGCCGAGGCCGATCGGCTTCACTTCCGGCTGCGCCACCAGATCGGCCACGAAGCTCTCGACCTGCTCGACGGGTATCGAAATCTCGTACCCGTCTTCGCCGGTATACCCCGAACGGCTGATCCACAGGTCGCCGAATACGCCCGACTGCATGAAATACAGCGCCGCCACGCCCGGCACGAGCCGTTCGAGCGCGACATGCGCCTCCGGCCCCTGCAGCGCGATCAGCGCGCGGTCGTCGAGGTGGTTGATGCTGACCTCGTCGGGCAGATGTTCGCGGAAGTACCCGATATCGTCCCACTTGGTCGCGCCGTTGACCACCATGTAATAGCCGTCGCCACGCCGCGTGATCATCAGGTCATCGAGGATGCCGCCGGTCTCGTCGAGCAATAGCGAGTAACGCTGACGTTCCTGCCCGATGCCGGTGATGTCGCTCGGCAACAGCGCCTCGAGTGCCTCGCCCGCCCCGTCACCGCCGATCAGCAACTGGCCCATATGGCTGACGTCGAACAGCCCGGCATGCGTCCTTGTCCACAGATGCTCGGCCATGATGCCATCATACTGGATCGGCATGTGATAGCCGGCGAACGCGACCATCCGCGCGCCCTGTGCCCGGTGCCATGCGTCGAGCGGCAACGTTTCGGTCGGGGTTTCTTCGGTCGGCTCGTCCACGGGCTTCTCCACGACAGGTGCAAGCGTGCGGAAATCCGCCGCCTGCCCCCTCTGTCACGGAAACCTGAGAGCTTTGATCGCTGGCGAACCCGCGACTTACCCCTTCGGTGGCGCCGGTTGCCCGCCGCGCTTTCCAGAGTGCCTTGATCGTCCGCGCGGTCCGGTTGCCTGAGAGATTCCGGGGCGGTTGCTCCTTCGGCGGCGGGTTGACCCCGCACTCTCCCGCGCGGCCGCCCCGTTGCCGGGAAGGCTGATTAGCGAATGGGTGTGCTGATGATTCGAGTCAACGCCTTAACGCGTCGCGTTGTAGCGCAATTGCTCCTGCGTCAGCTGGAACCCGACGAGCAGTTCGAAGCTCGCGCGCGCCACCGCCGCGCGCACGTCCGGCGCGGCCATAGGGTCGATCGACGCATCGGGATCGTCCGCCTTGCGCTTGCGCGTGATCTTTTCGATCGTCGCCTGCGGCAGTGTCGCCGCCGCCAGCGAGATCACCGCGCCGCCGCTGCCGCGCGTCCGCGCTTCGGACTGGCCGGCATCGAAATGCAGCGACACGCGGCTGACCCGCTTGGCGACGACGATATTGCCACCCTGCACCACGGTCGAGAAATAGGGCACCGTCACGTCGCGCGCCTGTGCCGTGTCGCGGCGGCGCGCGATGACGTCGAAATCGGCCTGCGCGACGACCTGGTCACCCTGCGGCGCACACGTCACCCGGACGTTGGACATATAGGCGGTCACGTCGATCGCACGGGCCTCACGGCTCGTCGGCGGGTCGAACAGCGTGATGTCCCCCGTCGCGGCGGGGATGGCGACGGCGGGACAGGTCGTGCGCGTGCTGTACACGCCGCCATCACCGATATCGCCTTGGCGCCCGCTGCACCCGGCAAGCACGGCGAGTGTCATGAGCGGCAGCAATTTGTTCAACTTCGCGGACCTTTCGAGCATCGCCGCCGTCTTAGGCGGGTTTCGCCGTGCCAATCAATCGCGTATGCGGCCTGAGCCGTGACTGAACGTCCCCCACTCCACCTGATCGTTGCCGCGCCGCGCGGCTTCTGCGCCGGCGTTGACCGCGCCATCCGCATCGTCGAACTCGCGCTCGAACGCCATGGCGCGCCGGTCTATGTCCGCCACGAAATCGTCCACAACAAATTCGTCGTCGACGCGCTGAAGGCCAAGGGCGCGGTGTTCGTCGACGAACTGTACGAAGTGCCCGACGGCGCCGAGGTCATTTTCTCCGCGCATGGCGTGCCCAAGGCCGTGCCCGCCGACGCCACGTCGCGCGGGCTGCGCTGGTACGACGCCACCTGCCCGCTGGTCTCGAAAGTGCATCGCCAGGCCGAAAGGCTCGTTGCCGCCGGTCGGCACATCGTCTTCGTCGGCCATGCGGGGCACCCCGAAGTCATCGGCACCTTCGGCCAGGTGCCGCCCGGCGCCATGACGCTGGTCGAGGAGGTCGAGGATGTCGCGGCCATCACCGTGACCGACGAAAACAACCTCGCCTTCCTCACGCAGACGACGCTGTCGGTCGACGATACGGCGGAAATCGTCGCCGCGCTGCGCGCGCGTTTCCCGACGATCGAGGGGCCGCGCGGCGAAGACATTTGCTACGCCACCTCGAACCGGCAGGAAGCGGTCAAGGCGATTGCGGGGCGCTGCGAAGCCGTGCTGGTGATCGGCGCGCCGAATTCGTCCAATTCGCTGCGCCTCGTCGAAGTCGCCGAACGCGGCGGCGCGCGCGCGACCCTGATCCAGCGGGCGAGCGAGATCGACCCAGCGTGGCTCGACGGCGTGACGACGCTCGGGCTGACCGCTGGCGCCTCCGCACCCGAACTGCTCGTCAACGAAGTCACGGCCTGGCTCGGCGCACGCTTCGACGTCCACCAGGAACAGGTCGAAACCGCGGTGGAGAACATCGCCTTCAAACTGCCCGCCGGCCTGGCGGCCTAGTGGCCGTCTACACGCACGTCTCGGCAGAGGCGCTGGGCGAGTTCCTCAAACGCTACGACGTTGGGGAACTGGTTTCGGCCAAGGGCATTGCCGAGGGAGTCGAGAACACCAACTACCTCGTCGATACGACGCAAGACCGCTTCATCCTCACCCTTTACGAAAAGCGCGTCGCGGCCGACGACCTGCCCTTCTTCATGGCACTCCTCGATCACCTCGCGGCGAAGGGCCTGCCGGTGCCGCCCGCGGTTCCGGACCGGCAGGGCGTCGAGATCCAGGAATTGTGCGGCCGCCCCGCCTGCCTGATCAAGTTTTTGCCCGGCGTGTCGCTGACCACGCCGAATGTCGCGCAGGCGCATGCCGCTGGCGCCGCATTAGCCGCCTTGCACCGCGCCGTGACCGACTTTCGTCCCACGCGCGAAAATTCGATGGGCATTGCCAGTTGGCGACCGCTGCTCGATCGCTGTGGGCGGGATCTCGATGGCATTGCTCCCGGCCTGCACGATGAGCTCGCGACGGCACTTCGCCGCATCGAAAGCGACTGGCCGACCCACCTCCCCGTCTGCGCGATCCACGCCGACCTGTTCCCGGACAACGTCCTGATGCGCGGTGACGCGGTGGCCGGGCTGATCGACTTCTATTTCGCCTGTACTGATCTGCGCGCCTACGATTTGGCAGTGACGCACGGCGCCTGGGCCTTTGACCCGAGCGGTGCCGAATATCGCGCCGACATCGGCGATGCGCTGTTCGCAGGCTATGGCACGCTGACCAGGGAAGAGCGTGCCGCCTTTCCCATCCTCGCCGCCGGCGCGGCACTGCGCTTCGCCCTGTCCCGCGCGTGGGACTGGCTCAATACCCCCGCCGACGCGCTGGTCACGCGCAAGGACCCGCTCGCTTACGTCCGCCGCCTGCGCCACTATCTCGCCGCATGACCGAACTCCCCCACGTCGAGATCGCCACCGACGGCGCGTGCAAGGGTAATCCCGGCCCCGGCGGTTGGGGCGCGCTGATCCGCATGGGCGCCAAGGAGAAGGAATTGTCGGGCGGGGAGGCGCACACCACCAACAACCGCATGGAATTGATGGCGGCGATCGAGGGGCTGAACGCCCTCACCCGCCCGTGCCGCGTCACCCTGTCGACCGACAGCCGCTACGTGATGGACGGCCTGACCAAGTGGATTCACGGCTGGCGCAGGAACGGCTGGCGCACCGCCGATAAGAAGCCGGTCAAGAATGCCGAACTGTGGCAATTGCTCTGTGCCGCTGCCGAGCCGCACCGCGTCGAATGGGTCTGGGTGAAGGGCCATGCCGGCCACCCCGACAATGAACGCGCCGACAAACTCGCCAGCGACGCCGCGAATCGCTTCAGGCGAAGCGCTTAGGGCTGAACGGCGCCGGGTCGATCCCGGCTACCGATGGATGGGGTTCGCGTCCCAGCAACGCCGCCGCCGCGACTCGCGCCGCGGCGGGTGCGGTCTGGATGCCGACGCCCCCCTGCCCCGCCAGCCAGAAGAAATTCGCGCACCTTCGGATCGAACCCGATCACCGGCAGCCGGTCGGGCGCGAAAGTTCGCAGCCCCGCCCATTTGCGCTCGACCGCCGCGACGCGCCAGCTGGTCACCGTCTCGAACCGGTCGATCGCCAGCGCCACGTCGAGTTCCTCGGGCGCCGCATCATGTGGCTCGACCGGGGTCTCGTCATGCGGGCACAGCCAGACGCGCTCATGCCCCTCGGGCCGGAAATAGAAGGTGCCGGCAATGTCGATGGTCAGCGGCAGTGTCTCTGGCACGTCGGCGGTCGTCAGCCGCACCTGCGCGATCGTGCGCCGCATCGGCTGCAGCCCCAGCACCGCCGCACCCGCCAGCTGCGCGACATGGTCGGCCCACGCCCCCGCCGCGTTGACGACCGTGCGCGCCTCGAGGGTGCGGTCACCGGCCGCAACTTGCCACACGTCCCCGCCCCGCGCGCAACCGCTCGACACGAAAATCGGTCTCCAGCGTGCCGCCCGCCTGCCGGAATTGCTTCAGATACGCGCCGTGCAGCCCGCCCACGTCGATATCGGCGCAGCGATCCTCGACCAGCCCGGCCGCCAGCACTGCTGTCGCGCGCGGCACCAGTGCCGAGCACGCCGTCATGCCCGACACGCGTCAGTTTGGCGCCCGATCCCGCAAATTTGGCCTCCAGCGCATCGAGCATCGGCAAATGCGCGGCATCGGCGACGTTGAGCGACGTCCGCGGCGTCAGGAACCCGCCGTCCTGCAAGGTGTCGAGCGACGCCACGCTCAATTGCTGGACCAGCGGCCCGCCCAGCGTCTCGTGCCAGAACGCCGCCGACCGCCCGGTGGAATGATAGCCGGGCGTGTCCTCCGCCTCCAGCAGCACCACCGATCCGTGCGGCGCCAGCTCGGCCGCCACGCTCGCCCCGGCGATCCCGCCCCCGATCACGGCAAAGTCATAGGTCATGCGGACACGCGCCGGTTCACGATCATGGTTGGCAGTTACGGTTTATTGATTCGTAGCGTCTACCCCTCGGCTTATGCACGGGCGCCACACATTGCTGCTCGCCGGGCTGCTCACCGCGCTCTGTGCGGCGGCGGTCACCGACATGCGCAGCCGCACCATTTCGAATGCGCTCAATGCTGGCATCGCGCTGGCCGCGCCCCTGTTCTGGTGGGCCAGCGGGCTGTCCCTATGGCCAGACGCCGCGCTCCAGATCGCCTTCGCGCTTGCGGTGTTCGCCGGCTTTGCCGGGCTGTTCGCACTCGGCGCGATGGGGGGCGGTGATGTCAAGCTGATCGGCGCGCTGGCCCTGTGGTTCCCGGTCACGCCGTTCCTGTCGCTGCTCATGCTGATGGCGATTCTCGGCGGTGTGCTGACCATCGTCATGCTGGTGATGCATCAGCTGCGCCCGACGGGTCGCCCGATCGAGGTGCCCTACGGAGTGGCGATCGCCGCCGCCGGGGCATGGAGCATCGTCCGCACTCATATTTTAACCATTGTCTGCAATGATTTCCGTCACTGGATTTTGGGTCGGAGGGGCGTTCCATCATGGAGCCTAAGAAGATTGCCTTGTTGGTAGGAGCGCTGGTCGTCGCGGCGATGGCCGCGGTGATGGCCAAGAACATGTTCGGCCAGAGCGCGGCGCCGTCCGCGCAGGCGACGGTCGTCGCGGCGCCGGTCGGGCCCGAAGTGCTGGTCGCCACGCGGATGCTGCCCGTCGGCACGATCATCCAGCCTGATAGCTTCCGCTATCAGCCGTGGCCCAAGGATCTCGTCGAGAACGCCTATTACATCAAGGGCTCGGCCGATCCGGCGTCGCTCGCCGGCACCGTCGTCCGCGCCGATATCACGGCCGGCCAGCCGCTGACCCAGGGGGCGCTGGTGAAGCCCGGCGACCGCGGCTTCCTCGCCGCCGCGCTGGGCGCCGGGATGCGCGCCGTCACGGTGGCGGTCTCCAACTCGACCGGCGTCGCCGGTTTCGTCTTCCCCGGCGACCGTGTCGACCTCGTCCTGACGCAGACCGTCGGCGGCGGTCAGGGCGCCGAGCTCAAGGCCTCCGAAACCTTCGTCCGCAACGTCCGTGTCCTCGCGACCGATCAAAGGGTCACGCCGGACGAGGACGACAAGGGCAACAAGAAGGTCACGCTGGCTACAGACCGTCACGCTCGAAGCCACGCCGCGCATCGCCGAAAAGATCGCCGTGGCGCAGACCATCGGCCAGGTGTCGCTCAGCCTGCGCTCGATCGCCGACAACAATGCCGAGCTCGACCGCGCCATCGCGTCGGGCGACGTGACACTGCCCACGGGTGCCGATCCCAAGACCACCGCGGCCATCATGGCCCAGGCCATGGCGCATCCGCAGGACAGCAATACGACCTACGTCACCGGGGCCGACGTCTCGCGCTTCCAGCGCCGCACCGTTCCGGCGCAACAGCGCGGCGGTTCGATGGCTTCCGGCGATGCCAATACATCGGGCACCGCCATGACCGCGATGGTCAGCGCCATGGCTCATGCCGTGCCGCAGGGCCCGGTCGTCCGCGTCGCGCGCGGCAATAACGTCACCGAAGTTCAGCTGGGGGCCAAGTAAATGCGTGCCAAGACGATCCTCCGCGCTTTTGTCGGCGCCGCGGCGCTGGCCACGGCCATCGTGCCCAGCGCCGGTGTCACCGCCCCCGCGGGCATCCAGCGTCCGCTGGGCGACCTCATCCTGTCGGAAGGGCGCGGCCAGTTGGTCAACCTGCCCGCTCCGATGAGCGACATCTTCGTGTCGAACGAAAAGGTCGCCGACGTCCAGGTGCGCTCGCCAACCCAACTTTACGTTTTTGCCAAGGGCAAGGGCGAGGCGACGGTGTTCGCCACGACCAAGGGCGGCCAGGTCGTCTATTCGACCAACGTCCGCGTCGGCAGCAACAGCAACTCGCTCGACCAGATGCTGCGCCTGGCATTGCCCGATGCGGCGATCACCTCGACGCCGATGAACGGCCTCGTGCTGCTCACCGGCACCGTCGCCGGACCCGATGATTCGGCGGAGGCCGAGCGCCTGGTCCAGGCGTTCGTCGGCGAAGGGACGCAGGTCGTCAGCCGGCTGAAGACCGCGACCCCGCTACAGGTGAATCTGCAGGTCAAGATCGCCGAGGTCAGCCGCGCGCTGGTCAAGGAGATCGGCGTCAACCTGCTGACCCGCGACACCACCGGCGGCTTCCAGTTCAACGTCGCGCAGGGTCGCAATTTCGGTGAGGCCGGCATCGGCTATGCCTCGACGGCCAATCTGCCCAAGCTCGATGCGTCGTCGGTGTTCGGCCTTCCCGCCGGCTCGCTGTCGCTGCCCTTCGATCCGGGCACCGGGCAATTCGTCACGCGCGGCGCGACCGTCGCCGACTTTTCCAAGCTCGGCATCGGTGCGGGCAAGACCAGCCTGGGCTTCCTCGGTCGCCTGTTCGGCGTCGATGTTGCCTCGGCGCTCGACCTTGCGGAGAATGACGGCCTGGTCACCACGCTCGCCCAGCCGAACCTGACCGCGCTATCGGGCGAAACCGCCAGCTTCCTCGCCGGCGGCGAATTCCCGATCCCGATCAGCCAGGCGCTCGGGCTCGATCACCATCCAGTACAAGCAATATGGCGTCAGCCTGGCGTTCACCCCGACGGTACTCGCCGACGGACGCATCTCGATGCGCGTGCGACCCGAAGTGTCGGAACTGTCGTCCGAAGGCTCGATCGTCCTCAACGGCTTCAACATTCCTGCGATCACCACGCGGCGCGCCGAAACGACGATCGAACTCGGATCGGGCCAGTCGTTCATGATCGGCGGGTTGATGCGCAATTCGAACGTCAATTCGACGGACAAGGCACCCGGCCTGGGCGACTTGCCGATCCTCGGGGCGATGTTCCGCTCGAACCGGTTCCGCCGGCAGGAAACCGAGCTGATGATCGTCGTCACGCCTTATCTGGTGAAGCCGACCGACGCGAACAACATCAAGCTGCCGACCGATGGCTATCTGGCCCCGACCGATGCCCAGCGCCTGCTGCTGGGCAAGACCTTCGGTGGCAGGTCGGGCGAGGAACGGCCCAAGCCGACCGTCGCCCCGCCGATCACGGTGGACACGCGCGGCCAGGGCGTGCCGCTGTCGCTGACCACGCCGCCGGCCACGCCAAGCCAGCAAGGGCAAGCGCGTCGCCGCGGCGTCGATCGGCCCGGGCTTCAGCAAGTGAGGATCGCCCCCATGCGCGTCATCAAGACCATTCCGCTCATCGCGCTCGTCGCCCTCGCCGCGTGCGGCGGGACCAAGAATCGCGGACTCGAATCGGTTCATCAGCCGGTCGTCCACCGCACCGACTATGTCTATGACGTGCCGGCCAGCGGCCTGTCCGTGGCCGACCGCGAGGGACTGGACGGCTGGTTCCGACCTTGAAGGTCGGCTATGGCGACAGGATCGCGATCGACGGCGCCGACGCCGGCAGCCGCCGCGACGTGCAGGCAATCGCCGCGCGCTACGGCCTGCTGCTCGACGCCACCGCGCCGATCACGGCGGGCGAGATCGCGCCCGGGCAATTCCGTGTCGTCGTCAGCCGCGCCGTCGCCGAAGTGCCGGGGTGCCCCGACTGGAGCCGCGGATCGCAACCCGAATTCAATTCGCACACCGGGTCCAATTACGGCTGCGCGATGAACTCCAACCTCGCGGCGATGATCGCCAATCCAGAGGATCTGGTCCGCGGGCGCGGCGACGCGTCGGTGACCGATGCAGTCACCGGCGGACGTGCCATCAAGGAACTGCGCAAGGCCATGCCGACCGGCAATGGCGGTGCGGTGCTCAAAACCGAATCAACGAGGAACGGCAACTGATGAACGCGCCCTGGTCAGCCTCGCGCGGGTCGCTACGCGAACCCTTCACCGCATTCGTTTGCGACGACGCCACCGCGGAGTCGCTGCGCCCGGTCGTCGCCGAGCTCGGTTGGGCGGCGGAAAAGGTCAACAAGGGTGGCCTGCGCAATGCGGTCACCGCCTTGTCGGTTTCCGCCAGTCCGCAACATCCTGTTCGTCGACCTGTCCGAAAGCGGCGATCCGCTGAACGACATCAACGCCCTGGCCGAGGTTTGTGAGCCCGGCACGGTGGTGATCGCGGCGGGGCAGGTCAACGACGTGCGGCTGTACCGCGACCTGATCGCCAGCGGCCTGCACGATTACCTGCTGAAACCACTCAGCCCAGACGCGCTGCGCGATTGCTTTGCCAACGCCCAGGCGGTCTTCTCCACGCCCAAGCACGTCGAGGCCTCGCTTGAGCGACCTCACGTCATGGCGGCCGTCATCGGCGCGCGCGGCGGCGCGGGCGCCTCGACGATCGCGACGTCCATCGCCTGGCTGATGGGCCAGCAGCACGGCCGTTCGGCCGCGTTGCTCGACCTTGACGTACATTTCGGCACCGGCGCGCTCGCCCTCGACCTCGAGCCTGGCCGCGGCCTGACCGACGCGATCGAGAACCCCAGCCGCATCGACGGGCTGTTCATCGAACGCGCGATGGTGAAGGCCAATGACAAGCTGTCGGTGCTCAGCGCCGAAGCCCCGATCAATCAGCCGCTGCTGACCGACGGTGCTGCCTTCTATCAGCTGCAGGAGGAACTGCGCCAGGCGTTCGAGACCACGGTGGTCGACCTGCCGCGCGCAATGCTCGTCGCGCATCCGCACCTGATGCACGAGGTCAACATCGCCGTGGTGGTGTGCGAACTGACCCTCGCCTCCGCGCGCGACGTCATCCGCATCCGGGCCTGGCTGAAATCCAATGCGCCGCAGACGCAAGTGATCCTCGTTGCCAATCGCGTTGCTTCAACCGGCGGCGAAGTCACGCGCAAGGAATTCGAGACCTCGGTCGAAAGCAAGATCGACATCGTCGTCCCATTCGATGCCAAGGTTGCGATCCAGGCCGCGAAACTCGGCAAGACGGTGGCCGAGGCGGGCAAGGGCAGCAAGCTGGCCGCGGGCATCGCAGAAATTGCCAACCGCCTGACCGCCGCCGCCGAAGATGTCGCGGACAGCGCCGGATCGACCAACCGGAAACCATCGCTGCTGGGCAAGCTCGGCGGGCTCGGCTCGATGCTCCAGTCCAAGAAGAAGGTTGGCTAGACCATGGCAATGATGCCTGCCCTGATGTTCGGTGGCCTCATCGTCGCGATGATGGCGTTGATCTACGGCGCGTTCAGCGGACCTTCGGCGGGCAAGGCGAGCACACGCCGCATGACCGAACTGCGCGACCGCCACAACGGCGCCTCGGGCGCGGTCGAAGCGCAGATGCGGCGGGCCATCTCCAACACGATCGAAGGCGGCCGGATGCACGGGCTCGCCAATCGCTTCCTGTTGAACCCCGCAAAGCTCCAGCAACGCCTCGACAAGACCGGCAAGAACTGGACGCTGGGCAAGTTCTTCACCGCCAATCTGGTCATCGCCCTGATCGTCGCCGCCGCGCTGTTGTTCAAGGGCATGCCGATCATGCTGTGCCTGTTTGCGGGCCTCGCGCTGGGCCTCGCCATTCCGCACAAGGCGGTCAGCTACATGATCAACCGCCGCGCTCGCGAAGTTCACCAAACGATTTCCCGACGCGATCGAATTGCTGGTCCGCGGGCTACGCTCGGGCCTGCCGATTTCCGAAACGCTGGGTGTCGTCGCAACCGAGTTGCCCGGCCCGATGGGCGAGGAATTTCGTTCGGTCAGCGACAAGATCAAGATCGGCAAGACGATGGACGCGGCGTTGCAGGACACCGCCGACCGTCTCGGCACGCCCGAATTCCAGTTCTTCGTGATCTCGCTGCAAATTCAGCGCGAAACCGGCGGCAACCTGGCGGAGACGCTGTCGAACCTCGCCGCCGTGCTGCGCGGCCGGGCGCAGATGAAGCTGAAGATCAAGGCGATGGCCTCGGAGTCCAAGGCTTCGGCCTACATCATCGGCTCGCTGCCCTTCATCGTGTTCATCCTGATCAACTTCATCAACCCGGCTTACATGGGCAAGTTTTTCATCGACCCGCGCCTGATGGCGGTTGGTGGCGGCGGGCTGGTGTGGATGGGCATCGGCGCCTTCATCATGGCCCAGATGATCAACTTCGAGATCTGACGATGAAACCCTTGCCCCCCGGCCATCCGACCTTTTTCGGCATCGACGTGCTCTACGTCGCGACGCTGATGTCCGCCGTCGCCGCGTTCGCGACGATGTATGCGATCTATGCCGCGACGCAGGTCAAGAACCCGATGGCCAAGCGGGTCAAGGCGCTCAACGAGCGGCGCGAACAGTTGAAGGCGGGCATCGTCGCTTCCGCCAGCAAGCGTCGCGCGCGGCTGACGACGAAGAACGACACCACCGACCGGATGCGTTCGCTGCTGTCGGGCCTCAAGGTGCTGCAGGACGAGCAGTTGAAGGCAGCACAGATCAAGCTGTTGCAGGCCGGCATCCGTTCAAAGGAATGGGCGGTCGCGGTCATCTTCGGGCGCATGTTCCTGCCGATCATCGTCGGCGGCGGAATGCTGCTTTATGTCTATGGCCTGGGCGGTTTTGCCGAATGGAGCCCGCTGAAGCGCTATGGCATCTGCGCCGCGGCGCTGATCGGCGGCTACAAGGCGCCCGATATCTGGCTCAAGAACAAGATCGCCAAGCGCACTGCCGCGATCCGCAAGGGCCTGCCCGACGCTCTCGATCTGCTGGTCATCTGCGCCGAAGCCGGCCTGACCGTCGATGCCGCCTTTGCCCGCGTGTCGAAGGAACTGGGCCGCGCCTATGCCGAACTGGGTGAGGAATTCGCGCTGACCGCGATCGAGCTCGGCTTCCTGACGGATCGGCGCTCGGCGTTCGAGAATCTGGCGACGCGCGTCGACCTGGACTCGGTCAAGGGTGTGGTCACGACCATGGTCCAGACCGAGAAATACGGCACGCCCCTCGCTTCCGCACTGCGCGTGCTGTCGGCCGAATTCCGCCACGAACGGATGATGCGGGCGGAGGAAAAGGCCGCGCGCCTGCCCGCGATCATGACGGTGCCGCTCATCTGCTTCATCCTGCCGGTGCTGTTCGTCGTGATCCTCGGGCCCGCGGCCTGTTCGATCAAGGACAACCTGCTCGACAAGTAGGCGGAACGATCGGCCATGCGACGGATTAAACCCGCATGGTCATCGATCCGAACCAGACACTCGTCTATGTCGCCATCTTCGTCGTCGGGCTGATCCTCGGCGCCCTGTTGTTTTCATCGGGGCGCAAGTGGAAGCGCAAGTACGAGGAAGAGCATATCCGCTACGAAGCGCTCAAACTCGACCACCAGAAGCTGGTCGACGAATACAGGCCCGGCACGGCGATCGGCGATCTAGACCTTCGCCGCTAGGGCCGATTGCGCCGCGGCCAGCCGGGCGATCGGCACGCGATAGGGTGACGCACTGACGTAATCGAGGCCGACCTGTTCGCAGAACGCGATTGACGACGGGTCGCCACCATGTTCGCCGCAAATGCCCAGCTTGATGTCGGGGCGTGTCGCCCGTCCGCGATCCGCCGCCAACTGCACCAGTTCGCCGACGCCTTCGACATCGAGGCTGACGAACGGGTCGCGCGCATAGATGCCCTGCTCGACATAGGCCGACAGGAATCGCGCGGCGTCGTCGCGTGATACGCCCAGGGTCGTCTGGGTCAGGTCGTTGGTGCCGAATGAGAAGAACTGCCCCGCCTCGGCGATCTCTCCCGCGCGCAGTGCCGCGCGCGGCAGCTCGATCATCGTCCCGACGAGATACTCGATCCGCCGCCCGGCCTCTGCGAACACGGCCTCGGCGGCCTTGTCGACCACTGCCTTCATCAGCTCCAGCTCGCGCTTGGTCGCGACCAGCGGGATCATGATCTCAGGGACCGGCGCGGTGGCGAGCGACAATGCCGCCTCGAAGATCGCCCGCGCCTGCATTTCGTAAATCTCGGGGAAGGTCACGCCCAGGCGGCAGCCGCGATGGCCGAGCATCGGATTGAATTCGTGCAATTCCGCCGCGCGGCGCTTCAGCACGTCGATATCGACCCCCGCCGCCTCGGCAACGGTGGCGAATTCGGCATCCTCGTGCGGCAGGAATTCGTGCAGCGGCGGATCGAGCAGGCGGATCGTCACGGGCAGCCCCGCCATCACCTCGAACAATTCCGCGAAATCCTTGCGCTGTTCGGGCAGCAGCTTGGCCAGCGCCGTGCGCCGCCCTGCCTCGTTCTCGGCCAGGATCATTTCTCGCACCGCGGCGATGCGCCCAGCGTCGAAGAACATGTGCTCCGTCCGGCACAGGCCGATGCCCTCCGCGCCGAATTCGCGCGCGACGCGGGCGTCCTCGGGGGTTTCGGCATTGGCGCGAACCTTCATGCGGCGAACGCCGTCGGCCCACACCATCAGCGTCGCGAAATCGCCGGCCAATTCGGGCTGCACCGTGGCGACGTGCCCCGCCATCACTTCGCCCGACGACCCGTCGATGGTGATCAGGTCGCCTTCGTTGATCGTCCGCCCGCCTGCCTTGGCCGTCCGCGCCTTGGCGTCGATCGACAACCCGCCCGCGCCCGAAACGCAGGGACGCCCCATGCCGCGCGCCACGACCGCCGCGTGGCTGGTCATTCCGCCGCGCGCAGTCAGGATGCCCTTGGCCGCGTGCATGCCCGAAATATCCTCCGGGCTGGTTTCGGTGCGGATGAGGATGACCGGTTCGCCCAGGGCCGCACGGTTTTCGGCCGTGTGCGCTGTCGAACACCGCCGCACCCGACGCCGCGCCGGGGCTGGCCGGCAGACCGGTGACGATGACGTCGCGCACCGCCTGCGGATCGAGCGTCGGGTGGAGCAATTGATCGAGCGCCGCCGGATCGACGCGCGCGACCGCTTCCTCGCGGGTGATCAGCCCTTCCTCGGCCATGTCGACCGCGATCTTCAGCGCCGCCTTGGCGGTGCGCTTGCCGCTCCGCGTCTGCAGCATCCACAACTTGCCCTGCTGCACCGTGAATTCGATATCCTGCATGTCGCGGTAATGCGTTTCGAGCAGGTCGAACACGCGCGCGAGTTCGGTGTACGTTTCGGGGAGCGCTTCCTCCATCGACGCTGGCTTGGCCCGTGCCGCCTCGCGCGCCGCGAGCGTCAGATACTGCGGCGTACGGATGCCCGCGACGACATCCTCGCCCTGTGCGTTGATCAGGAACTCGCCGTAATAAGCCCGCTCGCCGGTCGACGGATTGCGCGTGAACGCCACGCCCGTTGCCGAGGTTTCGCCCATATTGCCGAAGACCATTGCCTGGACGTTGACCGCGGTGCCCCAATCGCCGGGGATCGCATTGATCCGGCGATAGACCTTCGCGCGTTCCGATTGCCACGATCCGAAGACCGCGCCGACCGCGCCCCATAATTGGTCGTGGACGTCCTGCGGGAATGGCTTGCCCCACTGCTTTTCGACCAGGCGCTTATACTCGGCCACCAGCGCGCGGAGGTCGTCGGCCTCGAGCTCGGTGTCGAGCGTGTAGCCGCGATCTTCCTTGGCGATGTCGAGCGCTTCCTCGAACGCCCCATGATCGAGGCCGAGCACCACGTCGGCATACATCTGGACGAAGCGGCGATAGCTGTCCCACGCGAAGCGCGCGTCGCCCGACACGGCGGCGAGGCCCTCGACCGTCGCATCGTTGAGGCCGAGGTTGAGGACGGTATCCATCATCCCGGGCATCGACACGCGCGCGCCGCTGCGAACGCTGACCAGCAGCGGATCGGCGGCGTCACCGAACTTCTTGCCGGTGACCTGCTCGATATGATGGAGGCCCAGCGTGACCTGCGGGCGCAATTCGTCGGGGAAGCGTTCGCCCTCCTCGTAATAGCGCGCGCACATCGCGGTGCTGATGGTGAATCCGGGGGGCACGGGCAGGCCGATCCCCGCCATGCCGTCGAGGTTCGCGCCCTTGCCGCCGAGCAGGTTCTTGTCCTGCCCGCCTTCGGACACCCCGCCGCCGAAGCGGTAAACGTAGTCGGTCAAATCGATGCTCCCCAGCGATCGGAAGTTGGTGTGAGGTGCTAGCCCTCGATCTTCGAAAAATCGGCCACCGTGTGCACGGCAGCACGGAAACGCGCGAGCAGGCCCAAACGAAACGCGCGGACTGCGGCGTCGTCGTCATTGACCATGACGCCATCGAAAAAGGCGTCGATCGGCCCACGCAACGATGCGAGCGCCGCCATCGCCCCGGCGAAATCTTCGGCCTGCACATCGGCCGAGGCGCGCTGTTCGGCCTGATCGAGCGCGGTCAGCAACGCCGCCTCGACCGGCAGCATCGGCCCCGGCGCAGCTGCCTGCGGGTCGACCTCACCCGCCTGCTTGAGGATGTTCGCGGCGCGCTTGTACCCGGCGAGGAGGTTGGTGCCCTCGGGCGTTTCGACAAACGCCTGCAGCGCGCGGACGCGGGCGAGCAGGCGGACGAGATCGTCTTCCCCGCCGAGCGCGAACACCGCATCGATCAGGTCGTGACGGACGCCCGCTTCGCGCTGTTGAACTTTGAGGCGGTCGGCGAAAAGTCGCGAAGCGTGGCTTGACGCAGTGGCTATTTCGACATGTTCCAGTCATAGCCTGCGCGAATTCGACAACCGCCGAAGCTCACGTCAGCGCAGATTCGTTCCCGCTGACAGTCGCAGAGAACGCCGAGCGCTGCTCGACGAAGAGCGAACGGATCTTTTGAACCTGTGGGCGCTCATCGACTGCCGAAAAACGCTGAGTCGTATCCAGCTTATCCGCCAGCGACACCGCGACCGTCACCGGCGCGGTCGGCACATCGTCGCCCTGCCCGACCGGCTTGTAGTGATCGCGGATTGCGTCGGCGACGGCGTGCATCCTCGCCCTGCGCGCGGGCGAGGTGGCCGCCGATCACGCCTTGCAGTTCGGGGAATTCGCCGACGGTGCCGGTGACGAGATCGGCCTTGCACAACCGCGCCGCGCGTTCGGCAAGCGCGGCGTCGCCCGCGACGATCCCTTCTTCGCACAGCCAGCGCGCCAGCTTGGCGACGCGCTCGACCTTGTCGGCGACGGTGCCGAGCTTTTCGTGGAACACGATCTGCGACAGCTTTTGCGCCTGCGTGTCCAGCGGCACCTGGACGTCGTTTTCCCAGAAGAACTTGGCGTCGCGCGAGGCGCGAGGCGATGACCTTGCGGTTGCCGTCGACGATCGCCGCGCCGCCATCGGGCGCGTCGATGTTCGCGGTGCAGACGAAGGCGTTGGCCAGTTTGCCGTCCGCGTCCGAACACACGAAATACTTCTGGTTCACCCGCGCGGTGAGCTGGATGATCTCCTGCGGCACCGCCAGATAGCTGGCGTCGAACCGCCCGAGCAGCGGCACCGGCCACTCGGTCAGCCCGGCATTTTCGACAACCAGCCCTTCATCCTCGACCAGCGTCAGGCCTGCGGCGGTGGCCGCCGCCCGCGCGCCGTCGCGGATGATCGCGCAGCGCTCGCTGAAATGGACGATGACGTGGCAGGCGCGGAGTTTCTCGATGTAATCGTTGGCGCTGCCGATGGTGATCGGGCCGGGATGGACGAAGCGGTGGCCAAGCGTCGCGGCGCCCGCTTCAATGCCGTCGATGCTGCACGGCACGATGGTTTCGCCGAGCAGCGCGACGATGCCCTGCAGCGGGCGGACCCAGCGCAGGCTTTCGGTCGAGAGCGATGCGGCGCCCCAGCGCATCGATTTGGGCCAGGGAAAGGCGCGGATGACGGCGGGGATCGCGTCGGACAGGACGCTGATCGTGGGACGCCCGGGCTTGTCGATCACCGCGAAGAAGGTCGGGCGACCTTTCACTTCGCGGGTTTCGAGCGCATCACGGGTCAGGCCCGATTTGCGCAGGAACCCTCGACCGCTGCGTCGGGCGCATCGGCGGGCGGGCCCTTCAATTCCTCGCTGACCGCCTCGGTCGCGTCGGGCAGGTCGCGCGCGATCAGCGACGAGGCGGCGCGGGGTGGCGAAGGCTTCGATGCTTGCAGCCTTCAAGCCATGTTTCGCCAGTTCGGCTTCGAACAGGCGCGTCAGATCGGCCTTGGCCTGAACCTGCATTCGCGCGGGGATTTCTTCCGAGCGCAGCTCGAGCAGGAAATCGGCGCCTTTGTTGGTCGCGCCAGCAAGCTGGTCGCTCATGCCGCCCACCCGTTGATTTCCATCCACTTGGCGCAGGCACCCTTCGCCAGATCGCGCACTCGGCCGATATAGGCCTGGCGCTCGGCGACCGAGATGACGCCGCGCGCCTGCAGCGTGTTGAACACGTGGCTGGCCTTGATCGCCTGTTCATAGGCCGGGATCGGCAGATTGGCGTTGAGGCTGTTCTCACATTCCGCGGCGTGCTTGCGGAACTGGTCGAACAGGCTGTCGGTATCCGCAACCTCGAAATTCCACTTCGACATCTGTTTCTCGTTCTCGAGAAACACGTCGCCATACGTCACGCCCGCACCATTGAAGTCGAGGTCGTACACGTTGTCGACGCCCTGGATGTACATTGCGAGGCGTTCGAGGCCGTAGGTCAACTCGCCCGCCACCGGCTTGCAATCGAACCCGCCCATTTGCTGGAAGTAAGTGAATTGGGTCACCTCCATCCCGTCGCACCACACTTCCCAGCCCAGGCCCCAGGCGCCCAGCGTCGGACTCTCCCAATCGTCCTCGACAAAGCGGATGTCGTGCAGCCGCATGTCGAGCCCGATGGCTTCGAGGCTGCCGAGATAAAGGTCCTGCAAGTCTGCGGGCGATGGCTTCAGGATCACCTGATACTGGTAATAATGGCCGAGGCGATTGGGGTTCTCGCCATAGCGCCCATCGGTCGGGCGGCGGCATGGCTGAACGAAGGCCGCGTTCCACGGGTTGGGCCCCAGCGCGCGCAGCGTCGTCGCGGTGTGGAACGTTCCCGCCCCCATTTCCATGTCATAGGGCTGGAGGATCACGCAGCCGCGATCCGCCCAATAGCGGTGCAGCGTCAGGATCAGGTCTTGAAACGAAAGGGCCATGCTGCGCCGCGCCATGCGGAGTGGCGGCGAACGGGTCAAGCTGCGCGCCGTTCGTTAACGCGCTGTTCGTTTACCGGATGCGATCTATACACCCGTCATGCTTCGCCGCCTCGCCCTTGTCGCCGCCGTCATCCTGTCGGCCTGTCAGCAGACCGCCGCCGATGCGCGGGTGGCGCGACCGGCGCTGTGGCGAATGGCGGACAAGGACACCACGATTTACCTGTTCGGGTCGATCCACCTGCTGCCCAAGGATCTGAGCTGGCATACCCCCGCGCTCAACAGCGCGATCGCCAAGAGCCAGGGGTTGGTGCTGGAAACGGTGCTGGACAAGGATCCGGCGGCGATGGGCGCGCTGATGGCGCGGATCGGCGTGTCACCCGACCTGCCGCCGTTGCTCGACCGCGTGCCCGCCAACAAGCGCAAGCCGCTGGAGGCGGCGGTGAAGAAATCAGGCGTGCCGCTGGCGGTGCTCGACCGCTTTGAAACCTGGGCGGCGGCGCTGACGATCGCGTCGGCCAGCCTGCGCGATATCGGCCTCAGCACTGATTACGGGGTTGAGGACACGCTGAAGAAAAGCTTTGCCGATGCGGGGAAGCCGGTGTCGGGGCTGGAAACCCCCGCCGAACAGCTCGGCTATTTCGACGGGCTGCCCGAAGATGCGCAGCGCCAGTTCCTGGTCGGTGTGCTCGATGACGGGGCCGGGGCCGACAAGGAGTTCGCACGGATGATCCGCGCCTGGGGATCGGGCGACACGACGATGATCGCGGCGACGTTCGACGATGAGTTGAAAGCTTCCGCGCCTTTGTCCGACGCGTTGATCCGTCAACGCAACGCGCGTTGGGCGACGTGGCTGGCGGGGCGGATGAAGAAGCCGGGAACGGTGTTCGTCGCGGTCGGCGCGGGACATCTGGCGGGCACCAATTCGGTGCAGGCGATGCTGGCGAAACGCGGCTTCAGGGTGTGGCGGGTGCAGTGAGCATGAGCGGCACGCCGATAGCCTAGGCTATCGTCAAGATCGCAAATGCCGGCCGGCGCGCAGCGACCGACGGGTCAGCGAATTCACTTCGCTGACGGGACAGTCGCGGCGGTGACAGGACTTTCCCCGATCTGTGCGAGCCGTTGTTCCAGATCGGCCTTCCACGACGCGCCTTCGGGCGCCCGCGCCAGCAGTCCGCGCCAGATCTCGCCCGCTGCCTTGGTATTGCCGCTGCGCGCAAGCATCAGGCCATAGAAGAATGGCGGCCCGGGATGGCCGGGCGCAAGGGCCGCGGCGTGTTCGTAGGCGAAACTCGCGGCGGGGGAGACCAGCCCCTCGCCCTGTGCCACCAGTGCATTGCCGAGGCCGGTCCACAGATCGGCGCTACGCGGGTTTTCCTTCAACCCGCTCTTGATCGCGGTCACGGCGAGGCGCGGCGACCCCATCTTCATCAGCGTTTCGGAATAATCGATCCATTGTGCGTCGCTGCCGAACTGCGCGGCATTGAGCTGATGGCGAAGCACGGTGTCGGCCGGATCGAGAGTGTTGCCGCGCTCCTCGGCCACGCGCAGGGTCGAAGCCAGGCCGGGATTGCCCTGCCAGGCATAGCCCGCCGCGGCGAGGAACAGCGCGCTGAGCGTCAGGTCACGCGACGTGCCGCCGACGCGACCGAAGCGCCACAACAACCCGTACGCGACCGCCGCGAGCGCCAGGAAGACGATCCAGCCAATCACTTGCGCACCCGTCTGAAACGCCCGCGCGCGAGCCACAGCCCCGCGCCGATCAGCAGCAGCGGCAGGATCCACAGCGGTGCCGTCGCGCCATCGAACATCGGCTTGTAGCTGACCCAGTCACCGTAACGCGCGATCAGCCATTTGCGGATGTCCTCCGGCTTCTCCCCCGCCTGCACGCGTTCGCGGATCATCGCGCGCATGTCCGACGCCATTTCGGCATCGCTGTCGGCGATCGATTGTCCCTGGCAGACGAGGCAGCGAACCGACTCCATCAGCGCCTTGGCAGCGGCTTCCTGCTTCGCATCGGGCAATTGCGTGTCCGCCAGGGCCGCCTTTGGCATCGTCGAGTCCGCCAGCGCGGGGAGCGGCGCGAGGAGCAGGAGAATGGCGAGCCGCCTCATTGCGCCGCCCTTAATTTTTCGAGCAATCCCGGCACATCGCTCTCACTCACCGCGCCGATGTGCTGGTGGCGGATGATGCCCTTCCCGTCGACCACAAAAGTCTCGGGCACGCCCGAGCTGCCGATCGCGAGTTGCACGCGGCTATTCCCGTCCATGCCGATGGTGCGATACGGATTGCCGTTGCGCGCGAGGAAGGCGTCGACGTCCTCGCGCCGGTCGCGGATCGCCACGCCGTCGATCGTCACGCCCTGCGCGCTGATGGCTTCGAGAATTGGCGCTTCGGCGATGCACGGCACGCACCAGCTGGCGAAGACATTGACCAGGCGCGGACCGCTGGTCGCGGCGAAGGTCGGGCGCGATGACGCTGCGGCGGGAAGCTGGACCATCGGGAACGGCTGGCCGACGAATTGCGATGGGTGTTCGCGATTGTCGGGCTTGTAGAGTTGCAACGCGACGACCGCGAAGAAGATCACGAATGCGGCGAGCGGTGCCCAGATGACAAGGCGCTTCATGAATAGGCCGTGCGGTAATAATAGGCCCGTGACCGCCGCGCGCGGCCGATGAGCGACAACACACCACCGAACGCGATCAACGCGCCGCCCAGCCAGATCAGCGTGACCATCGGCTTCCACCACAATCGCAACTGCCAGCGGCCCGTGCCGTCGCCCTTGCCGAGGACGAGATAGAGCTGTCCGTCGAGGCGCGTGGCGATGGCCGCTTCGGTCGTCTCGGTCGGCGGGTCGGAGAACATCCGCGCCTGCGGCTTGAGCGTGAAGGGCTGGCCACTGCCACGGCGGGCTTCGAGACTCGCTTCGAGCGCGGTCCAGTTCGGCCCGGCGATCGGCTCGATGCCGGTGAGCCTGATCGTATAGGGGCCGACCGTGGTCGTGTCGCCGATGCGCGCGGCAATCAGGCGTTCCTTGATGAACGCGCGCTCGGTCGACATGCCGGCAAGGCTGACGGCGATCCCCAGATGCGAAATGACCATTCCATAGGTGAACAAGGGCGTGCGGCGCAGGTTGCGGCCCCATAACGGCGCCACGCTGGCAATGCCGACGCCGATGGCGAGGACCAGTCCGAGCAGCGGCAGCCACCCGATCGGCGGCAGGAACAACACGACCGCGAGCAATGCCGCCGCGGTCACGAGGATCGGCACCGCCGCGCGACGCACCATCACGCCGAAATCGTCACGCCGCCATTTGGCGAGCGGCCCGAAGCCCATGCCGATCACCATCAGCAGCACGATCGGCCCGGCGACCGCGTTGAAATAGGGCGGACCGACCGAAACCTTCGTGCCCAGCGCCTCGGTGACCAGCGGATAAAGCGTCCCGATCAGGACGATGCCGAGGATCGCCGACAGCGCGAGATTGTTGGCGACAAGGAAGCCTTCCCGGCTGACCAGGTCGAACTGCTGACCCTCCTTTACCGTAGCAATGCGCGCGCCGAACAGCGCCAGCGCACCGCCGATATACAGCGCCAGCAGCACGAGCAGGAAGGCTCCGCGCGTCGGATCGACTGCAAAGCTGTGCACGCTGGTCAGGATGCCCGAGCGGACGAGGAACGTGCCGACCATGCTCATCGAGAAGGCGACCACCGCGAGCATGACGGTCCACGCACGCAAGCGAGTCTCGGGTCGCCAGCACGGTGACTGAATGAAGCAGCGCCGTCGCTGCCAGCCAGGGCATCAACGAGGCGTTCTCGACCGGGTCCCAGAACCACCAGCCACCCCAGCCGAGTTCGTAATAGGCCCAGTATGACCCGGCTGTGATGCCCAGTGTCAGGAATATCCATGCCGCCAGCACCCAGGGCCGCATGGCCTTCGCAAAATCGCGATTGACCTCACGCGTCACCAGCGCGCCGACGGCGAAACTGAACGCCACCGACATGCCGACATAGCCGAGGTAGAGCGTGGGCGGATGGAATGCGAGGCCGGGGTCCTGCAGCAGCGGGTTGAGCCCCTGCCCGTCCGCCGGTGCGGGCGTCAGCCGCGCAAACGGGTTCGAGGCGAACAGCAAAAAGGCGTAGAAACCGAAGCTGATCGCCGCCTGTGCGGCCAGCGTCGCCGCCGCCATTCGGTCGCTGACCGTGCGTTCGAACAGCGCGACCGCTGCGCCCGCGATGCCGAGGATCGTGACCCACAGCAGCATCGAGCCTTCGTGATTGCCCCACGTCCCCGAAAATTTATACAACCAGGGTTTCGCCGAATGACTGTTGGCCACGACCAGCGCGACCGACATGTCGGAGTTGAGGAAGCACTGGATCAGCAGGCCCATCGCGGCGGCGACGAACAGGCCCTGCACAACGGTCACCGCGCGCAGCGTCCGCATCGTGCCGTCTTCGCGCGCGCGGACCGCCTGCGCGCCGAGGACGAACTGCAGCAGCGCCAGCGTGGCGGCGAGCCACAAGGCGGCAAGGCCGGTTTCGGGGATCATTTCTCGAGCGTCTTCGTCTCGTGCACCGCACCCACCTGCTTTGGCGGCATGTAGCGCTCGTCATGTTTGGCGAGCAGGTTGGTGGCGACGAAAGTGCCGTTCTTCATCGCGCCTTCGGCGACCACGCCCGCACCTTCGCGGAACAGGTCGGGGGCGAGGCCTTTGAACACCACCGGCACGCTGCCGCCTTCGTCATGAACGGTGAAGCGCTGCGTCACGCCGTCGGCTTCACGCTTCAAGCTGCCGACGGTGACCATGCCGCCGAGCCGGATCGCCTGATCGTCGGCGACATGATCGCGCTTCAGATCGGTCGGCGCGTAAAAGTAGCTGGCCTTGTCCTTGAGCGCGCTGAGCGACAGTACGCCAGCGCCGACCACCGCGATCAGCGCAGCGACGCCCAACACCAGGCGCTGATTCTTGGGCTTCATTCGCCTTCGGCCCGGCGCATCGCCGTCCACGCCCAGGCAACCAGCACCACCGTGCCGCCGAGCGTCAGGGCATAGGCGGCCCACACGAACGCCCACTGGTTCATGCTCGCGCCATCCGCTCGAGCCGCGCCTCGCGCTTGGCGGTGCCAAGGATGGCGCGCATCCGCATGAGAACGATCGCGCCGAACAACAGGCTGAAACCCAGCGTGGTCAGCCCCAGCGGCCACAGCAACTCCGACGAAATGGCGCTGCCGCGCAGGCCGATCGACGGCGGCTGGTGCAGCGAATTCCACCATGTCACGCTGTATTTGATGATCGGCAGGTTGATTGCGCCGACCACGCCGAAAATCGCCGTGGCGGGCGACACGCTGGTGCGCTCCTCCCCCGCATCGGCCAGTGCGATATACGCGATGTAGAGGAACAGCAGCACGAGCATCGAGGTCATCCTCCCGTCCCATTGCCACCACGTGCCCCAGGTCGGCCGGCCCCAAATAGAGCCAGTTGCGAGGCAGATGGCGGTGAACAAGGCGCCGGGCAGCGCAATCGCCCGACCGGCCACGCCCGCCAGTGGATGCTTCCAGATCAACTGCGTCAGGCTGGCGATCGCGATGCCGCTCCACCCCGCCATGCCCAGCCACGCGGCGGGCACATGGATGTAGAGGATGCGGACGGTATCGCCCTGCTGATAATCGGGTGGGGTCACGAACAGCCCGGCGTAGCTTCCTCCCAGCGATCAACAACGCGCCGACGACCAGCAACGGCAGCGTCAGCGGCCGCGCGATGCGCAGGAAGCGGGCAGGATTGGCGAAGCGGTGCACGGGAGCGGTGTTACCACCATTGCTCCGGCCGCGCGACGAAGCCCGCACGCTGCTCGATCGCGAGGCACGCGTCGAGCACGCCCTGTTCGTCGAGCGGCTGGCCAATGACCTGCAGGCCAAGCGGCAAGCCGCTGCTGTCGAGCCCGCCCGGCACCGACATCGCGGGCAGGCCGGCCATTGACGACGGCACTGTAAACACGTCGTTGAGGTACATCGCCAGCGGATCGCTGGACTTGTCGCCCAGCGCGAAGGCGGCGCTCGGCGCGGTCGGGGTCAGCAGCACATCGCACTTGGACCAGGCTTCCTCGAAATCGCGCGCGATCAGCGTGCGGACCTTCGAAGCCTGCGTGAAATAGGCATCGTAAAAGCCCGCGGACAGCACGTAGGTGCCGATCATGATGCGGCGCTTGACCTCGGCGCCAAAGCCCGCAGCACGCGTCGCCGCGTACATGTCCTGCAGCCCCGCCCCCTCGGGCAGGTCGCGCAGGCCATAGCGCACGCCATCATAGCGCGCGAGGTTGGACGAGGCTTCGGCTGGCGCGACAATGTAATAGGCGGGCAGCGCATATTTGGTGTGCGGCAGGCTGACTTCGACGATCTCGGCCCCCGCGTCGCGTAGCCAGGCTATGCCTTGCTCCCACAACGCGTCGATTTCCGGCGGCATGTTGTCGACGCGGTACTCTTTCGGAATACCCACGCGCTTGCCCGCCATGCTGGCGTTCAGGCTGCCAGCCCAATCGGGCACGGGCAGATCGAGCGAGGTCGCGTCCTTGGGATCGAACCCCGCCATGCTGCCAAGCATGATCGCACAGTCGGTGACGTCGCGCGCCATCGATCCAGCCTGATCGAGCGACGAGGCGAACGCCACCACGCCCCAGCGCGAGCAGCGGCCATAGGTCGGCTTGATACCCGAAATGCCAACGAATGCCGCTGGCTGGCGGATGGAGCCGCCGGTGTCGGTGCCCGTCGCACCGGGACACAGTCGCGCGGCGACAGCTGCCGAACTGCCACCCGACGAGCCGCCGGGGGTCAGCGCGGCATTGCCCCCGCCGGTGCTGCGCCATGGCGAAATGACATTGCCGAACGCGCTCGTCTCGTTGGACGATCCCATCGCGAACTGGTCCATGTTGAGCTTGCCGAGCATCCCTGCGCCCGCCGCCCACAGCTTGCCCGACACCGTGCTTTCATATTGTGGGGTAAAGCCTTCGAGGATGTGGCTTGCAGCGGTCGCCGGCACACCCTCGGTGCAGAACAGGTCCTTCATCCCGATCGGTACGCCCGACATCGGCTTGAGGTCGCCCGAGGCGCGCGCGGCATCGGCAGCATCGGCGGCGGCGAGCGCGTGATCGGGGGTTTCGACGAGGAAGGCATTGAGCATCTTCGCGGCAGACACCTTGGCGACGAACGCTTCGGCCACTTCGCGCGCGGAAAAGTCGCCGCTGGCAACGCCATCGCGGATCTGCGCAATGCCGAGATCGGTAAAATCAGACACTATTCGATCACCTTGGGCACGCCGAAAAAGCCGTGTTCGGGCGCAGGCGCGTTGGCCAGAACCTTGTCACGCACGTTGCCGTCAGTGACGACATCGTCGCGCAGGCGCAGCGTATTGGGAATGACGGCGGTCATCGGCGCGACTTGCGACGTATCGACCTCCCCCAGCTGCTCGATCCAGCCAAGGATGTTGTTGAGTTCGGGCACCATCGCCTCGACCTCCGCGTCGCTCATCGCGATCCGCGCGAGGCCGGCGATCTTGCGTACTGTTGCGCTATCGACGGACATAGGGCGCGCCGCTAGCAGCGGTGCCCCAGCCCGACAACCGCAAGAGCATCATGGCCCGCAAGTTCCTCTACATCATTGCCGCGATCATTTTCCTGATCGTCGCCGGGCTCGTTGCCTATCGCCTGTTCGGGCCGCAGCTGATGCGCGCCGCGATGGTGCCGAGCGCCGAGTTCAAACCGCAATCGCCGATGCCGGCCAATGCCTGGGACGACCGCAAGATGTGGATCGCGCGGCCAGATATCGGCAACAACCCGGCACAGTGGTTGCCCGACGGGTTTCAGCCCGTCGCGCCCGGTGACGCGGCGGTGTTCTATATCCACCCGACCAGTTTCCTCGACCGATCGGCGTGGAACGCCCCGCTCGACGACGCCGCCGCCAACGACCGCGCCGCCCTGTTCGCGCGGGGGCAGGCGTCGGCATTCAACGGGGTCGGCAAGGTCTGGGCGCCACGTTACCGGCAGGCGACGCTGGGCGCGTTCCTCACCGGCCAGCGCGAGGCGGGCATGGCCCTCGACGCCGCCTATCGCGACGTGCGCATGGCGTGGCAGGCCTTTCTGAAAGCCAATCCGTCGGGGCCGATCATCGTCGCCGGGCATAGTCAGGGCGCGCTGCACCTGACGCGGCTGATCCATGACGAGATCGTCGGCAAGGCGGTGCAGCGCCGCATTGTCGCCGCCTATGCGATCGGCTGGCCGGTGTCGGTCGAGGCCGACCTCCCCGCGCTGCTACCCGCCTGTGCCACGCGCAGCGCGACGGGTTGCCTGATCAGCTGGCAGAGCTTCGCCGAACCCGCCGACCCGTCGCAGATTGTCGATATTTATGATGCCTCGACAGGGTTCACCGGCAAGCCGCGGCGCGGCACCCACATCCTGTGCAGCAATCCACTGACCGGAACGCCGGGCGGCAGCGCGCCCGCGAGCGCGAACATCGGCGCGGTGGTTCCCGCCGCCGACCTAAAATCGGGCAGGCTGGCGATCGGGACGGTACCGGCGCGCTGCGGCGAACGGGGCTTTCTGATGATCGGCGCGCCACCCGAAGGATTTGGTACCTACATCCTGCCCGGCAATAATTACCACGTGTTCGACTACAGCCTCTTTTGGTCGAACCTGCGCGCCGACGCGGCGATCCGTCTGGCGGCGTTCGAGGCAAAGTGATTTCGGGCGATCCCGCTGATTTCGTGGCGACGCTCCCGACCGGGGGGCGTCTGCTCGGGCTCGACGTCGGGACGGTGACGATCGGCACCGCGCTGTGTGATGCGGGATGGGTCATCGCCTCCCCCGCCACGTTGATCACGCGCGGCAAATGGGGGGCGGACAAGGCGGCTCTCGAGACCCTGATCCGCCAGCAATCGGTCAAGGGTTTGGTCGTCGGCCTTCCTCTGAACCTCGACGGCACCGATTCGCCGCGCACTCAGTCGGTGCGCGCCTTTGCCCGAAACCTCGCAGCGCTCGATTTGCCCATCCTCCTATGGGACGAACGCTGGTCGACGGCCGCGGTCGAACGCCAGATGATCGCCGCCGACATGACCCGCAAGAAGCGCGCGGCGACGGTCGATAACGCCGCTGCCGCATACATCCTCCAGGGTGCAATCGACCGGCTGACTCGCTGATCCCGCGCTGACGCCGCTGCCCCGTCAACGTGGTCTTAACTCCGTCCGGCTACCAACGCGGTTCAGCCAATTGGAGTTTCGCGGTGGTCGAGCAGGTTCAGCTTCAAGCGCGTCCGCAGCTGCAGCCCCTCGATACGCTGCTTGCCCTGGTCCAACGCGACGGGTTGGCGCATCACGGCTTTTTCGCGCACGTCGTGCCGCACCGCGGCGCCGAATACCCCCGCAACCTCGCGGACGTCATCCACTTCCTGTGCTCGCTGCATGGCCGCCATCCGGGCGTCGTCGATCACGCCGCATGGCGCACGCAGGACGGCGAGGCGCGCAACGCGCTCGAGGCGCTGGCCAACTGGTTCGACGCCGAACGTGCCCTGCTGACGCGACTGGTCGTCGCCGTAGGGCCGCTCCCGTCCACGCCGGCGCAGATGCAGAGCGAGAGCATCGTCATTGCGCAGCGCCACGCGCTCGAAATGCTCGCCAAGTCCGAACGACCCGGCTGCGCATCGGGCGCGACGATCGCCCTGACACTCGACTGGGCCCAGGTGCGCCCGTTGATCAACCAGGTGGCCGACCGGTTGCTCGTCCCCGCGGCGCTCAATCCGGTCCCCGCCAATGCCATATCGCGACTTGGCGGCGACCGTGCGCAACGAAGCCGAAGAACGCGCCGCACAATTCGGCGCGCAGCAAGTCCTCGCCCAGCATCGCGGGCTGTGGGACCTGCTCGAAAGCCGCGCCATCGCACGCGGCGCCACCGCTCTAACGGGCTTGCTAGACGCCGCCCGCTCCCCTAACGCTTTCCCTTCACGTCAAGGGACAGGCGATGCGTTTCGAAGGCACCAGCGATTATGTGGCAACCGATGACCTGAAGGTCGCGGTCAACGCGGCGGTGACGCTGCGCCGCCCGCTGCTCGTCAAGGGCGAGCCGGGCACCGGCAAGACCGTCCTCGCGCACGAAATCGCCAGGGCCGCGAACGCCCCGCTGATCGAATGGCACGTCAAATCGACGACCAAGGCGCACCAGGGGCTTTACGAATATGACGCGGTCGCGCGCCTGCGCGACGGCCAATTGGGTGACGAACGGGTCCACGACATTGCGAACTACATCCGCAAGGGGAAATTGTGGGAGGCCTTTACCTCGCCCCAGTTGCCCGTTCTGCTGATCGACGAGATCGACAAGGCGGACATCGAGTTTCCCAACGACCTGTTGCAGGAACTCGATCGCATGTCGTTCGACGTGTACGAAACGCACGAGACGGTGACGGCGAAGGAACGCCCGATCGTCGTCATCACGTCGAACAACGAAAAGGAATTGCCCGACGCGTTTCTCCGCCGGTGCTTCTTTCACTACATCAAGTTCCCCGACCGCGACACGATGCAGGCGATCATCGACGTGCATTTTCCGGGGATCCAGAAAATCCTGGTGAACAAGGCGATGGACGTGTTCTACGACGTCCGCGAAGTTCCGGGGCTGAAGAAAAAGCCTTCGACCAGCGAGTTGCTCGACTGGCTCAAGCTCCTGCTGGCGGAGGACATGCCGCTTGACGTGTTGCAGTCGAAGGACCCGTCAAAGGCGATCCCGCCGCTCCACGGCGCGCTGCTCAAGAACGAACAGGACGTGATGCTGTTCGAGCGCCTCGCCTTCATGGCGCGGCGGCAAGGCGCAAATCGCTAGTCGAGCCGGTAGGCGATCTCGAAATCGCCCCAGCGGCGCCCCGCAATGAACAGCGGGACATAGACATTGCGGACCACGTCATACCCGCCACCTTCGCGATCGCGGCGAAAGACCGCGAGGTGGAACGGCTTGGTCGAGGCCTTGGCAATGCGATCGGTGTCGTCGACCAGTTTCCGCCGGTTGCGGCAAAAGGCGGCGTCATGGATCGGATCGCCGGTCGGCGACCGGCTGTAGCGGCTCGTATGGGTCGGCAGATAGCCGTTCACGTCGGTGCAGGCGGTCGACACGATATTGGCAGCCGATGACAGCACACGGTCAAGTTCGGGCCGCCACACCGCGTCGGCGAAAGTGTTGAGCCGCGTATCGAAACGCTCGGGATTCGACCCGGCGATCAGGCGGTAATCGGTGTCGAAGAGTTGCGCCTCGGTCAGCGAACCATCGTTCAACGCGGCTTCGGCGCGCGTGAGAAAGGCGTCGCGCTCGGCCAGCGCGCGTTCGACCATCGCGCCGTCTTCATGCGCGAAGCCCGACCGGACGATGGTATCGAACATCGCGTTGGCCTGCCGCTCCAGCGCGCTCATGCGATTGAGCGAGGCGCCGAGATGCTGGTCGTTCTCACGCGCCGCATTGGCGAACCCGTCAAGGGCGTCGCCGACCCGGCAGATGCTGTCGTGGATGACACTGGTCGATTGCGCGACGTCGTCGCTCTGCCGATCGACCTGCTCGACAAGCGCGGTGACTTCGTCGATCGTGCCGGTGATTGCGGTAAAGCTTGCCTGCGCCGCGCGGCCCTGCGCCACTCCCTCCTCGACCTCGGCGACGAAGGTTTCGGCTTCCCGCGTGAGCGACGCCATCGTCTGCCCGACCTCGTCGGTCGCGGCGCGGGTGTCGCGCGCCAGCTTTTTCACCTCCATCGCCACCACCGCGAAAGTCGCCCCCGCTTCGCCCGCACGCTCCGCCTCGATCGCCGCGTTCAGGGCCAGCATGTTCGTGGTCCGCGCGATCGAATCGATTACTTCGGTGGTGCGGCGAACCTGCTCCAGCGCTGTTGCAAAGCTGGTAATACGGGTTCCCAGCCGGTCGATCAGCGTGGTCAGCCGACCAAGATCGCCAATCGAGTGCGCGACAGTCTCACTCCCCTCGACCAGCCGCCGCCGCGCCTGTTCCGAATGAAGACGCGCCTCGTCGGTCGCATCCGCCACCTGGCGCTGGTCGACCTCCAGGCTCTCCATGATCGATTGCAGCGACAGGAGCGTGCCCAATTGCCCACGGACGCTCTCGATCACCGCCGTCACCTCGCCCGACGTATCGGTGCAGCCGATCGCCAGTTCGCCGCATTGCCGCGCGGCGAGATCGACCAAGCTGGCGTCCGCCGCTTCGATTCGTTCGAATTTCATGCGCGTCTCCGTGTCACGTGCGCCATAACGCCAATCCGTGAGCGACCCGTTAACCTTGCGTCGTGCCGCGTGTCCGCGCAGACAGCGGCCATGTTCTTCAACTTCCTCGACGAACTACGCGCCGCGGGCATCCCGGCGAGCATGAAGGAGCACCTCGTCCTGCTCGAGGCGCTCGACCGCGAAGTCATCGGACGCGATCCGCAGAGCTTCTATTACCTCTCGCGTGCGACATTCGTGAAGGACGAAGGGCTGCTCGACAAATTCGACCAGGTTTTCGCCAAGGTGTTCAAGGGGCTGGAGACCAGCTTCGGTGAGCAGGCGGTCGAACTGCCGGCGGATTGGCTGAAGGCGGTCGCCGAGAAATACTTGTCGCCCGAGGAGATGGCAAAGATCAAGTCTCTCGGTTCGTGGGACGAGATCATGGAAACCCTCAAAAAGCGGCTCGAGGAGCAGCAGGGCCGGCATCAGGGTGGCAACAAGTGGATCGGCACCGGCGGCACGTCACCTTATGGCAATAGCGGCTACAACCCCGAGGGCGTCCGCATCGGCGGCGAAAGCCAGCACAAGCGCGCCTTGAAGGTTTGGGACAAGCGCGAGTTCAAGAACCTGGATTCGACCAAGGAGCTCGGCACCCGCAACATCAAGATCGCGCTCAGGCGCCTGCGCCGCTTCGCCCGCGAAGGGGCGCTCGACGAGCTCGACATTGACGGCACGATCGACGGGACGGCGCGCAAGGGCTGGCTGGACATCCAGATGCGTGCGGAAAAGCGTAATGCGGTCAAGCTGTTGCTGTTTCTTGACGTTGGCGGGTCGATGGATCCGCACATCAAGCTGTGCGAGGAGTTGTTCTCCGCCGCGACCAGCGAGTTCAAGAACCTGGAATTCTTCTACTTCCACAATTGCCCGTACGAAGGGGTGTGGAAGGACAATCAGCCGGCGCTTCACCGAGCGGACGCCATTATGGGATGTGCTCCACAAATACGGGCACGACTACAAGTTGATCCTGATCGGCGACGCGTCGATGAGTCCGTATGAGATCACCCACCCGGGCGGTTCGGTCGAGCATTTCAACGAGGAGGCCGGCGCGGTGTGGATGCAGCGGCTGACCAACACCTACCCCGCCGCCGCATGGCTCAACCCCGTGCCTCAGCAGCATTGGGGCTATTCGCAGTCGATCCGGGTCATGCGCGAATTGATGGACGACCGGATGTACCCGTTGACACTGGCGGGGCTGGACGACGCGATGCGGGCGCTGACCCGCAAGGCCGGGTAATTACTCGGCGGCGATACGCTCGGGCAGGTTGAGCAAGTCCCGCGCCTTTGCGGCGAATTGTTCGGCAAGCATCAAGCGACGACCGCGAGCTTCGGGAGTCAAAGCACGGCTTGCCGCAGCCTGTTCGGCAGCGGCACGGCGGGAATAATAACGCAGATCCGATTCCATACTGGCCTTCCCCCCGGAAGAAGCTTGGCGACTCACTTGTCTTGGATCAACTTGGTTAAAGAATTCCCTAATTTGGACAAGCAGGGGGCCGGTTCGATTCAACGCGAGTCCCGCTCGACTCAACGATACTTGCCATCAATACGTCAGAAACCTTGCCCGTTCTTCGCGCCAAGTATCTTCATCTACATGACAAATCGCATCGAGGTCAGCAGGGCTCGCGGCCGAGTCGTCAACCCATTCACGCAATTGCGGCCCGCCGTTGATGACGTCGATCGCCAGTTTGTCGAAGACATATTCGTACGGGAAATCGCGCCACAGATCGTATCCGGGATAAAGCGAGCGGATCGCCTTGAAGCCCGCCGCCTGCACCCGCCATGGCTGAAAAGCGGCATGATCATAGCCCGCGCCCTCGGCATGGATGAACACGCCCGAACAGAGCTGGCCGGCATGCTTGTGGAACGTCGGCTGGAACCAGATGTCACGCAGCGTGCAGCCAACGAGCCAATCGGGCGCGATGCGGTGCATCTCGGCGATCACCGCCTTTGCATCGATATCGGGCGCGCCGAACAGTTCGAGCGGGCGCGTCGTACCCCGCCCCTCGCTCAACGTCGTGCCTTCGAGCATCACGGTGCCGGCATAGGCGCGCGCCATGTTGACGTTGGCGGCATTAGGGCTGGGGTTGATCCAGACGCGCTCGGGCGGCCAGCCGAAGCCCGGCGCGGCATCGGGCTGCCAGCCCGTCATCTCGATGACGCGGTACTCAACGTCGAGCTTGAACTGGTCGATGAACCAGCTGCCCATTTCGCCCAGCGTCATGCCGTGGCGCATCGGCATCGGCCCCGCGCCGACGAAACTTTCCCAGCCGGGGCGCAGCGTCGTGCCCTCGACCGGACGGCCGGCGGGATTGGGCCGGTCGAGCACCCACACCGATTTGCCATGCTCCGCCGCCGCCTCGAGAACGTAAAGCAGGTCGTGACGAAGGTGTAGATGCGGCACCCGACATCCTGCAGGTCGATCAGGATCGTGTCGAACGTGCCCATCGACTGGCCGGTCGGGCGGCGGACTTCGCCATACAGGCTGAACACCGGCACGTTGTAAGTCGTGTCGGTGTAATCCGGCGACTCCATCATGTTGTCCTGCAGGTCGCCGCGTACGCCGTGCTGCGGGCCGAACACAGCGCGAGATATTGACCCCGGCGGCGATCAGCGCGTCGAGCGAGTGCGTCAGATCGGCGGTGACCGAGGCGGGATGCGCGAGCAGCGCGACGCGCTTGCCCTCCAGCGGTGCGCGCAAGGCCGGGTCGGCGAGGAGGCGGTCGATACCGAACTGGATCATGCTGCTGGCGGTGGCGAAAGGTTCAGCACGAAGCAACGCGGGTCGTGGAAATCCGGTTCTCGGGCTTGGGATGGGCGAGCGCCCAATAGGATTTGGTGCCGTCCAGTTCCTCGATCACGGCAGTCAAAGCGGAGATCATAAGATCGGCGGCAGGCAGCGCGCGATAAATCCAGATCGACATCCCAAGCCGGTTCGCCACCCTCCTGATCGATGAAAGGCTCGGCCGGCATCTGCAGATCGACAGCACCTGCGCGATAGGCATCGAACCGATAGGCGGCCCAGCTCCCCCGAGGGTGAGAAATTGAACTCGAAATAGGCATCTCCACCGTGCGGCCGGATGAACGCTTCGAAACACGTGGTTTGCCACAACCCTTCGCGCCGATCAGGGCTCCGCGATGCGGGGATCAAGGTGTCGTCGCCATCAAGACAATAGGTAATGAGCATTTGATCCGGGTCTTCTGCACGCAATTCAATCTTGATCGATCGCACATTGCATGGCGGATGCGCGGGGTGCGGGACGAGCGAAACGATCTGCATGCGAACCCTTTCCGACCCCGGGCGTTAGCGGTGGGACGAAAGGAAGTCGAAGGATGATCCACTCAATCCTCATGGGCATCGTTGCCGGCGCGCGGTCTTTCACGCCGATGGCGACCGTGACGAACATGGCGCGACGCGGGACGTTGCCGGAAAATGATCTGCCGGTGCGCATCCTGGCACATCCCCTCGTGGTTGCCGGGGCCAGCACGATGGCCGTGGGCGAGTTTGCCGGCGACAAGATGAAGACCGCGCCTGACCGGATTGTCGCTCTGGGCATGATCGCACGCGTGCTGTCGGCCGGGATCGCCGGGGCGGCACTCGCGCGCAAGGAAGATCGCGTCGTGGCGGGCGCGGCGGCGATTGGCGTGGCAGTCATTTCCGCACATCTGACTTTCGCCGCGCGGATGAAGGCGATGGAAACGCACGGCCAGACACCGACAGGGTTCATCGAGGATGGGCTCGTCGTCGGCGGCGCGCTGGCGATCGCGCATTCCGCGGAACGCTAGACGGGCAACGCGCTTGGCCTATTAGGGCTGGCACGATGGCCGAATACCGATCCGCCCTCCTCCGCCTGCTCGACGAGCGCGGCTACATCCACCAGATGACCGACGCGGCAGGGCTCGATGCCCTCGCGGCAAAGCAGGTCGTGCCGGGCTATGTCGGCTTCGACGCGACCGCGCCGTCGCTCCATGTCGGCAATTTGGTGTCGATCATGCTGCTGCGCCGGTTGCAACAGAGCGGACACAAGCCGATCGTGCTGATGGGTGGCGGCACGTCGAAAGTCGGCGATCCGAGCTTCAAGGACGAGGCGCGCAAGCTGCTCGCCGAGGAGACGATCGACCAGAATATCGCCGCGATCCGCCGCATCTTCGAACGCTTCCTGACCTTCGGCGACGGCCCGACCGACGCGGTGCTGGTCAATAACGCTGATTGGCTCGACAAGCTCGAATATCTGCCGTTCCTGCGCGACATAGGCCGGTATTTCTCGGTCAACCGGATGCTCGGCTTCGACAGCGTCAAGCTCGGCTGGACCGCGAGCAATCGCTCAGCTTCCTCGAATTCAACTACATGATCCTGCAGGGCTACGACTTCCTCGAACTGTCGCGCCGGCTGGGCTGCCGGCTGCAGATGGGTGGGTCGGACCAATGGGGCAATATCGTCAACGGCGTCGATCTCGCGCGGCGTGCCGACCAGACCGAGGTGTTCGCGGTGACCACGCCGCTGATCACCAATTCGGACGGATCGAAGATGGGCAAGACCGTGTCAGGCGCGGTGTGGCTGCACGAGGACCAATTGCCGCATTACGATTACTGGCAGTTCTGGCGGAACACCGACGACCGCGATGTCGGCAAGCGCCTGCGGATCTTCACCGACCTGCCGCTTGACGAGATCGAACGGCTCGAAGCGCTCGAAGGCGCCGCAGATCAACGAGGCCAAGATCGCGCTGGCCAATGCGGCGACCGCGATGTGCCGGGGGGAGGACGCCGCGCGAACGGCGCATGAAACAGCATCCGCCGTCTTTGCCGGCGGGGGCGCGGGCGAGGCACTTGCCGACTCACGCAATCGGCGAAGGCGGCGCGATCAACGTCGTCGATGCGCTGATCGCGCTGGGGTTCGCCAAGTCGAAAGGCGAAGCGCGCCGGCTCATCGCGGGCGGCGGCGCCCGGATCGACGGCGAGACGCGTGGCAGACGAGAATGTCGTCGATCGCGGTCGGGACCGAGCCGGTCAAGCTATCGGCGGGCAAGAAACTCCATGGACTGCTGATCCGCTAACCCGACCGGAGTAACTGCACGCCGCTGTCGCGTTCGAACAGGTACAGGGCCGTCCGCGCCGCCTGCCCGCGATCTGCCGCCAGGCCGCCGTCACGATCGGTAAGAAGCCGGGCGTCATCGGTGGCGATTGGCGCGAATTCCATCAGTTGTTCGGGCGTCGCGATCCTGTACCCCACGCCCTTCCCCGCCTGTTGCGTTCCCAGCACCGCGCCGCCACCACGCCATTCGAGATCCTTTTCGGCGATGACGAAGCCATCATTGGTTTCGCGCATCAACCCCAGCCGCTGCCGCCCGATTTCGCTGATCATGTCGCCGCGCAGCAGCACGCAGGTCGATTCCTTCGCACCGCGCCCGACGCGCCCGCGCAGCTGATGGAGTTGGGCGAGGCCAAAGCGTTCGGCCTCCTCGACGATCATCAGTGATGCGTTAGGCACGTCGACACCGACCTCGATCACGGTCGTCGCGACGAGGACGGCAAGGTCTCCCGCAGCGAAGGCGCTCATCACCGCGTCCTTTTCCGGCCCCTTCATCCGTCCGTGGACCATACCGACGACCGCGCCGAATTTCGCGCGCAGCATTTCCGCCCGCGCCTCGGCAGACGCGAGATCGCTCGCCTCGCTCTCCTCGACCAATGGACAGACCCAGAAGGCCTGCCCCTCGTCGGCAATGTGCTGGCCAAGCCGATCGACCACCGTCGCAATGCCGCTGGTCGGAAAGATCGTGGTCCGTACCGGCGTGCGACCCGGTGGCATCTCGTCCAGCCGGCTGACGTCCATCTCGCCATATTGGGTCAGCGTCAGTGTGCGTGGGATCGGCGTCGCGGTCATCGCCAGCAGGTGCGGCGGCCGCTCGGCCTTGTCGGTCAGCAGCATGCGCTGCGCGACCCCGAAGCGATGCTGCTCATCGACCACCGCCAGGCCAAGGCGGCGGTATGTGACATGCTCCTGAAAGATCGCATGCGTGCCCACGAGGATATCGATCTCCCCCGACGCCAGCCCCATCAGCGTCGCTTCGCGCACCCGCCCCTTGTCGCGTCCGGTGAGGATGGCGATGCGCACATCGACCCCGGCGAGCAGCGTGGAGAGATTGGCGTAATGCTGTCGTGCCAATATCTCGGTTGGTGCGAGCAAGGCACCCTGCGCTCCGCCCTCCACCGCGATGAGCAGCGCCTCCAGCGCCACCAGCGTCTTCCCCGCCCCCACATCACCCTGCAACAGGCGAACCATCGGCGTCGTCTGCGCCATGTCGCCCTCGATCTCGCGCATCGTGCGGCGCTGCGCGCCGGTCGGCTCATACGGCAGGCGCAGTTGGGCGCGGAGGCGGCCATCGCCGGTCAGCGGATTGCCGCGTCGTTTGCGCGCCGATGCGCGGACCAGCATCAATGCAAGCTGGTTGGCGAACACCTCGTCATAGGCCAGCCGCGCGGTGTTGCTGTCCGGCTCGCCATGCGCCGCAGCGAGTGTGGCGTTGAACCCGGTCCAATGACGCCTCGCAAGCAAGCCGGGCTCGATCCATTCGGACAGCGGCGGGACGCGTTCCAGCGCCTGTTCGACCAGCTTGGCCATCTGTCGGCTCGTGATGCCTTCGCTCAGCGGATAGATCGGTTCGGCCAACGCAAAGCTCTCGCCTGGCGCGAGCACTTCGGGATGCGCGATCTGGCGTTCCTGGCCATAGAGATCGAGCTTGCCGCTGACCGTCACCGGCACCTGTAGCGGCAACAGTTTCCTGGCATAGCCGCTCGCCTGACGCCCGAAATAAATCAGCGAGAGATGGTCGCCCTGCCCGTCGACGCATTGCACGCGGATCGGCCCGCGGCCACCCTGGCGATATTCGACCGGCGTCACGGTGACCGACACGATCTCCCCCGCCACCGCGTCGTCCAGTCTCGCGATCCGCCGGCGATGCGTCCAGCCGCTCGGCAAATGGAACAGCAGGTCGATGACGCGGCTGATGCCCAGCTTGCCCAGCGCTTTCTCGACCACCGTGCCGACGCCCTTGATGCTGGTGACTTCGGCGAACAGCGGGTTGAGGATGTCGGGGCGCATGCTAGGGCGTGCTTAACCCCGAATTCCATGAATCACGACACCCGCCTCAAGCGCCTGCGTTTTCGCGCATGGCATCGCGGCACGCGCGAGGCCGACCTGCTGATCGGCGGGTTCTTCGACGCGCGCGCCGGCAAGCTGGAACGCCAGCGACCTCGATTGGTTTGAAGCTCTGCTTGAAGAACAGGATGTCGACATCATCATGTGGGCGATGGGCACCGCCCCGCCGCCAGCGGCATTCGCCGGCGGGTTGATGCCGGACATGTGTCGCCTCGACTTTCTGACGCCCGCCGCCTGATGCCCGACCTTCAGCGCATTATCGCGGCAAAGGCACCGCTGACACTCGCGGGCGTGCCCACCGGCTTCCTGCCCTGGCTGACGACCGATTTCGCCCGCGCCGCCGGGCGGACCGTGGCGATCATGCCCGACGAGGCGGCGATGCGCGCACTGGCCGACGCGGCGGAATTCTTCGCGCCCGAAGTCCGCGTGCTGACCTTGCCCGCCTGGGACTGCCTGCCGTACGACCGCGCCTCGCCCAGCCTGCGCGTGACGTCCGAACGCCTGGCGACACTGGCCGCATTGCAGGTCAAGGCGAGGGGGCCGGAGTTGTTGGTGACCACCGTCAACGCCGCGACGCAGCGTGTGCTGACCCCTTTCCGCATCCGGCAATTGACCGCGCGGCTCGAAGCGGGGGCGCGGATCGATCGCGAATCGCTGATCGAACTGCTGTCGGCCAATGGCTATGTGCGCAGCGAAACCGTGGCCGATGCCGGCGACTTCGCGGTGCGCGGCAGCCTGGTCGACCTGTTCCCGGCTGGCGAGCCGCATGCGCTGCGCCTCGATTTCTTCGGGGACGAGATCGAAAGCGTGCGCAGTTTCGATCCCGCCGATCAGCGCACGATTGACCGGATCGACGGCTTTACCCTGCTCCCCGCGTCTGAAACGCTCCTTGACGAGGCATCGATCAAGCGTTTCCGCAGCCGTTATCGCGAGCGGTTCGGCGCCAACGCAACGGGCGACCCGCTATATCAGGCAGTCAGCGACGGACGGCGGCTCGCTGGGATCGATCACTGGCTGCCGCTGGTCGAGGAAAAGCTCGGCACCTTGTTCGATCACCTTGGCGATGGCGACTTCGTCCTGCGCGACGGCGCGACCGAGGCCGCGGGGAGTGGACGCTTCGATGCGATCGACGACTATTTCGCCAATCGCGAACGCGCCATGGGCAAGGAACCTGGGGCCTATCGCCCGCTGCCGCCCGAAGCGCTCTACGTCACGCGCGACGAATGGGCCGCCGCGATCAACGAGCGGCCGGTGCACATCACCACGGCGTTCGACCAGCCCGAGAGCGGCCGCGTCGTCAGCTTCGATATCGACGGCCCCCGCGACTTTGCCCCCGAACGCGGCCGCAGCGAGAATGTTTACGAAGCGCTTGCCGGTTTTCGCAAGAGACAGGGCAAGCAAGGGCTGGTCATCGCCAGTTATTCGAACGGGTCGCGCCAGAGGCTGTCGGGTCTGCTCGCCGATCATGGCCTCGCCAACCTCGCCCCCGCGGATAGCTGGCAGGAAGCGCAGGGGGTAGCAGCGACGGGCAAGGTCGCGCTGGCGGTCGTGCCGCTCGACCATGGCTTCGTTGCGCCGGACCTGGCGATCGTCACCGAACAGGATCTGCTCGGTGATCGATTGGTCCGCCGTCAAAAGCGCAAGAAGTCCGCCGACGCCTTCCTCGCCGAAATCGCGGCATTGTCGCCGGGCGACCTGGTGGTGCACCGCGACCATGGCATCGGGCGGTATGAGGGGCTGACCCAGGTCCCGGTGCAAAAGGCGCCGCACGACTGCGTCGCACTGAGCTATGCGGGCGGCGACAAGCTCTACGTCCCGGTCGAAAATCTCGACGTGCTGTCGCGCTATGGCTCGGACAGCGAAGGCGCGTCGCTCGACCGGCTGGGTGGCGAAGCGTGGCAACGCCGCAAGTCGACGATGCGCGAACGCATCCGCGCAATTGCCGGCGAGTTGATCGCCACCGCCGCCGAACGCGCGCTCAAACCCGCCGAAGTCGCCGCCGTCGATACGGCTTATCCCGAGTTCACCGATCGCTTTCCCTATCAGGAGACCGACGACCAGGATCGCGCGATCGCCGAATCGCTCGACGATCTGGCGGCGGGCAAGCCGATGGATCGCCTCATCGTCGGCGATGTCGGCTTCGGAAAGACCGAGGTCGCGCTGCGTGCCGCATTCGTGGCGGCCATGGCCGGGCTGCAGGTGGCCTTGGTGTGCCCGACTACCCTGCTCGCGCGCCAGCATCACCGCACCTTTGTCGAGCGGTTTCGCGGCTTTCCGCTCGAAATCGGGCGCCTGTCGCGCCTTGTCCCTGCCAAGGAGGCCAAGGACACCAAGGCCGCCCTCGCCGATGGGCGGATGGACGTGGTCATCGGCACGCACGCGATCCTCGCAAAGGGCGTCGAGTTCAAGCGCCTGGGCCTCGTCATCGTCGACGAGGAACAGCGTTTCGGCGTGACGCACAAGGAACGCCTGAAGGCGCTCAAGACCGACGTCCACATGCTCACGCTGACCGCGACGCCGATCCCCCGCACGCTGCAAATGGCGATGTCGGGCCTGCGCGAGCTGTCGGTCATCCAGACCCCGCCGGTCGATCGCCTCGCGGTGCGCACCTACGTCATGCCATGGGATCCGGTGGTGATCCGCGAAGCATTGCTGCGCGAACATTATCGCGGCGGGCAGAGTTTCCTGGTCACCCCGCGCATCGCAGACCTGCCCGACATCGAGGAGTTCTTGCGCAAGGGCGTGCCCGAAGTGCGCTACGTCGTCGCCCACGGCCAGATGTCCCCGACCGAGGTCGAGGAGCGCATGTCGGCGTTTTACGACAAGAAATACGATTTGCTGGTGTCGACCACGATCATCGAGAGCGGGCTCGATATCCCCAGCGCCAACACGTTGATCGTCAACCGCGCCGATCGGTTCGGACTGGCGCAGCTCTACCAATTGCGCGGGCGCGTCGGCCGATCAAAGACTCGCGCCTACGCCTATCTCACCACCGGCGACACCATGACCGAAACCGCCGACAAACGGTTGAAAGTCCTCTCCGATCTCGACAGCCTGGGCGCGGGCTTCCAGCTCGCCAGCCATGACCTGGACATCCGCGGCGCGGGCAATCTGCTCGGCGACGAACAGTCGGGCCACATCAAGGAAGTCGGCTTCGAACTCTATCAGTCGATGCTCGAGGAAGCGATCCTCGACGCCCGCGCGGGCGGCACGAAGCAGGTCCGCGAAAGCGATTTCTCTCCCCAGATCAATGTCGACGCGGCGATCCTTATCCCGGAGGATTATGTCCCCGACCTCGACCTGCGCATGTCGCTTTATCGCCGCATCAACGAGCTGGACGATCAAGGGGCGATCGAGGCTTTCGCCGCCGAAATGATCGACCGCTTCGGCGCGCTACCCGAAGAGGCGGAGAATCTGCTGACCCTGATGAGTATCAAGCTGAATGCGCGGGCGGCCAATATCGCGAAGCTCGACGCCGGACCGAAGGGTGCGCTGGTCACCTTCTGGGAAGATCGCCCGCCCAATCTCGATGGACTGCTGGCCTATGTCGAAAGGCTGAAGGGGACGGCCAAGCTGCGCCCGGACAGCAAGCTGGCGATCACGCGCGACTGGGATTCGGCCAAGGCCCGCCTCAACGGGGCGCTGCAACTATCCAAGGGACTGGCGAAGGTCAGCTAGCCCCGACCAGCGCCACCAGGGCTTCGCTGTTCAGCGGCGGTGCGTAGAGGAATCCCTGATAATATTGGCATCCCTCCGCGGCGAGCAACGCCAATTGCTCCTGCGTTTCAACCCCTTCGGCAATCACCGCGATGTCCAGTGAGCGCGCAAGTTCAATGACGCCGCGCACGACCACGCGATCGCGCGCCGACCCGGCGATATCCTGCGCCAGCGCCTTGTCGATCTTGAGGTAATCGACCGCGAGTGCCTTGAGATAGGCAAGGCTGGAATAGCCGGTGCCGAAATCATCGATCGCCACGCGGCAGGCGCTCGCGCGCAGTTCGTCGAGCATGCGCGCCGCCCCCGCCAGATCGGTGGCGAGCTCGCTTTCGGTCAGTTCAACCGTCACGCGGCCACAGCCCACGCCCGAGTCTTCGATCATCGCGATAAAGTTGGCCACGAACCCGGCATGCGCGAATTCGCGCGCGCTGACGTTGATTGCCACGCGTAAATGACCGAGCGCGTCGGGCCAGGCGGCGGCGGCGGCGAGCGCCAGTTGCTGAACATGGCGCGACAGCGCCGCAGTCAGACCACTCCGCGCCGCGGCGGAAAAGAGCAGGGACGCGCCAATCTCGCCATGACGGGGGTGGCGCCAGCGCGCCAGAGCCTCGACGCCGGCCATCCGCCCGTCGGCGACCGAGATTTGCGGCTGAAACAGCACCTCGATCTCGTTTGCGGCAATTGCGCGCGGGAGGTCATATTCAAGCGATCCGTCGGCCAGCGCCAGCGCCAGCGGATCGCTTTCGGGCAGCCAGCGAACCTGCTCCTCGCTTGAACGCGCCCAGGCAAGTGCAACGCCCGCGCGCCGGATCAGGGCCAGCGCAGTGTCACCATCGTGCGTTTCGACAATCCCGACCACACAGCCGATGCGCAACGGACGACCGTCATTGAGGTAGGGGTGCTCCAGTGCCTCGACGATGGCATGCGCACAGGCGTCGGCCTCATCGTCGATCAGCACCGCGAATTCGGGACCGGGCAAGCGCTCGACCAGGGCACTGTCGGATGCCAGATCCTCGATCCGCTGCAGCGCCGCCGCCAGCAACGCATCGCCCGCCTCCCGCCCGAACGCCGCGTTGACGACATCGAAATGCGACAGTGCGACGCGCAGGAGGAAACCACGCTCACCGGAAGCCAGCGCAGTGGCGATGGTCCGTGGCGCCCCCCCGTCGTCGCGCACCGCCACACCGGCCATGCGCAGTGCTCGTGCCAGCGAGATATCGTCGAACGGCGCGGGCAGATGCTGTGTTGCGCCGGCCGCGATCATCCGGTCGAGCGCGGCGCCATCCTCCGGCCCCGCGACCACGATAATCGCACCGCTGCCAGCGGGCGGCGTTCCTTCGCGCCCGCGTACATCGACGACCCAGACTGCGCCGTCGTCGCTGACCGCTACGCCCAGGCGCGCAAGCGCAGCGCGAAGGCCGTCCCCGTCCCCTGCCGTCGCCAACGCCACGCGCGGCACGCTATCCCCCGAGAAGCCCACCGACCCCGCTTACGCCTGTTGCCCGCTTTGACCAAGCTGCTAGCACCTGTTTGATGAGCGAAAAGCGCCGTGCCTTGCTGGTCTCCCCCACGACTGCGGCGATGGACGCGGCGCGAGGGCTGCAGCAACGTGGCGATTGGGTCGATCTGGCTCAGGCGGACGAGGCTGTGGCGCTCGGCGGCGATGGCTTCATGTTGCAGATGCTGCACCAGATGCTGGAATCGCGGCGGATCCTGCCGACTTTCGGCATGAACCTCGGCACGGTCGGTTTTCTGATGAACGAATGGCGCGATGGCGGCCTCGATGCGCGCATCGCCGCTGCCAAGACGTTTTCGGTGAACCCGTTGACCATGGAGGCCGTCACGATCACCGGGGAACGGGTCATCCTGCCTGCGATCAACGAAGTCTCGCTGCTTCGCGAAACGCGCCAGACGGCAAAGCTCGAAGTTACCGTCAATGCCCGCATCGTCATTCCCGAACTTGTTTGCGACGGGGTGCTTGTGGCCACCCCGGCAGGTTCGACCGCCTATAATTTTTCGGCGCAGGGTCCGATCCTGCCGCTGGGCTCCGCCATGCTGGCATTGACGCCGATCAGCCCGTTTCGCCCCCGTCGCTGGCGCGGCGCGGTACTGCCCGACAGCGCGCGGATCAGTTTTCGCGTGCTCGAACCCAGCAAGCGCCCGGTATCGGCCGTCGCCGACCAGCGCGAAGTGCGCGATGTGACGCGCGTGGACGTCGTCATCGACAAGATCACAGCGCTCAAGCTGCTGTTCGATCCCGAGCATGCCCTGGACGATCGCATCGCCATGGAGCAATTCGCGGTCTGACTTGAAACGCGGCGCGGGACTGATATAGGCCGCGCCTTCGCGCTGTTCCCCGATAGCTCAGCGGTAGAGTAGGTGACTGTTAATCACTTGGTCGTTGGTTCGAATCCAACTCGGGGAGCCAGCGGCGAAGTTCCAGCATAGAGCGCCCGCCACGCATCTGGTTGCGGCGCAGTTCGGCATTGTTGGTTCACGAGCAATCTGCTGCCGAAGCGCTATAGTACCGCCGCCTGTCGACGTTCCACCGCGTAGCGTGCGACGGCGTTGGCGAGGGAGGGCATGACCCGGCTCTTGGAAGATCCGAGCACTGCATATTCGGGGCGCCGCGCCGGGCGGTCGGTCGAGAAGTCTGCCTCGACCAGATGTTCGGGCAGCGACATGGCGCGTGCGATCATCCGGGCAAAGGCTTCCCAGCTGACAGGATGGCCGTTGGTCAGGTGCCAGATGCCGGGTTCGCCGTCGATCGCCAGGTCAAGGGTCGCGTTGACGAGATCGGGCACATAGGTCGGGCTGATCACCTCTGCGGCTGCGGCGCGGAACGTTTCGCCGGCACCAAGGGTTCTTTCGACCGCCCGCGCGAAATTATGTTCGTCATACGGTGAGAAGAACGCCGCCGTGCGGACGATCAGGGCATCCGGATAGTGGGCGAGCAATTGCTGTTCCATGGCGGCTTTCGCGCGACCATAAGCATTGAGCGGACACGGCGTGTCGCGCTCGGACCAGGGCGAATCCCGCTCGCCGCCAAAGACCAGGTCGCTCGAAAAATGGACGCTGGGGACGCCCCGCCGTGCCGCCTCCTCCGCAACGACCAAGGGCCCTGTCGTGTTGCTGCGAAAACATTCGCTCTCTTGTGCCTCCGCGTCATCGACGCGAACCCAGCCCGCGGCGTTGATGACCAGCCAGGGGTCATGTTTCGCGAACGCGGCCGCAACGCTTGCAGCTTCGTCGATTGCCAGTGCGCGGCGGTCGGTCAGCACGTGATCAAGCCCGCGCCATGCACATGCGCCCGCAAACGCACGTCCCAATGTCCCGGTCGCGCCGGTGATCAGGATGGGTCGAACGGACGGAGACGGGTCGCACGCTGGCAGCATGCCGCGCCGCACGTCGCGTTGCCACCAACCCCAACCTGAAGTGATGGAATCTCGCCGATGCGCCGTCCCTGCGGCAAGACTTTCGATCAGATTTCCCAGCGCCGTTCGGCGTGGCTCTCGGCCGCCGACGTCGAACGCGCCGGCTTCGTACCGACCGTCAGAACCCGTGAGCAGTTCGTCCCACCCAACGGCGCCGAGCAGTGCCCAGACGGTCAACGCGGTTACGTCGACGCCCCCACCGGCCAGCCGTTCGCAGGTTTCGACAGCGCGCGACAGCCAACGCAACTGATCTTCGCGCGTACATGACAGATGGCATTCGGTCACAGCGATGGGGAGGCCGTAGCGCGCCCAGCATTCCTCGATCGCGACCTCCAGTCCGTCGACCGCCTCGATCAGGCTACGCGCCGCGACGCGGTCGTGGAAACCGACATCGGGCAGCGGCTCGGTAGCCGGGCTGTCGTCGAGGTAGCGGTCGCTGGTAATGTAATGATTGATGCCGATGACGTCGGGCGGGCATGGTGCCGCCGCGATGGCGCTCAGGCGGGCTTCGAAACCCAGAGCGCAGAGCTCGTCCCACAGGCGGTGGCCGGGAGTGACGCGACCGCACAGCAGGTCCCAACCCATCCATCGACGATCGTTGTAATAGTCGGCGACGCCCTGTGCGCTTGGCGTCGCATAAGTCCGGCCGAGATCATCGGTCTGGATGAGCTTCGCCGCGGGATTGACGTGGCGTATTGCCTGCATCGCCAGCCGGGTGGCATCGATCTGATTGAGCAACGCGCGCCAGAATGACCGCTCGTCGCGTGCATGCGGGTACCATAAGCCGTAGAGTGCGCTGAACCGCGCGGTCGTCAGCGGCTCGTTGACTGGGGTCCAGTGCGTTACCCACGGATATCGTGCGGCTACCGCGGCGGCATAGTCGGCGAACAACGCAGGAAAGTCGTCCGCAAGGAGTTCGGTGAACGACGGACCGGAACCATGGTGAAGCAAGCCGACGATAGGATCGACGTCCAGCGCGCGGAGGCGAGCCATGCGCTCGTCGATCCATGTCCAGTCATAATCGCCCGGCATGTTCGCGACCGTGCGTTCCCACAGAATCGGGTAGCGCAAGCGGCGCAGGCCGAGCGCTGCGAACCTATCGAGATCGTCGATCCGATCATGATGACCGGTCAGGCGGTTCTGATCGCGGTAGACATCACCGACGCGGTTCACGGTACATTCGTGTCCACCCCAGATTTCGATTGCCATGCTGATCGTCGAACCTCCTCCGTGCTGATCGACGGGCTTCGTCATTGGGCGCATTTTTTGTCGCCCCGTACAACCTGCATCAATGGAACGCCGGGATGATCCTGCTAGCTACGTTGGCGAGCGGGGGCTCACCAGGGAGCATACCCCGCATGTTTTTTCCGGAAACCGAATCGATGTCCTTGCCCGTGGCGCGGCAGCAGATGTTGCTGTGCTTTTCGCATCTTCGGTGGAATTTCGTTAAACAGCGGCCTCAGCATCTGATGCTGCGGATGGCCGGGCGGTTCGATGTAGCGATTTGGGAAGAACCGGTTTTCGACGCGGCCGAGCCCTGGCTCGATGTCACCGAAGTCGACGGGGTTCGCGTGGCTGTGCCTCATTTGGCCGATGGGGCCGATGCCGAGCCGGCACTGCGCCGGCTGCTCGATCAGTTCGTGGCGCAGAACCAACTGCCCATCGTGCGCTGGTATTACACGCCGATGATGTGGGGATTTTCGTCGCACCTGCGCGCGATCATGACCGTCTATGACTGCATGGACGAATTGGCCAATTTTGCATTCGCGCCGCCTGAGTTGCTGCCCCGCGAAGAGGCGCTGCTTGCCGCCGCAGACGTCGTCTTCACCGGGGGACACAGCCTGTATGAGGCGAAGCGCGGACGGCATGACGAAATCCATCCCTTCCCCTCGAGCGTCGAGGTCGCGCACTTTGCCCAGGCGCGCGAGATCGTCCGTGAGCGCGACCGCCCGACGCTGGGATTTTACGGCGTGATCGACGAACGCATGGACCTGGACCTGCTGGCAGAAGTCGCGCGTGCGCGGCCCGGCTGGACGATCGACATGGTCGGCCCGGTGGTCAAGATCGATCCGGCGACGTTGCCCATTGAGCCGAACATCCGGTGGCCGGGACAGGCCGATTACAGCGAACTACCCGCCATCCTTGCCGGCTGGGACGTGGCGATAATGCCGTTTGCGATCAACGCCGCGACCCGTTTCATCAGTCCGACCAAGACCCCAGAATATCTTGCTGCGGGACGCCCCGTCATATCCACTCCGATCGTCGATGTCGTCCGTCATTACGGTGCGCTCGCAGGCGTCCGCATTGCCGAGAACGCCGCTTCCTTCGTGGCCGCAGCAGAGCAAATGCTCGCGCTCGACCTCCAGGGGATCTGGCGCGACGAGGCCGACCAGTTATTGGCGACGATGTCGTGGGATGCGACTGCTGGCGAGATGCTCGGCATCATCGACCGCGTGATCGAGGAAAAGGGCGCGGTGTCGCGCAGCGGGGCCAAGCATTACGACGTGCTGGTGGTCGGCGCGGGCTTTGCCGGGTCGGTCATGGCAGAGCGGCTGGCCGCGGATGCCGGGCTGAAGGTGCTGGTCGTCGACCGGCGCCCCCACATCGCCGGCAATGCCTTTGATTGCCTTGATGACGCCGGAGTGATGATCCACCGATACGGCCCGCACATCTTCCATACCAACAGCGAGGAGATTTTCTCTTACCTGTCGCGGTTCACCGACTGGCGCCCGTACGAGCACCGCGTGCTCGGCCAAGTCGACGGCAGATTGGTCCCGATCCCGATCAATCGCACGACGCTGAACACGTTGTACGACGCCGGGCTGGACACCGACGAGGGTGCCGCCGCGTTCCTGGCCGCGCGGGCCACCCCCATCGCGAACGTCGAAACGTCGGAGGACGTCGTCATCGGCGCAGTCGGGCACGAGCTCTATTGTAAGTTCTTTCGCGGCTATACGCGCAAGCAATGGGGTCTCGATCCGTCCCAGCTCGACAAGTCCGTGACCGCGCGAGTGCCGACCCGGACGAATACCGACGATCGCTACTTCACCGATAAGTTCCAGGCGATGCCGGCGGCGGGCTATACGGAAATGTTCAAACGCATCCTCGCGCATCCGAATATCACGGTGATGCTCGACACGGATTTCCGAATGCTGGGGAGCCAGGTCACGTACGATCGGATGGTCTATACCGGACCGATCGACGAGTTTTACGAGCACCGCTTCGGCAAGTTGCCCTATCGCTCGCTACGCTTCGAGCATCAAACCGTCGACACCGAACACTATCAGGATGTGGCGACGGTCAATTACCCCAGCGAGGACGTGCCCTTCACCCGGATCACCGAGTACAAGCACCTTACCGGCCAGTCGCATCCCAAGACAAGCATCACGCGGGAATATCCGACGTCTGACGGCGATCCCTATTACCCCATTCCGCGCGAGGAAAATGCGGCGCTGTATAAAAGGTATCAGGCACTGGCCGACGCCGAACAGTCGGTCACGTTTGTCGGAAGGCTCGCGACCTATAAATATTACAACATGGACCAGGTCGTCGGCCAGGCGCTCGCCGCGTACCGCCGGCTGAACCAGGAGCTGGCGGAGGTTACGGTGATAAGCCAAGTGGCGGCGTAAAGTGCTGCGGCGGGGCTAGTCCGGCATCCGATCAGGTGTTCCGCACAGTCGCCTTGGCGAAGCCCGTCCAGGCATCGTCGTAATCGAGCTGCATTTCCGGGGCCTCACTGGCCCACTGGCTCACGCGGTAAGGCCAGCGCGCCTCGAACATGAACGCCATCGTGTTGTCGATCTTGTGCGGCGCGAGTTCCGCGGCGACCGCTCCGTCGTAGCTGGCCTTGTCCGGACCGTGCCCGTTCATGCAATTATGCAGGCTTGCCCCACCGGGCGCGAAGCCGCCTTGCTTGGCATCGTAGGCGCCGGTGATCAGCCCCATGAATTCGCTCATGACGTTGCGGTGGAACCATGGCGGGCGGAATGTGTGCTCGGCAACCATCCAGCGCGGCGGAAAGATAACGAAGTCACAATTGGCGGTGCCAGGCGTATCGCTGGGGCTGGTCAACACCGTAAAGATCGAAGGATCGGGGTGGTCGTAGCTGACCGTGTTGATCGCGTTGAAGCGGCGCAGGTCATAGCGGCACGGCGCGAGATTGCCGTGCCAGGCAACGACGTCGAGCGGCGAATGGTCGAGCATCGTCTTCCATAACTTTCCCCCGAATTTCTGAACGATCTCCGTCGGCTCGTCGCGATCCTCGTACCACGCCTCGGGCGTTTCGAAGTCGCGCGGGTTGGCGAGGCCGTTCGCGCCGATCGGCCCGAGATCGGGCAGGCGGAAAGGCGCACCGTAATTTTCGCCGACATATCCGCGCGCGGCACCATTGAGAAGATCGACGCGGAAGCGCACACCGCGCGGGATCAAGACGATCTGCTGCGGCTCGGCCTCGATCAGGCCGAACTCGGTCGCAATGGCCAGCCGTCCCTGCTGCGGGACGATCAGCAGTTCGCCGTCCGCATTCATGAAGATGCGACCGTCCATGTCCTTGTTGGCGGCAAAGGCATGCACCGCGACCCCCGCCTGCACATCATCCGCACCGTTAAAGGCGTAGGTCATCAGGCCATCGATGAAGTCCGCCGGTTCATCGCTGGCAATCGGGTCCCAGCGCATCCGGTTGGGCGAGATGATGCCGCCCTCAACACTCAGTCGCGTCGCACCGGCATAGGGCTGAAACGCACCGTGCTGCGCTGTCGGGCGCAGGCGATAGAGCCACGATCGCCGATTCTCGCTACGCGGCGCAGTAAACGCCGTGCCCGACAATTGCTCGGCATAAAGTCCAAACGGCACCTTTTGCGGGCTGTTCTGCCCGACTGGCAGAGCGCCCGCGACCGCTTCGGTCGAGAAGTGATTGCCGAAGCCGGTGAGCATCAGGTGGTCGGTGCAAGGACGCCGCGTTCGACCTGATCGCGCTCGATCAATTCGAACAAGGCCTTGAAGTTACCCTCGCCAAAGCCTTCGTCGCCCCGGCGCTGGATGAATTCAAAGAACACTGGACCAATATGTGGCTGGGCAAAGATCTGCAGCAGCAGGCGGGGCTCTCCACCCTCGGTGGTGCCGTCGAGCAGGATGCCGCGCTTCTGCAGTTCATCCACTGGCTGACCATGACCGGGCAGTCGTTCGGCCAGCATCTTGTAATAAGTTTCCGGCGGTGCCGTCATGAACGGCACGCCGAGTTTCTGCAGATTATCCCACGCCGCGACGAGATCGTCGCAGATCAGCGCGATGTGCTGGATGCCCTCGCCGTTATAGGCCTGCAGATACTCGTCGATCTGGCCGCCGCCGGCCTTGCCCTCTTCGTTCAGCGGAATGCGGATCTTGCCGTCGGGCGCGGTCATCGCCTTCGACGTCAGGCCCGTATATTCGCCCTTGATGTCGAAATAGCGGATTTCGCGGAAATTGAAGATGCGCTCGTACCAATTGGCCCAATGCGCCATGCGACCGCGATAGACATTGTGGGTCAGGTGATCGATTTTGGTGAAGCCCGCACCTGCCGGATGACGCTCGACGCCGGGCAGATACTCGAAATCGATGTCGTAGATCGACAATGTGCCAGGCTGATCCAGCGTCTCGTAGCGGTCGATCAGGTAAATGAACGCGCCGCCAATCCCCTTGATCGCCGGGATGCGCAACTCCATCACGCCCGTCTTGCTCTCGACCGGCTCGGCACCGCGCGCGAGCGCTTCCTCGTAAGCAGCCGCGGCGTCCTTGACGCGAAACCCCATGCCGCAGGCCGAGGCCCCGTGTTCCGCTGCGAAGAAAGCGGCGGGGCTGCGCGGCTCGTAATTGGCGATCAGGTTGATCTCGCCCTGCCGCCACAAGTTCACGTCCTTGGAGCGATGCCGCGCGACGCATGTGAAGCCCATGGCTTCGAAAACAGGCTCGAGTACACCCTTTTCGGTCGCGGTGAATTCGACGAACTCGAAACCGTCGAGGCCCAGTGGATTGTGATGATTCGGTCATGCCGCCAAGATAGCACCGCCGTTACGCAAGCAACAGGTCTAGGCGACTAACACACCGCGCTGCTGATTGAGCACTTCATAGGCCATTACCGCCGTCGCCACCGCCGCGTTGAGGCTGTCCGCTTTCCCCCGCATCGGCATTTTGACCAACAGGTCACAGTCTACCTCATACGATGCGGGCAGCCCTTGGCTCTCATTGCCGGTCAGGACGAATGTTGGCGCGGTGTAACGCGGCTGCTGATAATCCAGATCGGTGTTGAGGCTGGTGCCAACCAATTGCCCATCCCCCTGCCGCAGCCACGTGATGAAGTCGGCCCAGCCCGCGCGCGCCACCTTCTGCGTAAAAATCGCTCCCATGCTGGCGCGGACCGCCTCGACCGAGAAAGGGTCGGCACAATCGTCGATCAGGATCAGCCCACCCGCGCCCACCGCGTCACCGGTGCGCAGCATCGTGCCCAGATTACCCGGATCGCGCATCGCCTGGGCGACCAACCAGATGTTCGCCGCCGTTCGATCGATCTGCGCCAGCGGCGTCGCGAATTCGGCATAGACGCCCAGCACCTGCCCCGGATTGTCCTTGCCGCTCAGTTTTCCCAGAATGTCCGGAGAAGTGACCAGCGTTTCCCGCGCCGCACGCTCGAGCTGGCGCACCAACGGGTGATCGGCGCTCTGCTCGGTCCGCCAAAGTTGCAGCGGCGCAAAACCCGCCTCCAGCCCCTCGGTCAGGATGCGTAGCCCTTCCGCCAGGAATAGCCCCGTCTCCCGCCGCGCCTTCTTGTCGCGCAGCGCACGCGTTTCCTTGACGAGCGGATTGGAAAAGCCGGTTATATCACGGGGCATCAGTCTTCCCCGAACTTGTCTTCCACCAGTCGAGCGAGCTTGCTCACCGCCTCTTCGGCGCCATCGCCGTCAGCGCTGATCGTCACACTGTCGCCCATCGCCGCGCCGAGCATCATCAGTCCCATGATCGACGTGCCGACCACGCTTTCGCCATCCTTGCACACGCGTACTTCGCACGGCAGTTCGCTCGCCATCGTCACGAACTTCGCGCTGGCCCGCGCGTGGAGCCCGCGCTTGTTGGTGATCGCGACGGTGCGTTCGATCACGCCGCTTTCTCGCCAAGGACTTCGGACGCGACCGAAATATATTTGCGCCCCGCTTCGCGTGCGGCCGCGACGGCATCGCGCACGCCCATGGTCCGCCTCGCGCCTTCCAGCCGGATGAGCATCGGCAGGTTGATGCCGGCGATAACCTCGACCTTGCCCGGGTCCATCAACGAAATCGCCATGTTCGAGGGAGTACCGCCGAACAGGTCGGTCAGCACGATGACACCGCGGCCGCCCTCGACCTCGGCAATCGCGCGGGCGATATCCTCGCGCCGCGCGTCCATATCGTCATCGGGGCCGATGCAGATTGCGGCGATCGCGCGCTGCTTGCCCACCACATGCTCCATCGCGGTCACGAACTCCGTCGCAAGCGCGCCGTGCGTCACCAGCACCAAACCAATCATGAATGCGTCACTTCTCCGCTGGACCCGGCCCGCTCCCCCTCCGCACTGTCGTCGGGTCGGGTTGCCAGGTCGCGATGCGCGATTGTCGGCGAAAACCCGGCTTCGCGCAACCGGGCAGCGACGCGCTCGGCGATATGGACGCTTCGATGTCGTCCACCGGTGCAGCCAATGGCGACGCTGACATAGCTTTTCCCCTCGGCGGCATAGCGCGGCAGCAGTGTCGTCAGCAGCTTTTCGATTTGGGGGATCGCCTCCGCATAGGCCGGGTCGCCGGAAATATAATCGGCGACCGGCTGATCGAGTCCCGATTGGGGACGCAGCGCATCGACCCAGTGCGGATTGCGCAGGAACCGCATGTCGAACACCAGATCGGCATTGCGAGGCAGGCCCTGCGCGAAACCGAACGACATCACCTGCAGGGTCGGGGCGGCGCTGCCCTCGGTAGGAAAGCGGTGCCGGATCTCGAGACGCAGATCGTTGGCGGTTGATGCGCGCGTATCGATCACCGTTTCCGCCCAATCACGCAGCGGCGCGAGCAACTCGCGCTCGCGCTCGATGCCGTCCGCCGCCGGCCGGTCGAGCGCCAGCGGGTGGCGCCGCCGCGTCTCCGAAAAACGGCGCTCGAGTTCCACGCGCCCGCAATCGAGGAATAGCATGGAGATATCCGCCCCCTCGCCGCGCATCGCCTGAATGCGTTTGACGATGGCGGCGGCATCGAAGCCGCGCGTGCGCGTATCGATACCCAGCGCCAAAGGCCGCCCCGCTTCCGCCCCCTCCGGCGCGCGGGTGGCCAGCAGGCGATCCAGCAGCCGCAGTGGCAGATTGTCGACGACTTCCCACCCCAGATCCTCGAGCGTCTTGAGCGCGGTCGTCTTGCCCGCCCCCGACATGCCGGTGACGAGGAGGATCCGCGCGGGGTCGGCCTGCGCCATCAGCGCGCCAGATGGTCGAGCGCGACCGCGACCTTGGCGGCGGCGGACGCTTCGAAGGGGCGCAGGGTGATATGTGGCAATTCGATCCCGGCAACCACGCGGGTCGCGTCCAGCGGCATGCGTTCGATCGAGGCATCGACAAGGGTGACGATGAGCGCCACGGGTACGTCACGTTCAACCGGCAAGGTGATGATGCCGAGGCCGCGCACCTCCAGCTTGCCGGCAATGGTTTCGGGCGGAGCGGCCAGAGCGCGCGCCCCCTCGCGGCGGACAATCACCTGATCGTCGCTGACCAGCAAGGCGCCACGATCGATCAGGCGCAGCGACAGGTCGGATTTGCCACTGCCCGATCGCCCTTCGATCAGCACCGCGCGCCCACCGATGGCGACGCAGGAGGCATGGAGCGTTTCGGATGACAAGGCACGCATCGCGGCGACTATAGCGCCGGAAGGTGAATAACGAAGCGTGCGCCGACGCCCGATTCCGGCGCATCGACCTCGATCCGGCCATTATGGCGGTCGACGATGGTGCGGGCGATGGCGAGTCCGAGCCCCGAATGGCGCGCGTCGCCGAATTCGGACGGACGATCGGTGGCGAAGCGCTCGAAGATCGTTGCGCGCTGCGCCGGGTCGACGCCCGGTCCCTCGTCCTCCACGCTGACCAGCACCTCGTCGCCGACCCGCGTGGCGCCGATCCGGACGCAACCACCCGGCGGGCTAAACGACACGGCATTGTCGAGGAGGTTCGTGATTGCCCGCACGAGCCGTCCCGCGTCGCCGGCAACCGTCGCCAGCGCGCGATACGGTCGGGCGAAGGCGATGCTGACTCCCGCGTCCCCGCCGCGGCGCTCGCGTTCGCGAACCATGTCTTCGAGCAAAGAGCCAATATCGACGCGGTCGAAGCGGGTGCGCGTCAATTGTGCATCGAGGCGCGACATCTCGGCGACGTCGCCGATCAGGCGATCGAGCCGCTGCACATCGTCACGCAGGATCGCCAGCAGGCTCTCCTGCTGTTCGGGACCGACACGCGCGAAGGTTTCAATCGCCGAACGCAGCGAAGCCAGCGGGTTGCGAATCTCGTGGCTGACATCGGCGGCGAAATTATCCATCGCGTCGATCCGGCCACGCAATTCGGCGGTCATGTCGGACACCGCGCGTGCCAACAGGCCAATCTCGTCGCGGCGACCCTCCAGACGGGGGACGATAACCTCGCGCCCCCGCCCCTGATGCACGCGCACCGCGGCGCGGGTCAGGCGTCGCAGCGGCTTGACGATGGTCCGGCCGAGATAAAGCGAGACCAGTGCCGACAACAGCAGGGCCATGGTGACAATCTCGGCCAGCCTGGTGCGTTCGGCGCGCACCAGTCGCGTCGCATCGCGCGCATTCTCGATAGTGACCAGATGCAGCGCCACCCCAACAGGCGCGCCCGCCGCGATCAAGGGCGTGCGGTCCGGCGCGTACAGAGTCGCGCTAGCAGGCTCTCGCAACAATCCCAGCCCGGCCCAGTACCGCGCATCGGGGGTACGTTCCGGCGCGTATCCTGCCAGGGGTGTGGCGTTGACCAGAGTGTCGAAGGCGCGGTCCATGAAACGCGCGACCTTGCGCCGCCACGGCTCTCGATCCGGATCTACGATGCGGAATTCCTGCCCCGCATCGACCGAATCGAAAACCGGCTTGCCGCCTGCATCGAAGACCAGAACGCGGCGCTGTTCCATCGACCGACCGGCCGCACTGATCGCCGGCCAGTCCGCCCGCGTCGCGGCGGCAAAGGCGATCGCGGTAGTGCGCGCCAGGCGTTGCTGCTGCTCCTGCCGTTCACTTAACAGGCGCTCGCGAAAGCTGTCGAGGTACAGGATCGCCCCGCCGGTCAGCCCCAGAGCGACGAGGTTGAGCAGCAGGATGCGCACGCTGAGAGACCAGCGAAAGCGCAGCGGGCGTTCGCCCGGCTCAGTCGGCTGCGAAGCGATAACCGGCCCCATATAAAGTCTTGATGCCGTCGAAATCGCCATCGGTCTGGCGAAATTTGCGTCGGATACGCTTGATGTGGCTGTCGATCGTGCGGTCGTCGACGAAGCCATCGTCGCCATAAGCGGCGTCGAGCAACTGGTTGCGCGTCTTCACGACGCCCGGCCGCTGCGCCAGCGCTTCCAGGATCAGGAACTCGGTCACTGTCAGCTTGACCTCGCCCCCGCGCCACACGACGCGGTGCCGGTCGGCGTCGAGCATCAAGTCGCCGCGCACCACCTCGCTTTCCGGCTCGGCCTCGGCCTGTGTCGCGACCGGCGCCGCACGGCGCAGGATCGCGCGAATCCGGGCAACCAGGAGAGCGGGCGAAAACGGCTTGGTGATATAATCGTCGGCGCCGAGTTCGAGGCCGAGTGCCTCGTCCGCTTCCTCGTCCTTCGATGTCAGCATGATCACTGGCACGTCGCCCATCGCGCGCAGCCGTTTGAGCAATTCGAGGCCGTTCATCCGGGGCATCTTGATGTCCGACACGACGAGGTCGGCGGGATTTTCGCTCAGCGCCTTCAGCGCCGCCTCGCCATCGGCATAGACGCGTGTGCCGAAGCCCTCGGCATTCAGCGTCATCGCCACCGAAGTCAGGATATTGCGGTCATCATCGACCAAGGCGATCGTCGCGCTCACGGGCTTGCGGTAATGCCCGGCTTTGACACTGGCAACATTCCCCTGCGTTTGACGCGACTCAGCACCCCGATTATGCGCCAGCGCATCGTTGCAGTTCTGCAAATCGAGAGTTGCCCGGTTCGGTTCACGCCGAACGCGCGGCGGCCCGTAGGGAGTATGCCAAAGTGACCGACCGCACGCCTGCCTTCACGCTTGCCGATCAGGGCGTGACCACATCGGCACAAACGCACTGGAACCTGATCCCGGCGCAGCTGGTCGAACATGCCATTGCGCGCGGCGAAGGCCGCCTGGCCAAGGACGGTCCGCTGGTCGTCGAAACCGGCAAGCACACCGGCCGCAGCGCCAAGGACAAGTTCATCGTCCGCGACGCCGAGACCGAGAACACCGTGTGGTGGGGCAAGACCAACGTCGCGATGACCCCCGAACATTTTGCCGCGCTGAAAACCGACTTCTTCAAGGCGTTGGGTGAAAAGGACACGCTGTTTGTTCAGGACCTGTACGGCGGGTCGCAGCCCGAGCACCGCGTCAACGTGCGCGTCGTCACCGAATTCGCTTGGCATTCGATGTTCATCCGCACCCTGCTGGTACGGCCCGAAGCGGAAGCGCTGGCTGCTTTCACGCCCGAATTCACGATCATCGACCTGCCGAGCTTCCGCGCCGATCCGGAGCGTCACGGTTCGCGATCGGAAACGATCATCGCGGTCAATTTCACCGAGAAGCTGATCCTGATCGGCGGCACGCGCTACGCCGGCGAAATGAAGAAGTCGGTATTCGGCATCCTCAACTACAAGTTGCCGGTCGAAGGCACGATGCCGATGCATTGTTCGGCCAATATCGGCCCGAACGGCGACACCGCGGTGTTCTTCGGCCTGTCGGGCACCGGCAAGACGACGCTGTCGGCCGACGCCAGCCGCACGCTGATCGGTGATGACGAACACGGCTGGTCGGACACCGCGGTCTTCAATTTCGAAGGCGGCTGCTATGCCAAGATGATCCGCCTGTCGGCCGAAGCCGAGCCGGAAATCTTCGCGGTGACCAAGCGGTTCGGCACCGTCCTCGAAAACGTCGTGATGGACCCGGAAACGCGCGAGCTCGACCTCGACGACGCCGCGCTGGCGGAGAACAGCCGCGGCTCGTATCCGATCGACTTCATTCCCAACACGTCGGAAAAGAATCTCGGGCCGGTTCCGAAGAACATCATCTTCCTGACCGCCGATGCTTATGGCGTGCTGCCCCCGATCGCGAAGCTGACTCCCGATCAGGCGATGTACCATTTCCTTTCGGGCTACACCGCGCGCGTCGCGGGCACCGAGATTGGCGTGACCGAGCCGGAGGCCACTTTCTCGACCTGCTTCGGTGCGCCGTTCATGCCGCGCCATCCGTCGGTCTACGGCAATCTGCTCAAGGAGCGGATCGCCAAGGGCGGGGTCGATTGCTGGCTGGTCAACACGGGGTGGACCGGCGGCAAGGCGACGATGCCGGGGATCAAGCGCATGCCGATCAAGGCCACGCGCGCGCTGCTTAACGCAGCCCTCGACGGCAGCCTCAATGACGCCGAGTTCCAGCGCGATCCGAACTTCGGCTTCATGGTCCCGGTCGCGGTCGCGGGCGTCGACAGCAACATGCTGAACCCGCGCGCGGCGTGGGCCGACAAGGACGCGTACGATGAAACGGCGCGCACGCTGGTCGGCCAGTTCATTGACAATTTCGCGCAGTTTGAAGAGCATGTCGAACAAGGCGTGCGGGACAGCGCGCCAAAGGCGGCCTGAACCGACACGGCGGACCGCCCCGAACAGGGAGGTCCGCCATGCTGGCTACGGTCATTGCTCTCGCTGCGGCGACATCGCCGATCATCCAGCGCAACCGGTTTGTCGTCGACAAATCATATCCCGCCGAGTCCGCACTGCGCGGCGAACAGGGCAACGTCGTCTTCCGCATCCGCACCAACCGCAAGGGACAGGTCGACGGCTGCCAGGTGATCGAGAGCAGCGGCTACCGCCGTCTCGACGAAGCGACTTGCGACATGATTTTGCGCGGGGCCACGGCCAAACCGTTGCAGGACGCCAATGGCTGGCGCGTTGCCGGCACCCGCGACGCCGATGTCGAATGGCGGCTGCCCGTGCAGTTCGCTATGGGCTCGACGCCTGCTTTCGATACGCAGCCGGGCCGGCCCGGAACGGCAATCAACTGCCATCGCCAGCTTCGCGGCGCGTCGATCATCATCGAACAGAAGACCTGCGTCACCGACCGGCTCTGGAATCAGCAGATCGCCTATGCCCAGGCCGAAGCGATGGCGTATCAGCGCCCCGGTGGTCCAAGAGACGGTTTCTGATTGCAACCTTGACGCTCACGTAAAGCAGCGCGAATACCCTCGTCATAAGAGAGGGTATTTCAATGGAGCATGTCGACGTCCTGATCGTGGGCGCGGGCCTGTCGGGTATCGGTGCCGCGTGGCACATCAAGCACCGCGTGCCCGGCCGCAGCTATGCGATCTGGGAAGCACGCGGCAGCATTGGCGGGACGTGGGACCTGTTCCGCTATCCCGGCATCCGCTCCGACAGCGACATGCATACGTTGGGCTATCGCTTCAAACCCTGGACCGAGGCGCGAGCGATCGCCGATGGACCGTCGATCCTGCGCTACGTGCGCGAAACCGCGACGGAAGAAGGAATCGACCAGCATATCGCCTTCGATACGCGCGTCATTTCAGCCGATTGGGATAGCGCTACGGCGCTGTGGACGGTGACCGCACGGCGCGACGGCGAAACGGTGACCGCGACCTGTAGCTTCCTGCTGCTGTGTTCGGGTTATTACAGCTATGACGAGGGCCATCTCCCGACATGGGGCGGGGAAGATGCGTTCGCCGGCAGGTTCGTCCACCCGCAATTCTGGCCCGAGGACCTGGATTACGCGGGCAAGAACATCGTCGTGATCGGTTCGGGTGCCACGGCGATGACGCTGGTGCCGGAAATGGCCAAGCGCGCGGCAAAGGTTACCATGTTGCAACGTTCGCCGACCTACGTCGTCTCGCGTCCGGGCGAGGACAAGCTGGCCAACCGGATGCGCAAGCTGTTCGGGCCCAAGGCCGCCTATGCGATGACCCGGTGGCGCAATGTCGGCTGGCAGCTGTTCTTCTACAATCTGACTCAGCGCAAACCCGCCAAGATCAAGGATCGGCTGGTCGGCATGGTGCGCGATGCGCTCGGCCCGGACTATGATGTCGCGAAGCATTTCACCCCGCGCTACAATCCATGGGAACAGCGGCTGTGCCTGATCCCCGACGCGGACCTGTTCGAAACGCTTAAAAGCGGCAAGGCCGCGGTGGTCACCGATACGATCGACACCTTCGTGCCCGAGGGCATCCGGCTGTCGTCGGGCGAAACGCTCCCTGCGGACATCGTCGTCACCGCGACGGGTCTGAAGCTGAACGTAATGGGCGATGCGCGCCTGTCGCTGAACGGCCAGCCGATCGAGCTCGGCAAGCAGATCATCTACAAGGGCATGATGCTGGGCGGCGTGCCCAACCTGACCTTCGTGTTCGGCTATACCAACGCCAGTTGGACGCTGAAGGCCGACCTGACCAGCGAGTTCGTCTGCCGCCTGCTCAACCACATGAAGGCTAGCGGCACGACCGTCGCGACCCCCGTGCTGAACGACGATATCGAGCCCCAGCCGTTTCTCGATTTCTCGTCCGGCTACGTTCAGCGCGCCGTCGATCAACTGCCCAAGCAAGGCAGCAAGGCGCCGTGGAAGCTGCACCAGAATTACGCCAAGGACACGCTGACGCTGCGCTACGGCAAGCTCGACGACGGGACGATGAAGTTCACCAATCCCGAAAGCGCGCGCGCCGCGGCTTAATTGCTGGTCCCACCAAAGGTGTAGGACAGCGCCACGCCGCCCGAAAACTGGTCGCGCGAGCCAATCACGCGCGAAACCGGCGACCTGCCGGCATCGCTGACCAGCCGGTCGTATTTGGCATAGGCATAGACACCGACGCGCCGGCTCAATTCACGACGCAATGTCCCCGCGGCACCGACGGCCTGTAGGCCGCCGTCCGGGCGATAAGCGGCCAGGCCTGGAACCCCGGTGCCGACGCCGAAATAGGCGCGCTGATAACGGCCGTTGGCGAACGTCACGCGCGGACCCACCGACACCAGCCAGCGGTCATGATCGCGCGCGACGTAATCCGCGCCGACCGGTGCCGACCAAGCCCTTGTGCCCGCCAATGCCGGCCCGAACCTCGGCGCGCAGCCGGAATGCTGGCGTCAGCGCGAACTGGGTAAAGCCGCCGACTTCGGGCGTAAACTTGACCTCGGGCAGCAGGTTGTTGGTATCGCCGCGCGACCGCCTGCCCTCGAAACCGATTGCGGGTCCTACCTGCCAGGTGTCGGTGTTGATGATCGCGAACCCGAAACTGTCATCGGGCGCGGAAAAGGCAAAGTCCTTGTTGCCGCTCGCGCGCGACACGCCGACCAGCGGCGCGACGTCGACACCGTCCGAACCGGGAAAGCTCGGGACGAGTTGCGGGCCGAGCGTGACGCGCGTGCGCATCGGGCCACGGCCGTCCCCGCCTTCTTGCGCCACGGCGAGCGTGCTGGTCATGAGGAACGTCAGGGCAATCGCCCGATAAATCGTATCGCGTTTCGTCGTCATCATGATCCTATCCCCTGCCCCCTGCGGACGCCAATGCTGTAACTGCTAGGGCCGCGCACCGTTCCGTCAGATCGGTTTAATGCTGTATTGATGCCACGCAAAGATCGCCGCCGCTCCGCGATAGGGCCGCCATGCCTCGGCCAATTCGCGCACCAGCGGCTCCTTGGGCCGTTCGTCATGCCCCAATATGCGTCCAATCTGCTCCTGCACTGCAAGATCGCCGGCGGGCCACACATCGCCGCGCCCTTCTGCGAACAACAGATAGATTTCCGCCGACCAGCGACCGATACCCTTGACCTTGATCAGCTCGGCGATCGCCGCCTCGTCATCCTCGGGCAGGTCGTCGAGGTCGAGTTCGCCATCGACGATCAATTGCGCGAGGCTGAGCGCATAACCCGTCTTCTGCCGCGAAAATCCGGCTTCGCGCAAACCCTCGGCGCCGACAGCGATCAGCGCCTCGGGATCGGTCATGTCGCCTACTGCCGCCGCCAGTCGGTTCCACACCGCGGCGGCGGCGTGGACGCTGATCTGTTGCCCGACGATCGTCCGCAACAGCGTTTCATATCCACGGTCGCGGATCCGTTCTTCGGGATAGCCGGCCTCCGCCAGTGCGCGCGCGAACGCCGGCTCCCGCGCCGCCAGGGCATCCAAATCGGCCCGCAGCCGTTCCGCGCTCAATCCCATTGCGTCACTCCCCGGCGCATCCCATAGCGCTGCCAAACTTGAAACAGGAACGCCAGATAATGCCGACGCTTTATGTCACCACGCGCGAAGGGGAAACGCTCGAGCTTCAGGGTCAGTCCGGCCTGTCGGTGATGGAGATTATCCGCGACGGTGGCGTCGACGAATTGCTTGCTCTGTGCGGTGGCTGCTGCTCGTGCGCGACGTGCCACATTCATGTCGACCCCGCCTTCGCCGACAAGATCGCGCCGATGGGCGAGGACGAGAACGACCTGCTGGATTCGTCGGACGACCGTAACGAAACCAGCCGCCTGTCGTGCCAGATTCCCTTTTCCGACGATCTTGACGGCCTGAAAGTCACGATCGCCAAGGAAGACTGACGCACCCCCGGTCCTCCCCCACCGGGAGAGGTGGCAGCGCGGAGCTCGGCCGCAGGGCGTCCCCTATCTCAACTTGATCAAGGCCTCCGGCGCCACCGCGCTCCGCTGGTCCACATTCCACGTCATCGCCTTGCCGCCAGCGTTCTTAACCGGCCCGTCCTCGGTGTTGTTCGTCAGCACGTCCCCATCGGTCGTGATGACAAAACGGCCCTTGGTGCGATTGGCCGGTAATTTGCCCAGCTCGTTGCCCAACCCGGCATCCTTCATCCGCGCCAGCGCGCCCAATGCGCCGTTGCCGACGAATGCCGGCGCGGAAACGCGAACCGCCCCGTCGGCCTGCGGCCGTGCGAGGACGAAGGGAAACATGACATTGCCCTGCATCATGATCGGGAACACCAGATCATGATCGAGCCGTCCTGACTTGGCATAATCGACGTTGAAGACGCCGTTGCCGACATAGGTGACGGCGCGAAACCCGTCATATTTCGCCAGCTGCGCCGCCATCCGCTGGTTCGCCGCATCGTCGCCGGGGGCATAGCCGAACATCGCCGCGAATTGCTTCGATTCCTCGGCATTCTTGGCCCGCTTGGCAACTTGCTCTTCCTCCCACGCCGCCTTCTGCTCGGCCACCTGCTTTTCTGAACAAACCGGCGTGTCGGTGGTGTTGCTCTCGACGGCACCGACCGCATCTTCGGCTTCCAGCTCACAGGTGGCCATGTCGTCGGACCATTTTGCGGTCTTGCTGGTCATCATCTCGTCGGGAATCGCAAAGACGATTTCGCCTTTATAAGCAAAGGCGAACGTCCCGCCCCGACGCAGATCGAGCGATGAATCGAACGACCCGGGGGTCAGGAAACAACTTGTCAGCAGCAGCGGCGCCACCACCGCTGCCAATGCTTTCGCCACGCGCCGCCACACGTCTTGTCGCTCACGTCGATGGTACGCCGTCACACGCATCCTCCTGCCACCTCTGACTTAAGAAAACGATCTGTAACCAAAAGAACGCGCATTGTCAATACGTTTATCGCCTATTTGGTTCGTGCCGCCGTCGCGTAGAGCGCAATCGCCGCGGCATTCGAAATGTTCAGGCTTTCCACCCGCTCGCTGATCGGCAGGCGCGCCAGCACGTCGCAATGCTGCGCGACATTGTGCCTCAACCCCTCGCCCTCCGCGCCCAGTACCAGCGCGATCTTGCCCGGAGTGAACGCCGCCTCCAGCGTCATCTCGGTCTCGCCCGCCAGCCCGACGCGCCAGTAACCGGCCTCGGCCAGTTCCTCGAGCGCGCGGCTGAGGTTCACGACCCGCGCCCACGGCACTAGCTCCAGCGCGCCTGACGCCGCCTTGGCCAGCGCGCCGCCTTCGGGCGGGGCGTGACGGTCCTGCGTAACGATCGCCGCCGCGTCGAAAGCCGCCGCCGATCGCAGCACCGCGCCGACATTGTGCGGATCGGTCACCTGGTCCAGCACCACGATCGGCCCGCCGCCACCGTGCGCCAGGATGTCCGAGAGCCACACGTCTTCCAGCGGATCGACCTCCGCCACCAGTCCCTGATGCGGCGCGTCGGCGGGCACCATCCGCCCCAGATCGGCGACATCGGCCAGCACCAGCGGCAAATCCTTGGGCAGATCGAGGTGCTCGGACGCCGCGCGCGTCGCCCACAGCTTGCGCACCACGCGTTCGGGATTGGCCAGGGCCGCCTCGACCGCGTGCCGCCCCCAGAAGCGCGGCCGTTGCGCGTTCCCCGATCCCTGATTCCGTCCGCGTTTCGCCATGGTCTTCGCTTACGCGACGAAGCGCGTGGTGGACAGGGCTGGATTCGAACCAGCGTACTCCGGAGAGAGCAGATTTACAGTCTGCCGCCTTTAACCACTCGGCCACCTGTCCATCACTGCGGCGCTGCGAAGCGGCGCGGCAAGGCGGGCGTCATTGGCGGATGGGGTCCACCCTGTCAACGACGCGTCTGGCGCGGCCGGGATGGCGACGCTACACCACCGACGCGGCGCGTCGGATGACCTCGCTAAGGCGAGGATCGACCTCAGGGCTGTGCCGGGACGCTTTCCCACCAGTCCGCATAGCTCGAATTCTTTGCCATCCGCCGGTTCTCGTCCGGCGCGCCATCGTCCCACCATGGCGGCCCACGCTCGCCCAGCGCGACCTTGGCGGCATCGACCTGCCCCCGCGCCGCCTTCAGCGCCGTCGCGTCACCAGCACGCAAGGCCACCCCGACCGATCGCCGCGCCGCCATCAACGCCCGCGTCAGCTGTGCCCGCGCATCATCGCCCAGCCGCGGATCGCTCATCCGCCACAATCGCCCGCGCACCACGAAATACCGGCCGTCGGGGGTCACCGGATAGTTCAAGTCGGGCCTGGCCTAATCCAGGATCGGCATGACCATCGGGCGCCCGATCAAGCTGGTCGATCCCTCCAGTCGCTCGAGCGCCGCCGCCACCGCCCGCGCCGGTCCTTCATGCGTTGTCATCGCCACCAGCACGCCCGCGTCGCCCGTGTCGGCGCGCTGGATCATGCTTTCGATCGACACCCCGCCGTCACGCATCGCCGCCGTCAGTTCGGCCAGCACGCCGGCCCTGTCCTGCACGATGAAGCGCAGATAGGCCCGCTCGCGCCGTTGGCCGGCATCGGCCGCCTCGACCACGCCCAGGCTCGCCGCCGGCATCCCGAACGCCGGGCCCTTTTCGCCACGAGCGATGTCGATCAGGTCGGCGACCACCGCACTGGCGGTCGGGCCCTCCCCCGCGCCGCGCCCCTGGAATAGCAACTGCCCGACGAAATCCCCCTCGGCGACGACCGCGTTGGTCGCGCCCGTCACGCGGGCCAGCGGATGCCCCTCGGGCACCAGGCACGGCGTCACCCGCTGGTACAGGCCGTGCGTGTCCGCCGCTGCCAACCCGATCAACCGCACGCGGTATCCCAGCGCCGCCGCCTGCGCGATGTCCCCCGCCACCACGTCGCGGATGCCGCGTACCGCGACCCCGGCAAAGTCCGGCCGCATGCCGAACGCGACGGTCGCGAGGATTGCCAGCTTGTGCGCCGCGTCGACACCATCGATGTCGAACGACGGGTCGGCCTCGGCGAATCCCAGCCGCTGCGCCTCCGCCAGCACGTCCGCGAAGTCGCTGCCCTTCGCTTCCATCTCGCTCAGGATGTAATTGCACGTGCCGTTGAGGATGCCGTCGACCTGCGCGATGGCATTGGCCGCCGCACCCTCGCGCAGCCCTTTGATCACCGGGATACCGCCGGCGACCGCCGCCTCGAACTTCAGCGCGACGCCCGCGCTTTCGGCGGCTTCGGCCAATTCCGCACCGTGGTGCGCGATCATTGCCTTGTTCGCGGTGACCAGCCCCTTGCCCGCCGCCAACGTTCGCCGCGCCAGCGTCAGCGCCGGGCCGTCACTGCCGCCGATCAGTTCGACCACGACATCGACGTCCTCGCATCCCGCCAGATCGGCCGTGTCGTCGACCCAGTCGAACCGCGACAGCTCGACGCCGCGATCGCGCGTCCGGTCGCGCGCCGATACCGCGACGATCTCGATCGTCCTGCCCGCGCGCCGCGCGATCAGCTCGTCATTGGCATCGAGCAGCTTGACCACGCCCGCCCCGACAGTGCCGAGTCCGGCGAGCGCAACCCGCAAAGGCGCGGCCATCACAACAGGCCGATTTCGCGCAACCGCTGTTGCAAATAATCATCCGCCGTGATCGCCTCGGGATACTGGTTCGGGCGTTCGTCGCCGACGCACCCGGGCAGCGTCGCGATCGGAAATTCGCCCGCCAGATGCAGGAAGAACGGCATGGAATAACGCGAATGCCCGCGCCGCTCGGGTGCCGGATTGACCACGCGGTGCGTCGTCGATGGCAGTACATGATTGGTCAGCCGCTGGAGCATGTCGCCGACATTGACCACCAGCGCGCCCTTCGGCGGATCGACCTCCAGCCACTTGCCTTCGCGCGTCAGCAGCTGCAGCCCGGCCTCCTCCGCGCCCAGCAACAGGGTGATCAGGTTGATGTCCTCATGCGCCCCCGCGCGGATACCCGGCGCATCCGCACTGACCGGCGGATAATGCAACAGGCGCAGCACCGAATTGCCATTCTCCACCGGCTTTTCGAACCAGTCGGGCGCCAGCCCCAGCCACGTCGCGATCGCCGACAGCAGCTTCGCCCCAACCCGGTCGAATTCGGCATACAGCTGTTTGAAGATCGGGTGAAAATCCTCGGGCCGGTCCGGCCATATGTTCGGCGGCATCGTCGCGGTGTAATCGACGCCTTCGGGCAGATCGCGCCCGATGTGCCAGAATTCCTTCAGGTCGTTCTCGGTCGCACCCTTGGCGATCTCGATCCCGAACGGGATGTAGCCGCGTGCCCCGCCCTTTTGCGCGCGATATTTCAGTTTCTCTTCCAGCGGTAGCGCAAAGAATTCGCGCGTCACCGCCCAGGCGCGCTCGATCAGCGTGGCATCGATCCCGTGATCGACGACGATGCCGAACCCGAAGCGCTGGAAACTGTCGCCAAAGGCCTGAGCGAAGCCCTCGGCGTCGTGCGCCTGCTGGTCGAGCGAAAGCGCGGGAACGCGCTGGAGCGGGGTATCGAGCATGGCCAGGACACTAACCCCCGATATGCCCACGAACAAGGGAACCGCCGCCCCGCCTTGCTGGTTCAATCGCCAAACCAAGGAGCAAGCCATGAACCGCGACGTCAGCCAGCCCTACAGCGAAGGAAACCATCCGCAGGAGGACAGCACTGCCGACGGCCACCGCCCCGCCGATTCCTCGAACCGCGACGATTATGACGAAGCGCAGCGCGCCGAGATCGCCGAAGTCGAAGGCGGCGGCCGCAGCGACGGCACGATCCTGACCGACATGGACGCCGACCTGGGCGAAGACATCGACAACGGCGATGTCGAGGACGATGAGGACGGCCTCACGACCGTCGTTGACACGAACGAGTAGGTCGAACCCGGACGGCCTCGCAGAGTGAGGTCCGGCGGCGTGGCTTTGCCACGCCGCCAGCCGCGTCCTTAACCGCCGCGCTTGGCGAGGCTCTCCATTACCGCCTTGTGCAGCCAGATGTTCATTTCGGCGCTGCCGTCGAGCGCGCCGGTATAGCCCAGTTCGCTCGCCAACGTCTTGCGATTGTCCAGGCTCGAGTCGAGGTCGAGCAGCTTCATCAGATCGACAATCGACGTGTCGTAATTCGACGCCACGCCCTTTTTGGCCGCGATGGCGCGAAGCCGCGCCTCGACATCCTGTGCGCTGGCGGGCACGGGAGCGGGGGTCGGTGCCGCCTGGGTCGGCGCGGGCGCGGCCTGTGCCTGTGATGGCTGGGGCGTCGCCGCCGGCGCATCGTCATGCCCGAAAATCGCGTCCTTGATCGATCCGAAAATACTCACGCCGGTCTCCTGTCAGTGTGCGGGGTCAACGCCGGCAACGGCAGGCGCGTTCCGTCAATGCATCGATCGCACCCAGCTTTCGATCAGCGCGACGCCTTCGGCATGGATCATGTTGCGGCCCAGTTCGGGCATCGCGACGCCGGGCTCGGTCGACGCCATGCGATAGGTCAGGATCGATGCTTCGGGATGCTCCGGCACGATGTCCGCTATCCGCCCGCCGCTGCCGCGCCCCGCTGCCACCGGAGCCTTCCCGATGCCCAGTGACGGCCCCGCCGGCTTCTCCCAGCCGAGGAACAATCCCGAATTGCTCGCCGATCCCTCGGGCTTGTGACAATGCGCGCAATTGACGTCGAGATAGGCGCGTGCCCTGAGCGCAATAGGCTGCGTCGCATCGTCCCAGCGCGGCAGTTTGGCCACCGCCGGTGCCGCTTCCGCCAGCCCCGCCTTGCGCCACGCGGACAGTTGCGTGTCATCGATATTGCGGGCCCTTGGTCCGATCGGGGTCATGTCCGCGCCGGTCTGGTGACATTCCTTGCACTGGTTGACGTTGGGTACCTGGTAACTGATCGCCTGCCCATGCACCTCGATCGGGATGCGCGCGCCCGCGCGCTTGAGCACCGCATCATTCCCGTCCCACACATAAGGCAGCGCGACCCAGCCCGCGGAGCGGTGGAGCAACACGCGTGTTTCCATCTTGCGCGCGCCGTAGCGGAACGTCTTGATGATCGCCGCACCCACGGGGAACGCGACCGTGCCCGCGGCATCGAACGAAACCCTGGTACCGGGGGGCAGGTAGAAAAATCGGTCCTTGTCCGCATAGTCCGAAAACAGCGCGGTGTTGAGCTTGTACCCCGTCACGCGCGCATTGGGGGCCTCTCCCACGAAGAAGTGGTAGTCGGACAGCTTGGTCGGCAACGTGTCGCCCGCGATCAGCGCATCGTCGACCGTGGGCGGGGTCGTTGCGCCCAGCAGGATCAGTGCCGCCAGTGCCCGCCTCACTTGGCCGCCGCCTCCATCGACGCGGGCAGCACCACCGCCGTCGGCTCGGTCACCGCTCGTCCGGTCTTCAGGTCGACGACGCCCGGCTTCGCCTGTTCCACGGGGGTCAGCGCCTCGGGCAGATTGAGGCTGACCACGGGCACGGTTTCGCGGACGATCACGTTCGTGCGCTCGCGCCCGCCCGCGCCGTCCCAGAATATCGGCGCCAGGCTGCCACCCATGGCCGCCGCCAGTTCCTTGCCGCCGACGAAGCCGGGCGCCCATCCTGCGCGCCCATGCTTGTTGTCCCGCACCACCACGTCGCGCGGGAGCGGATCGTATTTCGCGTCGGTAAACGGCCGCTTGTAGGCCACGACCATGACGTTGGTCGTCGCATTCTCCGCCAGCAGGTTGTTGAACACGTGAACGTCGCGATTGGCCATCACCATCACCCCCGTGCCGTTGGGCACGCTGGCGACGATATTGCCCTTGGGCGCGAAGTTGGGCGTGTCATTCGCCGTCACCTTGTTTTCGAACACCCGGATCGAATGACCCGCCCATCTGCGGCAAATTGGGCAGGTCGAAGATCAGGATGCCGCCGGTATTATGCTCGGCCAGGTTGTGAAACACGTCGGCGCGGTAGCTGTTCTCGATCTCGATTCCGGCGACATTGCCCTTTCGCCACGTTGTTGCGGACGATGATGTCCTGCGACTGGCCGACATAGATGCCCGCATCCGATGCGCCGCTGACCACGCAGCCGTCGATCAGCACCCATTTGCTGGCGACCGGGTAGATGCCGTAGGCGCCGTTGCTCTCCTTGGGTCCGCCGGTCCATGTCGACGCGGAGGTTCTTGTAAACCGTCCGCTCGACGCCCTTGGACTTGATCGCGTCCCCCTTGGCGTCCTCGACCGCGAAGTCGCGCATCACGACATCGGAAGCTGTGACCAGCAGCCCTTCACCCGCGCCCTGCTGACCCTTGAAGTCGAGCACAGTCTTGTCCGCCCCGGCACCGCGCACCGTCACACGCGGGATGGCCAGTGACAGCCCGTCCGTCAGCATGAACCGACCCGCCGCCAGCTGAACGACGTCGCCGGGTTGCACATCGATCAGCGCGGTCTGCAGCCGTTCCTGCGCATCCGGTCCCGGCGCCACGTCGATTGTCTTCGCCACGGCCGGAGCCGCCAGCAGGATCAGGGGAAGGAACAGCTTCATGGTCATGCCAGCACCGCCTTTTGTCGCGCATAGAGGAAATAGATCAGCAACCCGATCCCGTTCCACGCAAAGAAACTGATCTGCGTGATCGGCTGGAGGCTGGTGAACAGGTACAGGCACCCAAGTATCGCCGCCGGACATACGATCCACGCGATCGGCGTGCGAAAGCTGCGCTCCATGTCCGGCGCCCGGCGGCGCATGACGAGGACGCAGGCGGCGACCGCGATAAACGCGCACAGCGTGCCGGCATTGGCCAGGCTGGCAATCAGGTCGAGCGGCGAAAGCCCGGCGATCACCGCGACGAAAATCGCCGTCAGCCAGGTGATCCGCGCCGGCGTGCCGCGCTTTGACACTTCGGCGAGCTTCATCGGCAGGAAACCGTCGCGCGCCATGACCAGGAAGATGCGGCTTTGTCCGTAAAGAAAGGCGAGCAGCACCGTCGGGAGCGCAATCGCCGCCGCCGCCGCGACCACCGTCGCCACCCCGCCCTGCCCGATCGAACGCAGGATCACCGCGAGCGGCTCGGCGCTCTTGGCAAATCCGGAATAGGTCATTGCGCCTACGGCCACGAAGGCAACGACCATGTAGATGATCGTACACGCGATCATCGATCCGACGATGCCGATCGCCAGGTCGCGCTTGGGGTTCTTGGCCTCCTCTGCGGCGGTCGAGATCGCGTCGAAGCCGTAAAAAGCGAAGAAAATGATCGCCGCCGCGGCCATCACGCCGTGTTTCACGCCGCTGCCATCGTCCGCCGCACCATAGCCATAGGGCGCGAACGGATGCAGGTTGGCCGCGTCGACATGGGGTAATGCGACCGCGACGAACAGCGCCAGCGTCACCAGCTTGAGCACCACCAACGCGGTGTTGATCGTCGCGCTTTCCTTGGTCCCGGCGCTGAGCAGGCCTGCGACGACGAAGATGATGAAGATTGCCGGCAGGTTGAGGCCCCAGGCAGTGACGACCCCGTCAACGACCGTCGGCCCGTGGCGCAGCATATCGGGCAGGTGGACGCCGACACCGTCGAGAAAGCCGCTGGCATAGCCCGACCAGCCGACCGCGACTGTCGCCACGACCAGCGAATACTCAAGGATGAGCGACCAGCCGACGACCCAGGCGATGACCTCGCCGAGCACTGTGTAGCTGTAGGTATAGGCGCTGCCCGAAGCCGGGATCATCGTCGCCATCTCGGCATAGGCCAGCGCCGCACAGGCACAGATCGCACCCGCCACGGCAAAACTGATCAGCACTGCGGGCCCCGCACGCCCTGCCCCGACACCGATCAACGTGAAAATGCCGGTGCCCACGATCGCCCCGATGCCCAGCGCCAGCAAGTGGGGCCAGCCCAGGGTTCGCGCCAGCTGCTGATGCTGCGGAAGGTCGGTCGATATGGCCTTGCGGCGAAAAAGCGAGCTCATGGCGCGGACGCTAATCCAGCCATGCCGATCTGCCTAGGCCAGCTTGTCCAGCCGCTCAGAATGCTCAATCAGCAAGGCGCGGATCTCAGGTTGTACACGCGGTCCCAGGACTTCCGCCAAGCTCTCGACACCGGTCATGTGCGCGCGATCGATCCGTACCAGCTTCATCGACCAATCAGCGAAACTGCGTACGTTGATTGTGCGGCGATCGACGATGTTGAGCGACTCGTGACGCCAATCCCTGTTCATGCGGCCCAGAATGGCGTCGAGCGCGATCGCGCTGCCTTCGATGATCTGCAAAAAACAATTACCGTCAAAGGTCAGCAGGCCGGTCACGCCATCGAGTGCGTTGTATTCCATCGCTGTCTTGTAGATCGCGAAGACGTCGTCATCACTCAGTCCACCGGCTGCGCGACTTATGTACGTCAGGCTTTGAAGCTCGTCCTGCACAATCAATCGTTTAGCGTGAGCAACGATCCAGTCAATTGACCTCGATCAACCAGTCGGGGTCGTCCAGCCACGGGGAAAAGCGTGGCAGATCGGCACTGACGCGGTCGGGATAGGTGGCCGTCCGTTTCTCCAGGAAACTGGCCACACCCTCCCTGGCATCGCCGCTTGCGCCGCGTTGCCAGATCATCCGGCTGTCGAGCCGATGCGCCTCCATCGGATGCGCGGCCCCCATCATCCGCCACATTGCCTGTCGCGTCAGCGCGATCGATACCGGCGCGCTTTCATCGGTCAGTTCGTGAGCGAGGGCATGCGCTGCCGACAGGAGATCGTCCGGTGCATGCAAGCTGCGCACGAGGCCGCCTGTCAGCGCTTCTTCCGCACCGAAGACGCGTCCCGAATAACACCATTCGAGCGCCTGACTGATCCCCACCAGCCGCGGCAGGAACCAGCTCGATGCCGCCTCCGGCACGATCCCGCGCCGCGCAAAGACGAAGCCGAACCGTGCTCCGTCGCTGGCCAGCCGGAAATCCATCGGCAGCGTCATCGTCGCGCCGATGCCGACCGCCGCGCCATTGATCGCACCGATCACCGGCTTCTTGCAGGCGAAGATGCGCAGCGTGACCCGGCCCCCGCCATCGCGCACACCGGGATGGTCGAAGTCGACCGAGCCGTCCTCGCGCATCGGCGAGCTCTCGCCCCATCTGCCCCCACGCTTGGCATAGTCGAACGTATCGCCCCCTGAGCCGAGATCAGCGCCCGCGCAGAAGGCCCGCCCCTCGCCCGTCACGATCACCGCACGCACGGCATCGTCGTCGTCGACCAGGTCGAACGCCGCGATCATCTCGCGCATCATCACCGGGGTGAAGGCGTTCATCCGGTCCGGTCGGTTCAGCGTCAGCGTCGCGACGCCGTCAGTGACGGCATACCGGATCGTCTCGAATTCTCTCATCGCCTTACTCCACTGGCATAGTGGTCGGGGTGCCCGCAGGACCCGTGCCCGGAATGCACTGTGTCGCATCGGGCCGTTTGAATACACGGCAATTCCACAGCGCCTGATCGTGCGCCAGGCTGCCGCGGCGTCGATAAAGGAACGACACCGCCTGCATGTTGGCGGGCCGGATCGGCGTCGCGCGCGGGATCTGTTCCGGCTTGAGCCAGCCCATGACCGTACATTCGCTCTTGCCGCGACAAATGCCCAGGGCCGTCGTCGCATAGCTGCCCGGAAAGGCGTCCCTATCGAGTTGCAGCACGTATTGCGCCCGATCGGCATCGATCAGGCGTGGCACGTTCTTGCCCAGTGTCGCCTGCGACACATTGGGAATGACGACCGGCGCCGGGCCAGTGGCGGCTGCGCCTTCCGCGCTCAGCCCCGGTGCCAGATAGACGATGCGCGGGTCGATCGGCTCATTGCCAGCATAGCCCCCCCGAAACGCCGGCGGGGTGCCCCACCAACCTTTCCAGCGGAAAAACAGGTGGGTCTGCACCCGTGCGATCTTGTCGAGGGTCGGGCTCCAATATGGCAGCACCCAGTCGGTGTGATAGTGCGTCGCCAGGCCGACACGCTTGTCGACCGTACCCTTCAGCGCGCGCTCGGCCACCGTCCGCGCCCGGGCCCATGCCGCCGCCGATGGCTGACGCGCGGAGAGCGCCCCGTCGCAGGCAAAGGTGAACTGGCATCCGGTGCTGCGCTCTGCCCCCTGGAACACGACGCCGCAGATCGATTTCGGAAAGGCCGGGTGCCGCACGCGGTTGAGCACGACCTGGTCGACCGACTTCTGTCCATCGGCGTCGTCGCCCGCTTCGTAATATCCGGCCGCTGCCAGACAGGTGATCGCCTTTTCCCGCTCGTCTCCGCTGGCAGACAGGGAATAGGGGCGCGCCGGTGGATTGGGGCCCGTCGCGAACGGCGCCGCCTCGTTGAGCTTCTTGGCATCGTCGCGGGAAATGTCGGCGATGATCACCGGCTCGACCGCCGGGGGCGGTGTCGGCGGACGCACCGCCTGGCGCGATACAGCGCTCGGTGATCGGTCGGGACGCGATCGCTGCACGGCAAAGGCAACAGCGGCGATGATCAACGCGACAGAGATCGCGACCCAGACCCCTTGCGGAACAGCGCGACGCGGTGTGCTCCGCTCACGATTATCCTCGTCCGCTGATTGCACCACCAGGCCCCATTGCGGCGCGGCCCGGGATCGGCCAATCGCTCAGCGCGCGTTCATGCCGCTTCGGCAGAGGACTGGCAATCATCCCGCGAGCAGGACGGTCAGTGTCGGCGATCAACGGCTCCGGTGATCCGGGCACATTTCTCCAGCCACGTCGCTCGCGACGGAGCCGGTCGCTGGCATTGGCGTTGGCTATCGAACTCGCGCTTCTGCTGATCGTCTGGTTCTCACCAAGCCTCCGCGAAGTTGCCAAGCACCCCAGCCGCGTCCTTGCGACCTTCGACTTCAAACTGCCCAAGGCGGGCGGCGCGCCAAAAGCTGCGGCGACCGGCAAGGCAGAGCCGGTGCGGTCCGATATGCCCCCACCAATAGTCCCGCCGCCCCCCGTGGCGCTGCCCAAGCCGCTTCCCGACCCGCTGGCGATGAGTTCGGCCGACTATGCGGCAACCGACATTTCAAAGCTGGGCGGCGGCAAGGGCGGATCGAGCAGCGGCAAGGGCAGCGGTTATGGCCCGCCGGACGGACGCGGCAGTGAATTCTACAAGGCGGATTGGTATCGCGAGCCGACGAAAGGCGAACTCGCTGCATACTTGCCACAGGTGACGACCGACAGCTGGGCGGTCATCGTCTGCAAGACGGCCGAGCATTTCCACGTCGAGGATTGTTACGCCCTTTCCGAATCCCCGGTGGGATCGGGGCTGGCGCGCGGGCTGCGACAGGCATCCTATCAATTTCTGGTAAAGCCGCCGCGCGAAAACAACCGCCCGCTCATCGGGGTCTGGGTACGGATCCTGTTCACGTGGGACGACATCAAGGACAAGTAATTCAAACGACGTCATCGCGGCGAAGCCACGAATAAATCCGCAGCGTGTGCCGATGTTTTTACTCCGCCCTCGTTCAACGATGACAGGGTCAGGCCGATCAGCCGGATCGGTGCCGCGAGCGGGAATTGCGCTCGCAACAGGTCCAGCCCCGCCGCCTCGAACGCTGCCCTGTCGGCAAAAGGTTGGGATCGTGATCGGGCCCGCGTAATCGTGCGGAAATCGGCGAAGCGCAGTTTGAGCGTCGCGGTCCGGCCCGTAACGCCGGCGCGCTCGATCCGCACCCAGGCCGCGTCACATACCCGGCGAAGTTGCGCTTCAAGGACGGAAAGCTCCGCCAGGTCTTCGTCGAAGGTTCGCTCGGCGCCGACCGACTTGGACGGTCGGTCGCATCGCACGGGCCGCTCGTCGATCCCGCGCGCCGCGCCGTGCAGGTAAAGCGCGCTCGAACCGAAATGCTGTTGCAGCGTCTCAAGCGGCAGGCCGCACAGATCCTCTCCAGTGGCGATGCCCAGGCGTTCCATCTTCGCCGCGGTCACCGGCCCCACGCCGTGGAACCGCCGCACGGGAAGCGAAGCGACGAAGGCCGCGCCGCGATGTGGCGGGATGACACAGATACCGTCGGGCTTGTTCTGGTCGGACGCCATCTTGGCGATGAACTTGTTGTATGACACGCCGGCGGATGCGGTCAGTCCGGTTTCCTCGCGGATACGCGCACGGATCGCCTCGGCGATCGCTTTCGCCGATCCCAGCCCCTGCTGGTCGTTGGTGACATCAAGATAGGCTTCGTCAAGCGACAGTGGTTCGATCAGGTGGGTGTAATTGGCAAAAATTGCGCGGATCTGCTGCGAAATAGCGCGATAGACGTCAAACCGCGGCGGCACGAACAACAGAGCGGGGCAGCGCCGCAACGCCGTGACCGAAGGCATCGCCGACCTCACTCCGAAGGCACGCGCCTCGTAGCTCGCCGCGGCAACGACACCGCGCCGCTGCGCGCTACCCACCGCCACCGGCTTGCCGCGGAGCGCCGGGTCATCACGCTGTTCGACCGAGGCGAAGAAGGCGTCCATGTCGATGTGAATGATCTTGCGAACGGGCGCATTCTCATCACTCGGGTCGCATGTTGCCACGACGTTCTTTTAGCCGATCGGCATGAGTTTCGACAAGTCAGGTGGGCGTAACGACGTTGGGTGCCGGGACAATGCGCAGGTCCTGCGTCGTCCACCCCTCACCGTCCGAATTGAAGCGAACGTGACTGGTGCGCGCGAAACCAGTGCCGTTCCAGGCTATGACTTGCAGCTCCAGCGAGTGACGCTCGTGGACATGCAACCAGTTGAAACTCTGTGGCTCCGCATTGCGCAGCCGGGTCGAAGTCGCCGTGCCCGCCTGGACGATCAAAGCGCGCCCGGCATGCTCGACCATTTTGCGCGGCGCTTCGGCATAGGTGCGGTGAAAGTGCCCGGCCAGTGCGACATGGACCCCCGCTTCGCACACGGCCTTCACCGCGTCGTCGTGCCGCCCGACCGCCTCGGACAATTCGTCGCCCTTGCCGATGGGCATGGCGAACAGCGGGTGGTGCGTAACGAGGATGCGCATCTTGCCCGGCGCCACTTGGGCGAAACGCTCGTGCAGCAAGTCCATCTGCCGGTGATTGAGACGTCCGTCCTTGATCGTCAGCGAGCGCGCGGTGTTCAGCCCGAGGACCGCGACATCGTCGTCCTCGAACCAGGGCGACAGATCGTTGGTGATGTATTTCTTGTAGCGATGCAGCGGCGCCGCAAATCGCCGCAGCACGTCATATAGTGGCACATCGTGGTTCCCGGGCACGACGAGGATCTTCAGCCCCGCAGCGCGCAGTCGGTTGAGATAAGCCGAAGCGTCGCGAAACTGATCTTCATGCGCCCGCTGCGTCAGATCGCCGCTGATGATGACCAGATCGGGCCGCTCGTTGATCAGCCACGCCTCGGTCGCGCTCACGATACGCGGGTCGTTGGCACCGAAATGAATGTCGGAGAGGTGAGCTACGCGTGCCATTTCTCGCTAACGGCCCACCCCGTCCACTGGTTGCGCTATTCGGGGATCGAAAAGGCTCGCGACAAGCCCATCATTGAATCCTGACAGCTCTGGGAACCAACGGCATTGCTTCTTCGCTGTGTGATGAACCCTGCGCATCAGGCTCGGGGTGATCATCCGGGAACGCAATGTCTGTTGGTCAAAAGGTCGCGCCAAATCTGGCGCTCGTTGCCGTGCGCATCGCCGAAGCTGTATCTGACGGCAATTTGGTTTACGTCGCGGCTGACGAGCGCGAAGCCGAAACCATCGCCGTCTCCGTCACCGCTCTCACGTCAGCCACGGTCGTCTACGTGCCGGCCAGCGACGCCCTGCCCGGCGACGACGCACCGGCGAGCCCGGCCAACGCCGGCCGACGCTCCTCCGCGCTGCGCCGCCTGAACATGGCCATGACCGACGACAAGGACCCGCGCGTCGCCTGTATCGTCGGGCCAGAGGGTATCGCTCGACTATATCCAGACCCGCAATCCTTCACTGTCTCACCGCCAACGCTGGCGGTTGGCGACGCTATCGATATCCAGGGACTGTCGGATCACCTTGTCGGGCTGGGCTATTTTCCCGACGATCGCATTGACGAACCCGGTGAGATCGCCGTTCGCGGTGAAGTAATCGATTTATTTCCAGCGGACGCCGAACTGCCCGTTCGTGTTGAAATTGCCGACGAGAGGGTCAGCGCGCTGCGTGCCTACGATCCGATGACTCAGCGCACCCTGAGCGAACTCGAACGGATCGACATTGGCCGGGCGGTCGAGCCGCCGGTCGGGAAAGGTGTGCCACTTCTCGCACACCTGCGCCCTGGTAGCCTGGTTTGCGATGCCCGGGTCATTGATCGCCGGGCCCGATTCGAAGCCCTGGCGGCGGAAGCCGCGCGGCTCAGCGGTCGCGCCTCGGTCGCGGTGTCCGCGAAGGATTGGAAGAAGGCTATCGCGACATGGACGGTGTTGGATTGGAACGAGAATGACAGCGCCGCGATTCCCCGCTTCGCCGAGCGCAAGACACCTTTTCCATCTTTCTTGCGATATGCCCGAGAGGCCTTGGGGGCGGGAGCGCGATTGATCGTCGCGGGCGGCGCGCGCGACCTGCGCTTCCTCACGCCCCGCTTGACGAAATCGTTGGGTGAGCCGGTCGCGCTGGCCGCCTGGTCCGAAGCCAGTGCGCTAGCACCTGGGAAAGTCGGCACCCTGCAAATGCCGGCGTTGTCCGGTTTCCGGCTCGACGACCTTGTCCTTGTCGCTGCCGCGGATCTGCTGGGCAGCCGCGCCGTGCAGGACGATGCGGCGGTGCCCGCGACGATCGACATGCTCGGGGACATGACCGACCTCGGCATCGGCGACCTGATCGTCCACGAAGACCACGGTATCGCCCGCGTCGTCGACCTCGAACCCATGCCGGCCGGCGGCGATGGCCCCAGTGGCGATGCGATCGTGTTGGAACATGCTGGTGGTGCCCGGCGTCTGGTGCCCGTCGAATCCGCTGATCGACTGTGGCGATACGGTGCCGATGGGGACGCCGTCGTGCTCGACAAGCTTGATGGCAGCAGTTGGCTGAAGCGGCGCGGCGCGATCGACGCGGCCGTGGCCGAAAGCGCCGTCGCACTGACCAAATTGGCAGAGGCGCGGGCGCAGCTTGCCGCACCCATGTTCGCGCCGGAACCGGCGCTTTATGAGCGCTTCTCGACCGGTTTTCCCTACACCGAAACGCATGATCAGGCGCGGGCGATTGACGCGGTCCGTCACGATCTCGCCTCCGGCAAACCCATGGACCGGCTGGTCATCGGCGACGTCGGGTATGGCAAGACCGAAGTCGCCCTCCGCGCCGCGGCGCTCGTCGCACTTGCCGGCGGGCAGGTGGCCATCGCTGCCCCCACGACCGTGTTGGTTCGCCAGCACCTGGAAAACTTTCGCCGCCGCTTCGAGGGCACGGGCATTGTCGTCGCGGGCTTGTCTCGTCTGTCGAGCCCGGCCGAGAAGAAGGCCGCCAAGGCCGGGCTTGCAGATGGTTCGATCGGCGTCGTGATCGGCACCGGCGCGGTCGCTGCCAAGGACCTGACCTATCGGCAGCTCGGCCTGGTCGTGATCGATGAAGAGCAACGTTTCGGCGCAGCGGACAAGGCGAAGTTGCGCCGCGATGGATCGGTCCATGTCCTGACATTGAGTGCAACGCCGATCCCACGGACGCTGCAGACCGCACTGGTCGGACTCCAGCAACTCTCGATCATTGCAACACCGCCCGCACGCCGCCAGCCGATCCGCACGACCGTCGATCGCTTCGATGACACCCGCGTTCGCATTGCCCTGACCCGGGAGAAGACGCGCGGCGGCCAAAGTTTTGTCGTCGTGCCCCGGATCGAGGATCTGGCCGGCCTTTCTCAGCGGCTCACGCGACTGATGCCCAGACTCTCGATCGTGGAGGCGCACGGCAAGATGCCGGCCGCCGATCTCGACGCGGCGATGGTGGGGTTTTCGGACGGCGTCGGCGACGTCCTGCTGGCGACCAACATCATCGAAGCGGGGCTTGATGTCCCGCGAGCCAATACCATGATCGTGTGGCGCGCGGATCGGTTCGGCCTTGCCCAACTGCATCAACTGCGTGGCCGCGTCGGACGCGGCAGCCGACGTGGCCAGATCCTGTTGATCACCGATGACCAGAAGGATGTCGGCGAGCGTACACTGAAGCGTCTGCGGACATTGCAGGCATTCGACCGTCTTGGCGCCGGTTTCGCAATCAGCACGCGTGACCTCGACATGCGCGGTGCCGGCGACCTGATCGGCGATGCGCAGGCGGGTCACATGAAGTTGATTGGCGTGTCGCTTTATCAGCATCTTCTCGAAGTCCGCCTTGCGCCAGGCGCGCGGTGAGACTGTCGAACGTTGGACACCCGAACTGAACCTGGGTCTCTCGGGCAGGCTGCCCCCGGACTGGATCCCGGAGCCCGAAATCCGCATCGCGCTCTACGCTCGCCTTGCGCGGCTGGAGAGCGAAGCTGCAATCGATGCGCTGGAGGAGGAACTGGCGGATCGCTTCGGCGCGCTCCCCGAGCAAGCGGAAATCCTGGTCGGGATTGCGCGCATCCGCGCGCTCGCGCGGCTTGCGGAGATCGGCCGGGTCGATGCCGGCCCGGGAGGTATCGCTCTGACGCCCCGATCCAGCTCAAATGTAAGCGCGACGGCCAGCCTGCAGGATTCGAATGGGCGGCTCATCGCCAAAGAGCGTATCGACGATGCAGCTTTGCGTCTCGATCGGGTGCGGCAATTACTTGAGGAAATCGTGGCCACGGACTGAGCTGTCGCCGCCAGTCATTGTTGTCAGCGCTCTCGATCGGTCCGCGCACCCCGACGCGAAACGCAAGACACGGCTCACGAGGCGGCGACCCGTCACGGCATTTAGAAGATCGGATCGAGCCTGATCAGGCGCGCCGAGGGGCGATCCTCCAGCACCCAAATCGCGCCATCCGGCCCTTGCGCCACCGCGCGGATTCGCATGCCCAAGTCGATCCGCTCCACTTCTGTCGCGTTCGCGCCGTCCAGGCGCACCCGCACCAATCCCTTTGACGTCAGGCCGGAGATAATCGCGTTGCCCCGCCAGTTCTCGAAACGGACGCCGGAATAGATGATCATGCCCGAAGGCGCGATCACCGGTGTCCAGAACAAGGCTGGCGCCGCGAAGCCGTCTCCGGCCTTATGATCGGGGATGTCGCTTCCGTCGTAGTTCTGCCCGTTGGACACCAGCGGCCAGCCATAATTCGCACCGGGCGTGATGACATTCAATTCATCGCCGCCGAACGGACCCATTTCGTTCTGCCATAAACGCCCTGCGGAGTCGAAGGCGAGGCCATAGGGATTACGGTGGCCCAACGTCCAAATTTCCCCCAGCATGCCCGGCCGACCGCTGAACGGATTATCGCTGGGGATGGTGCCGTCCCGCATCAACCGGATTGTCTTGCCAATCGTGTTGCTCGGGTCTTGCGGCCAATTCGCATATTCCTGCCGGTCGCCAGCAGTCAGGAACAGGTATGTTCCATCGGGGGAAAAGGCCATACGCCCGCCGGGTTCTCCCGATCCCGGATAGGTTGTGATCTTCGGGGCCTGCCGCCACAGCACCCGCGCATTGCGTGCAACCGGCACTCCCCCGCTTGTGTCCAGCGTTGCCTCAGCGAGCACCAGCCCGACCGGAAAATAGCGAGCATCCGCTGCCGCGCGCCCGACGCGCGCCGCGCTCTTGTCTATTTCGAGCATGGTCACCAGCACGCGCCGATTGCTGGAAAAGAGTGGGTCGAGCACGACGTCGAGCAAACCGACATTGTCCGGCAGACCAGGGATCGGTGTTGAAACCGCACCCGTCGGCGTCACCAGCCGCAGATCGCCGGCAACAGGCACATTGTCGCCGCCCGCGGCATCCCAGGTGGGTCGTTCGGTGACGAGCAAATTGCCGTCGGGGAGAAAGGCCATCGACCAAGGCGTGGTAAGCTGCGCTACAGTCGTCCGCTGCACAGAAATGACGGTGCGCGGTGGCGCTGGCGCTGGCGCTGGCGTGGGCAACAAGGGTGGTGTTGAGGCAGGTGCGACGGAGACCGCACTGCCAGACCCGTTATCAGACCCGCCGCATGCGGCCAGGCAGACGGCAATCGACAACGCACCGAACGTGTCCAACCGCCACAAGTTTTTCACGCGTTTTCCTTCGGTCCCCAACAGATAAGGCACTAATCTAGATTTATAATTTTGGGAAGGAACACGGGCTGTGCAAACTACGCCGTCTCGATACGAGGGTCTCCCCTGATCTTTGTGGGGGTGGCCACCAGCGCCGTCGGAAACGTGATCGTTCGCGCATGGATCGTCTGATCCGAGGACGTCGGCATCAGTTCAGCATTGCGACTTAACGCGTGATGCGTGGCATTCCCATGAAGTCCCGCTTGCCAAGCTTGACCCCCTGTGCACGCAAAATTCCATACGCTGTCGCCGCGTGGAAATAGAAGTTCGGCTGCGAAAATGAGAGGAGAAAATTAGCTCCCGTGAATGGAAGCTTTGTCTCCCCGAAGGCGAAATTCGTATCGTTGTCAGCCAAAGCATCAAATTCGGCGCTGTCGATTTCGGACAGAGCGTCAATCGCCTCTCGGATGATAGAATGGAGGCCGGGAAAGTCCGTCGGCCAGGGAGACATGTCCGGCGAGAAGCTGCCGGCCCGCACGCCCCCAATGCCGCCGATCGAATGCACGGCACAGGATTTCACCTGATAGCCGAACGGTAGCATGTCAGACGACAACCGCGCGTCGATCAGGTCGCTTTCATCCCGCCCTTGCTCCGCGCAGAAGCTCTGAGCCTTGTCGAGCAAGGCGTCGATCGCCCGCAATATTTGCAGGTTCGAAGGCACTACGGCATCGTAAAGTGAGAATGACATCATTGGCTCCTGCTGCTTCGAATGAGATTATCCTCATTCGATAATCACGTGGCCAGAAGAGACGTCACTTTAGCCCGAACATCAACCCGCGCGCCCAGCCGAGCTGCGAGTAGCGCGATGCCGCTCAGTTTACGTTGTACGAAGAGCGTGTCGGTAGGTGGAATGTGCCACGTCGACCGGTCTGCAGCCATCGTCATGGCCTGTTCGCGAATGACACCCAGGAAGCTGCGGTCGGCAAAGTCGAAACGTTCACTTCGGCTAAAAGCAGCCAGTGTGACATCGACCATGTGATCGATCAGTTCGCGATGTCGGCTAACGGCAGCAGGCCCGATAAAGCCAGCTTCCACTGCTGCATCCCGAACCGCATCGCGGCTGCCGGATAAACCTGTAACCAGCATGCATCGATAGGCCTTGGCAGTTTTAGACGAGATCGCGCGGGTCGCGCCGAAGTCGAGAAGCACGATGCGTTGAGTGTCTGACTGATACCGAAAATTGGCGAAGTTCGGATCGGTCTGCATGACCCCGAACTCGAACAGCTCGGCGAGCACCAGATCGATGAACAGTGCACCTACTGTGTCCCGCACCTCCTGCGGTTCGTTGGCGACGCTTTCAATGGGGCCGCCAGCCACAAGCGTCATGGCGAGAACGTTGCTCGTGGAAAATTCTGGGTCGAGCGCAGGGACAATGAACTCCGGGCGCGATGAAAGCTTACGGCGGTAGGCCTCCATCTGAGCGCCCTCCCGGAGATAGTCTGTCTCTTCGTGGAGTTGACGCTTTGCTTCCAGCAACATTGGCTTCATGTCGATTTCGCGCGGCAAGAAACCTGAGACACGTAGCAATGTCGCGACGTTATCAACATCGGCATCGATGCTCTCTCGCACGCCGGGATATTGAATTTTGACAGCCAGCTCGCGTCCATCGTGCGTGACAGCACGATGAACCTGACCGATTGACGCTGCCGCCATCGGCGTTGCTTCGAAACGCGCAAAACGCTTACGCCAGTTCATGCCCCACTCGGCCTCCAGAACGCGCTGCAGTTGAGCGGGCGGCATGTGGTGGGCTCGCTCGCGCAGTCGCGCCATGATCTCAGACAATTCGGCCGGCAGGATGTCACCCGAGTCCAGCGAGATCATCTGGCCCAGCTTCATCGCTGCACCGCGCAGGTGTGACAGACGATCCGCCACTCGCATAACGTTGCCCGGCGTGAGCAGCATGTCGCGCACGTGCGGCCGCTCGCCGTCGAGCAGCCGTCTTGCGCCCTCGGCCATCATGCCGCCGGCGACGCCGCCTGCCAGCCGACCAAATTGCCCAAGACGTGAAAGCCGTCCCTTCGGGATCGCCCGGCTGCCGGGCTTGTCGTCGCTCACCAGCCCTGACTTCCGGGACCGCCCTTGAAAGGGCCCGCAAGGGCATTCGTGATCCAGCCGCCGTAAAAGGCGCCCGGCTGCGGCGTTACCTTCTCCCCATTCACGCTGCACCGGTCGAACGGGGCCGCGTAAAATGCGACATGATCTCGAAGCATTGCAAACGCCGGCGTTGGGTTGGCATAACTCCATCCCACACGGGGAAGAACGATTTCGCCGATCACTACGTCCCAGTAGCTAGCGGCGCCTTTCCATTCACAGAGCGAGCTACCTTGTGCCGGTCTGAGCACGCCGTGCGCAATGTCAGCGCGGGGTATGTAATAACTAGGCGGATGGCTCGTCTCTAAGGTGCGTATGCTCGCGCGAGTGTTGGCCACTACTGAGCCGGCGTGCTCGATAATGATATGCACATTCGTTGGCTGAGCGACGGCTGGTCGAGGAAAGGACCAAACACTCTCTTGCCCGGGGGATGCAGGGTCGGGTGTTGGGATCATCGGCGTTCCAGACAAAAAACGGCTTATCGACATAGTGCGTCACAAGCCGTCATTTTAGGTCGTACCAGATATGCTCGTGTCAGCGGACGTGTGGGCCAACCTGTCGCGATTGACGAGTTGCTGTATCCGGACGTCCACGATCAGGTGGTTGGCCGGCATAGCGCAGTCGCAATGTTACGGGCTTGGCGATAGACGCCAGCTTCAAGCAGTTTAGGCGCGACAAATGGCACGCAAGCATCCGAGACATGGGCTTTATGCCGAGTCCCAAAGCGAAGAAGCAGCGCCAGCGCCGGTGCCATGCTGGTTGTGCAACCGACCGCTGGGCAAGACCACGGTCTGGCATCATCCGGTGCCGAAGAGCCGGGGCGGGCGCGACGTCGTGCCGATGCATCCGATTTGCCAGCAGAGCCTGATCGCCAATTTCACCAATGCGGAGCTGCAACGCCATGCGCTCGACGTCGACGCGCTGCTCGCCAATCCCAACGTCCGCAAATTCGTTGATTGGGTAATAAAGAAAGACCCTGATTTCAACGCGAGCACCGCGAAGAAGCAGCGCTGATCTGCCCGTCGTCCACCCGATTTGTTACAAGGGGCGTCTGATGGCGATTCAAAGCTCCACACCCACAATCTGCGTCGCCGCGCTGTACCGCTTCGCGAGGCTGGGCGATTGCGAGCGGTTGCGCGAACCGCTCGAGCGCTTGTGCATCGATCAGGGGTTAAAGGGCACGATCTTGATCGCTTCGGAGGGCGTCAACGGCACGATCGCCGGATCGCGCGACGGCATCGACCGCGTGCTGACCCACATCCGCGCTTGGCCCGATTGCGCCACCCTTGACGTCAAGTTCTCGGTCGCGGCGGCCATGCCGTTCCGCCGCATGAAGGTGCGCCGCAAGCGCGAGATCGTCACGATGGGGCAAGCGGATATCGACCCGGCGACGCAGGCCGGGACATATGTCGATCCGCAGGATTGGAACGCCCTCATCGACGATCGCAACACGATCATCATCGACACGCGGAACGATTATGAGGTTGCGCTCGGGTCGTTCGCCGGGGCAATCAATCCCCAGACCGCCAGATTTCGCGACTTTCCAGCTTGGTTCGACCGTGAGCGTGAACGCCTGCTCGGCGCGGGTGATCCGCCCAGAGTCGCGATGTTCTGCACCGGCGGCATCCGTTGTGAAAAGGCCTCCGCCTTGCTCAAGAGAAAGGGAGTTGCGGAGGTATTCCATCTGAAGGGCGGCATCCTCGCCTATTTAGCGGCGGTGCCCGAGGCTGCGAGCCGGTGGCAGGGGGAGTGTTTCGTGTTTGATCAGCGCGTCGCCATTGATCACTCTCTGGCCGAGGGCACGCATGAGCTTTGCTTTGGCTGCCGGCGACCGGTCGGTCCCGCGGATCGGCAGTCGCTGCTTTACGAGGAGGGCGCCAGTTGCCCTGCCTGCCACGGCGAGCGGGATGAGCGACAACGCGCATCGTCACGTGAGCGCCACTGGCAGGAAACCCTCGCCGCGTCGCAGGGCAAGGCACATGTCGGTGCGATGCTGGCGCGGGTGGTCAGTGACGATGCCGACTGAGCCGATCCTCTACAGCTTCCGGCGCTGCCCTTATGCGATCCGCGCTCGCCTGGCGCTGGCGATCAGCGAAACGACATGCGAATTGAGAGAAGTTCATCTGGCGCGCAAACCTGCCGAGATGCTGCAGCTGTCTGCCAAGGGCACGGTGCCGGTGCTACATCTCGGCGATGGTACCGTGATCGACGAGAGCCTGTCGATCATGCGTTGGGCGCTGGCACGCAACGACCCCGAAGGCTGGTTGGCACGTGACGGTGCCGAGTTGATCGCCCGTAACGATGGCGCCTTCAAATACGATCTTGACCGTTACAAATACCCCGAACGGCACCATTCCGACGCGTCGGTGCATCGTGAGCGCGGTATCGAATTCCTGCGCTTACTGGACGCGCGGCTTTCCGCCGCAGGTCAATTATGCGGGCCGCAGCGCGGTTTGGCCGATGCGGCGATCATGCCGTTCGTGCGCCAGTTCGCAGCCGTCGATCAAGACGTGTTCGCAGCGCTGCCGATCCCGCATGTGCAAACATGGCTCGCGGAACATCTTGGGTGCCCGTTGTTTGCTGCGGTCATGGGGCGCGCGAAGCCGTGGTTGCCTAAAGCGGCAAATTGAAAAGCTTACTTAGTTCTTCTCGACTTGCCGATCAGTCATCTACACGGCGATGCCCACAGGACAGATAGTGTCGCTCAGACTATACTCAAACTCGCCGTGAATTAAGCATCAGCGACATATCGATGATATTGAATATCAGGATATCAAGGCAGTCGGGTTACCCGGACACGGATTGATCCACGAGCGTTAAGCGTCAGGAATGTCATCCTCGATTGCTTTTGTCGGCGCCGGCCCGACCACGATCTATACCCTTCGTGCGTTCGTCGAACATGCTGCCTTATCAGCCAAAATCACGATTTTTGAAGATCAGATGCGGGCGGGCCTGGGCACGCCCTATCGACCTGGATGGAATGACCCGGCAATGCTGTCGAACATTGCCAGTATCGAAATACCGCCGATCGACGAAACTCTTATCCGCTGGCTCGAACGGCAACCACGAGCGCGATTGGTTCGCCTTGGTGTGGATCCCGACGAGATAGACGAGCATGCATTCTACCCCCGGCTCACTCTCGGCGAGTATTTCCTCGATCAATTTCATGCGCTCGTCGCGACGGCGCGTGATCGCGGCGTTGAAATAGAGATCGCCACCCGCTGCCTTGTCACCGACATAGCAGCGCGACCAGACGGGCTGGAACTGTCGGTGAACCCCGTTGCTGGGCGAGCCTTCACCCAAACATTCCAGCAGGTGGTGCTCGCAACTGGCCATCAATGGCCCGACGAACCGGAGGTTCGGCCAGGCGTTTTCCTGAGCCCATGGCCCGCAAGCGCATTGCAGCGAATCTCGGCGACGTCGGTTGGGATCAGGGGCAGCTCGCTCACCGCGATCGACGCGGCAGTCGCGCTGGCAAATGTCCATGGAGACTTCATCGAGACCGAACACGTCAGTCTCGATTATCGCATCAGTCCGGGTGCCGAACACTTCAGGATGACGATGATGTCGCGGAAGGGCCTGCTGCCCGAAGCCGACTTTTATCACCCGGTTCCCTATGAGCCGCTTGCGATCTGCACACCTGCGGCGATCGAGCGGTTGATCGCCGAAGATTGCGACGACCTCCTTGACCGCTCATATGATTTGTTCTGCAAAGAACTGGCGGCGGTTGATCCGGACTATGCCGCAAAGGTCGGCATCGCCGCCTTGGCGATCGAAGACTTCGCTGACCAATATTTCAAGGATCGTTTGGACGCCAACCCATGGCTTTGGGCACAGACAAACCTTGCGGAAGTACGGACGAATTACGAGCGCAAACATACCGTCCCGTGGCGGTATGCGATCCTCCGGATGCACGAGGTCCTGGCACTGATTGTCCCGCATCTCGACAGCGACGCGCTCGATCGGTTCAACCAGTATCTGAAGCCCGTGTTTGTCGATGAGTATGCCACCGTTCCGCATCTTTCTATTGAACGCCTTCTAGCACTCCACCGGAGCGGTCATCTCGATGTTGCCGCACTTGGCACCCGCTACAAGATCAACACAAAGGGCGAGGAGCCTGGCGCGGTCGTCATGGTGGATGGCCAGCAAACTCATTATCCCGCGTTTGTTGACGCTACGGGACAGCGACCGCTCGCGATTGACGATTTCCCCTTCCCGACGCTGTTGCGGCAGGGTGTCGTTCAAGATGCGGCGCAAGGCGAGGCGAATGGTCCAAAGGGGGTCGAAGTCGACGAGGTTTTCCATCCAGTATCGAACAATCCGGCAGCGTCGCGGCTATATTGTCTCAGCATCCCTTTCATTCTTGGCCGCCACCCGTTTGTGCAGGGGATCACCAGTTCGCATGAGATGGGCGAGATAGTCGGGACAGAGCTCGCCCGAGGTGTGGAGATTTCGACGTGAAACTTTTCGCGATTTATATTGGCGGCGAGCATCCAGCCGCACATATCGAGGTCCATGACGTACGCTTCATCGTCGCGGCTTCGCTAACCGATACTTATGACAAGCTTCGCGCGGAGTGGTGGGGAAAGCCAGGGACGCTCCACATCGATTGCTGGGCAGAGATTGATCACGCGGACGGGTACGATGTCGCGCTTGCAGCGGAAAAACCGACGCATGCGGAGCGGCTCTATTTCGTGAATCTGGGAGGATACGACGGACAGTCCTTCGCCGAACAACATAAGAACTTGTTTGTCGTTGCGAACACAGTCGCCGATGCAAAGGCGCGTGCGATGGCCAGCATCGCAGGCTGGAAGGATGCCCATCGCGATGATCTTTATGAGGCCGAAACCGCCTTCGCACTCGACGAGGCTGTCGGCGGTCACCGACACATCCACCTTACGCGTGCGAAGACCTCCCGCCCGCCAAAATTCAAATGCCGATACACGCCTCTGAAATAGCCTTCGAGCGTGGCAATTCACCTAAGGCACGACAGCGCGCGCAAGAGGGTCATGGAGACGACGGCAAAGCTTCGCAAATGACAGAGCCTAGGACTGGCGCTGAGTAAATTACCGGCTGACATCTTGGAAACACAAGACCGGAGCGTGAGGGCGCTCCTGGCTTCTCCGTATGCAGTCGGATTGATCATCGACGGTAAGATACCCGAGCGGCAGACCATGTCGATAGTCGAGGGGGGCGACGCAGCTGGATACAGTGTCTGTCTAAAGTCCTGATTTCGCCTCGCCAAATCGTTCGCTTCGCTTAGGGAAGCGCATGGAAATTACGATCCTCCTTCTCGTTGTTGGTGTGGCGGTCGCTGGCGTTTTTGGTCAATGGCTCGGCTGGCGTCTGAAGCTACCCGCGATCATTCCCCTTTTGATGATCGGTGCTCTTGCAGGGCCTATCCTCGGATTCATCAGACCGTCTGCTCAACTCGGCGAGGTCATGCAGCCGGCCATTGGCATGGCGGTCGCAATCATCGTCTTTGAGGGGGGATTAAATCTCAATCTTCGCGAGCTTCGTTCGGCCGGTTCGGGCGTCCTGCGCCTCGTAGCGGTGGCGCTGCCGCTCAACTGGATTTTCGGCGCCCTTGCGATCCGCTATTTGGCCGGCATTGCGTGGCCAGTCGCAATCCTCATCGGCGCAATCCTTGTTGTTACTGGTCCGACGGTAATCATGCCGCTGCTGCGTCAGGCCAAGCTGGAACCACGATCAGCGGCGTTTCTAAAATGGGAAGCGATCGTCAACGATCCGATCGGTGCAACCGTCACGTTGCTGGTTCTAAGCTTCCTCACGCTTTCAACGACAATGAGCGCTGGCAACGCGGTTGCTCATCTTGCGTGGCGTACGCTCGCGGGCGCGGGCATTGCTGCTGCCTTGGGCCTGCTTGTGCCGTTCGGCATCCGGACCCTGTTCCGCCGTGATCTGGCGCCGGAATATCTCAAGACGCCGATCCTGCTAGCGGGCGCACTCGGCGTTTACGCGGCCGGCGAAGCCATTCAGCCAGAAACCGGACTCGTGGGCGCTACCTTGTTCGGAGTGGTGCTGGCGAACATCGATGTGACGGGATTGCAGGAACTGCGGCGGTTCAAGGAGTCGCTCACGGTCTTTCTGGTTTCCGGGCTGTTCATCCTGCTCACTGCCAATATTGATCGCCAGACGGTCACGATGTTGAGCTGGCCAATCGCCATGACGACGATAGCGATCCTATTTCTGGTGAGGCCGCTGGCGATCGCGTTGGCCACAATCGGTGCAAAGGTCAGCTGGCGCGAGAGACTGTTGGTCGGCTGGATCGGGCCGCGCGGTGTCGTCGCTGCGGCGATCGCAGGGGTTGCTGGTCAAGAGTTGAAGCATGCGGGATACCAAGACGCGGAACTGGTTTTGCCGCTTGTCTTCGCGGTCATTGCATCGACGGTCATCTTGCATGGGCTATCATTAGCCCCAATTGCTCGCTGGCTGGGATTGGCGTCCGGTAGTCGGAGTGGGTTGCTCGTCGTTGGCGCCTCCGGCTGGACCGTTGCGCTTGGTGAGGCGTTGAGGAGCGCCGGGGTGCCGGTGATGGTCGTCGACCGGTCAGCTATCGCCCTGAAAGCGGCACGGCTAGCCGGCCTGGAAACGATGCGCGTTGAGATTTTGTCGGTGCTCGGCGAAGAGACGATTGATTTACGTGATTATGAGCATCTCCTCGCTGCGACGGCTGACGATGCTTATAATAGCCTGGTCTGCACGCGCTTCGCTGCTGAATTTGGACGAGAGCGCGTCTACCAGATTGCACCAGATGAAAGCACAGGCCGGAACGCCGCGTCACGCGAATGGCGCGGCAAGATCGCTGTCGCAAGCGACATGGGGCACGAGCGTCTCTCGTACTTAATGCAGGGCGGGGCTGCCTTTGTCGTCGAACCTATTCAAGAGGATGCTGACATCATTGCCGCTGACCAGAGTTGGCCGGTTGCAGTCATCGGCGGAAGCGGATCGCTCATGATTTTCAGCCCGGAGCATGACGAAGCACAAGTGCCCGGCGATTTGGTCGTGAAAATGTATCAGCCCGCGTTTGCGCCGACGAGAAAAGCGCCTCAGCGCTGGTTTCGGTTACCGCGTAGAATGAGGTTGGTGTAAACCAATTGGCAACAACACGAAGGCATCGTTTTGTTCTGACATCGTCGAGCTAGCACTGGCAAAGCCGACCGCCTGGCCAATAAGGGGCTGTACGGGGAGCTTGCCACCGCAAGTGCCAGTAACCTCGCCCGGACGGCTTTCCATGACAATCGTATAGCGAGCGGGGTCAAACACGCGCGCAGCCGCCGCCAGGTTCTCGGCTTCCTGGAAGGCAATGACATTTGCTTCGAGGCTGTCGGCGGTGCGCCGCATCGCGGCGTAGTCGGCCGCGACCCGTGGTTCGCCCTGCCCCATCGTGCTCGGCCAAAAACTCGAGGTTCCAGCTGGTAATTTTCAGCGGCCGTGCACTTGTCGCGTTTTAATTAAGACGGGGTGGGCGGTTTGACACGCAAGCGGTCAGCAGTCCGCACGCCAGGATGATTGCACGAGCGAGAGATCTCATTCCGCAGCCGTGCGCCTCGGTATTCACCAAACTTAAGTTGGCGAACGCACGAAAGATCCGAAATCTTTGAGGCGAGCTGGGACCATCCGCCCCCTGGCTACCCAGCCTTCACGTTAGGGAAGAGTCGCCTCCAGCGGGCATCCAACTGTGACTGTCCCCCGCCCTTCCCTACGCCCGAAATACGCGCCAGCCCGCGCAGGTCAACGTCATGTCCGCCAATCCACTTGCCCGTCACAGTGTAGCCGAGGTCATAAATCGCAACGTCGATGTGCGGGTCGCCGCCGACCATGAAACGCGTCTCGATCAGTACCGGCAGCTTCTCATCGCCGCGACTGTCGTCGGGCTTTCCAGCTTGCTCACGAGCTCGCTTCAAGGGCTGCGCGAACCAAGCCGTCTCGATACGCGGCTCTCCGGTCGTCTTCGCGGGGGCCGCAGCCAGCGCCGTCGGAAATGTGATGGTTTGCTCTTGGATCGTCTGGTCCGAGGAAGTCGGCGCCAAAGCCAGCCCGCGCTTGTCGGGTGAAGCCTTCAACACCAGCCTTTCTGCACGAGACGCGATTTTCTGGATCTCTGCCGATCTCGTAGCTTTGTCGGCGCTCCGCTCCGACCAGCTGTTCCACAATGTGAGCGCAGAGATGAGCACGGCGATGACCGCAAGCGCCTCTCCCAGCGTGATCCATCGCCGGCGAATTGACGCTGCTTCAGCGTCTCGAGCTTCCTGATTAGGCGATGTCAGCTCATCGACTGGTTGATCATTTTCCACTCATTCGCTCCATCACCAGATCACCATTTGGTCAACTCGGCGGCTCACTCCTTACTGCCGATTACCCATGCCTCGCTCGCGGCCCCAAACGACAGCACCACTGCGTCGGTTCGTGCCAATTTTCGAGTATATGCGAGCCACGTGGTTGCGTACGGTGTTACGCGACAACCCCAGCCGCTCGGCAATCGCCGTATCGTCGTGATCATCGCAGATAAGGTCGAGGATCTCACGCTCGCGGGGGCTCAGTTCTACGCTGGGCGCGACCACCTTTGGCCGGCGGAGGTTTGCCAGCTTGTCCAAGATCGATTGACTGAGCCAGCTGGCGTCCTTCATCACTTCGCTGATCGCGCCCGCCAACTCTCCCTCGTTGCGGCGCCGCTCGGTCATGTCCTGATAGACCCAGAGGACGCATGGGACTCGCTCGAGGCTGACGGTCTCCGCCGACACCACGCAGTCGATCGTGTGGCCCTCCTTCGACAGCAGCAGTCCGTCGCAATCTCTAACGCCGCCATCCGTCATCAGGTCGCGTTCTAAAGCGGCGCGCTCTTCCGAACTGTTCCAGAGCTGAAGGTCATTTGCGGTACGCCCGATCGCTTCGTCGTCGCTGTAGCCGGTCAATCGCCGGAAGGCCGCATTCACGCGTGAAATCCGGTGATCTCCATCGCGAGTGACGACCATCGCCACCGGAGCCATGTCAAAGATGGCGGACAAATGTTGCTCGCTGTCCGCGAGCGCGGTTTCCGCCTCTCGCCGCGGTTCCAAATCGGCGAAGGTCAGTAGTAACGCGTCTTCCTCGGTGACATCGATTGGTTGTCCCGCAAACAGTACCAATCGCCTTGAGCCTGCAGCTGTGAGCAACTCCGCCTCCGTTTGAGGCACCACGGCTCCGGCATCGATCAAGTGCCAGAAGCTCTGCGGATCAGCCAGCGAGGCCAGCAGATCTGAACTGACCAGCTTCTTCCCAACAAGCTTGTCCGGCTCAAAACCCGTGAGTGCCTCGAAGCCGGGATTGATCTGCATGATCCGATGGTTCCGCAAGCCGACAACGATTGCCGGCGCCGGGTTTGCGTTGAACATCGCCTCGAAGCGGGCCTCGGCGTCAAACCTTTCGGAGACGTCGCATATGACCAGCGCCAGATAGTCTGCCTCCCCGCCGTCATCGTCCATCAGAACGTCACGGACCTCGTGAACCCAACAGACCTGTTCTGTCCCGGCCGGCGCAACCTGCACGACCGAGTCCGGCATGCTCTCACCAGCAAGCAGCCGGAACAGAGGATAGTCGCGTTGCTTGAGCGGTTTGTGATCAGCCGACCACAAAGCGAAGCGTTTTGCATAGCCCTCCGCGGTCCCGCCCAGGTCATCAACGGATGAAGCGCCATGCATCCGGAGTGCGGCGTCATTAGCGCTGAGTATCACTCCGGTCGGATCCACAAGGATAACGCCGTCGAGCAATTGAGCCATGAGCTGCTCGAGATGACGCAAGCTAGGTTGGTCGCGGATTAAGGCTGGCGTGGTCATCATCGCAAAGCGCTCGGGCAAAGCCAACGTTCCAGCCAATACTACCACAGCCATTAGTGCTCGAGCACTAAGCTACTGAAGGGCCGATAGGGCATAATCTGAACATCCGCCCGCCGCCTTCGTTTTGAACGGCGTCTCTAATCGGAAGGAATAGCCATGGGCCTCATCATTCTCCTCGTCGTGGGCGGGATCATTGGCTGGGTGGCCAGCATGATCATGCGTACCGATGGACAGCAGGGCATCATTTTAAACGTCGTCGTGGGCATCGTGGGCGCCCTACTCGCCGGCTTCATCGTGACCCCGCTTATCGGCGGCGTTCCCATCACCAGCGGCGCGATCAGCATCCAATCGATCCTCGTGTCGCTGCTGGGCGCGGTGGTTTTGCTCGCGATCGTCAATCTCGTTCGTCGCGGGTCGGTCCGTTAAAATCGACGTGCTCCAGGCGTGGAACGTCGAGCACGAATTTACCCCCAAGGAGATCTCAATGAATAACGATAATGATGGCTTCACGCATGATGATCCCAATCGCGGACCACTCGATCGTGCGGCGAACGCCGTGACCGGTGGCAGTGGTGGCGTTGATGCGGCCATCGGCCACGACGATCCCAACCGCGGGCCGCTCGACCGCACAGCGAATGCTGTGACAGGTGGCAGCGGCGGGATCGGGGCAGCGATCGGTGATGACGATCCGAACAGCGGGCCGATTGATCGCGCAACCAACGCCCTCATTGGCGACGCAACCAGGCGCTCCTTTGGTGCGACTGCAGGTAGTACGCTCTCGGCGATGTTCGACAGCCGAGATGAAGCGGAACGCGCTTTGGCCGCCCTGCGCGATGCCGGCGTAGACAATGGCTCATTGTCGGTCATCGCTCGCAACCAGGGCACGACCACCGCGCGTGACGGTGAAGGCACGATCACCGACGAGCACCACGAAAGCTTCGTCCGAGGCATTCTCGGCGGCGGCGCACTTGGTGCCGGCCTTGGTGTTCTCGCTTTGGCGATCCCGGGTGTTGGGCCCCTCGTGGCCGCAGGCGCGATCGCAGCTTCGGCCGTGCCAGGCGCGGTGGCGATCGGCGCCGCTGCAGGCGCAGCGGCTGGCACGCTCAACGAAACGCTCAAGGGTCACGGCGTGAGCGACGAAGATGCCTCCTATTATGGCGAGCATCTCTCAAATGGCGGCGTATTGGTCACAGTGACAGGAGCAGCCGACAGCGAGCGCGTGCGGCAAGTTCTGCGTCAGAATGGCGGCCACAGCGTAGATAGCCCCCGTTTGGCCAACGCATAACCTATTGGGGTCGGGGCGAGTTTCCGACCCCAATTTCTTCTACTGAGCTACTTGGATTGAATCATGGGCCGAAAAACGCCCGCCGACGTTCAAAGCGCATGACTGACACGATCGCTAGCCTGACAGCACAAATGGACGAGGCTGCCGGGAACTTGGATTTCGAGACTGCCAAGCGCCTTCGGGACCGGATAGTTCTAATGCGCGGTGGCGCGAGTTTCGACGAGGCCAGAGCTGCCGATACGGTTGAACTGACGCGGCAAAAAGCCGGCGCAATGGGGTTGGGAACGAGCCAGGCGCGGATGACGCCACCCGAGGGCTGGAAGAAACCGCAGCGCCCTGACCTGATGACGACAGGGAACAATCGACGAGAGCGCTAGTAAATCGAGATAATGGCTAATTTGGCGCAAGATATGTTCGCGAACCTTATCGACAAAGGCAGCGCGACCAAGGAAGCCACATAGTCTCGGAATGAGCTCTGCTTGGGCGTTAGCAGCTCCTCTCATTTACCTCCCTTTACCGGCCTGACCGTGAAGGAAGTTGAGAATCCAACCAACGGCTAGCCTGACAGTCGGGTTGAGGTAATCACGCGGCTGAACAATCCATCGCTTGTTTCTGCTCCAGCGCCCCTATCACCGTCGGCAGAATATTCTTGGCAATCTTACCGACGGCGCGGGCATTCGGATGGATGCGATCCACCAAGAGCAAAGCGGGATCGCCGACCACTCCGTTGAGGAAAAAGGGGTAGAAAGCTGAGCCGTGCTTGGCCGCAAGCTCAGGAAATACGCTGTTATACTTGCGCGCAGTTTCCGCCCCCATGAAGCTCGGCATCAACATGCCCGCCAGCAAAGTCGGAATGCGGCAGTCGGCAAGCGACACGAGGATCTGCTCGAGGTTACTGCGCATCACCGCTGCAGGGACGCCGCGGATCATGTCGTTCGCACCGAGAGCAACGAGTGCGAGATCCGGCTTCGTCCGCATCTCGGTCAACAGGCGCGGTAAGCGAGCTAAGCCTTGAGCCGTGGTATTGCCGGACACCCCAGCGTTGATAACAATCGCGTCTGTCAAATCTGCGCGGAGGAGACGCTGAAGCTGAGCCGGAAATGCCTCATCCCGCTCGAGACCATAGCCAGCCGTCAAGCTATCGCCGAGAGCGAGGATGGTCGGGCCGAGCAGACTGGCGGACATGCAACTTCTCGAATGTGGTGAAAGCGACAGTAGCGTCACACCGCCAAAATGTGTTTGCGATCGATCATCTTCAATGGCCAGCACTGAGCTTCCCCGGGCAATCCGAAAGTGGCTCGCTCGGGTGGCCGAAATGAAGGTCGATTGCACGAAAAAGGGCGGCGGTTGCCCGCGACCCTTTCCTTAGTCCGTCAATAATGAGAAATGGTCACGACCAACAAGCATGGAGCACATATGGTGAAATCAAGAATTCATGGTGGTCCTTGCTGCAGGGGCGTTGGCCCTTTCTAGTTCTGCTCTAGGCCAGATGCCGCAAGGAGATGTCGGCTGCCTGCTTGTCAGCAACCTGTTTGCCAAAAATGAGACGAATGCGAAAGGGAAACAGATCGCTCAAGCGTCCACGCTATTTTACGGAGCCCGGGCGAGCGCCCTTCCCGCAGCGCAATTGCGAGCGGCCCTTCTAGCTCAGCGCAAGCTTATGACGAAAGTAAATTCAGGTCCGGCAATGACCGCGTGCGCGCGGTCGATGGACAGCAGCCTTAAGAACCTTCAGGCTATCTCAAGCAGCTTAGCAAGCTCTAAGCCCTAGCGGCTTGCCTGCAGGGTTGTTGCTCCAGCTTGATTGTCTTTGTTGCGCTCAATGTAGCCAACGTGGTGCAAAAACGTTGAATTAGGAGGCAGGTGCAACGCCCAGTGTATGGTAGTTTGCGCATCGTTCGCTTAAATGGTCAGCGGTCCCAAGCTCGCTGCCCGTTCGCCCATCGCTCTTAGGATGTCCCGCCAGCGACCAATGCATAAATCCGACCCGCTTTGATAAAACCAAACTCGAATCCGCTGGCCCAACCGGCAATTTTGAAAGTCCACGTAACGAGCACTCCGGCCAGCAGCGTCCTCGCTATAACTGCATACTTACGTTTATAATCTGCATTTCAATTCGAGCGAAAGTCCGCAATTGGTGGTTAGCTGCCTTACGGCTCGACGTCCGGTTTCGCGCCCCACGGCATCAAGCCATACACCGCTCGCGAAAAATCAATGTCCGTCGTTGGGCCGCTGCCGTTGCAATAGCCTTCGATCATCGAGAGGCGACCGTCTTTCAGGAACACGATGAAGCCCATGCCATGTGCGATCCCCAGCACGCTCCCGTGAGCCCCGCTTAGGGGCGACGTTTCGGACAACACAGGGGCATCATCGGCTACCGCGAGATTGGAAAAGAAACCAGCGCCGCTGTTCTCGAAGCCGATGACCCGCGCCGTGTCAAGCTGGTGACGGATGGCCTTGGCAGAGGCTGGGTACTCCGCTGCCGTGATCTCAAGGACCTCCCGTTCGATAGTCCAAAGCGGTCGCATACTGAACGTGTACCCCATCCTCTGAATGGCTGGAAATGGGTCGTTAGCCGACAGGCAGCTTTTTCGTGACAGGTTCTTCGCGGGAACGACCAGCATCGGGTGGACTGTGGACTGGCGGCTCTTGGCTGATCGGTGCACAAATCTGCCGTTAATTACTGCCCTGGTAGCCCGAAGCTAAACCCACGCGATGATATTTAACGTTGTCCAGCTTGCACAGTTCGACGCCCGTCCGCGATGCCAAGCTTCCCGTGAATGCGGGTCGAAGCCGCCAGAGTGACCTGCCTTGCAGCCGCATAGATTGCCAAGTGGGGGACGGTGCAACGCGGCCAAGCATATGCGTCTGTGAACAACGCACTCCCACCAACTCAATCAATGCGTGGTCGCGACGTACTCGCAAGTTGTTGTAATCACCGGTATATGCCAAGCGCCGGCTCACGAGTGAGGAGCAGAGGTGCCAGTGGCAACTACGACAGAGCAAAACGCGGACACGATGACCGGGGTGCCGGGGCTCGACGACATCATGTGCGGCGGTCTTACCAAAGGCCGCGTTTTTCTTCTCGAAGGCAGTCCTGGTACCGGTAAGACGACGACGGCCGTGCGGTTCCTCCTCACGGGCGCGGCGGCGGGCGAGCGTGGCCTCTACATCACTTTGTCCGAAACTGAGGCTGAGCTTCGGGAAAGCGCAGCCAGCCATGGCCATGACATTGGCGACCTATTTGAAATATTTGAACTCTTGCCACCCGAAACGCTGCTCGATTCAGACCAGCAGCAGAGCCTGCTATACTCGTCCGACCTCGAGCTCGGCGAGACGACACGCGCCATCTTCGAGTCATTCGAGCGCGTTAGGCCGACGCGCGTTGTCATCGACAGCCTGTCCGAAATCCGCCTGCTTGCGCAAAGCTCGTTGCGTTACCGTCGGCAAATTCTGGCGATGAAGCATTATTTCGCGCGCGCTGGGGCGACAATTCTCATGCTCGACGATCTCACCACTGAAGCGTTAGATAAAACGGTGCACAGCGTTGCGCACGGAGTCATTCGGTTGGAGGAGACTGCTCCCGCATACGGCCCGGAACGCCGTCGGTTGCGCGTGATAAAGTTTCGCGGCCGCGCCTTCCGCGGGGGGTATCATGATTTCGTAATCGAACATGGCGGCGTACGTGCGTTTCCCCGACTTGTGTCGGCTGAGCACAAGACGGACTTCGCGCGCGATACCGTCGCGAGCGGCTCGGCGGGGCTCGACACGCTGCTGGGCGGCGGCATTGAACGCGGATCGAGTACGCTCATTCTAGGGCCGGCGGGCACCGGCAAATCTCTGCTGACGCTGACATTCGCGGTGGCCGCAGCCCGGCGCGGAGAGAAGGCGGCGCTGTTCATCTTTGATGAAGAACGCGGTCTGCTGTTTCAACGCGCGCGCGGGCTAGGCGTCGACCTTAGGGACCTCGTCGATCGCGGTCTTTTGTTGATCCAGCAGATCGACGCCGCCGAACTTAGTCCGGGGCAATTCTCGCAGATGGTGCGGGCGCACGTGGAGGAGAATGAGGTGCGCGTCGTCATTGTCGACAGCCTCAACGGTTACCAGGCGTCGATGCCCGAAGAGCAGGCCCTAATCCTGCATATGCACGAGCTGCTCCAATATTTAAACCGTCAGGGCATTATGACCTTCCTGACCGTCGCGCAGCATGGGCTAGTCGGCGATATGCAGAGCCCGGTCGACGTCACCTATCTTGCCGACAGCGTCATACTGCTACGCTACTTCGAGGCAGCGGGCCGCGTGCTGCGTGCGATCTCAATCATCAAAAAGCGTACAGGCGCGCACGAGAACACGATCCGCGAATATCGGATCGGGCCGAACGGTATCAGCCTTGGCGAACCGCTGTCGGACTTCCAAGGCGTGCTGAAAGGCATCCCGACCTATATGGGTGGCGGCAAGAACCCGCTGATGGGCGACGATCTTGTCGATCGCTGAGGTTTCAGAACGCGCGTTGATCCTGGCACCGCTTGGCCGCGATGCCGAAGTTGCCGGGCGCATGCTGGGCAAAGCGAGACTTGAGCCGCACGTATGCATCGACATCGACGCGCTCGTCCGCGAGCTTGCGGTCGGCGCGGGGCTCGCAGTACTGACTGAGGAAGCGCTGGTCGGCGGCGACATGCGTAATTTGTCCGCGTGGCTCGCCGATCAGCCCGAATGGTCTGATTTCCCGTTTGTGCTGCTGACGCAGCGCGGCGGCGGCCTTGAACGCAATCCGTCGGCAGCACGACACCTGCGGATGCTGGGCAACGTCACCTTTGTCGAACGACCTTTCCACCCGACGACACTGGTCAGTCTTGCCGAGGCTGCGCTGCGCGGCCGTCGTCGCCAGTACGATGCGCGCCACCGCCTCCAGATGCTCGAAACCAGCGAAAGGCAGTTTCGCGACCTCGCCGACTCTATACCGACCTTGTGCTGGAGTGCGGGACCCGACGGCTCGATCAATTGGTACAATGCGCAATGGTATGCGTACACGGGTACGACGCCCGCCGAAATGGAGGGGTGGGGCTGGCAATCGGTCCATGACCCCGACGCTCTGCCCGCCGTCCTCGAAGCGTGGCAGGCGTCAATTGCCAGCGGTCAGCCATTTGAAATGGTGTTCCCACTGCGCGGCGCCGATGGGCGGTTCCGACCATTCCTGACGCGCGTACAGCCGGTCCGCGATGCTGCAGGTGCAGTTGCAAGCTGGTTCGGCACCAACACCGACATCTCGTCGCAACGCGACGCCGAGGATAAACTGCGACGTCTCGCCGACGAGTTGGAGGAGCGCGTCGAGCAACGTACCGCCGAGCGCGAAGCCGCGCAGGACGCGCTCCGCCAGGCGCAGAAGATGGAAGCGATTGGCCAGCTGACCGGCGGCGTGGCACACGACTTCAATAACCTTCTGACCGTGATCCGCGGCTCGGTCGACTTGCTTCGTCGCGAGGGCTTATCGCCCGAAAAGCGCGCGCGCTACGTTGATGCGATCGGCACGACCGCAGATCGTGCCGCCAAGCTCACGGGCCAGTTGCTCGCCTTCGCGCGTCGACAAGCGCTGACTCCTGAGCTCTTCGATGCAGGCGAATCGCTGGATGAAGTGGCTGGAATGGTCCGCACGCTAATTGGATCGCGGGTCTCGCTGTCGGTTACACCTCTGGCTGAACGCGCCCACATCCTTGCGGACAAGGGTCAGTTCGATACCGCGATCGTCAATATGGCAATCAACGCGCGCGACGCGATGAGCGGAGAGGGATCGCTCTCGATTACGACCGCACCCGCATCCGCTATCCCGGCGACCCGCGGGCACCCCACCGTTGCGGGTGACTATATCGCCGTTTCTATCACTGACAGCGGCACCGGTATTGCTGCCGATGAAATGCAGCGAATTTTCGAACCCTTCTTCACAACCAAAAAAGTCGGGGAAGGCACGGGGCTGGGCTTGAGTCAGGTCATCGGCTTTGCCAAGCAATCGGGCGGGGACATCCATGTGGAAAGCGTGCATGGCGAAGGCACGACGTTTACGCTCTATCTGCCCCGCGCTTATCCGCAATCAAGCGCGTCGCCAGCCCGTGCGGCTCTCGACTCGCGTTCTGATGGCGGCGGCGCATGCGTTCTGGTAGTCGAGGACAATGAGCACGTGGGTGCCTTCGCAACCCAAGCTTTACAAGAGCTCGGATATGCCAGCGTACTAGCTACGGACGGCCGCAAGGCGCTAGACGAGCTTGAGCGCGGCTGCGACCGCTTTCAAATTGTCTTCTCGGACGTTGTCATGCCCGGCATGAGCGGCATCGACCTGGCCCAAGAGGTCCGGCGCCTCTACCCCGCCGTGCCGGTGGTGCTGGCGAGCGGCTACAGCGATATCCTTGCGCAGACCGGCACACATGGTTTCGAACTGCTTCACAAACCCTATTCGGTAGAACAACTGTCTCGAGTGCTCCTCAAATCCATGAATGGCGTTGTATCTGCTCCCTTGGACTAAGCTCCCCAAACGTCGCTTGCCTAGGGTTTTCACGCTGATTGCCTGTCAATTGCTATCGATGCGTCCTCGCTTTCGGCTGCCCAAGACCGGCGCGCTAAGGAGTGTCCGCCTGCCGACCTGACAAGGAGTACATCAAAGGCCTAGCCGCGGTTCAAAGGCCCTTGTCACTATGCTGAACAAGGCCAGCTTGCCTCTGTTTATTCTGCAAGATCTGACTGTCGGAACGACCGACTTTCCCACTGTTTCGGGGCGGCCGATGGCAGCAAGTGACCTCTACGAGTGAGCATAAACAAATGGCCGACGTTGGGACTGTCAGGAAGGGTACCGAATGGCAACTTGTGCGTCGTTAGCTGACTTCCAGACTGCCGCTATCTTAAAGGGAAGCTCCGCACCTCAGCGTTCGCCGCCGCTTCCGCTGCCTCGTTGTGAACCCTGAGATAGTTACCCCGGCCCCCTCCATCGACGACTGCAGCTTCGGGATCGTGGGCCTGGACAAGTACCAGCAACTTCGCCGTCTCATCAGCTGATCCTGAAACCGGCATCAGCTTTGGATATCTAGGTCGTTCGACCTTTGGTCCCTTGTTCCATCTCATAACGCACCAACATCAGAAGTAAGGTCTCGGAGCAAGCTGCCTTAGCGCCGACGGGCAGCTTTGTGCTCGCTAACCGCGTAAGGGCGAAGCTTAACGGCGACATGTCAACGCAAGGCCATCGTTCCTGTCGATCTCCTGACCGCCCCATTCCGCGCCCATTCACTGGCTTGGGCACACTCTAGTACTCAGTAGGTACAATTCGCCGTCAACAAGCAGGAGTCTCTCATGCGGAAGTTTATCATCGGTGCGCTGGCCGCAACAATTCTCGTACCGGCAGCCGCCAGCGCGCAGAGCTACGGCGAGGTCCGTCAGGGAAAGCGCGAAGTTCGGCAGGACCGTCGCGAACTCGACCGGGCTCGCGCAAACGGCGACCGCGGTGATATTCGCGGCGCCCGTCAGGAATTGCGCGAGGATCGCCGCGAGCTCCGCGAGGATCGTCGTGACTTCCGTCAGAACCGAGGCGGCTACGTGTATCGCGGCGTTGCCTATCGCGGTCCTCAGGGATATCGCTATCGGCCCGTGAGCGTCGGCTATCGTTTTGCGCCGAGCTATTATGCCCGCAGCTACTGGGTGAACGACTATTCCAACTACCAACTGGCGCGCCCGCGCTACAGCTATCAGCGTTGGGTCCGTTACGGCAATGACGTCGTCTTGGTCGACATCCGTTCGGGTCGCGTCGTCCAGGTACGTAACCGCCACTTTCGCTAGTTTCAGCGTCCGGTCCGAGCTGCCGCTCGGACCGGATAACGATAACTCAGGTAGAAGCCGCCCGGCGGTACTTTCAGCCCAGCCGCATAACGTCCGCAATTGGGTCGTTTGCGGTCAGCCCGCTTTTGGCGCGGTCATCTGGCGGGCAAACGTCCGCTAATGGTGGTTAGCTGCCATTGCAGCTCGACTCCGCTTTCGCGCGGCCAACACCCTGACAGACGACCTCGCCAAGTCGTTCTGGCAGGCTGTCCCGGCTTGGCACAATCTTGCGCAACTTCTCCATTGTGAACTGCAACAGTTTGGCTAACCGGACGTATCAGCAGTTCTGGAAACTGTTCGGTGTTACTTGATTTACATCGATGGGGGATTTTATGCAGAAGGTACTTTTGGCGGCTGCTTCGGCAGTCGCGCTGATGGCATCCGCCTCGGCACCGGCCGCGGTCATCGATTTCAACGAATTTACACACGGCGGGTCATTCATCTTCGTCAACCCGTTCAACTCGGGCGGATTTAATTTTACGAACGATGGCAGTGGCGGATCAAACCAAAGCGCTCGGCGAATGGGGATCGCAGAAATCAATGTACATCATTGACCCAGGCGCTGCGGCGATCTTCAATAACCACGGAAGTTCGACCATCACCGTATCCAAGGTTGGCGGCGGCACTTTAAGCTCAACGCGATCGATCCCTCCGATGTCTACGATACCGGCAGCACCGGCTGGATATCCCCTATCCACCTTGACCGACGGGCTGGGGACAACCTCAGAGGTGACGCTTGACAGCGCGGTCGGCGGGCAAAAGATCTTCTCGTTCAACCGTAGCGCCCTGTTGTCGTTCACTATGCAGGGCGTGACCACGCAGGGTGGCTGGATGCAGTTCGTCAACGTGGTCGTCGACGGAGCGGGTGCGGTTCCTTAGCCAGCGGCCTGGGCCCTGATGCTCGGCGGGTTCGGCATGATGGGCGCTGCAATGCGCCGCCGTCGCTCGCGAGTGACCGTCACTTTCGCTTGAGCCTTTAACATACGGACAGGGTGGGCGGTCTCCGGGCCGCCCTTTTTGTTTTTGGCCTCAAAGGATTGCGGGTAAAGTGCAACGCTCGTCTCAGCAGCTTAGGGACTTCGCAAGATCGCTCGACGACGCCGCTTCAACGGCAGAATCCGCTGGTCGCAAGCTAGTAGCGCTGTCAATATCTCAACCTCGCCTTAGTTGGTTGGCAGCTGCAATCGCGGCGCTTGGATGGAGCGCAGATCCAAGCGAGCTTGTCGGGCTTTTTGTAGGCCTGCCAATTACTCCGCTGCCAGCTGATAAGCTGGCAATTGCCGCGATCGACAATCGCAACCGCGTCTACCGGCTAGGCTGATGTGCTCCGTCGAACCCTTGCATCAATGTCAGCTTTTGGGTCGTTAGCGGACAGGTAGCTTGTGGGTCGTCAGCCGACTGGTAGCTTTTGGCATTGCCCAAACGGGCCTGAATGACGGACATTGGTGAAAAGCGGTAGCTCACAAGCTAGGGTGTAGGATGCAAAGTGAACTCTTAGCCGCAGGGCAGATGAAACCCATCATCACCGCCTTTAGCGACTCGCCGGATAAAGGACGGGGCCTAGCTCGAGATATGCCGGTCCGTTGGGCGCTAGAGGAGGTTGGCAAAGCGTATGATGTCCGCCTTGTCCCGTTCTCCGAGCTGAAAGCGTCTGGGCATCGCGCGATCCATCCTTTCGGCAAAATTCCGACCTATGAAGAACGGGGGCTCACCCTCTTCGAGTCCGGGACGATAGTCTTCCACATTGCTGACCGCCATCAAGGTCTCCTGCCAGAGGAGCCTCACGCTCGCTATCGCTCCATCACCTGGATGTTTGCCGCAGTCAGCACGATGGAGCCCCCAATCGTTGAGCGCGACGTATCGACGTTGGTGGAAGGAGACCGGAGCTGGCTCGATGAGCGGCTGCCACTGGTCGACGGCCGAATACGAGAGCGTTTGAGCGAACTTTCAAGATGGCTCGGTTATTCCGAGTGGCTCGACGGCGTGTTCACGGCCCGCGACCTGATCATCGTGTCCGTGCTTCGCCGGCTCACTGGTTCAGGCCTGATGGATGAGCTTCCGAAGTTGCTCGCTTTCGTCGCCCGAGGCGAAGCGCGCCCAGCTTTTAAGCGTGCGTTCGCCGCACAATTGGCAGTTTTTGAAGCGAATCACAATGCCCGTGAACGTCCGGTATTGGGTCGTTAGCGGACGCCCACTGAATGCCGTTTTCCTTGAGGCCAACCAAGGCCGTAGAGAACGATCATGGGACACACGAGTTACGAGCCAGCTATGCGCGCGCGTCCGGCATGGAACGCCGGAAAGACGGTAGGCACCAAGCGCCCACTCACTCAGAAGCAGATCTGGGCAGTGCGCTTCTTTCTGGAGCGAGAAGGACGATTACGCGATCGGGCGCTGTTCGATCTCGCGATCGATAGTAAGTTGCGCGGCTGCGACCTCGTCAAACTGAAGATCGGTGATCTGGTGTCAGGCCCGGACATTCGAAGACGGGCTATCGTCATCCAACAGAAGACCGGTCGCCCAGTGCAGTTCGAAATCACTGCGGATGTTCGCGCCAGCTTACTCGTCTGGCTCGAACGTCGCGGCGGTGCGATCGACGACTACGCCTTTCCCAGCCGACTTGATCACTTTGGTCATCTCAGCACCAGGCAATATGCCCGGTTGGTCGATGAATGGGTCTCTGCGGTAGGGCTCCGTCGCGTGGAGTATGGGACGCATTCAATGCGGCGCACAAAGGCTGCTATGATCTACAAAGCCACTGGTAACCTGAGAGCCATTCAAATCCTGCTTGGACATAGTAAGATTGAAAACACGGTTAGGTATTTAGGCGTCGACATCGAGGACGCGCTTCTCCTAGCGGAGCGAACCGAGATCTGAGAACGGAGCGGCCCGTGATAACGTGCGGGCCGCTTGCCGTCCGCAACGCGCCCAATTACAGTCGTTGGGCAACGCGCTGGCGTCACCCGAAAGCGGTCATAGCCTATTCGCCCCACGACAATCTCGGCCTCCGTCGTCATCAAAAAGTCGGTGTCCGTTTCTCCCATGGCCAATTAAAATTGGGGAGAATGACGATGCCCGTTCGTGGAGATCCCGGGCGCAGGACGTACCGCCAGCCTGGAAGCCCCCGAATTTGTAGACCGGCTGTTGATCGACTTCCTCGAAGCGCGGCCGTGAACCTCCATATCCTGTTAGGGCGCCACGCGGATCGTCGCTATGGGCCGGAAGGCTCACAGGTCAACCCCGGTAGGAAAGTGCACATCCGATGATCGACGCCCTGAACAGCCGGCCACGTGTGTCCTTGCTGGGAGCGCCTACCCCTATCGAGCGGCTGGATCGTCTCGAAGCGGTGTTGGGCGCTGCCGCGGGCGATATTCGCCTTTACATGAAACGCGACGATCTGGCGGGCATCGGCGGCGGCGGCAACAAGCTGCGCAAACTCGAGTTCCTGCTCGGCGAGGCGCTTGCGCAGGGCTGCGACACCTTCATCACCACCGGCGGGCTGCAATCGAACCACGCGCGCTTGATGCGGCAGCCGCCGCACGCGTCGGCCTGTCCTGCGAGTTGGTTCTCACCCGTGTCGTCCCGCGCGACGATGAGGAGTATCGGCGCAACGGCAATGTGCTGCTCGACGGTCTGTTCGGGGCCATGATCGATGAACTGCCCGGCGATGCCGATGCACTGGGCGCCGCGCACGCCCGGGCGGAGGAACTGAGACGGGGGGGGCGGCGTCCGTATGTGGTGGGCATGGGGGGGCCTCCCCGGTCGGATGCCTCGGCTATGCCGCATGTGCGGCGGAGCTGTTGGAACAGGAAGCTGGGCTGGGCGAGACCTTCGCGCAGATCATCGTCCCGAACGGGAGCGGAGGCACGCACGCCGGCCTTGCGGCAGGCTTCGCGGCCACGGGAAATGATCCCGGTCGATTGCGATCCTTTGCCGTGTTGAACCCTGCGGATTCCTCACACAGCGACACGCTACGGCTGGCGCGCGAAACGCTGGAGTTGCTGGACGGCGGGGCCCATGTTCGCGACGATGACATCGTCGTCGCAGGCGACCAGCTCGGTGACGGCTATGGCATCCCCACAGAGGCGATGATCGACACCGTGCGGCTGGTGGCGCGGACGCAAGGGGTGCTGCTCGACCCGGTTTATAGCGGCAAGGCCTTCGCCGGGCTTGTCGCTATGCTGCCTGCAGGACAGGTTCCAACTGGATCCTCAGTGCTGTTCGTTGCAACCGGTGGCGTGCCGGGCCTTCACGCCTACCGGAGCGTGTTCGACACCGACTGAGCGCCACGCGGCCACCCGTCCGGGTTAAGCCCAGCTCTACCTGCTGTGACTATCCGGAATGTGGGCTTGTGGACAAAGGTCCTTAGCTAGGCAGCTCGGCATACCGGGTAATGCATGACCTATTTCGCTGTTCAGCCCGACGTCAATCGAGAGACCTACCAAGCCGCCCGCGGGCTAATAACCATCCTTGCCGACGGCAACGCTACCGTCCGGTGCTATGCGCTCCTACTTGGCCGGGTGCTGCCCGGCAAAACGACGCCCCCCGCACTTCCAAGAGGCCGACAGGGAAACGATGGTGATTCTGGATGGCGCGCTAACGGCGAACACGCCCGCCCGCTCGGCCGTCCTGGGCGACGGTGAAGTGGTGATTCTGCCGCCCGGACAGGTGAACCGCTTGGGCAACTCCGGGCAGAGGGACGCGCACTATTTCCTGCTCTGTGTGCTGCGGGGTTCAAGCGGTTCGTGCGGCGTGCGGGTGTGCGCGCGCGCCGTCGCCGTCGCGCGGAAACCCGGCCGCGAGATGATCGATCAGCGCGCGAACGGCGGGCGGCAGGCCGCGGCGGGTCGTGAACACCAGATGCACGATGCCCTGCAACCCATGCCATTGGGCAGGATGCGCACGAGCGCGCCGGCCTCCAGCGCCTCGCGACAGACATGATCGGGCAGGCGCGACGCCCAGTCCGTCGATCGCTGAGTCGAGCACGGTCGCCATGTCCTCGCAGCCCATGCGCGGTTGCACGCGATACGACGTGCTTGCGCCCGTCTATTGATTCCAGATGCCATTCGAGCTCGTCCGCAGCGTCGTGGGTCGCGAGCGCCGGCACCGCGGCCAGTTGCTCAAGATCCGCGACCCGACTGGCGATTTGAGGGCTCGAGACGAGGATACGGGTAGATATGCCGAGCGAGCGCATGGTCAGGGCGGCGTCAGACGTCAGGTCGGAGCGCACGCGCAGCGCCAGATCAATACGCTCTTCGATCAGGTCCACCGCACGATCGGTCGCCACAAGCTGCAGCCGCACCTTCGGAAAACGCGTCAAAGAACGACGAGGTCAGCCCCGAATGGTGGCCAGCATCCCCGTCGGGCAGCTGAAGCGGATGCGGCCGTGCGGCTCGGCCTGGGCCTGCACGACGACCGCCTCGGCCTGTTCAGCTTCAGCAAGCATCGCGCGGCAGCGCTCGTAGAACGCCTGGCCCGTGTCGGTCACGCGGAAGCGACGGCTCGATCGCTCGATCAGGCGTAGCCCTAGCCGCTCCTCAAGACCCGCGATCCGGCGGCTCAGCTTTGACTTCGGCTCGCGCAGAGCACGCCCGGCGGCGGCGAAGCCGCCATGCGCCACCACTTCAGCGAAATAGGCATAGTCGTTGAGGTCGATGCGCATCAGCGTTCTCCTGATAGAACGCTAAGTGCCAGTATTTGCCCAGCTACAAGCCTTATCGTTCCTCCATCCATCTATGCGACGGCAGCGCCGCGTGTCGCGGCCTTGAGGAGAAAGACAATGACGGATCAGTTCAACAACAAGGTCGTGGTGGTGACCGGCGGCTCAAGCGGCATCGGTCTCGCGACAGCCAAGGCTTTTGCGGCAGAGGGCGCCTCGGTGTTCATCACCGGCCGCCGCCAGGATGCGCTTGACGCGCCGCGAAGCAGATCGGCGGCAGGTCACCGCGGTGCGCGGCGACATGGCGAACCTCGCCGACATCGACCGGCTCTACGACGCCGTACAGCAGAAGCATGCGCAGATCGACGTGCTGTTCGCCAATGCCGGCGGCGGCGAGATGGTCCCGCTCGGCGCGATCACCGAGGACCATTATCGAGCGCACTTCGACACCAACGTGAAGGGCGTGCTGTTCACGGTGCAGAAGGCGCTGCCGCTGCTGAAGGACGGCGCGTCGATCATCCTGACGAGCTCGACGACCAGCATCTCGGGCACGCCGGCGTTCAGCGTCTATTCGGCGACCAAGGCGGCGGTGCGCAACTTCGCGCGCAACTGGATGCTCGACCTCAAGGACCGGCACATCCGCGTCAACGCGGTCAGCCCGGGCGTCACCGAGACGACTGGACTGGACGAACTTTCGGCGGTGGCGCGCAGGCGCAGGGCACCAAGGACTATCTGGCGGGTCTGATCCCGGCCGGCCGTGTCGGCCAGCCCGAAGAGATCGCGAAGGCGGTGCTGTTCCTCGCGTCCGACGACGCCAGCTTCGTCAACGGCGTCGAGCTCTTCGTCGACGGCGGCCAGGCCCAGATCTGATCCATCAGCGGGCCCGGGCCTCGGCGCGATGCGTCGCCAGTGGCCCGGGCCGTCCCAAGGAGGCAATCATGAAACAGTCCACCGAATCCGCCGAACGCATCCGCGAGCTGCTCGACCGCAACCTTCAGGAGGTTTTCGGCGAGGGCGACGATGCGCGTCGCCGCGCGGCGATCGATGAGCTCTGGGCAGAGGACGGGTCCTCTACGTCCCGCCCGGCGTGATCGTCGGACGCGAAGCAATCGACAAGTTCGCCGGCGACCTACGGGCGACCCACCCGCACTTCGTCTACACGCCCCACGGCGCGCCGGAGGTGCTCCACGACGCCGGCGGCGTTCGGCGATTGGCCGCAGGGGCTGTATCACGCCTCGGTCAATGGACACTGGTACGCCTGGACGCAGCTCGAGGCCAGGAACGCGCGGAAGATGTTCCCCGGCTTCGATCGGCCCGGGCTCAAGCTGCCCTTTACCGTCTCGGTGGCGACCATCCTAAACTCGTTGTGGTAAGCAACGCTCTAAAGCAGTCGACCACTACCGACGGCCCGCTGGAGCGCCATCACTTCGCTCCGACTGCGCCGCTGCCGACCTACCTGATCGCGGTCGGGGTCAGGCCGTTCGGAACGGCATCCACCACGATCGACCCTATTGCCGTCCGGTCGAGGCCGCTGCCGCTGCGCATTGTCGCTTCCAGGGCTCACCGAGTTCGAGTTTCCGGCGCTGACGCAGACCGGTCCGATCTTGATCTTAGCTCTACTATCGCATCGAAGCCGCGCGCGAGTTCGCTTGATACCCAGAGCAAATTATATATCCAAGCCAGCGAAAACGCAGCCGAGTGGTCTCGACTACGGCTTGACATTAACGACTACCGAAGTTGGACGTCTCGAAGCCAAGCGAAAGCGGCCTGTCGGCTAACGGCCCAATAGCGGCCACCGAAGCAGATTAAAAGCAGGCGTACAGCGCCATCCCCACGCTGGACTACGGTCAGGCTCTCACTGCTTCCTATGTGCTTACTGCGTCCGAACGCAAAAAGCCCCGCGTAAGCGGAGCTCTTGTAAGTCTTTGATTTATTAAAACGAGATTCGGTTGCGGGGACAGGATTTGAACCTGTGACCTTCAGG
>CAVUFE010000006.1:0-92221 GCA_963740775.1 uncultured Alphaproteobacteria bacterium | reverse complement strand
TCCATCGAACCATTCCGCTTGAGATCAATCTTGACGGCAATCTGTCACAAAATGCCCGGCTGGCCCGCTATGCCGCGCTCGAAGCGTGGAGCGTGGTCCGCGACTTGCCCTACGTCCTGACCGCGCATCACGCCGATGATCAGCTTGAGACCGTGATCATGCGGCTGAATCGCGGGTCGGGGGTCAAGGGGCTGGCCGGCATTCGCGCCGTCCACGGACGGATCGTTCGCCCGCTCCTCGGGTGGCGGCGTGGGGAGTTGACAGCGATCGTCGCGTCAGCGGGAATTCGCGCCGTCGACGATCCCAGCAACGGCGACGACCGCTATGACCGCGCCCGCTTGCGCAAGGCGCTGGCCAATGCGGATTGGCTCGACCCGCTGGCAGTGGTGCGATCGGCCGCTGCCTGCGCCGAAGCCGACGACGCGCTCGACCAGCGCAACCCGCGGGAATTCATTCGTCGTGCCGTGCTCGCCGAAATCCGCCGGATAGAGCCCGGACTGAACCCGCGTGGCGCGCAACTGGACGCGTTATCGACGCACTCACCGCCGGACAGACCGTGACCGTCGGAAATGTGCTCTGCGTGGGTGAAGATCCCTGGCGATTTGCGGCGGCGCCGCCCCGTCGCGCGGTTGCCCCCAAAGCCCCCGCCGCCTAAGGCGCGGCCATGCAGCCCGTCCGCATTGCGCCGTCGATTCTCAGCGCCGATTTCTCGCGTCTGGGCGAAGAAGTCCGCGCGGTCGACGCGGCCGGTGCCGACTGGATCCATGTCGACGTGATGGACGGGCATTTCGTGCCGAACCTCACCTTCGGCCCCGCGGTGGTAAAGGCGATCCGTCCCGCACACGCAGAAGCCGCTCGACGTCCATTTGATGGTCTCGCCGGTCGACAACTGGCTCGACGCCTTTGCCGAGGCCGGAGCGGACCACATCACCGTCCATCCCGAGGCAGGGCCGCACATCCATCGCACGGTCCAGCACATCAAGTCGCTCGGCAAGATGGCGGGCGTCTCGCTCAACCCCGGCACCCCGGCGAAAATGCTCGACTATCTGATCGACGATATCGATCTGGTGCTGGTGATGAGCGTCAATCCCGGTTTTGGCGGCCAGCATTTCATCGACAGCCAGCTCAGGAAGATCGAGGCCGATCCGCAAGATGATCGACAAGACCGGCCGTGACATCGCGCTCGAAGTCGATGGCGGGATCGATGTCGAGACCGCAAGCGCAAGCGCCATCGCCGCGGGCGCCGACGCGCTCGTCGCCGGGACCGCGACGTTCAAGGGCGGGCCGGGCCAGTACGCCGCCAACATCGCCGCACTCAGGGGCTGACATGACCGATATTGCGATCAAGCGCGCACTGCTCAGCGTGAGCGACAAGACCGGGCTTGTCGACCTCGCCCGCGCGCTCGCGGACAAGGGCGTCGAACTCGTCTCCACCGGCGGCACGGCCAAGGCGATCCGCGACGCCGGCATCGACGTGCGCGACATCTCGCGACCTGACCGGATTTCCCGAAATGATGGACGGTCGCGTCAAGACGCTGCACCCCAACGTTCATGGCGGGCTTGCTCGCGGTGCGCGACAATCCCGAACACGTTGCGGCAATGGAGGCGCACGGCATCGGCGCGATCGACCTCGTCGTCGTCAACCTCTACCCCTTCGCCGCCACCGTCACGCGAGGCGCGGCGCGCGACGAGGTGATCGAGAATATCGACATCGGCGGCCCGTCAATGGTTCGCTCTGCGGCGAAGAACCATGCGCATGTCGCCATCGTCACCGACCCCGACGATTATGCAGCGGTGGCGGGCGGCACCACGACGCTCGACCAGCGCAAGCAATTCGCCGCCAAGGCCTATGCCCTCACCGCGCAATATGATGCGACCATCGCGTCATGGTTCGCGTTTGCCGACCAGGGCGAGATGTTTCCCGAAACGGTCGCCGATTCCGGTCAGGCGCGCGCAGATCGCTGCGCTATGGCGAAAATCCGCATCAGCAGGCGGCGCTATACCTTCCTGCTGGCCCCGCGACGCCCGGCATCGCACAGGCGCACCAGATGCAGGGCAAGGAACTCAGCTACAACAACTATAACGATGCCGACGCCGCGCTCGAACTCGTCGCCGAATTCGCCGACGGCCCGCCGACCGTCGTCATCGTCAAACACGCCAATCCTTGTGGCGTGGCGACCGGCGAGACGCTGCTCGATGCGTACCGCGCCGCCTTCGCCTGCGATACGCGTGTCGGCGTTCGGCGGAATCATTGCCTGCAACCGCCCGCTCGACGGGCCGACGGCAGAAGCAATCAGCGAGATCTTCACCGAAGTCGTCGTCGCTCCCGGATGCCGACGATGCCGCCCGTGCGGTCTTCGCGCGAAAGAAGAACTTGCGCCTGCTTCTGTGCGGGCGACTTCGCCGACCCGAACCCGCCCGGGCCTGACGATCAAGTCGATTGCCGGCGGCATGTTGCTCCAGTCGCGCGACAACGGGCATACCGGGCGAGCTGAAAATCGTGACCCGGCGTCAGCCGACCGAGCAGGAACTGGCCGACTGCCGCTTCGCCTGGACCGTCGCCAAGCACGTCAAATCGAACGCCATCGTCTATGCCAAAGACGGCTGCGACCGCTGGTGTCGGCGCGGGCCAGATGAACCGCCTCGAAAGCGCGCGCATCGCCGCCTGGAAAGCCGCGACGCGGCCGAAAAAGCCGGCTGGCCCGAACCGCGCACCATCGGCAGCGCGGTTGCCAGCGACGCCTTCTTTCCCTTTGCGGATGGCTTATTGGCGGCAGTCGAAGCCGGCGCGACGGCAGTGATCCAGCCCGGCGGCAGCATTCGTGACGACGAAGTGATCGCCGCAGCGGATGACGCGGGGCTGGCGATGGTGTTCACCGGCATGCGGCATTTCCGGCACTAGTCCGGCTCGGGCTGCCCTTCGTTCGAAACAACGCCCGGTCCTCTTTGCCAAAACCGCGCCGCCACACGAGATAGCCATAGCTGCCCAGAATCGCAGGGAATGCCGAATGCCAGTTCGATCCATTCCAGCCGCTTGCGGCAGTCGCGTGAACGCCCAGCCGACGACAACCGCCAACGCCGTCGCGGGGACCAGTGCCCACCGCCAGCCCACGACCGCCGCACCGAGCTAGCTGCTGGAGTAGCCACTGCCTTCGCCACGGCGGCGAAAGCCAGGGCAAGGATCAGGCCGAACGCGGGACCCGTCGCGGCAGATACGGTCGTCGCGCAGCGCAGGTACGCTCACCGCATAATGCTCGGTCAGCGCGCGCAAGGCCGTGGATCAGCACAATCGATAGCACTACTTGCAGTGCGATCATCGCCAGCGAAATGAGCAGATTGCGCTCGTGGCGCGACATAGATCAGCGCGGCCTCGCTCACCACGGCCGTCGCCGCCACGGCCTCGGCGGCGAGCAGGATGGCCAGCGCCGCGGTACCGCCGACGAAAGCCGGGTCCGACCAGGCCCATCACCGCCTCGCCTGGGATAGCCAGCGCCAGCGCGACACCGAGCTGTGCGGCGATGATCCAGAAACCCGACCTGCCGCACCTGTCGCGCGACCGCCGCCTTGTCGTCCTCCGCCAGTTTTTGCGTGATCACCGGCCCGAGGATCGGGTCGAAGGTCGTTTTCAGTTTTTGCGGCAGGCTCGCGACCTGCTGCGCGACATAATAGATCCCGACGAGCGCGGGCGAGAACATCAGCCCGAGAATGGCGATGTCGAGCCGGCGGCTGCCCCATTCGCACGCGTCCGCCCCCGCCAGCGGCCAGTTCGATCGCGCCAGTTCGGCGGCGCGGGCATATTGGGGACGCCATCCGCGCGGCGACCCATATTCGCGCAACAACGGGACGATCGACGCCACCAGTGCAGCCGCCATCGACAGGACATAGGCGATGATCAGCCCGTCCCTCAACGAGTACCAGGCGAGCGCGAACGCCGCCCCCGAGATGACCCACGGCTCCCACACCGCCCTAGCGCGCACCGTCGCGCCGACGTTGCCGCGATAGGCTAGCGCGGCCAGCGCGATATCGGAGCCGACCCAGCCGAACACGGTCAATGGCAACAGCCGGTCCATGCCGTTGACCTCGCTGTTGGGAAACATCGCCACCGGGAACGCGATCAGGATGGCCGCTGCGACCGCCGCCCCCACGAACCCGACCAGCAACGCGTCCCAGATGTCGCAAACGGGGTCACGCTCGCTGGTCGACAGTTGCTGCGCCAGCCCTCGCTTCAATCCAAACGTAGCCAGCTGTGCTGCGAATTCGACGACGATCACGGCATAGGCGAACCGCCCCAGTGCGTCGGCCCCGTACCACCGCCCGGCGATGAACAAAAAAGGCAGCCGCGCGGCGAGGCGCAGGACGAAACCGAAAAAGCTCGTGCGCCCACCCCGCGCAAGTTGCGCAATGTCGTCATCGGCGACGGGGAGCGGCTCGCCGCTAATGCGCGCTGCCCCAGGTTTTGCCCGTGCCGATCTCGACCCCCAGCGGCACATCCAAGCACCACCAACGGCTCCGCGCGCCGTCGCCATCACTTCGCGGATGACCGGCGTCGCCGCCTCCACCGCGCTCTCGGGCAATTCGAACACCAGTTCGTCGTGCACCTGCAGCAGCATGCGCACATCGTGCAGCCCTGCGTCGCGCAGCGCGCCCGGCATCCGCGACATCGCGCGCTTGATGATGTCGGCGCTGGTCCCCTGAATCGGCGCGTTGATCGCGGCGCGTTCGGCGCCCTGGCGTTCGTGCTGGATCTTTGAATTGATGTTGGTGAACCAGGTTTTCCGCCCGAACAGCGTCGTCGTGAACTGCGTCTCGCGCACCATCGCGATGGTGTGCGCGATATAATTGTTGATGCCGGGAAAGCGCTCGAAATAGCGGTCGATCATCGCCTGCGCTTCATCGGCAGTGATCGCCAGCCGCCCCGCCAGACCCCAGCGCGAAATGCCGTAGAGGATCGCGAAGTTGATCGTCTTGGCCCGCCCGCGCGTGTCGCGGTTGACCTCGCCGAACAATTCCTGCGCGGTCAGCGCTGTGGATGTCGTCGCCATTGCGGAACGCGTTCTTCAGCGCGGGCACATCGGCCATGTGCGCCGCCAGCCGCAATTCGATCTGCGAATAGTCGGCGCTGAGCAGGACATTGCCCGGCTCGGCGACGAAGGCCTCGCGGATTCGGCGGCCCTGTTCGGTGCGGATCGGGATGTTCTGCAGATTGGGGTCGTTCGACGACAGCCGCCCGGTCTGCGCCCCGACCAGCGAATAGCTGGTATGGACGCGGCCCGTCTCCGGGATTGATCTGCTGCTGCAGCGCGTCGGTATAAGTCGCCTTGAGCTTCGACAGTTCGCGCCAGTCGAGCACCTTGCGCGCGACCTCGACGCCCTGCCCGGCCAGCCGCTCGAGCTCGGCGGCGTCGGTCGAATAGGCGCCGGTCTTGCCCTTGCGCCCGCCCTTCAGGCCCATTTTGTCGAACAGGATGTCGCCCAGTTGCTTGGGGCTGCCGATCGTGAATTTCTGGCCCGCCACCTCGTGGATTTCCTCTTCCAGCGCGGCCATCTGCCCGCCGAATTCGCTCGACAGCGCGTCGAGGTGATCGCGGTCGACCTTGATCCCCGCGCGCTCCATCATCGACAGCGTCTCGACCAACGGTCGGTCGACGCGTTCGTACACGCGCGATACGCTTTCGCGCGCCAGCCGCGGCTTCAGCTTGCGCCACAGCCGCAGCGTCACGTCGGCATCCTCGGCGGCATAGCGCGTCGCATCGGGCAGCTGCACCTGGTCGAAGCACAATTGCCCCTTGCCCTTGCCGCACACCTCCGCAAACGCGATCGGCTTGTGGCCCAGATGGCGCTGCGCCAGTTCGTCCATGTTGTTGGTGAACGCCTTCCCCGCATCGAGCGCGAAGCTCATCACCAGCGTGTCGTCATAGGACGCGACGTGCAGCCCGTTCCGCGCGAACATCGAGATGTCGTATTTGAAATTATGCCCGATCTTGAGGACGCTCGGGTCGGTCAGCAGCGCGCCGAGCCGCTCAAGCGCTGCCGCCATCTCGATCTGCGGCGGCTTTTCGCTCAACAAGTCGCGGCCGCCATGCGCCAGCGGGACATAGCATGCCTCGCCCGGCGCCACCGCCAGCGAAAAGCCGATCAGCCGCGCCGCACAGGCGTCGAGCCCGTCGGTCTCGGTATCGACCGCGACGATCCCCTCGGCATGCGCCCGCGCAATCCAGTGATCGAGCCGGTCGAGCGTGACGACGCATTCATAAGCATCGAGGTCGAACGGCACCTGCGGCTCGGGCGCATCGAGTTCGCTCGGCCGGTGCCACCGCGTCGGTCGTCTGCGTGCCTAACCGTGCAGCAGCGTGCGAAAGCCGTGATGCTCGAGAAATGCCTTGCAGCGGTGCCTCGGGCAGCCCCTTCAGCGCGAACCCGTCGATATCGGGCAGCGCCGCATTCGGCTCGCAGCGCAGTTCGACCAGCTCGCGGCTCAACCGCGCCATGTCGGCATGGTCGATCAGCGACTGCTTCAGCTTGGGCTTCTTGATCAGATCGGTGCTCGCCAGCACCGTCGTCAGGTCGCCATATTCGCTGATCAGCTGCGCCGCGGTCTTCGGCCCGATGCCCGGAACGCCCGGCACATTGTCGACGCTGTCGCCCATCAGCGCGAGCACATCGCCCAGCCGCTCCGGCCCGACGCCGAATTTCTCGACGACATGTTCCGCGCCCAGCCGCCGGTTGTTCATCGTGTCGTAGAGGTCGACGCCCGGCTCGATCAGCTGCATCAGATCCTTGTCGGAACTGACGATCGTCACGGTCCACCCGCGCCGCCGCGCCTCCTTGGTGTAGCAGGCGATGATGTCGTCCGCCTCCAGATCCTCCAGCTCGATGCACGGCAGCGACAGCGCGCGCGTCGCGTCGCGGACCATCGGAAATTGCGGGCGCAGATCCTCGGGCGGTTCGGGCCGGTGCGCCTTGTACTCGGCGTACATGTCGTTGCGGAACGTCTTGGACGATGCGTCGAGCACCACCGCCATGTGCGTCGGCCCGTCCTCGCCGCTGCAGCTCGGTCGACCAGCTTCCACAGCATCGTCGTATAGCCGTACACCGCGCCCACCGGCTCGCCATGCTTGTTGGTCAGCGGCGGCAGGCGGTGATAGGCGCGGAAGATATATCCGGAGCCGTCGACTAAGTACAAATGAGGGGCAGCCATCGCCGAACCGTCTAGCACCCCGCGCGCGTCGTGCTAGTCATGCGACAACAGGGAGACCGACATCATGATCCGCACCGCCATCGCCGCCGCGCTCGTCGCTCATCGCCGCCGACCCCCGCCGCCGCCAAATTCGCCAGCGACCGCATCACCGTCACGACGCAGGGCAAGGGTCCCGACGTGATCCTCGTCCCCGGTCTGACCTCCAGCCCCGCGGCGTTCAAATATGTCGCGCAGGACGTGCCCGGCTATCGCTATCATTTCGTGCAAGTGAAGGGTTTTGCCGGCACGCCGGCTGAAGCCAATGCCACCGGCGACGTCAGCAAGCCGGTGGCCGAGGAAATCGCCCGCTACATCACGCGACGAACATCTCAAGGCTCCGTCGATCGTCGGCCATTCGATGGGCGGCAGTATCGCGATGATGGTCGCCGCGCGCCATCCCGGCAGTGTCGGCAAGGTCATGGTCGTCGACATGCTCCCGTTCATGGGCGCGATGTTCGGCGGCCCTGCGGCGACCAGCGCCAATGTCACCCCGATCGCCGACGGGATGATGGCGCAGATGGCCAAGGCATCGCCCGAAGCGCGTGAGGCGGCGCAGACCCAGATGGTTCGCGGGATGGTCAACACCGAAGCCGAATATCCGCAGGTGCTCAAAGCGGCGCTCGACAGTGACCGAGAGACCGTCGCGCCACGCTTATCGCGAACTGATCGTCACCGACCTGCGGTCGGAACTGGCCAACATCTCGGTGCCGACGACGGTGCTCTACGTCATGCCCAAAGGCTCGCCGTTTCACCGCCGGAGCAGACCGATGCACTTCATGCGGCGAGCTTTGCCAATCTGAAGGATGCGAAGCTCACTCGTATTCCTGACAGCGCGCACTTCATCATGTACGATGCGCGGCCCGATTTGCTCAGGAGCTCAAGACGTTCCTGACTGCAAAATAATGACTGAAAAATTCGAGCGCCACCGCCAGCCGTGGAAGCAGGAGGAGATTCAGAAGCTTCACCCGCTTGCCGGCCAAAGGCTTGTCGCTGCGCGCCATCGCCAAGGCGCTGACCCGCAGCGAGGAATCGACCCAGGCGCGGGCAAAGGCAGATGGGCTGAAGGTGTACGAAATTGAGGTGAGGCGGAGAAGCGAGCAGGTCGGGTGGTCGGGCGCACCGAGCGAGAATGGCGAAACGCCGGCCGCTATTTCGCGTTCGCGTCTGCCGCCGCCCGCACCAGAGCCGTGAACGCTTCGGGCTGCAACCTGCCGCCTGCGAATATATCGATGGCCCGCCGCGTGCCCGCGTCGAGGCTGGCATTGAACAGGCCGGCGGGGTCGGAGCAGCGACGCGCCCTTGGCGAAGGTCAGCTTGACCTTGTCCTTATATCGTTCGCCTGTGAACAGGATGCCGCCCTGTTCCCACACCGGCACGCCGTCGGGGTTCAGTCGGCTTGTGCCCATTTGCGGGTCTCGGACGACATCGGGCAGCGCCTGAGCGACGAGCGCGCGAACCTGGTCGAGCAACTCGTCGCGCCAGTCACTCATTCGAAATGCGCCGCTTTCTCTCCGCCCGATTGCTGGCGCGGCTCGATGCCTGCGGTCTTGGCGAGCGTTACCTTGGGCGCCGCGGCGAACGGCTTGATGCCGAACTTCGGATAGACCTCGTCCGGATAGTAGAACACGCCGTCCTTCACGACCATCGCGATGCGCTTGATCGCCTTCAGATCCTTGGTCGGATCGCCGGGAACGAGGAAAAAGTCGGCATATTTGCCCTTCTCGACCGAGCCGAGCGTCTGATCGTGACCGAGATATTTGGTCACATCCCATGTCGCGCGCTTGAGGATCTGCGGCGGGGTCATGCCGAATGTCTGATAGAGTTCGAGCTCACGCCAATAGGTGAAGCTGCCGCCCATATCGGTGCCGGGCAGCAGCATCGTGCCGTTGTCGTGAAACGCCTTCATGATCGCGACAAGCTTCGTCCAGGTTGCGTCGGCATTGGCCATCGCCGCCGACCATTTCAGGGTTGGTCGCGGCCTTGCGGGCGTCACGCTGTGCCCCGATCGGCAGATGGTCGATGACATCGGCAAGCGCGGGGAGCGGCTGGCCGTCGCGGCTTTTGAACAGCCATTCGTGAATCACCAGCGTATCGTCGATCGGCACGCCGGTCTGCTTCATCAGTCCCAGCGTGTGCTGCACCGGCGCCGAGTGCGAGATCCAGTCCGGGCAAACGCTGCATGCGCGGTGATGCGGAACAGCGTGCGCGTATCCTCGCCCGGCTTCAGCACCCATTGCAGCGCCGACCTGATTGAGGTGGGTCAATTCGTCATAGCCCGCCTCCATCATCGCATCGGCATTGGTGAACGCGGGGACGTGACCCGCGACGCGCAGGCCGAGCTTATGCAATTCCTTGACGATCGCGGGCACCCATTTTGGGTCGATCGAATTGTAGATCTTGGTCTGCCAGAAACCGCGCGCGGCGTACCAGCGGACCGCCTCGACCGCTTCCTTCTCGCTCGTCGCAAGAATGCCATTGGCGGCGTTGAAGGGGCTTTTTCCCTCGAGGAACCCGAGCGGACGATGCGCGGACCGGCGATTTCGCCCCGGTCGATGCGATCGATCAGCCCGTCGAGGACTTCGTTGTCGTTGCCCATGTCGCGCACGCTCGTCACGCCGGCGATGACGTTGAGCAGCGCGTCGGACTGGCCGAGATGTCCGTGCATGTCGGTAAAGCCGGGGACGAGCGTCCCGCCGGCGCCATCGATCGTAACTTCGCCGGGGGTCGCCGGGCTGTCGTCGGGCTGCACCGCCGCGATCGTCCGCCCGCGCACGATCACTGATTTCAGCTCGGTCAGCTTCTGGGTCGCCGGGTCGAACAGGCGGACGTGGCGGATGCGGACCGGCACCTTGTAATCATGCGCGGTGTCGCGCTGGATCGCGGCATAGCGATCGGTCGACCATTTGGCGGCTAGCCCGCGCAACCGTACCTCGTCAGCCTCATAGCCTTCGCGGATAACCAGGCTGTCGGGCGTGACATAGGCGACCATTGCCCCTGACGCGTCGAGCAGCACGACGTCGGGTTCGAGGTTGATGCCGCTGACGAAATAGGCGGTCGTCGGGATCACCCCGCCCTTGCCGGTGACCTCGACCGCTTCGCCCTTTTCGAGCTTGAGCGTACCGCCCGGCAGCGCCGCGAGGGTGCCGCCGCGCTTCAACAGTTGCGTCGCGTAGAAACCCGTATCCCACGGACTGCCCGCCTGCGTGACATAGGTCGCCGCACCCTTGACCGGCGCGCTGCCCTTGCCGCTGGCGTCGGTCCACGACGCCTTCGACCCTCGACGCTCGTAATGCTCGTAGATCTTGCTGCCGAACGTCGTCGCGCCGGTGACATCCCAGCTCACCGGGAGGCCATCCGCGCCCAATGTGACGACTTCCTTGACCGTGGGGCCGCGGCCGTTCTGCTTGACGTCGTAATCCACGGTGACGCGGTTACCCTGGGTTTCGGCCCAGACATGGCCAACATCCTTGCCGCCGGTGATGACCACATAGCGGTCGGCGGCAATGGCGAGCGAGGAGGTGGCAGCAAGCGCGAGAGCGATCAGGGTCTTCATGCGTGGTCCTTCTGGTCGGTGAGCCCCTTGGGCAGGAGCCATGGAGCGAAACGAGTGGCGAATTTGAGACGGCGGGCGGTCTTGCCGACCATGGTGTGGACGCGTTTGCCCTGCGCGGCGTCCCAAACCGCCTGGGCGACATCCTCGACCGGCGTGAATTCGAGGCCGGCTTCGCGCACCGTGTCGCGAAACGATGCGTTGGACGCGCGCGAGGTCGCGTCGAGCAACGGGGTATCGATGAAGCTGGGCATGATCGTCCGCGCCTTGATGCCGTCGACGGCCCATTCGCGGTCCAGGCTCTCAGTCATTGCGCGCACGCCGAATTTTGTCGCCGAATAGCTGACCATGTTCGGCCCGGCATAAATTCCTGCAGCGCTCGACGTGGTAACCATCGCCGAAGGCGCGGAGGCCTTGAGATACGGATGCGCCGCGCGCGCCCCCAAAATCGGTCCGGTCAGGTTGATGGCGATGACGCGCTCGATCTCGTCAACCGGTGCTTCGGCGATAGGCCCGCCGGTGCCGATGCCGGCATTATTGAAGAACAGGTCGAGCCGACCGCCCGATTGAGCGGTGAAATCATCCAGCGCTGCATCCCATGCCGCGGCATCGCGCACATCCATGACGTGTTTTGACCAGCCGCCTGCGGGGAGCATCGCGCCGGTTTCATCGATGCCGCGTTCGTTGACGTCGGCAAGGCCGACGAACCAGCCCTTCGACGCGAACAGCTCCGCCGTGGCACGACCGATGCCCGAGCCTCCGCCGGTGATGAAAATTGCCTGGCGCATTGCGTCCCCTCTCTGTGCCCTTCACAAGCCAAAAGGTGGCGGAACGCAACCCCTCGGTCCAATTTGCGGGTGTGACCAAGTTTTTTGGTGGCATCGCGGCATTGAACGACATCGACCTGACGGTCTGCCGGGGTGAGTTCGTCGCGCTGGTCGGAGGATCGGGATCTGGGCAAATCGACGCTGATCCGCACGATCAATCGGCTGGTGGTGCCCGATGCCGGGACCGTCACGGTCGCCGGCGCGCCCGACATAACTTACGAAATGCGCCGCGCAATCGGCTATGTCATCCAGGATGTCGGGCTATTCCCGCACATGACAGTCGGCGAGAACATCGTGCTGGGGCCGCGACTCGCCGGGCGCAGCATTGATCCGGCGGGATGGCTCAAGCTGGTCGACCTACCTGCTAATTTCGTCGATCGCTTCCCCACGACACTTTCGGGCGGGCAGCAGCAGCGGGTCGGCGTGGCGCGCGCTCTCGCGACGGGCGCGAAACTAATGTTGATGGACGAGCCGTTCGGCGCGCTCGACCCGGTGACGCGCGATGCGCTGGGCCAGCGGGTCCGCGCGTTGCATGACGAATTCGACCTGACGACGATCATCGTCACGCACGACATGGCCGAGGCGCTTTTGCTGGCGGACCGGGTGGTCGTGCTGGAGCACGGCCGGGTGTTGGCGGACGCAACGCCCACACAATTGCTGGCCGGTGCGGGCGGAAAGGCAGCGCAGGACCTCGTCGCGGTACCCCGGCGACAGGCCGAGGCACTGGCCGGGAAATGACCTGGTCGGAAGCCCTCACCCGCCTCCCGCCGCTGCTCGCCCAGCACATCCTGCTGAGCGCCGCTGCGATGGCTTTAGCGCTGATCATCGCCCTGCCGGCCGGCGTTCTCGCCGCCCGCCGCCCCAGTTTCGGCCGCGTCATCCTCGGCTTTGCCAGCTTCGTGCAGACCATTCCCGGTCTTGCGCTTCTCGCCCTGTTCTTTCCGATCTTGCTGTTCGTGCAAAAGGGCGGGCTGCCCGTATCGCCGCTGGGCTTTCTGCCCGCGCTTCTCGCGCTCACGCTTTACGCACTCCTCCCGATTGTCAGGAACACCGCGCTGGGCATTACCGGCATCGCGCACTCCACCCGCGAAGCTGCCGACGCGATGGGTATGACCGCCGGCCAAAAGCTCCGTCTGGTCGAAGCCCCGCTGGCATTGCCCAGCGTGATGGGCGGTATCCGCACCGCAGCGGTGTGGACCATCGGCGCTGCGACGCTTTCGACCACCGTTGGACAGCCGAGCCTGGGCGACATGATCTTTTCGGGGCTGCAGACGCAAAACTGGGTGCTGGTGACAACGGGATGCCTGGCGGCGGCGGCGCTCGCGCTGATCGGTCGACGGCTTGCTGGCCTTGGCAGAGATCGGCGCAAAGCAGCGGCGGACGTGGCTGGTATGGGGCGCGCTCGCGCTTCTCGTGGCAATGCCGCTGGCCCTACTCGCTGGCGCAGGGGCGTGAGGATCAACGCGTCACCATCGGGGCCAAGAACTTTTCCGAACAATTCATCCTCGCGCGGTTGATCGGACGGCGGCTGGAGGCGGCGGGATATCAGGTCGCCTATCGTGAAGGCCTCGGCTCGGCGGTCATTTTTCGCGCGCTCAAGTCGGGCGAAATCGATGTCTATGTCGATTATGCCGGCACGATCTGGGCCAATGAGATGCAGCGCCGGGACACGCCGCCGCATGCGGAAATGGACCGACTGATCGGCGCGTGGGCGGCGGATCAGGGCGTCACCAGCCTCGGCAGCCTTGGCTTCGAAAACGCCTATGCGCTGGCCATGCGGCCGCGTCCCGGCTTGCGAACCATCGCCGATCTCGACACGCGCGGGACTGACGCTGGGTGCAGACCTCGAATTCCTCGATCGCCCCGAATGGGCCGCGCTGAAATCGCGCCTATCGGCCTGAACTTCAAGGCAACCCGCGCCTTTGCCCCGACCTTCATGTACGACGCGCTGAAATCGGGCGATGCCGACGTGATTTCGGCGTTCAGTTCGGACGGGCGCATCGCCGCTGACGGGCTGGTCGTCCTCGCCGATCCCAAGGGGGCGCTGCCCGGTTACGATGCCTTGCTCTTGATCAAGGACAAGCATCTGGTCACCGCGCTACGCCCGCTGGCCATGAGCATTCCCGTCGACCTGATGCGCCGCGCCAATCTGATGGTGGATGGCGAAAAACAATCACCCAAGGCTGCCGCCGCATGGCTGGATGGCCAGCTCGCCGCTAGGAAAGGTCAATGACCGAGAGGCCCACAATTCTCGTCACCGGCGGCGCCGGCTATATCGGGAGCCACGCGACGCTCGCTCTGCGTGAAGCCGGCTGGCCTGTGGTCGTGCTCGATAATCTCAGCACCGGCTTTCGCTGGGCCGTTCCGGACGACGTGCCGCTTGATCGAGGGCGATATCGGCGACGCGGCCACCGTTGATGCCGTGCTGGAACAGCACCACGTCGGAGCGATCCTGCATTTTGCGGGGTCGATCCTCGTCCCCGAAAGCGTCGAGAACCCGCTCAAATATTACCGCAACAACACCGTCAATTCGCGCAACGTGATCGAGCGCGCGGTGGCGGCGAAGGTCAAACACTTCATCTTTTCCTCGACCGCCACGATCTATGGTGATGTAGAGCAAATGCCGCTGTCGGAAGACTTGCCGCCTGGCCCGATCAACCCCTACGGCACCTCGAAATGGATGACCGAGATGATGCTGCGCGATGTCTCCGCCGCGCATCCGATGAACCATGCGGCACTGCGCTACTTCAACGTCGCAGGCGCCGATCCCGAGGGGCGCACAGGGCAGTCGACCGCCGGTGCGACGCACCTCATCAAGGTCGCCTGCGAGGCCGCTACAGGGAAGCGCGACGGCGTCGCCATCTTTGGCGACGACTACCCGACCAGGGACGGCACCGGGGTGCGCGACTATATCCATGTCAGCGACCTGGCCGACGCGCATGTCGCCGCGCTTGACTGGTTGATCGCCAACCCGGCAGGCAACCTCCTCGCTAACGTCGGCTATGGCCATGGCGCGACGGTCTATGAAGTGCTCGACGCGATCGATCGTGTCACCAACATGACGATCGAGCGCCGCCCGCAGGGCCGCCGCGCCGGCGATCCCGCCGCTCTGGTCGCCGATAACCGCCGCGCGCTCGACATGCTTGGCTGGCAACCGAAGCGCGACGACCTGGACGGCATCGTCCGCGACGCGCTGGCATGGGAACGCAAGCTGGCCGAGCGGGCCTAGGCTGCCATTCAGAGCGCCGCCGCTTCCCGGGCGGCGGCCTCGATCGCCGCCGTGTCGAGCGTTCCCCTGCCAACAACCCAACTGCCGCCGACGCACAGTACTGGATCGAATGCGAGCCACTTGGGTGCGGTCGACTGGGTGATACCGCCGGTCGGACAGAATCGGCATTGGTAAAATGGGCCAGCCAGTGCCTGCAGCACCGGCAACCCTCCCGCCGGGACAGCAGGAAAAAATTTAAAGTGGGTCAGGCCCAGGTCCAGGCCGAGCATGATATCAGCGGCATTGGCGACGCCCGGAAGGAACGGGACGCGGTTGTCGATCGCCGCGCGGCCGAGCTTTTCAGTGAGCCCGGGCGCGACAATGAACTCGGCCCCGGCGTCAGTTGCTGCGGCCAATTGATCGGTGTTGACGACCGTCCCGACGCCGACGATGGCACCTTCGACCTGCTTCATCGCCCGGACCGCATCGAGTGCGCTGGGAGTGCGTAAGGTCACTTCGATGACACGCAAGCCGCCCGCAACGAGGGCCCGTGCGACTGGCTCGGCATCTGCCGGATCGTCGATAGTGAGCACTGGGATGACCCGCGCGCTGCGCATGATGGATTCGATAGCGATCGTCATGCGTGGATCCCCTCGTGACGAGCCGCCCTATCACCACCATCGTCCCGGATCAGCGGTCAATCGCTTGGTGGTGCGTCAGACTGGCTGGATGCCCCGCGAGGATTCGAACCTCGATAAACGGAGTCAGAGTCCGGTGTCTTACCGTTAGACGACGGGGCAGCCGAGCAGGCGGCGCGCTTAGGCAAGGCGGGCAGGTGAGTCAACGGAGGTGACGCGGCCTATTTGCCGTCGGCGCGCCGATCCGCTAGGCCTGTCACCAAGTGTCACGGGCGGCGTTCGCACCGTGATGAGCATGAAGGAATGACGGCATGGCCGAGCAGAATGCTCGCTTGCCGCACGGGGCGCGCAGCGGCGCGCCGTCGAAGGCGGCATCGCCGGCTCCCAGGCCCGGCCCCCAACGACAGCGCCCGCGCACGTTCGGGGCACTGGACCTCGGCACCAATAATTGCCGCCTGCTGATCGCGCGAGCTCGGCCTGATGGCGATCTGACCATCGTTGACGCTTTTTCGCGCATCGTCCGGCTGGGCGAGGGCTTGCAGGCGAGCGGTCGACTGAGCGATGCATCGATCGAGCGGGCGATCGACGCCCTGCGCATTTGCGCGGACAAGCTCCGCCGCCGCGGCGTGCACTTGTCGCGCGCCGTCGCCACCGAAGCGTGCCGGCAGGCGGTCAATGGCGAGGAGTTCGTCGCCCGTGTGCGTGAAGAAACGGGGATCATGCTCGACATCATCGGGCCCGGCGAAGAGGCTAAATTGGCGGTCGGCGGCTGTCATGTCCTGCTGGAAGAAGGCGACGGGCCGGCGCTGGTTTTCGACATTGGCGGCGGGTCCACCGAGCTGGCGCGTGTGCTCGACGGTAACGACGGCTCACATCGTATCGGCCATTGGATGAGCATGCCGTGGGGCGTCGTGTCATTGGCCGAAGCCGAGCCCCATGACGATTGCGACCCGGTGGCGCGCGAGCGGGCTTATGCCGCCATGAAGCGCCGGGCGACCGAGGCGCTGCAGGACTTTGCCGGGTTGGTGCCGGACGAAACGCGGACCCTTCGCCTGCTGGGCACCAGCGGCACCGTAACGACGCTGGCCAGCGTGCATCTCGGCCTGACCAGTTACGACCGGCGGCAGGTCGATGGCTGCCGTGTGCCCATTGAGAGCATGCGCGCGATCTGTGCGGATCTGGCGAGCAAGGGCGTCGAGGATCGCGCGCTGGTGGGATGTATCGGTCGCGAGCGCGCCGACCTGGTCGTGGCGGGCTGTGCGATCCTTGAGGCTATTCTGGATCTGTGGCCCGCGCCACGGATCGGTGTCGCGGACCGGGGTATTCGCGAAGGTATCCTGCGCGCGTTGATGGCATCGCAAGGCGAATGACAAAGGATTCGCTGCATGTGCGCGTCAAGACCGCACGTCGCCGTTCCCCCCAGTCGACGCGTTGGTTGCAGCGCCAGTTGAACGATCCCGTATGTGAAGCGCGCCAAGGCCGAGGGCTATCGCAGCCGGGCAGCCTACAAACTGATCGAGCTCGACGAGCGTTTTCATTTCCTGCGGGGTGTTCGCGCCGTGGTCGATCTCGGGATTGCGCCGGGCGGTTGGGCGCAGGTGGTGCGCAAGCAATGCCCAAAGGCGGCGGTAGCGGGGATCGATCTGTTGGAGGTCGACCCCATTCCCGGCGTGGCAATCCTGCAAATGGATTTCATGGCCGACGAGGCGCCCGCCGCGCTGACCGATGCATTGGGCGGGCAGGTTCCCGATCTAGTGCTGTCGGATATGGCGGCGAACACCGTGGGCCATCAGCAGACCGACCATTTGCGGACCATGGGGCTGGTCGAGGCCGCAGCATATTTCGCGGTCGATGTCTTGAAGCCCGGCGGTGCATTCGTCGCGAAGGTGCTGGCGGGCGGCGCGGACAATGATCTCGTGGCGCTGCTCAAGAAGAATTTTACGGCAGTGAAGCATGCAAAACCACCAGCAAGCCGTAAGGGGTCGTCGGAATGGTACGTCGTGGCCCAGGGATTCAAGGGTCGACCGGAACCCGAGACTAACCCCGCGTAATTGCCGTCAGCCGCGCGCGAAACGCGGCGAGTTGGGCTCCGTCGAGTAGCGGCGCAACGGCAAAACTCATGCTCCGCGGATCGACAGGAATTCCGCCGCGATACGCCTCGAAATGGAGATGTGGGCCGGTCGACTGGCCGGTCGAGCCGACAAAGCCGATGACCTGACCCTGCGTCACCTGTTCGCCGGGCGATACTGCTATTCTGCTCATATGGGCGTAGCCAGTGCCAGTGCCACCACCATGCGCCAGTTGGACCATGTTGCCGTGACCGCCATGCCATCCGGCAAAGCTGACCGTGCCGTTGGCGGCAGCGCGGATCGGCACACCCCAGGGCGCGGCAAGATCAAGCCCCTGATGCATCCGCGAATAGCCGAGGATGGGATGCAACCGCATCCCGAAGCCCGACGTCAGGCGCCCCGCTACGGGCATGGCGAGGCCGGCGGCACGCGCCTGCCCGACCGCATCGGCATCATACCACCCGTCGCGACCGCCGACGGTCCATTCGATCATTCGTGCGCTTTGCTCTTCGCTGTCGAGCCCGGCGTAGAGCAAGCGCCCAAAGCGAACGCTGGTGCCGGGGCCGCGTTCGCGCGCGACGATGATCGAAAAGCGTGCGGCGGGGTCAAGCGCGCCGAAATCGATCCGCGAATTGATCGCGCGAAGGTAAGTCTGGATCGTTTCGGGCGGAATCCCTGCGGCATTCGCCGAGACGAAGATGCCGTCTCCTGCGCGTCCCGAGAGATGCAGCGGGGCAGTGGTCGGCGCACGCTTGCTGGTGACGGCAAAGGTGCTGCCCACGCGCGTAACGCGGGCATCGATACCCGCGCCACTGACGATAAGGGCATGGAGCCGGCGAGGGGCATAGGCGGCGGGGCGGCCGCCAAGTGAAAGCGTCAAGCGCGTGCCGGCCTCGAGACGCGCCATGTCGCCATAAGGCGCGAGCAGACGTGCCACCGCACCGGCTTCGTCAATTCCCGCGCCTGAACGAACCAGCGCCGCGATCAGGGATTCATTGGCCACACTGGTGGCGGCAACGGTCATGCCATCGCTGGCCGGGAGAGGCGTTACGGTCGCCGTTGCCACGGGCGGCGCTGTCACGGTCGCAGATGCGGGTGCAGCACGCGTGAGCGGTGACAAGGTGAGGCTGCCGGCGACGAGTAGCAGGCAGGTCACGAGGCCGCGCCACCATGTCGCTGAGCCGATACCGCTCCCTAGATCGACAGCCAGCGCGAATGCAGGGCGTGGTGGCGCCGCAGATGCGAAAGCGCGGCGCATGGCGATCGCTCCGCCGCCGAACCCGCCGTCCTGATAGCTTGAATACATCTGCCCGCCCGCTGCCCGGTTTCCATCTACGTCAATGAAGGGACAGAGTTAAGGTCAAACTAAGGTCACGCTGCCTTGCCCTTCGGGATGAACCCCGCCAGACGCGCGGCCATGCCCGAGGTCAGCGATACAGTTACTCATCCCGCGCGGCTGCGCGCGCTCGAGGCGTACGACCTCCTCGACACGCCGAGCGAGGCGGTTTTCGACGATATGACCACCGCCGCGATGGCATTATGTGCCACGCCGATCGCGCTGGTCAGTCTGGTCGCTGACCAACGGCAGTGGTTCAAGGCGCGCGTCGGGATCGATTTCGACAGCACGCCCGTCAACCAGGCGGTATGCGCGCATGCGATCGCCGCGCGCGAGACCTTCGTCATCCCCGATCTGACCGCCGACCCACGGACAGCCCAAAATCCTCTGGTAACCGCAAGGGGCGGCATCCGCTTTTATGCGGGCGTGCCGCTGATCGATGTCAACGGCCATGCGCTTGGGACGTTGTGCGTGATCGATGTCCAGCCGCGGCCCGGCGGACTGACACCCGAGCAGAGGCGCGGGCTCGAGGCGTTGGGCCGCGCGGTGATGTCGGCGATCGAACTCCGCAGTCATGCCCGCCTGCGAGACGTCGCTCTGGTTTCCGGCGTTCAACTGGGCGACCTGATCAGCCAGCAAAACGAACGCACGCTTATCGCTCAGGAGGCGGGCCGGATCGGGACGTTCGATTTCGATCTGGCCACCGATGAAGTGCGCGTTTCCCCTCAATTTTGCCGCATCTATGGCTTGCCACGCGCGTCGCGCTATGACCGCGAGCGGATCGAAGACTTGCTGGAGCCCGAAGACCGCGCCCGCAACGTCGCTGCGCGCAAGGCGCCAAAGCCTGGCGCACAGGATATGCTTTACCGCATAACCCGCCCCGACACCGGCGCATTGCGCTGGATCGAGCGGCGCGGCTCTTACGAATTCGATGAAACGGGCGTCCCGACGACATTCGTCGGGACCGTGGAGGATGTGACGGAGCGGATCGAGGCGGAGCAGCAGCAGCGGTTGGTCAATCAGGAAATCGGTCATCGTTTGAAGAACGCGTTGTCGGTGGCACAGGCGATTGCCACGCAGACGTTGCGCCGCGTTGCCGATCCGACCGTCGTCGAAGTGCTCGAGCAGAGGCTCCATGCGCTGGGGTCGGCGCACGACATCCTGTTGCGCGGTAACTGGCAGGCAGCGCCTATGGAGGAAATCGTAGCCGCGGTGGTTGGTGCGGCGGGACAGGAAGCGCGGATGATCGCGGCAGGGCCGCACGTGGTCACCGGATCAAAGGCGGCGCTGTCGATGTCGTTGTTGCTGCACGAGCTGACGACGAATGCGATCAAATACGGTGCGCTCAGCAAACCCGGAGGCCGGGTTGCTATCGATTGGCGGATCGAAGGTCAGGGCGATGGCGCGATCCTATTGCTCGATTGGGTGGAAACCGGCGGCCCTCCTGCGGAAACGCCGACAACAAGGGGGTTCGGGTCGCGGCTGATAAATCTCGGGCTGGCGGGAACGGGCGGGACCACGCTTCGTTACTCGGAGACTGGCCTCTCCGCTCATTTCCGCACTCCAATGAAAACAATCACCCGATCATGAATGACCGCGCGCCTTCAATGACCGGGATTGGAAAGACGGTCTTGATCGTTGAGGATGAGCCGATCGTGCGGATGTCGGCCTGCGACATGGTCGAAGACGCCGGCTACACGGCAATCGAGGCGGCCGATGCCGACGAAGCCATCGCGTTGCTTGAGTCTCGGGACGACATTGCCGTTGTGTTCACTGATATCGAGATGCCGGGGAGCATCAATGGCGCAGCCCTGGCGAACCAGGTCCACCACCGCTGGCCACCGATCCGCGTGATCGTCACATCGGGCAACGCGGTGGCCGATGAGCTGTCCCTGCCACCCAGCGCAACATTCATCCCCAAGCCGTACCGGGGCTCGCAGATTTCCGCGATGATGGCCCGGATCCCCGACTAGGGTCAATTGTCGCCTGCGCTGGCTCCGCCTAAGCAGTTTGCATGGGGTTCATCGGTTGGCTCAAATCGCTCGCTTCGCGGGCGGCGGCTGGCTGCAGGTCTTCAAGGACGATGGCGGCCGCGCCGGGCATGGCTCGATGACGCTGGCGGTGGACGATCTCGACGCCGAAATCGCGCGGTTGAACGCGGCGGGCATCGCGGCGGGGAGCCGACGCGGAGCGATTATGTCGATACGGCGACGGTCAGCGATGCGGACGGCAATCGCATCGTGCTGGCGCAGGCAAAGAGTGCGGAGAACAAGGCGGCAAGGTAACGGATGTTGCCTCCTCGAACGCGCCTCAGCCAGCCGTCACAAATGTGTCGAGAACGCGCTTCCGCCCGGCCTGCTCGAAATCGATCTCGAGCTTGTTTCCCTCGATCTCCGCGATCGACGCCGTAGCCGAATTTCTGGTGGAACACGCGCTGGCCCAGGGCCACGTCGTCGCGACCCTTGTTGCCGAGGCTGACCGCGCTTTGCCGCGGTTCGACGACGCGTTGCGGAGTGGTGGTGAAAGCTCCACTGGCAGCGCGGGACCAGCCGGGGCCGCGGCCTTCGCCGCGCGCGACGTTGCGCGAAGGGGTCGGCGCGTTCGGACCAGTTGGCGCGCCACAGGCTTTCGCCGCCGGCCATGCTGGTTTCGGTTTCGATATTTGCGGCGGGCAGTTCGGTGACGAAGCGGCTGGGGATGCTGCTGGTCCATTGGCCATAGATGCGGCGGTTGGCGGCGTGGAGGATGGTCGCCTCGACGCGGGCGCGGGTGATGGCGACATAGGCGAGGCGGCGTTCCTCCTCGAGGCTGGCGGTGCCGCCTTCGTCGAGCGAGCGTTGCGAGGGGAACACGCCTTCTTCCCAGCCGGCGAGGAACACCTTGTCGAACTCCAGACCCTTGGCGGCGTGGATGGTCATGATCGTGACCTTGGGCTCCTCCGCTCGCGCGTCGTTGTCCATGACCAGGGAGACGTGTTCGAGGAACGCCTGGAGCGTTTCATACTCCTCCATCGCGCGGGCGAGTTCGGCGAGGTTTTCGAGGCGGCCGGCGGCTTCGGCTGTCTTGTCCGCCTGAAGCATCGCGGTGTAGCCGGATTCGTCGAGGATGATGCGGGTGATCAGCGTCGGCGCTGCGGCGGCGCTTCGGTGGTGCTGCCGCCATGTCCCGCCAGCGCGCGACGTCGCCGACGAAATTGCCGAGCGCGCGGCGGGCCTGCGGGGTCAGTTCGTCGGTGTCGAGGATGCGCGCGGCGGCATGGAAGAGGGGGATGCCTTCGGCGCGCGCGAGGATCTGGATGCTTGGCGATCGCCTTGTCGCCGAGGCCGCGCTTGGGCAGGTTGACGATGCGTTCGAAGGCGAGGTCGTCCGCGGGCTGGTTGACCAGGCGGAGATAGGCCAGCGCGTCGCGGATTTCGGCGCGTTCGTAGAAGCGGAAGCCGCCGACGATGCGGTACGGCATGCCGATGGCGATGAAGCGGTCTTCGAATTCGCGCGTCTGATATTGCGCGCGGATGAGGATGGCGGTGCCGTCGAGCGATCCGCCGCGCGCGCTGCCAGCCCTCGATCTCGTCGCCGACGCGGCGGGCCTCCTCCGGCCCGTCCCATACGCCGATGACCTTGACCTTTTCGCCCTCGGCCTTGTCGGTGAACAGGGTCTTGCCCAGGCGGCCGGCATTGTTGGCGATGACGCCCGCTGGCGGCGGCGAGGATGTGCGGGGTGGAGCGGTAATTCTGTTCGAGGCGGATGACTTTCGCGCCCGGAAAGTCCTTTTCGAATTTGCAGGATGTTTTCGACCTGCGCGCCGCGCCAGCTGTAGATCGACTGGTCGTCGTCGCCGACGCAGCACAGGTTCTTGCGTTGCTGGGCGAGGAGGCGCAGCCAGAGATATTGGACCGCGTTGGTGTCCTGATATTCGTCGACCATGATGTAGCGGAAGCGCTGCTGGTACATCTCCAGCACGTCGCGGTGCTCCTTCAGGATCACCAGCATGTGGAGCAGCAGATCGCCGAAATCGCAGGCGTTGAGTGCCTTCAGCCGCGCCTGGTATTGCGCGTAGAGCTCGCCGCCGCGGCCATTGGCGAAGCGTTCGCTTTCGCCCGCGTCGATGTCCCTGGGCGTCAGGCCGCGGTTCTTCCAGTCGTCGATCACGCCCGCGAGGCTGCGCGCCGACCAGCGTTTTTCGTCGAGATCGGCGGCGACGATCAATTGCTTCATCACGCGGATCTGGTCGTCGGTATCGAGGATGGTGAAATTGGATTGCAGGCCGACCAGTTCGGCGTGGCGGCGCAGCATCTTCGCGCCGATGGCGTGGAAGGTGCCGAGCCAGGGCATCCCCTCCACCGCATCGCCGATCAGCCCGCGGACGCGCTCGCGCATCTCGCGCGCCGCCTTGTTGGTGAAGGTCACGCTGAGGATTTCGGAGGGCCACGCCTTACGCGTGAAGATCAGGTGCGCGAGCCGCGCGGTCAGCGCGGCAGTCTTGCCAGTGCCTGCACCGGCCAGCACCAGCACCGGGCCGTCGGTGGTGAGCACGGCTTCGCGCTGCGGCGGGTTCAGGCCGCGCACATAAGGCGGCTCGGTTTCGGTGATCGGCGCAGGCGCGGGCATGGCTGAACAGTTAGGGAACGATGGCCTGTGAAGCAATCATTGGCGGGTGGGCTGGGCGCGGCTGGGCCATCGTCCCGGCGCTCAAATCCAGACGTGATTACGCTGCGTCGGGGACCTGCGCAGCGGCGGTGGCGGATACGACCGCGTCGGCGCGCTTGGTGCGTGCGGCATCGGTACGCTCGGCGCGCGTAGCCATGTCGTGCCAGGCGGCGGCGGAGCGTTCGAGACGCTCACGAACGTTGGGGAGCGGAGAGGCAGCTGCGTCGCGCAACGACTGTTCGGCCTGGGCAAAATAAGTCTCGGCTGCGCTCATGCGGGTCTCCGTATTTGGTAGTGAGAAAGCCGGGCGGCGCGAACGCCGCCCGGTCGAATCGGTTTAGGCCGACTGCAGGTTGACGGCCGAGGTCTTGCCGCGACGGTCCTGCTCCAGCTCGTACGAGACGCGCTGGTCCTTATCGAGGGTGCGCATGCCGGCACGCTCGACAGCCGAGATGTGCACGAACGCATCGTCCCCGCCGCCTTCCGGCGCGATGAAGCCATAGCCCTTGTCGGCGTTGAAGAATTTCACGGTTCCGGTGATCATGATGGGTATCCTTGTCCCAAGTGTTGAAGGGCATGCGCCCGCGTGGCGCATCCCCGCATCGTGAAGCAAAGTAGAGGGACAAGAAGGACGACGAACGCCCGATATCCGTCGCCTGGCGACGTTCAGCCCGACCTGTATAGGCCGGAACGGGTCAAACTCCTAATCGCGGCCAGTTCAGGGAGCGCGGAGGAGCGTAAGCTTGGCCTTGCCATGGCTGCGCTCTGCCTCGACGGAGAGGCCGGCAACTTGGACGGCTTCGCCTTTGCCGGTTTCCACGCTGATCAGCGCGCCAGCGGCGAACCAACCCAGGCGCGACAATCGGTCGAGCGCAACGCTGCCCGCGCCGGTCGCATAAGGGGGGTCGAGCAGGACAAGATCATAGGCTTCGCGCGCTATGGGCAGCGCCATGACCGAACCGGCGCGGATGTCGGTGCCTTTAGCTCCCAGTTTGGCAATGTTCGCGCGCAGAGCGTCCAGCGCCGCGCCATCCTGTTCGACGAAAGTGCAATGCGCCGCACCCCGAGACAAAGCCTCGAGACCGAGCGCGCCCGAGCCGGCAAAAAGGTCCGCCACGCGCAGACCTTCGAACGTTCCGAGACGACTGGTCAGCATGGAAAACAGCGCTTCGCGGACGCGGTCGGCGGTGGGGCGGGTGGCGTCGCCCTTGGGCGTGACGAGGGGACGTCCGCGCCAGTCGCCGGCAATGATCCTCATGGGCGGGCGCGCGGCTTCGCCGCCGGCCTGGGCGTTGGCTTGGATTTGACCCGCCAATTGTCGCGCTGATGCTGCCGGATCGAGGGGTCGCCGGGGGTTGCCGCGCGCGAGGCGGTCGCCTTGACAGGCTTGAGCGTGGCCGTGAATTTCGCAAGCGCATTGCCGTCGACTTCGGCGACGGAACCCACGGCGCTGCCTCCCAGGGTAAACGGGCCGTACGCGGTACGGATGAGGCGGTTCACGCTGAGCCCCAGATGCTCGAGCACGCGGCGGACTTCGCGATTCTTGCCCTCGCTCAAAGTCATCTCGATCCAGGTGTTGGCCCCGGTGCGGCGTTCGAGATTGGCGTCGATCTGGCCATATCGAACGCCCTCGATCTCGATTCCCTCGATCAGGTCTTCGAGCTGTTGCTGCGACACGTTGCCCATGGCGCGCGCGCGATAGGTGCGGGGGATGCCCGATGACGGCAGTTCGAGCTGACGCTTCAGGCCACCGTCGGTCGTCAGGAGGAGGAGCCCTTCGGTGTTGAGGTCGAGGCGGCCCACCGGCACCACGCGCGGCAAATCCTTCGGCAGCACGTCGTAGATCGTCTGTCGGCCCGAAAAATCACGCTCGGCGGTGAGAACGCCCGACGGCTTGTGGAACAGGAACAGCTGGGCGGGGGCTGCGGCCTTCACCGGCTTGCCGTCGACAGTGACCCCCTTGAGGCTGGTCAGGATCGTCGCGGGGGTGTCAAGCACCTTGCCATCAAGCGCGATGCGCCCGTCGGCGATCATCCGTTCGATTTCGCGACGGCTGGCGATGCCGGCACGGGCGAGGAGTTTGGCGATGCGTGAGGGTTCGGCCATTGTCGCGCCTTACAGCAAGCCATGCGAAAGTCAGCGGGGTGCGGAACTGCCCCTGCCGACAGCGGTTGGTTTTATATATCCCAACCGGAAGGCCCTTCATGTCCATTGAAAAGATGATCTCGCTCCATCCCGACGTTCAAGGCGAGGAAAATGAAAAGCTTGCCCTGGCCGCGCGCCATGCAATGCTCTGTTCGCTGATGTGCACATCCTGCGCCGACGCCTGTTCGGCCGAGCAGATGGACATGCGTCAGTGCATCCGCAGTTGCAGCGATTGCGCCGACATCTGCGCGGCGGTGTCCCGCGTGGCGGTGCGGCGAACGGGTCAGAACATCGACACGCTGCGTGCGGCGCTGCAACTCTGCATCGAGATCTGTGAACGCTGTGCCGAGGAATGCGACAAGCACGAGCATGAACATTGCAAGCTGTGCGCAAAGATGTGCCGCGAATGCGCCGAGGATTGCCGCGCCGCTCTGCCCAGCGTCAACTGACCCCTAGCCCGCGAGCGCAGTTTCCACGGTGTCGTGAAAGCTGCGCAAGCCGGCCTCCAGCGTCCCCAGTGTCAGCCGGTCGAGCGCGCCCGAGGCCAGTCCCTGTTGGCCGAGGCCGACCGCGCGAAAATCCTCCGCGCCGAACACCCCGCCGTCGAGCAGATCCCAGCTGCGCTGCCAATGGTCGCGCGCCTTGTCGGTTTTCGGTGCCTCGGGGATCAGCATGAAATCCTCCACGAGCGTGCGGCCTTCGGATTGCGGCATGAGGACCATCAGGTTCACGTAATCGGGACTGAAAACGAGCACCGTCGCGGGAAACAGCTGGTAGGCAAAGGTCACGCGGCGGCGGAGCGCGTCGAGATCGGTCAGATCGATGTCGGCGAGATCCTCTGCGCGAGCGACGGCGCTGCGGCGATGCGAACCGATCGTGTCCCCCGCCGTGACACCGTCCTTGAAAAACGGGCCGATCGTCGCGGCGTGCAGACGGGTGACGTGGTAGCTTTCGAGAAACGCGTCCATGATCAGCTTCCAGTTGCCTGCCACATCATGCGTGCGGCGGGCGAACAGGTGCATGTCGGCGAGGCCAAAGGCGTCGAAGTCCGTGGAAATGGTGTCCGCGTCGGCAAAGTCCGCAGCATTGCCGGGTGCGAACCAGATCAATCCGCCCGCCTCGTGGCTCTGCAACTCCCTGAGGTGGTGATCCGATCTATTCAATCCGGGAAATGTTTCAGGCCGTGGCAGGGCAGCCAGGACACCGTCGAGCCTGTAGCTCCACGCGTGGTAGGGGCAGACCAGCAGGTTGGCGCACACGGCTTCTCTACCCTCAACCAGCCGGGTGCCGCGATGCTGACACACGTTGAGAAAAACATGCGCCACGCCGGCCTTGTCGCGGGTAAGCAACAGCGGCCGAGCGAAGCCGTCATGTGGCACTGCGGTGCCCGGCGCCAGCAGGGCCGACGGCGCGATAACTTGCGGCAATCGATCGAACAGCCGGGCTTTTTCCGCCGAAAAACGCTCCGCCGAGGTATAGGACGAAGCATCGATATGTCCGATCTTCGTGGTGCGTTCGATCCGCCCATGCACGATCGCCAGCGCCAGCGCCTGTTGTCCGGTCGTTGAGGCGCGCGCCGCGTGCATCATCCCTGTCGCCATATCCATGTAGAGAATTGCACGCCTCGCCGCGCCCCGAGTCAAGCCTCGATTGACGTTAACGTAAACCAGCCATAGGCAGGCCGATGAGAGGAGACACCGCCGATGAGCGATCTTGAGTCGTTTCGCCAGGAAACGCGTGACTGGCTGGAAGCCAATTGCCCCGAGGAAATGCGTCACCCCATCCGCGAGGAAGGCGATGCCTATTGGGGCGGCCGCAACGCGACCTTCAAGTCACCCGCACAGAAGCAATGGTTCGAGGCAATGGCGTCGCGCGGCTGGACCGTGCCCGATTGGCCCAAGGAATATGGCGGCGGCGGTTTGTCCGCGCCCGAAGCCAAGATCCTGCGCGAGGAAATGGCGCGGATCAAGGCGCGCTCACCACTCAACTCGTTCGGCATCTGGATGCTCGGACCGGCGCTGCTGAAGTTCGGCACCGAAGAGCAGAAGACGACGATCCTGCCCGATATCGCGCAGGGCAAGATCCGCTGGTGCCAGGGCTATTCGGAGCCGGGTGCGGGATCGGACCTCGTGTCGCTGCAGACTTTCGGCGAGGACAAGGGCGATCACTGGGTCGTTAATGGCCAGAAGATCTGGACGTCGTATGCCGACAAGGCCGACTGGATTTTCTGCCTCGTCCGCACCGACAAGACCAACAAGTATCAGGGCATCAGCTTCCTGCTGTTCGACATGGCATCGCCCGGGGTGACGACCAAGCCGATCCTGCTGATCAGCGGCAACAGCCCGTTCTGCGAAACCTTTTTCGACAATGTCGAAGTGCCCAAGAACCAGATCGTCGGCGAGCTCAACCGCGGCTGGGACGTCGCCAAATATCTGCTGGGTCACGAGCGCGAGATGATTTCGGGCGGCGGGCTGGGCGCCGGCATGATGTCGATCGGCAAGCAGTTTTCGGAGGTCGCCAAGCGAGGAGCCGGTGCTGCGCGCCGACTTCGCCGATTTCGACGTCGAGGTGATGGCGTTTCGCGCGATGAACGAAAAATTCATGGACGAGCTGAAGTCAGGCAAGGCACATCCCGCCCAGCCGAACATGATGAAATATGTCGGGACGGAGCTGAACAAGCGCCGTTATGAATTGATCATGGCGGCGGGGGGCTCGGCCGCGCTCGAATGGGACAGCGAGGACAGTGAGGGCGGCGCGCAGGCGCGCACCTGGCTGCGGACCAAGGCCAATTCGATCGAGGGCGGCACGAGCGAAGTGATGCTCGGCGTCGTCGCCAAACGTATCCTCGAATTGCCCGGAGCCTGAGTAGATGCCTCTCTATCATACCGAAGATCAGGCGATGCTGCTCGATACGGTCAAGCCGTTCATCGCCGAGGCCGCGCCGGTCAAGCATCTGCGGCAGCTGCGCGACAGCAAGGACGAAACCGGCTTCAGCCGCGATTTGTGGAAGCAGTTCGCCGAGATGGGCTTTACCGGCATCATGGTGCCGGAGGCGCAGGGCGGGCTGGGGCTGGGCCATGTCGAGGCGGGCATCGTGCTGGAGGAAATCGGGCGCAACCTGACGCCGTCGCCGATGCTGACGACTGCGGTTGCCGCGGTCGAGGCGCTCAAGGCGTCTGGTCGCCTGTCCGAGGAATGGCTGCCGAGGATCGCCCGGGGCGAGGCAATCGTCGCGCTGGCGGTGGACGAGGGGGCAAAGCATCATCCGAGCGCGGCAAGCTGAAGGCTGAACGGTCGGGCAACGGGTTCAAGCTGTCCGGGACAAAGGCGTTCGTCCTCAACGGACATGTCGCGGACATGATGATCGTCGTGGCGCGTACCGCTGGCGCAGCTGGCGAAACCGACGGACTGACGTTGTTTGCGGTGCCGAAGGATGCGGGGCAGACCGCCGATCCACGGAGGCTGGTCGATTCCTCGCTGGCGAGCCACGTCAAGTTCGATGGGGTCGAGGTGGATGCCGACGCGGTCATCGGCGATGTCGATGGCGGCTGGGCGGTGCTGACCAAGATGCTCGATGCCGGGCGAGTCGGCGCGGCATCCGAAATGCTCGGCGTCGGCGGCGGGGCGATGGACATGACCATGGATTACCTGAAACAGCGCAAGCAGTTCGGTAAACTGATCGGCGAATTCCAGGCGCTGCAGCACCGCGCCGCGCACCTTTATGGCGAAATGGAAGTGGCACGCGCGACCGTGCTGAAGGCTCAGCAGTTGCTCGACGCCGACGATCCGCGTGCGCGGCTGGCGGTGGCGGTGGCCAAGGCCAAGACCGGCAAGGCGGTACGCCTCTCGGTACAGGAGGGCGTGCAGATGCACGGCGGCATCGGCATGACCGATGAGTATGACATCGGCCTGTACATGAAACGCGATCGCGCACTCGAAGAGTTCTTCGGCGATGCGCGCTATCATGCCGAGCGGGTCGCACGGATGAGCGGTTATTAAGGGGTAATCATGGATATCCAGAAAGTCTTCAGCCTCGAAGGTCGCGTCGCCCTCGTCACGGGCGGCAGCCGCAACATCGGCGCATGGATTGCCGAGGCTTTCATCGCCGCTGGTGCCAAGGTCTATATCTCGGCGCGCAAGGCGGACGCGTGTTTCGCGATGGCCGAACAGCTTGGGCCGAATTGCACCGCGCTGCCGCAGGACGTCTCGACCGTCGAGGGGTGCAAGGCCCTGGCTGCGCAATTGGCGGAGCATGAAACCAAGCTCGATATCCTGGTCAACAATGCCGGCGCGGCGTGGGGCGAGCCGTTCGAAGCCTTTCCCGAAAAGGGTTGGGACAAGGTGATGGACCTCAACGTCAAGTCGCCATTCTTCCTGACACAAGCCCTGTTTCCGATGCTGAAGGCGGCGGCATCCGCCGATCGGCCGGGCAAGGTCATCAACATCTCGTCGATCGACGGGCTGCGGCTGAATGGTTGGGAAACCTACAGCTATCAGGCATCAAAGGCGGCGGTGATTAACCTGACCAAGCGGCTTGGCGCGCGGTTGGTCGATGATCACATCAACATGACTTCGATCGCGCCGGGGGCCTTTGCGTCAGAAATGAACAAGGCAGCGCGCGACCATGCCGATACGGTCGCCAAGGGTATCCCGTCCCGACGCATCGGGCGTCCCGAGGATCTCGGGGCCACCGCGGTCTACCTTGCGAGCCGCGCGGGCGACTATGTTGTTGGCGAAACCATCGCGGTCGATGGCGGGCTCGTCTACGCGCAGGTTGGCAATTCGATCGACGCCTAGCGCTCGATCAGGAATTTGAGGTTGGCGGCGGCGATGGGTTTGCTCTCGTCGTCCTGCCATCGCGGTTACGCTCATATTGGCGATGCGGCGGCCCAGGCGGACGATGGTCGCGCGGGCGTGGGTCGGCTCGGCCTTGCCGCCGCGCATGAAGTCGGTCGAGATGCTGATCGGCTTGATCGTCGCGCCGTCGTCCAGTGCATCCATCAGCGTTACCCAAGCGGTAAAATCGAGCAGCCCGGCGATCGCCCCGCCGTGCAGGAAGCCCGGGCGGCCCATGACGCCGTCCCCAGGCGGCATCGTCACGATGAGACCCGCATCGCGTGCGACGGTGAAGCCCATGGTGCGGGCATAAGGCGAAGCGAAATCAGGCATCGGTAAAGATGTAGGTGCCGCTGGCATGGGCGAGCGGGCGCGAGGGGTCGCCGTCATGCGCTTCACCGCGGATGAAGGCGATCGATCTACCGAGCTTGTAGCATTCGCCGCGGCCGATGATCGTCTTGCCTGGTTCAGCCGGGCGAAGATAATCGACGCGCAGATCGAGTGTTGCCTGCGGCCGGAACTTGCCCGATTTCAGCCAGATCGAGATCGACGTGACCATGTCCATCAGCGTGATGACCGGGCCGGACGCCAGCACGCCCGTCGACGGATCGCCAATCAGATTGCTCGTCATAGGGCAAATCGAGTTCGACCCAGTCGGGCCCATGCGCGCGATACCGCGTGCCGATCATGCCGTTATGCCCGCTGCGCGCCATGCCGGCGATGAAGCGCGCCGGATCGAACTCGCGGTCCAAGGGCAACCCCCGGTGGATTTGGCTCTTGTGACACGCGTGCTCCTCGCTACCGTCACAAGCCGAAAATAGGCGGCGCGGCAAGCGGCTGCCGTCCGGGAGACAAGGATGCATCCATATCGTCATGCGCAGGCGACGCCCGACAAAGCCGCGGTGATCGTCGCCGAAAGCGGTATCGTGCTGACTTATGCCGAGCTCGATCGCGCATCCAACCGCGCCGCACGGTTGTTTCGCGCACGCGGGCTGGAGGCAGGGGATCGGGTCGCGATCCTGATGGACAATACGCCCGATTATTTCGGGCTGGTCTGGGGCGCGCAGCGCAGCGGGCTGTTGTTCGTGGCGATCTCGACCAAGCTCACGGCGCCTGAAGTCGATTACATCCTGGAAGATTCGGGAGCAAAACTGCTGATCTTTTCGGCAGGGCTGCCAGGCGGGCAGAGCGATCTGCCAAAACTGGTCCACGGCGCCGATGAAGGGGAGATCGAGCGGGTCGAAACGGCGCTGGCGGCGCAGGACGACACGCCCGTGAGCGATGAGCAGGCCGGCTATGCCATGCTGTATTCGAGCGGAACGACAGGGCGTCCCAAGGGGGTCAAGCTGCCCCCGCCGCTTGATCCCGCGATCGATGCGCCGACAGCACTCGCGATGCTGGCCGCCGGGTTTTTCGGGCTCGGGGCCGACAGCGTCTATCTGTCGACCGCGCCGCTGTACCATGCGGCGCCGCTGGCGTGGACGATGACGGTCCAGAAGCTGGGCGGGACAATCGTGCTGATGCGCAAGTTCGATCCAGAGGCCGCCTTAATGGCGATCGAGCGTTACCGCTGCAATGCCGGACAGTTTGTGCCGACGCATTTCGTACGTATGCTCAAGCTGCCCGAAGAGGCGCGGCTGGCGCATGATGTGTCGTCGATGAAGTGCGCGATCCACGCTGCGGCGCCGTGCCCGGTGCCGGTCAAGCGCGCGATGATCGAGTGGTGGGGGCCGGTTCTCGACGAATATTATGCGGGGACCGAGGGGAATGGATTCACCGCGATCAAATCGCCTGCGTGGCTCGAGCATCCGGGGTCGGTCGGGACGGCAATCGGCGAGGCCAAGCTGCATATTTGCGACGAGGACGGCAACGATTTGCCGCCGCGCGCCGAGGGCATGGTGTTCTTCGAAAGCGCGCGGCAGTTCGAATATCACAACGATCCGGTCAAGACCGCCGAGAGCCGGAACGCGCGTGGATTTTCGACGCTGGGCGATGTCGGCTGGGTCGATGAAGCAGGGCTATCTCTACCTGACCGACCGCAAGAGCTTCATGATCATTTCGGGCGGCGTGAATATCTACCCGCAGGAGATCGAGAACCATCTGATCGCGCATCCGGCGGTGGCCGATGTCGCCGTGGTCGGCGCGCCCGATGACGAGATGGGCGAGGCGGTGGTCGCGGTCGTCCAGCCGGCTGATATGAGCGAGGCGGATGACGAACTGGCGGCGGAACTGATCGCCTATTGCCGCACGGCATTGTCGGGCGTGAAGACGCCACGGCGGATCGAATTCATGGCCGAACTGCCGCGTCATGATACAGGCAAGCTGTACAAGCGGCTGATCCGTGACAAATTCTGGGCCAGGGAGAACGGCAGTGTCTGACCGCGTGACAATCGATGTTCAGAAACACGTGGCCGATGTCCGTTTCAATCGCGCGGACAAGATGAACGCGCTCGACCCCACACAATTTGCCGCGATCGGCGCGGCGATCGACGAACTACATGGCCGTGACGATGTGCGCTGCGTCGTACTCTCGGGTGAGGGGCGGGCATTCTGCGCGGGACTGGACATGGCGAGCATGGCGGCGGGCGGATCGGGGACCGGACGCGAGCGCAACGACCAGGGTTCGATACTGCCACAACATGTCAGCTGGGGCTGGCGGCAATTGCCGATGCCCGTGATCGCGGCGGTGCACGGTGTCGCGTTCGGCGGCGGATTTCAGATCATGAGTGGAGCGGATATCCGTATCGCGCACCCGGCGACGCGCTTTGCGATCCGCGAAACCCATTGGGGGTTGGTGCCGGACATGGCGGGCTTCCCCTTGTGGCGGACTTTGGTGCGTGACGATGTCCTGCGTGAGCTGGTCTATACCGCGCGTGAATTCGAGGCGGAGGAGGCGGTTCGCCATGGCTTCGTCACGTGGCTGGCGGATGACCCGCATGCCGCGGCGATGGAATTGGCGCAGTCGATTGCCGCGCGCAGTCCACACGCCATTCGCGGCGCAAAGCGGCTGTGCAACGCCGCCCACGACCTCGACCCCCGCGCGATGCTGGAAATGGAGACCGATGAGCAGGTCAAGGTCATTGGCCAGCCCAACATGATGGAAGCGGTTGCCGCCAACATGGGAAGGCGTGCGGCGAATTTTGCGGACTAGGGCTGGCGGGTCAGGTTGGCCTCGAAGCGAGGACGAAAGCCTTCGGGAAACGGAGCCGCGCCCTTCTCGTCAGTAAACACCAACGTTGTGTCGCACGTCGCGACGCAGTGGCCCTGCTGGAAGGCTGCCGAAAGGATCGTCCAGCTTCGCGTGCCGATCTGGCCGATGCCGCTGGCGAGAGTCACGTCATGCGGGTGGTGCGCCTCGGCAAGGTAGTTGACCTCGACCGACGCGATCAGCCAGCGCGTCGTTTTTCGATCGCGGGGCAGTTCGAGCGAGCGGTTGAACCGCCCGCGCCCTTCCTCGAACAATCCCGGCCATCGACACATTGTTGATGTGGCCGAGCATGTCGAGGTCCGCCCAGCGCGTCGGGATGATCGGCGGAAAACGGGTAGGCGGCAATATCGCGCCGCCACATTTCGGGTCGCGCCATTACCGCGGCGGCATCCGGATCGCACCGTCGAGGCGGACGTCTTCGCCGTTGAAATAGCCGCATTCGACCATCGTCACGGCCAGCTGGCCGAATTCCTCGGGCTTGCCGAAACGCTTGGGGAAGGGGACCGAAGCGGCAAGGACTTCGCGAACGTTTTCGGGTGCGCCCATCATCAGTGGCGTATCGAAAATGCCCGGCAGGATGGTGTTCACGCGAATGCCTTCGCTCATCAGGTCGCGCGCGATCGGCAGGGTCATGCCGACGACGCCACCCTTCGATGCGGAATAGGCAGCCTGACCGACCTGGCCGTCCTCGGCCGCGGCGGACGCAGTGTTGACGATCGCGCCGCGCTCGCCGTCTTCCAACGGATCGAGCGTCAGCATCCCCGCCGCCGATTTGGCAATGCAGCGAAACGTGCCGACGAGGTTGATCTGGATGATCCAGTTGAACGCATCGAGCGGAAAATGCTTGATCGAGCCGTCCGTCTTGGAGCGGCTGGCCGTCTTGATGGCGTTGCCGGTGCCGGCACAGTTGATCAGGACGCGTTCCTGGCCATGCGCTTCGCGCGCCTTGGCGAAACCAGCATCGACGCTCTCGTCGCTGGTCACGTTGACCTCGCAGAACACGCCGCCAATGTCCGCCGCGACCTGTTCGCCCTTGCCAGCCTGAAGGTCGAAGATCGCGACCTTGACGCCCTTGGCCGCGAGCGCGCGTGCCGTTGCTTCGCCGAGGCCGGAGGCGCCACCGGTGACGACGGCGGAGATAGTGTTGTCGAGTTTCATGTTACAATCGCTCCACGATGGTGACATTGGCGAGCCCGCCGCCCTCGCACATGGTCTGCAGGCCATAGCGGCCACCGCGCTTGTGCAGGGCGTGAACGAGCGTCGCCATCAGCTTGGTGCCCGAGGCGCCAAGCGGATGGCCGAGCGCGATCGCGCCGCCATTGACGTTGAGCCGGGCGTGGTCGCCGCCGGTATGCCTGAGCCAGGCAAGTGGGACGGGGGCGAAGGCCTCGTTGACCTCGTACAGGTCGATGTCGCCGATGTTCAGCCCGGCGCGCTTCAGCGCCTTGTCAGTGGCGAACAGAGGCTCTTCGAGCATCACGATAGGGTCGCCGCCGGTGACGGTCAGGTTGTGAATGCGCGCGAGCGGCTTCAGGCCGTGTTCCTTCAGAGCCTTCTCGCTGACGACCATGACTGCCGACGAACCGTCGCAAATCTGGCTGGCATTGGCGGCAGAGATCACGCCGCCCTCGCTGATCAGCTTGACTGAATTGATGCCCTCGAAAGTGGCGCCGAAGCGGATGCCTTCGTCGACTGTGTGGCAGACCTCGCCTTCGGGCGTTTCGATCTCGAGGCCGACGATCTCGTCGTTGAAATCACCCCGCTCGGTCGCGGCAGCGGCGCGGCGATGGCTCTCGAGCGCATATCGATCGAGTTCTTCGCGGCTGAAGCCGTACTTCTTCGCGATCATCTCAGCGCCCATGAACTGGCTGAACTGGATGTTGGGGTAGCGGGCTTCCTGGCGTGACGACTTGGCTTTGCCGAGGCCCGCCTGATGGAACAGCATCCCGGTGGAGCCCATGGGCACGCGCGTCATCGATTCGACTCCGGCGGCGATGACCACGTCCTGCGTGCCGGACATCACCGCCTGCGCGGCGAACTGGATCGCCTGCTGTGAGCTGCCGCACTGGCGGTCGATTGTGACCGCAGGAACGCTTTCGGGAAGCTTCGATGCGAGCACCGCGCCGCGGCCGACCTGAAACGACTGTTCGCCGCCCTGGCTGACGCAGCCCATGATGACGTCTTCTATCGCCGCGGGGTCGATACCGCTGCGATCGACCACCGCATCGAGCACGTGCCCCGCCATATCGGCCGGGTGCCAGGCTGCGAGCTTGCCACCGCGCTTGCCGCCAGCGGTACGAACCGCCTCGACGATATAAGCCTCGGGCATCCCAGTTCCTTTCCGTTTACGTAAACCGTTGGGTCTGCCATCGCGCAAGCCGATGCCGGGCGCAAGGGAGTGCAACGATGCGGGTGAGTGAAGCGGTGGCAACACGCCGGTCGGTACGCGGTTTCACTGACCAGCCCGTCGACGGGGCGCTGATCCGTGAGTTGCTGATCGCCGCTTCGCGTGCCCCCTCGGGCGGCAATCTACAGCCGTGGCATATCGACGTGATGGCGGGCGACTCGCTCGCTAAGTTGAAAGCATTGATGGCCGCGAAGCTGGCTGCAGGAGAAGCCGAACAGCCCGAATATCCGATTTATCCGACCGAACTCGACATGCCTTACAAGGACCGCCGCTCTGCGATCGGCGAAGCGATGTACGGGCATATCGGCATCCCACGTGAGGATCGGGCGGCGCGGCGGCAATGGTTCGCGCGCAACTTTGCATTCTTCGGTGCGCCGCTTGCGCTGTTTGTCAGTGTCGGGCGCGGGATGGGTCCGCCGCAATGGTCTGATCTTGGAATGTTTCTGCAAAGCTTCATGCTTTTGGCGGTCGAGGCGGGACTGGCAACCTGCGCGCAGGAGTGTTGGGCGATGTATCCGCAAACAGTTGCCACAGCGATTAACCTGCCGCCGGAACGTATGTTATTCTGCGGGATGTCTGTCGGTTACGAAGACATTAACGAACCCGCTAATCGTTTACGCTCTGAGCGAGCCGACGAAGATGTTTGGTTAAGTATTCATAAGTAAACTTTTCAACGCCGTATTGACCGTGGTTTAACAATTTACGGCCATGAATGCTTCTGCGCCATCAATAGGTGCCGGAGTGGTCAATGTTCGCAAAATTCGCGGCACCGCAAGAATTGGTGTCGGAAACAACAGTCGTTGACGCGCCGTCACGACTACGTAGCGAAGTGCTGGTCTCCACGCTGGCGTTGGCTGCGTGCGGTGGCGGCGGTGGATCCAGCAGCACTGCTGTGGGGTCGAGCGGCGCGGCAACTCCGATCCCCGCGCCGACGCCCGCTCCAGCACCGACCCCATCCACGCCAACGCCAACGCCCACTCCGGCGCCCGCGCCTACGCCAAGTCCCACACCGACACCTTCACCTACACCCACGCCGAGCCCAGGTACGACCGGGACCACGACGGGCGGAGCCGTAGGAACTGGCGCCGCGGGAGGCGGTGGCGTCGCCGGCACGCCGACCCCTGCTCCATCGCCGTCTACCGCACCCGGGCAAACCATCTCGGACGTGCAGGCGTCGCGTTTCCTCGCACAGGCGGCGATGGGGTCGAGCCGCGCCGACATCGCCGAGGTTGCTTCGCTTGGCTATGCGGGCTGGGTCGACATGCAGCTCGCCAAGCCACGTAGCGGTTCACTGTGGGACTGGATGGTTGCGCAAGGCTATAACGCGCCCGCCAACATCTTTCAGGAGGCCGGTTTTGATCCGGCATTGTGGCGCACGCTGATCGCCGAGCCTGACCAGCTGCGCCAGCGTGTGGCCATGGCGCTGCTGCAAACCACAGTCGTAGGCATGGCCGGGGTCAATACCGCGTGGTCGCAATTCGCGCTGGCCGCCTATGTCGATATCATCTTCGACAATGCGTTCGGCAATTTCCGTACGCTGCTCGACAAGATCACGACCAATGCGGCGATGGGCAGCTTTCTCAGCTACCTCGGCAGCCGCAAGGCCAATCCCAAGACCGGCTCGCAGCCCGACGAGAACTACGCCCGCGAATTGATGCAGTTGTTCACCATCGGATTGCGTCAACTCAACATGGACGGCACCGAGAAGTCACCGGCACAGGACACGTATGTCCAGGCGGACGTCAGCGCGTTGGCGCGCGTGTTTACCGGCTTCGAATTCGACAGCACCGACACATCGACCCCGGATCGCCTGCGTCGCCCCATGATCATCAACCCCAAATACCACGAAACAGAGGCATCAAGCTTCCTTGGGGTCACTGTGCCTGCCGGCACCGATGGCGCGGGGGCGGTCAGGATCGCGCTCGACACGATCTTCGCACATCCCAACGTGCCGCCGTTCATCGGCAAGCAACTGATCCAGCGACTGGTGACGAGCAATCCGAGCCCGGCCTATGTCGGGCGCGTGTCCGCCGTGTTTGCAGATAATGGCAAAGGCGAACGTGGCGACCTGAAAGCCGTGGTGCGCGCCATCCTGCTCGATGAGGAGGCGCGCGCGGTGGCGACCGGCGCCAACGCAGGCAAGCTGCGCGAACCGGTGATGCGCCTGACCGGGTGGGCGCGCGCATTCGGCGCGACCAGTCCGTCGAACGCCTGGGCGATCGGCGACACCAGCAGTCCGGTCAATCGCCTCGCGCAATCGATGGGGCGCAGTTCCTCGGTCTTCAACTTCTGGCGCCCGGGATACGTCCCCCCGGCGACGACGATCGCCGCCGCCGGCATGGTCGCCCCCGAGTTCCAGGTGACAAACGAGGTTTCGGTCGTCGCCTATGTGAACTTCATGCAGACGCTGATTGCCAACGGGATGGGCGACTTCAAGGCCGACTATACCGCACTGAATGCGAAAGCTGGCAACAGCGCCGCGTTGCTTGAAGAAATCAATGTCGTTCTGGCGGCCGGACAACTGACCGCGTCCACCGTCGCGACGATCCGCAGCGCGGTCGACGCAATCGCCGCGACCAGCACCGCCAACAGGGTTTCGACCGCCATCCTGCTGACGATGGCCGCGCCCGAATTCATCGCCTTGAGGTAGCCCTAGATGATTTACCGTGGAAACCAGTCTCGGCGCGCGTTCCTCAAGCGATCGGGCGCAATGGGCATTGCCGGTGCCGCCGCACCGTTCGTCACCAATCTCGCGGCGATCGGAGAGGCGGCGGCGGCCACGGCTGCGGATTACAAGGCGCTGGTCTGCGTCTTCCTTTACGGCGGCAACGACTATGCCAACACCTTACCGAATTACGATCAGCCAAATTACGACCTCTACGCCGCACAGCGCGCGAATATCGGCCATCTGCGAGACGCGCTGGCGGCAACCGCGCTGACGCCCAATGTGGCGCTGGTCGACGGGCGGCAATATGCCTTGGCGCCGTCGATGGCCTCGCTCATGCCCATCTGGGCCGAGGGCAAGCTGGCAACGGTGCTCAACGTCGGCACTTTGGTGCGCCCGACGACCAAGGACCAATACCAGAAATTGAGTGTGCCGCTGCCGCCCAAGCTGTTCAGTCACAACGACCAGCAGAGCTATTGGCAGGCGACCAGTCCCGAAGGCGCGACGTCCGGATGGGGTGGGCGCATGGGCGACCTGCTGCAATCGGGGAACGGCATGGCGGCGACGACCTGCATTACCGTTGGCGGCAACGCAGTGTTCCTCGCGGGGCGGCAAGCGGTGCAATATGCCATGGGGACGTCCGGGCCGGTCGGGCTGACCGCCAATACGAGCCTGTTCGGATCAAGTTCTGCCGCAAGTGCGCTGAAATCGCTGATGACGTCGGGGAACAGCCTATCCAATTTCGCCAACGAACATGCCAAGGTGTCGAAGCGCGCACTCGACACCTATGCCAGCGTCAGCAGCGCACTGGCCAGCGCACCGGTGGCGAACTTCACCGGCTTTCCAACCGGCAACACGCTGTCCGATCAATTGAAATTGGTCGCGCGGATGATCTCGGTGAGCCAGCAGCTCGGCGCCAAGCGTCAGGTGTTCTTCGTGTCACTCGGCGGCTTCGACCTGCATGACAATCTGCCCGGGCAGCATCCAATTCTGGCGGGAAAGCTGGCAGATGCGCTGGCCGCCTTCCACAGATCGATGACGACGCTTGGCGTCGCGGACAAGGTCACGACGTTCACCGCATCGGATTTCGGGCGGACGCTGACGTCGAACGACGACGGGTCGGACCATGGCTGGGGCAGCCATCACTTCGTCATGGGCGGCGCGGTGAGGGGCGGCCGGTTCTATGGCACTCCGCCGGCAGTAGGCAGCGGGACGCAGGACGATGTCGGTCAGGGCCGCCTGTTGCCGACCACCTCGGTCGATCAATATGCCGCGACGCTCGCCAGCTGGTTCGGGGTCAGCGCCGGCGACCTGAGCACGGTGGTGCCGAACATCGGCAATTTCGGGTCAGCCAACCTCGGCTTCGTCTGACGCTCGCTTGGCGGCGCGCCATTTGTGGACCACGAAGTAGCCGACGATCAGCACACCAAAGCCAACGATGACGACGTCGAGGTTGTGAAACGCTGCCTTGACACGCGGATCGCTGTCCCATTTTTCGCCGAGTTTCATGCCGACCCAGGCGAGGCCGTAGCACCACGGCCAACTGCCGAGGAAAGTCATGGCGTGAAAGGGTAGCTGCCGCATCCGCGCCACACCGGCGGGAAAGGCGATGAAGGTGCGAATGACCGGGAGCAACCGCCCGATCAACACCGCCCCCGCGCCGAAACGATCGAAGAAGCGATCGGCCTTGTCGATGTCGTGCGCATCGATGAGGAGATATTTGCCCCAGCGCTCGACGAGCGGTCGCCCGCCGCGCCGCCCCAGTTCATAACCCACGATCGATCCGAGATTACACCCGATCGCCCCCGCTGTCGCCGCACCGATCAGCGTGAAATGACCTTGCTGCACGAGGTAGCCCGCGAAGGGCATGATGATTTCGGATGGTATCGGAATGCACGCGCTCTCGATCGCCATGAGCAGCGCGATGCCGGGATAACCCAGCGCGAGGATCACGCCGGTTGTGAAGGCGGTGAGCCAGGCGAGCAGCTTGGCGATCAGCGCACTCATGCAGTGCGACCGTGAAGCGTGCGACGGTAGGTGAAGACCACAAGCGCGACGAACAGCAGCGCGCCGAGGAACACTGCAGGCACGGCAAAGCCCTCCCCAACGAGTGCCAGGGGGGTGCCGCTGCCCGTCACGACGATCATTCCGGCAAGCGCGACGCCGAACAGGCCATCACCAACGATGAAGCCCGACGCGAGCAGGACGCCCCGACGGCGGGTTTCTTCATCCCGAGCGCGCTTGTCGAACCAGTCGCCGATCAGCGCACCGATGACGACGGGGAGGGTCGCACCCATCGGTAGATAGATGCCGAGGCCGACCGCCAGCGGCGGGCAGCCATAGCGCCCCTGTCGCTTGAGAAGGATGTCGAGCAGGATCAGCACCACGCCAAAGGCAGCGCCGCTCCCGATCAGCGTCCAGTCGAGTCCCTTGCCAAGCACGCCCTGTGCCAGCGTCGCGATCAGCGTTGCTTGCGGTGCGCCAAGGGGGTTGTCCGGCGCCTTGCCGACCAGCGGGGCGAAGCCATACGCTTTGTTGAGCAGATCGAGCACCCCGGGGATAACCGCCGACCCGGCGAGCACACCGATGACCAGAGCCGCCTGTTGCTTCCACGGCGTCGCGCCGACCAGCTGGCCGGTCTTCAGATCCTGCAGATTGTCGTTGGCAATGGTCGCCGCGCAGAAGACTATGGCGGTGGCGATCAACGCAAAGGCGACCAGGTGCGCGTTGGCACCTTCGGGCAGGCCGGGCTTGACGAAGATCGCCAGCAACCCTGCCGCCGCGACCACGCCGAGGATGCCCAGACCCGAAACGGGCGAGTTGGACGAGCCGACAAGTCCCGCCATGTAGCCGCACACCGCCGCCACCAGCACGCCGATGACGAAAACATAGACCAGCCCTCCGACGCTGAGCGGCAGGGCATAGGCGGCGAGTGGCCCGTTGGCAGCGAAGATGTAGAGGATCACGCCCGCGAGCCCGAGCATGGCCAGGATACCGATACCCATCGTGCCGACGCCCAGATCCTGTTCCTCGACCGCGAGCACTTCGCCTTGATGGCGCGCGCGCGATGCGGCGATCGATTGGGCAAGGCCACCGATGACCGGCCCGGCGATCTTTGCCAGCGTCCAGATCGCGGCGATGCCGATCACGCCGACGCCGAAGAAGCGCACTTCCTTGGCCCAGACCAATTCGGCCGCCTCGGGGTTGCCGTGCAGGAAGGTAAGGATCGGTGTGGCGACCCAGAAGCCGATGACCACTCCAAAACCTATCGCGAGCCCGACCGCACGACCGACAAGATGCCCCGCTCCGACCAGCGCCAACTGCATGCCGAAATCGATGCCCGTGCCAACCGGGCCGACGCGAAACCAGCGCGTGATCGCGCTGGCGACGAGGCCGGTGGCGGCGGTGAGCGAATAGCCGATCGCGGCAACCGACCCCATGACGATGGTCCGCAGTCCCGCACGATTTTCCGCGCGCACTTTCGACGCCCGCGCTACCGACCTTGAGTACTTCGGCGGCAGCGACGCCTTCGGGATAAGGGAGGTCGGAGCCCGTCACCAATGCCCGGCGCAGCGGCACGCTGAACAGGACGCCGAGCACGCCGCCCACGGCGCATACCGAAAAACTGGTCCAGAAGGGAAAGCCGGTCCACCAGCCGGTCATGATCAGGCCGGGCAGCACAAAGCCGATCGAGGCGATCGTGCCCGCCGCCGACGCGATCGTCTGGACGATGTTGTTTTCGAGAATGTTCGCGTCGCTTGAAGGCCCGCAACAGCGCCATCGATACGACGGCGGCGGGGATCGAAGTGGCGAAGGTCAGCCCGACCTTGAGCCCGAGATAGAGGTTCGCGGCGGTGAACAGGAAGGTCAGCAGGATGCCGAGCGCGATCGCCGCGAACGGTGATTTCGGGAGGAAGCGAGCGGTCGGCGATTCACACGATTCACACTTGCCATTGTCATTCGGTCCGGCCCCTCAGTCTCGCTCGTGCGACAGTGGCACAGCCCGGGGCATGTAGGACAGTGTTTTCAGGCGTGGCGGGTGAAGATGGCCGACACCAGGGCGATGCGATCGACCCCGGCATAAGCCGGGTTGCTCAACTCCTCGCCAAAGATGTCCGGGTCGAGTTCGTCGTAGACCAGCGCAACATCGCCATCGGCAAGAGCGGTCAGTTCCGCACACAGCCGGTCGTGGCCGTCGACAATCGCACTGCCGGTGTACAGGATTGCGCGGCCCCCTGGAGCAAGCTTGGCGAGCGCGGCGCGGGTCAGGTCGAGCGATAGTTGACCGCCGTGCAGCTTGCCGCCGTCGCGATAGGCGCGCTCGCCATCGTCGGCAATGAAGGGCGGGTTGAGCAGGACAAGGTCGAACGGACCGTCGATTCCGTCGAGCGCCGAGGTTTCGACCGTCTTGATGATCATGCCGGCTGCGGCGGCGTTGACGCGCGCGAGCCGAAGGGCATCGGCATTGACGTCGGTGCCGAGCAAACGCGCATCGCGGGCGAGCGTGCCGACGGTCAGGGCCCCGACGCCCGCCCCGGTGCCGATATCGACGACGCGCGCGCCAGGCTGTAACGGCTGACGGGTCAGTTCGGCGGTGATCAGCCGCGCGAAGCGATAGCTGTCGGGGCCGAGGAACACGGCATCCGCGGCCACGGTGGGATAGGCCGAGTGGACGTATAGCCGTCCCGCGACCGATGAAACGCGCAACCGGGCACGAAGCACACCGGACACGTCGTCAAGCCCCCCGCTGGCGCGAAGTGGTTCAAGCAGGTCGGGCGGCAGGAGGCGCTCTCCGAAAGGCAGGCTCCAGCCAAACACATCGGTGATCGACCGGGCAATGCGCCCAGGCTGGCGTTCGAGCACGCGCTGGTGTGAGGCGGGAGTGATCGTGGTGAAATGATAGTCGCGCGCGTCCAGCAACGCGAGAAGGGTCACCAGGGCGCTGTCGGCTTCGTTCATCGCGGCGCTGTCGCACACTCGACGCGGATTGGGATTAATCTGCGGCAATCAGGCGGGCAGGCGGTCGCGCACCAGTTTCAGGTCTTCGACGAAGCGCGCATATTCGTCGGCCTGTTGCGCCGGGTCGACGCGGAGCAGGAAGCTGGGGTGGACGGTGATCCATGCCTCGCCGCCGCCGGGCAGTTCGAGCGCGCGGCCGCGATTGGCGCCGATCGTCATGACCTTGCCGAACAGGCTGCGCGCGGCGGTGGCGCCGAGCGCGACGGTGACTTGCGGCGTGAGGATCGCGCGTTCCTGATCGATCCACCAGCGGCACGCCTCGATCTCGCCCGCGCCGGGTTTGGAGTGAATGCGCCGCTTGCCGCGCTGTTCGAATTTGAAGTGCTTGACCGCGTTGGTGACGTAGGCCCGTGCTGCGGTCGATGCCCGCGTCGGCCAGCGCCTCATCGAGCTTCTGCCCCGCCGGGCCGACGAAGGGATGGCCCGCCAGATCCTCCTGATCGCCCGGCTGCTCGCCGACCAGCACCAACGGCGCGTCGACCGGCCCTTCGCCGAACACCGTCTGCGTCGCGCATTTGTAGAGGTCGCAGCGGGTGCAGTGCATCGCCTCTTCGCGCAGCGCGTTCCCACGCGACCTGGGCGTTGCCGCCAATGCTCGTGCGCGATTTCTCGACCATCGCCAGCGATCTCCCGCGCCTGCGCCTCCGCCAGCAATTCGGGCACGAGCGCAGTTTCGGGCATGTTCTTCCAGTATTTCTTGGGCATTTCGCTGCAGCATCGCGCCGACCTTCACGCGCGCGGGGTTGAAGATGTTGGCATAATAGGTCTTCCACACCTCCTCGACCGGATCGCCTTCGGGCGCATCCGATTTCTGCGCGCCGGGTCCTTCGGTCAGCACGCTCGCCGTCCCAATGGATCGACACTTCGGGCGTCAGGATCGACCAGTGCATCGTGGCGAAGCGGCGGACGAAGAAGCCGGCATTGGGGCGGACGATGTGATTGTCGGGCTCGAACCAGGCGACGTAACGTCGATGCCGTCGACTGTTCACTCGCGGAACCGGACGAAGGCGCGCATCTTGTGGATGTCGCGCCGGACGGCCTTCGCCATGTCCTCCAGCCGGTCGACCAGCGGATCGGCATGGTCCTCCATCAGCGCGCGGTTGGTCTGCAGCCGCCACAACAGCGTGTAGAGCAGCGCGAACCGTTCGCTATCCGCATGGAGGATCGCGGTCTGGGCGAGCGTCAGGAACGCCTTGGGGACCGTGAGATTGCCGACCAGTCCCGTCACGTCGGACGGCGGCGGCGCGGCGAACAGATCGTCGCTCTCCCCGACGCTCCACACCACCGCTTCGGGCGGCACGCCCGCGAGCAACAGGCCACGCGCCGCGTCCCGCCACGCGTCGAAATCGTCGGGCGCGGGCAGGGCGACGGCACAGGTCTGAGGCGCGGGCGCGGTCGCTATTCCTTTTGTTCCTTGCCTTCTCGTCCGGATCGGTCGCTGCGGCCTTTTCGATTTCTTCGGGTTTGCGCTCCTCGAAGCACTTGGCGAGCATCGCCTCGTCCTCTCGGCGACAGCGTTCCGCCGCCTCGGGAAACATCTCTTCCTCTTCCTCGGTGATGTGATGGTCGTATCGGTGCGCAGCTTCGTCGAATTTCTTCTGCCACGCGGACGATGTCGATCTGCCTTCGTACAACTCGGTCAGATCATGTCCTCGATCTCCTTATGCTCGCGAAACCGAATGGCGCGCCTCATCCTGCAGTTCGGGATCGGCGAGCATCGTGGCGTAGAGTGTCTGTTCCTCCGCCGCAGCGTGACCCGGAGACTTCGATGCGGAAGTCCTCGAACAGCTTCTTGGCTGTCGCCCTCGCCCGATGCCATCGGCGATTTCGACGAGCAGGTCTCGGATGCTTGTCGTGATCGCGCTTCAGGTCGTCGAAAATGCGTGGCGTCGGCCATGGTCAGCTCCCCTTCGTTACGGAGAGCAAACGGCGTCGCACGGGTTTAGCTCCGCAGGCGCCAGCCCGTGCGGAAGATCAAGGCGACGACCGCGATGCAGGCGATCAGGAACGCAACGTCAGGCCGGCCGAGATCCAGATATTGACGTCCGCCACGCCGTAGAAGGTCCAGCGGAAGCCGTTCACCAGATAGACGATCGGGTTGAACAAAGTCACCGTCCGCCACGGCTCGCGGCAGCATGTCGATCGAGTAGAAGGTGCCGCCGAGGAAGGTCAGCGGCGTCACGATCATCAGCGGCACGACCTGCAATTTCTCGAACCCGTCCGCCCAGCAGCCGAGGATGAAGCCGAACAGGCAGAAGCTCACCGCGATCAGCACGCAGGTAACCCGCCGCCGAGGATCGGGTGGACGATGTGGAACGGCACGAACAACCGCGCGGTGACCAGGATGATCGGCGCCAGGATCACCGACTTCGTCGCCGCCGCGCCGACATAGCCGAGCAGCGTTTCGGCCACGCCGACCGGCGCCGAGAGCAGCTCGTAGATCGTGCCCGTAAAGCGCGGCAGATAGATGCCGAAACTGGCGTTCGCGATGCTCTCGCTGACAGGATCGTCAGCAGCATCAGGCCGGGGATGATGAAGGCGCCATAGGGCACCCCGCCGACCTCCTGCATGCGGCTGCCGATCGCCGAGCCGAACACGACGAAATAGAGCGAGGTCGTCAGCACCGGCGTGAGGATCTACTGGAACAGCGTGCGCCAGGTGCGCGCCAGTTCGAACATGATAGATCGCGCGGATCGCGTGCCAGTTCATGCGCCGCTTCTCCACCAGATCGACGAAGATGTCCTCGAGCGAGCTGCGCTGCGCATCGAGCGTCGTTGAACTCGATCCCGCAGCTGTCGAGCGCCTTGACCAGCGGCACGACGCCCGCGCTGCTTCGGCCTCCTCGGCGTTGATCGTGTAAGTCAGCGTGCGCCCGTCCTCGGCTCAGCGCCAGCGGCCAGTCGGCGAGTGCGGCGGGCAGCGCGGCCAGCGGCGCGGCGAGCGCGAAACGCGCCTCGGTGCTGCCGAGCTTGTGCGAGCAGCGCGCTGCTTTTCCTCGACCAGGATCAGTTCGCCCTTGTCGATCACGCCGATGCGGTCGGCCATCTCCTCGGCCTCCTCGATATAATGCGTCGTCAGGATGATCGTGACGCCCTGATCGCGCAGCGTCGCCGATCAGCTTCCACATGTCGCGGCGCAGCTCGACATCGACGCCGGCGGTCGGCTCGTCGAGGAACAGGATGTCGGGCTCGTGCGCCAGCGCCTTGGCGATCAGCACGCGGCGCTTCATGCCGCCCGACAGCGTCATGATCTTGGCGTCGCGCTTGTCCCACAGCGACAGCGATTCGCAGCACCCGCTCGACCACCGCCGGGTCCTTCGGCTTGCCGAACAGCCCGCGCGAGAAGGCGACGGTGTGCGCTTCACTGCTCGAACATGTCGGTCGACAATTCCTGCGGCACCAGGCCGATCCGCGCGCGCGCCTGCGCGCGGATCGTGCGTCGCATGTCGATGCCGTCGACAGTGATCGTCCCGCCGGTCGGCCGCACCAGCCCGCAGACCGCGCCGATCAGCGTCGTCTTGCCCGCGCCGTTGGGCCCGAGCAACGCGAAGATCTCGCCGCGCCTGATTTCGAGATTGACCGACTTCAGCGCCTGATGGCCGCCGGCATAGGTTTTGGAGAGGCTCGCGATGCTGAGGATGAGTTGCACGGGCGGGGACATGGAGCGTGGGTGGGCAGGTGTCTAGGGGAGGGCTGGATGTCTGCTATTGGTGGTTTGCGGACGTGCATCATTCTGGCGAAGCGGATGATCTTGGCGGCGCGGGCGTGCCATGTGTCGCGGCTATCCGATCGGATTCAAGAGCGGAGGGTTTGCTCTTAAAGAGCTTATGACAGGCATTGGCCCAAAGCCATGGCCGACTGTCTCATAATGAGACAGAGCTTGGCAGACTTTTCTACGGTTACGACGCTGCATTGGCTATGCAGATGTAAGAGTCGCATTTCTTCGGGCAACGATCCGTTAGCTTCAGCATCGGGGAAATTGAACGTGAACTTGCGCACTACATTAGCCATCATCGCTACCATCGGAAGCTTTTCCGCGGCTCCCGCCGCCACGCTTGTTGGAGCCTATTCCTTTAATAACACCTTGTCGTCGTCCGTGGCGGGTGGGCCGACGTTGGGCGTGATTGACCCAACTGGCACCAGCGGTTTCGGCTCGGACATCGTGTTTGGCACCGCACGGACGGTCTATAATTTCAGCGGCACGAACGCGAATGATAAACAAAGCGGCCTGACTTTTTTGCCGACCTCTGCCTTGACCAGCAACAACTATTCGATTGCGCTGACCTTTAAATTCAATGAGCGTCAAAATGCATGGCGACGTATCTTCGACGTGACCGGGCGCACATCGAACTTGGGCTTCTATGTCGATCCGAGCAACAAACTTAACGTTTTTCCGGTGTCCGGCAGCAATGTGGACTTTAATAGCGGCGCCTACCGCAACGTTGTCCTGACCGTCAATGGAGCCTCGGTTGCCGCCTACATAGATGGCGGACATCATTCACCACAACTACCAACCTTTTAGAAATTGGCGCTAATCCGCTGATCTTTTTTGCCGATAACACGCAAGCTGGCGGCCAGTTCGAATGGTCGACTGGGAGCATCGCGGCGTTGCGCCTCTATGATGGCGTACTTAACGACGACGAAATTCGCGCCCTCAACGAAGTGCCCTTCGTCGCGCCACCGGGCGGGGTACCCGAACCCGCCGCATGGGCACTGATGGTCGGCGGCTTTGGAGTCATGGGTACTGCAATGCGTCATCGGCAGCGCACCAAAACTACTTTCGCCTAGCCGCTACTTGTGACGATGGAGGGCGTCGCGCCAATTCGGCGCCCTCGATTCAGGCCGTCCGTTGACCCGCTAGATCCGCAATTGGGCCGTTAGCTGCCATTCGCCTCAATCAGAACAGTTCCATCTGCTTAGCCGGCGGCGTGAGGCGTGCGCGCAAATCTGCCGCGTCGGTCAGCAGCGTCGGGCGCCAGTCGGCGGCGACGATGAAGGGGCGGATTTTCGCCACCGACACGGTCAGCCGCGCCAGATCCTCCAGCCGCAATTTGCGGTGGCGGCGGACTTGCAGGATCGCCTTGACCGCCTTCGTCCCCAGCCCCGGCACGCGCCACAGCATTTCGCGCGGGGCGCGGTTGACGTCGACGGGGAAACTTTCGCGGAACTTGAGCGCCCAGGCGAGCTTTGGGATCGATATCGAGCGGCAGCATGCCGTCATCGGTCGCGGCGACGACTTCCTTGGGCGCGAAGCCGTAAAAGCGCATCAGCCAGTCGGACTGGTACAGCCGGTGTTCGCGCATCAGCGGCGGGCGCTTGAGCGGCAGCACGGCGCTGGCATCGGGGATCGGCGAGAAGGCCGAATAATAGACGCGGCGCATGCCGAAGCGGTCGTAAAGATTGCTCGCGCGGTTGACGATGTCGCCATCGGTCGCGGCGTCGGCACCGACGATCATCTGCGTCGATTGGCCGGCGGGGGCGTAACGCGGCGCGGACTTGTAATGTTTTTTCGCGTCGCGCGCGTCGAGGATCGACAACTTCATGTCGCCCATCGCGCCCTCGATCTGGTCGACCGACTTTTCGGGGGCGAGGCGCGCAAGCCCGGAGTAGTCGGCAGTTCGACGTTGATCGAGACGCGGTCGGCATGGCGCCCTGCGGCCGCGACCAGTTCGGGATCGGCGTCGGGAATGGTCTTGAGGTGAATATAGCCGCGAAAGCCGTGATCCTCGCGCAGGCTCCGTGCGACTTCGACCAGCTGCTCCATCGTGTAGTTCGAGGTGTGGATGATGCCCGAGGAGAGAAACAGGCCCTCGATATAATTGCGCTTGTAGAAAGCGAGGGTGAGGTCGACGACCTCCTTCGCGGTGAAGCGCGCGCGGCGGACGTTCGAGCTCTTGCGGTTGATGCAATAATGGCAGTCGAAAATGCAGCTGTTGGTCAGCAGGATCTTGAGCAGGCTGATGCAGCGACCGTCTGGCGCATAGGCGTGGCAGATGCCCATGCCCTCGGTCGAGCCGATGCCCGAGGATTTGCCCGCGCTGCTGCGCTTCGCTGTCCCCGACGATGCGCAGGACGCATCGTATTTCGCCGCATCGGCAAGGATTTCGAGCTTTTTCTGGACGTCGAGCTGGGCCACGCGTTCTACATAGGTTCCGCTACACCCTATGTCGAGTCAATGGCTTAGGCCAATTCGACGCGCCGGTTCATCGGGTCGGAAATGAACAGTTTGAACAGGATGAACGCCACCAGGCCGACGCCGGCACTGGCAACGTGGAGCAGCCAGAAGGTCGTCGTCGGCAGCGAGGAATAGAGCCCGCCGACATAGCCGACGATCGCGTTCGCCGAGAAGAAGGCGAGGTAGTAGATGCCGAGCATGGTCGAGGTGATCGATTTGGGCGACAGCTTGGTGAACAGCGCCAGACTGACCGGCAGGATGTGCGCGAAGCCGATCGAGTTGACGCAGGTGGAACATGACCGGCCAGAACAGGCTGATCTTGCCCGACCCCTGCGTCGCCGCGGCGAGGAACAGGCACAGGCCGCCCGCCATGGTGAAGATCGAGCCGATGATCATCTTGCCCAGTTCGTCGGGTTCCCAGCCCCGCTTGCCGCGCCAGTTCCAGAACGCGGCAACCACGCCAAGCATCAGGAAAGACAGGATCGCGTCGAGCGTGATGAGCCAGCTCGACGGGATGTCGCGCCCGAAATAATTCAGCTGGAAGTGCGCATCGCCCCAGACGAGATAGGCGTTGAAGATTTCCTGGTTGGTCAGCAGCGCCACCGCCAGGACCGGAACCAGCAGCAGCAGCGCGACGATGCGTTTCCAGTCATCGCCGGTCAGAGGTACCTTCGGCTCGCTCGTCGCGCGCCGAAGGTTGTCCGGGGGCAGATAGCGTGTGCCCGAAAGATAGATGGCGAGGCCGAGGACCATCACGACGCCGGCACAGCCGAAGCCCCAATGCCACCCGACATTCTGGCCCAGCGACCCCGAGATCAGGGGCGCGATAATCACGCTGCCGTTGATGAAGATGTAGAAGATCTGGAACGCCATCGCGCGACGCAGATCGGTATCCGAATAGAGCGCACCGACCTGGCTGGCGATGTTGCCCTTAAAGAAGCCGACGCCGACGACCAGCGCGAACAAGGCGAACAGGAAGCTCGCTTCGAATGCCATGAGAAAATGGCCGAGCGCCATTGCCAGCCCGCCGACGATCATCGTCGTCCGCCGTCCGAGCAGCTTGTCCGCGACGATGCCGCCGAGAAGCGGGGTGCCATAGACGAGCGCGGTGTAGGTGCCGAAGATCGCACTCGCCAGCGGCTGTCCGTCGAGGCCGGGGAAAACATGCGCCTTGACCCAGTCGAGTCCGATCACGCCACCCGCATGTTCGGGTAGCAGGAGATACTTGACCATGTAGAGGACAAGCAGCGTCTGCATCGAATAATAGGAAAAGCGCTCGCACGCCTCGGTAAAACTCAGATAGCCGAGCCCCTTGGGATGGCCGACAAAGGCGCGATCGTGTGACAGCGCGAGCTCGGGCTCGCCGGGTTCGGCAATGCTCATGTGCGGACTTTCGACAAGCCTAGCTGAACAGCCAATGGCCGAGCAGGCGGTTGAACGGGAACGTAAAGAAGCCCGCGATCAGCAGCGCGCCCAGCACCATGCCGCGCACGCTGCCGCGGTGACGCTTCACGTTATGGTTGCGGGCGGACCAGACGATGATCGGCACCTGGATCAACGTCCACGCACTGAGGACGTGGATGATCGAAAACCCGCCGGGGTTGGTCAGGCGGATGAACATGCTGTCGATCGCCGTCAGCAGCATCGCGGCAACCCAGGCCCAACCAAGCCGGCGGTGCAGCCGGTCGCCACGCGCGCGCAGCAACATGACGGGCGTGAGGAGCAGCGCGACGAAAATGGTCGCGAGATGCAGCCAGACCACCAGTGGAATCTGAGGCCAGTCGCCCCGGCCCTTCAGGATCGCGGTAATCATCGCAACGAGCAGGATCGCCGCGCCAGCCGCCAACACCTGCTCGAACGTGTCGGGCGCGAACGGATGGCGTCTCGCTGATTTCTCCGCCATCGTCGCCATGCGTTTCGCCCCTCGACCCCGCGCGACGATGCGCTAACATCGGCGCATGCTCAAGTCCTTCGTCAGCGCGCTCGCGCTCATCGCCTCGACCGCGCAGGCGGCCCCCTCGAACGACCTGCAAAAGGTCATCGCCGATCACTGGACCTGGTGGCTGGCGAACAATCCGGAACAGGCGTCCGGGCTCGGCCATCACGAATTCGATGCCTTGGTCAGCGACGTCAGTTTGGCCGGTGCCGATCGCCGGGCACGCGACGAGCAGCGCTTCCTCGATCGGCTGTCGGCGATCCCCGATGCGGGCCTGGATGCGGCGGGCCGCGTCAACAAGGCGATCCTGTCACGGGTGCTGCGTGAAGATGTGGCGGGCAGCAAGTTCGGCGAGCGGCAAATCCTGTTCACGAGCTATTACAGCTGGTGGCAGGGGTTCGCCTCGCTGCCCGAGGGGCTGCGTTTTTCGACGAAGGCCGACTACGACAATTATCTCACGCGGCTGACCAAATTTCCCGCACAAAATGTCGAATACCTCAAAATCAGTCGGCAGGCGGTGGCGCAGGGCTTTACCCAGCCATGTGCGGTGCTCGACGGCATGGGCGGGACGATCACCGGGGTCGTCAAGTCCGACGCGACCCAATCGCGTTTTTTCGAGCCGTTCACCCGAACCAAACCTGCGATGGTCAGCGACGCGGACTGGGCAGCCTTGAAGGCCCGAGCGGCGGGGATCATTACCGGCTCGATAAACCCCGAATATGCCAAGATCGCCGATTGGTACGGCAAGGAGTATAAATGTCGGGCAAGCGTTGGCGTCTCTGAATTGCCACAGGGCCGCGACTATTACGCGTTGCAGGTGGCGCGGCATACGACGACCAATCTGACCCCCGAACAGGTCCACCAGACGGGCCTGTCGGAAGTCAAGCGCATCGGCGCGGAGATGGACGCGCTGGCACGGAAGAACGGCTTTGCCGATCGCAAAGCGATGGTCGCGCAGATGACTGCCGATCCGGCGCAGCACGCGCGGACGCCCGACGAATTGCTGGCCGCCGCGGCGTATCAGAACAAGCGGATCGACGGGCTGCTGCCCCGCTACTTCGGCAAGCTGCCGCGCCTGACTTACGGGGTGAAGGCGATCCCGGCGGAGACGGCCGAAGGGACGACCACGGCCTATTCGCAGTCGGGCAGTCTGGCGACCGGAGTCGCCGGAAATTACTGGATCAACACCTCGCGCCTCGACCAACGGCCGCTTTACGAGTTGCCGGCGCTATCGGCCCATGAGGCTTCGCCAGGACATCAGACGCAATTGTCATTGCAACAGGAACTCGACCTGCCCGATTTCCGCAAATATGCCGTCGGTTTCACGGCGTATGTCGAGGGCTGGGCGCTCTACACCGAGCATCTCGGTATCGAGATGGGCCTGTACGACACGCCGCAGCGCGACATGGCGCGGCTGAGCTACGAAATGTGGCGCGCCTGTCGCCTGGTCGTCGATACCGGCATTCATGCCAAGGGTTGGACCAAGGCACAGGCGGTGGCGTTCATGCGCGCCGAGACGGGGCTCAGCGACAAGAATATCGATGCGGAGGTCAACCGCTACATCAGTTGGCCGGGGCAGGCGCTCGGCTACAAGATGGGCGAACTGAAGATCCGCGAGCTGCGCGCGCGTGCCGAAAAGCAGTTGGGGCCGAAGTTCGACCTGCGCGGCTTTCATGACGCGGTGCTCGCGCTGGGCCCGGTGCCGCTCGATGTTCTGGAGTCCGAGATTAACCGCTGGGTTTCAGCCCAAAAGGCTTAATCGTCATCCTCGAGGCCGGTGGCGTTCTGCTTCGCCGCCTGCTGCCGCTCGGCCTTCGCCTGGCGCGCCTGCTGCGCGAAGCAGCCGGTGTTGCCGCCCGGGCCGATCGCAGTGCAACTGCCGGTGCCGCTCTTCGACCCCGCGTCGAGTGTCGCCTGGGCCTTGGCGGCCCATGACTGCCGGTTCGGGGCGATGATCGGGTCGTCGCGCAGATCCTTGGGGATCCGATAGCGCTCGCCTTCCGGGGCGCGCACGCAGATCGTGTTCTCAGGGCATTTGTCCTCGCCAAAAATCTTCAGGACACGGTCCTGCGCCACGGCCGGCAGCGGGGCGACCAGCGGGCTGAGGAGCAGGGCGGCAGCAAAGAGCTTCTTCATCGGTCCATCCTTTGGGCTTTAACCTGAACGCACGATGTCAGGTCTAGATGCGTTTCGACAATTCTATCGCGACGCGGCATCCGGCGCGAATGACGGCGGAGAGGACAGGGTAGCCCAAAGCCCGCTCCGCGCCCGCGGCCAGCGCCTGCTCCTTGTGCTCGACCTCCTCGGCCTGGAAGTCGAGGATCGTGGCGCTGAGTTCGGGATCGCCGGTCGCCCAGTTCGTCCAGCTGATCGGCGTAGTGCTTGTCGATTTCGGTCTCGACTGCTGCGGTGCAGGCCATGGCCGCCTCGGGGCCCATAAGCGCCGTCGCCATGCCCAGCGCATAGCCGGCGACATTCCAGAAGGGCTGCAGGACGGTAGGGCGAACCCGCCGCTCCGCGATCAAAGCGTTGAAATGTTTGAGGTGCCGTTCTTCCTGCGCCGCCATGCCGGCAATGGTCCGCGCCGCCTTTGACCGCGATCCCATGATCGCCAGCTGGCCGGCATAGATGCGGGTGGCGCCGTACTCGCCGGCCTGGTTCACCCGGATCATCGATTTGCTATCGGGTTCGATCATCGTGCGCGCCTCAAGAGAGCAAAGACAGCAATGCCGCCGAGGATCGACCAAATCGCGTTGAACCCCGCCAACGAAATGCCGGCAAAGGTCCATTGCGGCGCGTCGCAGCGGATCATCGGCGTCGCCATGATACTTTCCAGCGTCACCGCGCCGCCGGTGCGCGAACAGGTGGTGATGCCCTCCCACCATTTATATTCGACGCCCGCGTGAAACACGCCGATCGCGCCCGAGATCAGAATGGCGACGGCAGCGAGCCCGATCAGGCTGCGCCGCGGATCGCGCGGCAGGAAAAAGGCGAGGATGGCGAAGGCAATCGCCGCTTCGTGCGGCCAGCGCTGCCAGTGACACATCTCGCACGGGTAGAGCCCGCCGATATATTGCGAGCCGAGCGCACCCGCCATTGCGAGTGCGGGGATGGCAAGCGCGACGGCATTCGCGCGCGGGCCAGGGGGCTCACTTGCGCGCCGCACCGTGCGGGTGCAGGCGCCGCGCTGCCGAGGCGCGCGACGGTCTTCAGCGCATAATCGAGCTGGAAGTCCTCGATGCCCTTGGCCTTTAGCTGTGCGGGTGTCGCGGCGAAGCGCGGATCGGGCTTGGTGTCGGATTCCAGCACCGTGTTGTCGACCTTGGCCTGGTTGACCAGGTGCTTGCGCAGATCGGCCTCGCGGATGCGCGGGCGGTCCTTGTAATCGGGATCGGTCAGCTGCGGCACGATGATGTCGGGCTCGATGCCGCCTTCCTGGATGCTCTTGCCCGACGGCGTGTAGTAACGCGCCGTGGTCAGGCGCAGCGCGGTGGTTTCGCTGAGCGGCTGCGACGGTCTGCACCGATCCCTTGCCGAAGCTGCGTTCGCCCATGACGATCGCGCGGCGGTTGTCGCGCAGCGCGCCGGCGACGATTTCCGCTGCCGAGGCCGAACCGGCATCGACCAGCACGACGATGGGCAGGCCATGCGCGAAATCGCCCGGCGCGGCGTCCCAGCGCTCGTTCTGGCGCGGGTCGCGGCCGCGCTGCGACACGATGCCGCCCTTGTCGAGGAACGCGTCGCTGACCGCGACGGCTTCGTCGAGCAGCCCGCCCGGGTTCGAGCGCAGATCGACGACATAGCCGGTGGGCTGATGCCCCAGCGCCTTGTCGATGCCGATCAGCGCGGCGCGGACCGACCCGCCGGTGTTGCGCGAAAAGGCGTTGATGTTGATATAGCCGACATCGCCCTTCACTTCCCATTTCACCGGGCGCAGCTTGATGATTTCGCGGGTCAGGGTGACGTCGAACGGCTTGTCGCGGCCGGGGCGGACCAGGGTCAGCTTGATCGTGGTGCCGGGCTTGCCGCGCATCTGGTCGACCGCCTCGTCCAGCGTCCCGCCGACGATGAACTTGCCGTTGAGGTGCGTGATGAAATCGCCCGACTTGATCCCCGCGCGATATGCCGGGCGTGTCCTCGGCTCGGCGTGATCACCTTGACCGCGCCGTCTTCCATCGTGACGGTCAGGCCAAGGCCGCCATATTCGCCCTCGGTCTGCGCGCGCAGATTTGCGAAATCGGTGCCGCGCTTCATACCCCGAATGCGGATCGAGCGCGGCGAGCATGCCGTCGATCGCGCCCCGGATCAGCACCTTGTCGTCGACCTTGTCGACATAATCGGCGCGTCACCCGGTCGAACACCTCCATGAACGTGTCGAGTTCGCGCGCGGTACGCGGGATCGACGCTACCCATCGCGCCGGTCAGGATCGGGATCATCGCCACGGCAGAGGTGGCGAGGGCAAGGCGGAGGGCGGGCTTCATGGCGGGGCAGCTTACGCCCTCGTACGCCCTAACCCGCAAGCCGCGTCGGCGGGACGGGGATGCCGTTATGGCGCAGTTCGAGGCGGATGGCGGGATCGGCGGCGGGCGCGCGGCCCAGCGCCGCGCCGGCCTTCACCGCGTTCGTCACGCGCGCAAGGCGGTATCGGCGAGGCCGGCGATGACGCTGGTCCAGCCGCCGCCATGTTCGATGATGACGACCCGGCCATAGCCTTTGAGCGGCCCGGCAAAAACGATCTCGCCCGCTGCGCGGCGCGCCGATAGCGCGCCCGGCGCAGGCGCGATGATCAGCGCGGCGGAGCGGCGACCGTCGTCGAGCCGTTCGCCAAAGCCGGTGACGATGCGTCCCGGCGGGCAGGCGATAGGGCGTGCGTGGCACGGGCGGGTCCGACCTCCGCTATTGGCGGGGCAGCGTGCCCAGCCGGGCTGCGGTGGCCGCGTCGACTCCGGCCTCATCGATCGCACGCTGAAGTTGCGCCGGCATCGTCGGCCAGCGCCAGGGCGCGATCTTGCGCGGTCAGCCCCTGGTTGGCGGCAAGGCTGGCGGCGCGAAGGCGGCTTGCGGCGTAACGGCTGAGCGCTGTTTGTTGTGTGAGCAACTGCGCGCTGGCCTGGGCCAGCGTGACGTTTTCGCGTGCCGCGGCGACCTGCAATCGTCGCAGTATTGCCATTTGTGCGCGCAGTCCCGCCGTCCGCGACTCGATCTCCGGAACGATAGTCCGGATAGCGGCGCGGGCATGCGCCTGCGTATCGAGCGACGCGGGCTGAACCAGCGCGAGCGCGGCGGGGCGGCGCTGGAGCGCGACCAGCGCGGCGACGAGCCGCACCACGGGCTGGCGTGCCTTCGCTAGTCGCGCGTCGAGCTGGCGGCGCTGGACGCCCATCGCATCGAGCTTGGTACGCGAGGCGGCAACCGCAGTGCGCGAAGCGATGATGCGTGCATCGAGCTCGGCGGCGAGCGCTCTGGCTCTGGTCGCCGAGTTGGTCGCGTCGCGGGCTGCTTGTTCGAGCCGGATGGCTTCCGCCTCGGCGCTGCGCTGCTGACGCATCAAGGCAGCAGGATCGAGCGGAGCTGCGCCGACCAACAACAGAGCGAGAGCGGCGACAGGATGCCTCAGTTTCAGGCGCCCTTGCCGAATGCGGCGGCATAAGCCGCGGGGTCTTCACTGAGGAGTCGGCCTGCTCGACCAAGCCGGTCGCGGCGGACACGGCCCGCAAAGGCGCCGAGCCTGGCGTCGAGTTCGGCCTGTTGTGCGTCATCGAGAACGGCCAGCGCAGCGAGGCTGCCAAACCCCTCGGCATCGAGCGCCGCTGCCAGCTTTGGGCCGACGCCTTTCAGGCGGATCAGTTCGCTGTCGACCAGTTGCGGTGCGGCGGTGGCGACTGGCGATACGGCCGGGCGGTCCAAGGTGCGGGTCGATGTGTCCTGATCGGACAGACTGATTCGCTGGCCCCGACCACGTCGCAGCAGCAGCGCGAGCAACAGCGCGACACCCAGCCCGACGAGCAGCCAGCGGCCAATATTGATCGATGAATTGATTAGCGGTCATGCCTGTTTTCCGTTCAACCGTTCGATCTCTCGCCAGCCGATGTCGCGACGATGAAAGCCGTCGGCGAAGTCGATCTTGGCGACGGCGGCATAGGCGGCCTCGCCCGCTTCGCGGACGTCGCGCCCGGTTGCAGTGACCGCCAGAACGCGCCCGCCATTGGCGACGATCTGTCCGTCCCGCAGCCGTGTCCCCGCTTGAAAGACCATCGCTCCCTGAGCCTCGCGCCTCATCGAGCCCGGCGACCGCGCCGCCCTTGTCGCGGTTCGCCGGGATAGCCATTGGCCGCGACGACGACGGTCAAGGCAGTCTCGTCCGACAGATTGAAACGGGCCTCGGCCAGGCGTCCGGTCGAACAGGCGTGCAGCAAGGCCGCCAGGTCGCCTTCGATGCGCGGCATCAGCACCTGCGTCTCAGGGTCACCAAACCGCGCATTATATTCGATCAACTGCGGTCCCGTCGGTGTCAGCATCAGTCCCGGCGTACAGCACCCCGACGAATGGCGTTCCGGCGATCCGCCAGCGCAGCGACGGTCGGCTCGACGATCTCTCGCATCGCCTGGGCCTCGAGTGCTGGCGTCAGCACCGTTGCGGGCGAATAAGCGCCCATCCCGCCGGTGTTCGGGCCGGTATCGCCTTCGCCCACGCGTTTGTGGTCCTGCGCGCTGCCGAGCACGCGGCTGGTCTTCCCGTCGGTCAGGACGAACAGGCTCGCTTCCTCGCCCGTCAGGAATTCCTCGATGACCGCTTCGCCGGACACGTCGCGCGCCGCCGCCTCCGCTTCGGCGAGCGTCATCGCCACGACGACGCCCTTGCCCGCAGCCAGACCATCGGCCTTGATCACCACCGGCGCACCAAATCGAGCAACCGCGGCCAGCGCCGCGTCTGCGCCGGAGACGCGTTCGAAGGCGGCGGTGGGAATATCGTGCGCCGCGCAAAGTTCCTTGGTGAACCCCTTGGAGCCCTCCAATTGAGCCGCCGCCGCGCCCGGGCCGAAGGTCGCGACGCCAGCGTCCCGCAACGCGTCGGCCAATCCGTCGACCAGCGGCTGTTCGGGCCCGATGACGACAAGGTCGACGGCAAAGCGACCGCAAAACGCCACCACCGCGGCCTTGTCCGCGATAGCGAGCGGCACCAATTCTGCATGGTGCGCGATGCCCGGATTGCCGGGTGCCGCGTACAGCTTCGTCAGGCTCGGCGATTGCGCGAGCTTCCAGGCGAGCGCATGTTCGCGTCCGCCGCCACCCACCAGCAGGATATTCATGCCCGATTTGCTCGCCGACCCCACATCGCCCCCGCTGCTAGCCGAGGTGCCGGTGGGGAGCAACGCGGCACCCATGAGCGTGTCGGAACTGGCGATGCTCCTCAAGCGCCATGTCGAGAGCGGCTTTGCGCACGTGCGGATCCGCGGAGAGATTTCGGGTTGGCGGCCAGCGGCCTCGGGGCATGCCTATTTCTGCCTGAAAGATGACAAGGCGCTGATCGACGGGGTCGATGTGGCGCGACACCGCGCGCCGCATCGGCTTTGCCGCCGGCGACGGGATCGAGGTCATCGCGACCGGCAAGCTGACAACCTATCCCGGCCGCTCGCGATACCAGATCGTCGTCGACAGCCTGGAGCTCGCGGGCGAAGGCGCCATGCTCGCGTTGCTCGACAAGCGCCGCCGCGCGCTCGAGGCGGAAGGACTGTTCGATCCGGCCAGGAAGCGTCCGCTGCCCTATGTCCCGCGCCATATCGGCGTGGTTACTTCGCCGACCGGCGCCGTGATCCGCGATATCCTGCATCGTCTGGCCGATCGGTTCCCCAGCCACGTCACCGTCTGGCCGGTGCTGGTCCAGGGGCCGGGGAGCGCCGAACAGGTAGCAGCCGCTGTCGCCGGCTTTGGTGCGTTGCCTGAACGGCAGCGGCCCGACCTGCTGATCGTGGCGCGCGGGGGCGGCTCGATCGAGGATTTATGGGGCTTCAACGAGGAAGTCGTCATCCGCGCCGTCGCTGGTTCGCCAATCCCGGTGATTTCGGCTGTGGGTCATGAAACGGATACCACTCTGTGCGATTTCGCGGCCGACGTTCGCGCGCCGACGCCGACCGCTGCCGCGGAGATGGCGGTACCGGTCCGCCTGGAGCTGCTGGCAACGGTGGAGGCTGCGTCGGCGCGAACGCTGCGTTGCGCGCGCCGTTACGTCGAACGCGGCGGTGAGAAGCTGGAACACGCCTCTTCGCGCCTGCCAGCGCGTCAGGCGCTTCTTCAGCCGCAAGCCCAGCGGGTTGACGATCTCGCCGAACGGCTCCGCCGTGGTTTGTCGGACCGCGCGGGCGCCGCCGGGCAAAGGCTGGCGCGCGCGGGCGGCGCACTCCGTCCCGCGATGCTCCATCGTCAGTCCGAAGCGACGTCCCGCCACCTTGCTCAGCTTGGCCGGCTGCTTGGGCAGCTCAATCCCGATGCGCCATTGTCGCGTGGGTATGCGCGCGTCACCGATCGGAACGGCAAGACCCTGACCAGCGCCACTGCCGCCACGCGGGCCGGGCTGCTCAACCTGAAGTTCCACGACGATCGAAATCGCCGTGCGGGTTGAGGGCGGGCGGTCAAAACCCTATCCTTCGCCGCAACAACCCAATTTGTTCGAAGGCTGAATGCGATGCTGATGTCCGCTGGGCGCCCCGCGCGGCTCCACTACCTCGCCAACCAGTATCGCGTGCTCGCGTCGGGTGACCATGTGCTGTGCGCGATCAGCGGCGAGCGCATCCCGCTCGACGAGCTGCGCTACTGGAGCGTCGCCAAGCAGGAAGCCTATGCCAGCGCCGAGATCGCAACCCGCGCTCTGGGCGACTAGACCTCAGGCGATCCGCCGGGCCTTTACCGGCCGCCCCTTCGCGACCCGCAGGAAGTAACTGCCGAGCATTGCCTTGTCGAGCTGGACGGTCATGCCGGGCCGCGGATCGGTGAAGCGACTATCGGCTTCCAGTGTTTCCCACACCGCACCGCTCGACAAGGTGATGCGCCACTTGCCATTGGCGATGCCGCGCGCGCTGGCGACGGTGTCGGTCAGCTTCTCCTCGTCGGCCTGGTCTTCGCTATTGCCGTCCCGACCGGCGAGAAAGCCGATGCGAGGGAGTGAAAAGCCGAACAGTCCCTTGCGCGCCTTACGCACTTCCTGGCGATCGACGATCACCACTTCCTCGCTCTTGGCCGCGGCGTCGAGCGCCGCGGCGGCATTGTCGAAGCAGGCGAGCCGTTGAATATTGTCGGTAATCGCGCGGCACGACTGCAGCGCGGCATAGGGACGCGCGGCGGGCGGCGTATCAGCGGCGGCAAGCGAGGTTGCGACGAGCGCGAACGTGGCAAGTGGCAGGGCGGCTTTCATCGAACTCTCCCGAACTTTCCCCTGCAATGACGCGATCGGTGCCTCATGACAAACCTGTGACGAAAAAACCACAGGGCCTGCCGATAAAGGCAGGCGGCATGTCGTTTGTGTTGCATCGCGGCACGGAGCGCACCTAAACCGGGTCATTCGGATTCCGTGTGGCGTCCGTAACCAAAGAACTTTCAAGGCCCGGAAATGTCCGGTCCTAGCTAGGGGAAAAGACCGAATGCTTAGCTCCTCCACGCGTCGCTCGCTGCTCGCGTCGACCATCATTGCCGGCTCGCTGATCAGCGGCGCGGCGTTTGCGCAAGGCAGTGCCACGGCTCCGGCCGGCGCCAACAACGGCGCGCCGCCAGAAGCGATGTCGGCGGCTGACGAAGGTCAGACGATCGTCGTCACCGGTTCGCTGCTGACGAACCCGAACCTGGCGCAAGCCGCGCCGGTCAACGTGACCACGGCTGAAGAAATCACGCTGCGTCAGAACAACGTCGCAGAAGAAGTGCTGCGCGACATTCCGGGCATCGTGCCGAACATCGGTTCGGCGGTGAACAACGGCAACGGCGGTGCGTCGTACGTCGATCTTCGCGGCCTCGGCTCGAACCGCAACATCGTCCTGCTCGACGGCAACCGCATCGTGCCGTCGGGCCTGGTTGGTCGTGTCGACTTGAACAACATCCCGCTGGCGCTGGTCGAGCGCGTCGACGCGCTGACCGGTGGTGCGTCGACGACCTACGGCGCCGACGCCGTGTCGGGCGTCGTCAACTTCATCACCCGCAAGGATTTCTCGGGCGTTGAAGTCTCGGCTCGGTGAGCAGATCACCGAGCAGGGCGACGGCAACTACCTTCGTGCCGACGTCACTCTGGGTGCCAACTTCGATGACGGTCGCGGCAACGCGGTGTTCTCGATCGGCTACCAGGAATCGGACCCCGTCTATCAGGGCGACCGCGACTTCTCGGTCGACCAGATCGAACTCGTTCTCGGGCACGCTCGGCGGCTCGGGTACCGCGGTTCCGTCGCGCTTCTCGGGCACGCGCCCGCTGATCGCCGGCACCAGCACGCCGAACACCGATCCGACGGTTGCCAACGGCGGCGTTCGTCAGATCAATGGCGCGGGTCAGGCCGTTCCGACGTTCGCGTCGTTCAACTTCAACCCGTACAACATCTTCCAGACGCCGTTCAAGCGTTTCAACATGTTCGGTGCAGGCGCATTACGCAGCCTCGGACGCGATCGAAGTCTATACGCGTGGCCTGTTCTCGAAGAACAACGTCAAGACGATCATCGCGCCGTCGGGTTCGTTCGGCGTCGCGGTGTCGATCAACCTCAACAACCCGTTCCTGCCCGCAACGCTGCGCAACCAGTTCTGCGCATTCGACGTCGATCCGGCGTCGCCGGCTATACGCCGCGCTTCGACCCGGCGACCTGCGCCGCGGCGGCCCTGGCCACCGGCCCCAGCGATCCGCGCTACCGCGTCATCGGATCGGCGGCTGGCTCGCTGACGGTCCCGTCTTCGGGTGCCAACATCAACCCGCTCAACCCGCCTGTGACGCTGTCGCGTCGCGCGATCGAAAGCCGGCCCGCGCATCTCGGACTACACCACGACGATCTTCGACTATCGTCTGGGCTTCAAGGGCGGCATCACCGACACCATCAACTACGACATCTCGGGTGGTTACGGCGAATCGGAAAACCGCCAGCGGATCCAGGGCTACACGCTGAACTCGCGCTTCCGTCAGGCCTTGCTGGTCAATGGCACGGCCACGGCGCCGGTTTGTCAGGATCCACTTTCGGCTGCGTCCCTGCCAACGTGTTCGGCCCGGCCGGTACGATCAGCCCTGCCGCAGTTCGCTTCCTGAGCGCTGAATCGACGTCGTTCACGAAGACGACGCTGGCTCAGGCCCGTGCCATCATCAACGGCGATTTCGGCTTCAGCAGCCCGTTCGCTGAAGACGCCATCAACTTCGCCGTCGGTGGCGAGTATCGCAAGTACACCGCGCTGCAGACCGCCGACTTGCTCGGCCAGGGCGGCGACCTCGGCGGTGCCGGTGGCGCCACGCCGAACATCTTCGGTGGGTATCGACGTCTACGAAGCGATCGGCGAAGTCGCCATTCCGCTGGTTCAGGACAAGCCGTTCTTCGAATCGCTGTCGGTCAACGCCGGCGTGCGGTATTCGCACTATACGGTGGACACGGCGGCGCGTCCGAAGTTCAACACCACGACCTACAAGTTCGAAGGCGTGTGGCAGCCGGTTCGCGACATCAAGATCCGCGGCGGATATGCGCACTCCGTCCGGGCGCCCAACATCAGCGAACTGTTCTCGCCGCAGAACACCGTGCTGACCAACCTGCAGACCGATCCCTGCGCCGGCGCGGCGCCGGTGGGCAACGCCAACCTGCGCGCGGTCTGCCTGGCACAGGGCGCTCCGACCGGTACGATTGGCTCGATCACCAATCCGACCGCGGGTCAGGCCAATATCACCACCGGTGGTAACCTGAACCTGAAGCCGGAAACGTCGAACAGCTATACCGTTGGTGTCGTCCTCCAGCCGACCTTCTTCTCGGGCTTCTCCGCGACGGTCGACTATTACAACATCAAGGTGAAGGGCGCGATCACGACCCCGACGCCGGACGACATCGTCTCTGCGTGCTTTGGCAATGTGACGGCGGCGTCGGCCACCAACCCGGCGTGCACGAGCATCCGTCGTAACCCGCTGACCGGTGGTCTCGACGGTGACCCGTCGATCGCTCCCGGCCTGTTCGGTGCGTTGACCAATCTGGGAACCTTGAAGACGGACGGTATCGACGTGGCGCTGAGCTATCGCATGCCGCTGACGTTCCTGGACGGTGTGTATGAAGGAACCAAGCTCGCGTTGAGCCTGACCGGGAATTACACCTTCAACTCGAAGTTTAGCTGCTTCACCGGGTGGGCTACGAGCGTGACTGTACCGGTTACTTCTCGGTCAACTGTCCGTCCATTCAGCCCAAGTTCCAGTGGAGCCAGCGCACCACTTTGACCTTCGGTGACATTGATGTGTCTCTCTTGTGGCGCCACATCGACAAGGTTGCTTATGAGGCAACCGCGTCGGACTATGTCGCTCGTGGCTTCAACATCGGAACTGCGGCGGCTCCCAAGCCCGATCTGCTCTTCGCCGGCAATGCGCCAACAGGCGGTAGTGGGTACTTTGCGGGCAGGTCCTACAACTTCAACTACATCAAGTCGGCGAATTATTTCGACCTCGCGTTGCGCTTCGGCCTGACGAAGAATGTCGATGTCACGCTGGCCGTGCAGAACATCGGCGACCGCAAGCCGCCGATCGTCGGCAACACCGCGGGTTCGACGTCGTTCAACTCGGGCAACACCTATCCGTCGACCTACGACGCGCTGGGCCGCAAGTACGCGGCGGGTGTGAAGCTGAAGTTCTGATCTTCAGCAGATCGACGCTAAGAGAGAGAGGGCGGTCCTGCGGGGCCGCCCTTTTTCGTTTGGAGGCATTCTCGCAAATCGGTGGCGCGCGATGCGCAACGCTGGCCACGCCAGTTAGGGCGACGTGGCTTTGCCCCGCCGCTGCTCACAATTGGATACCGCTCAGACCAACGATTGTGACAGTTTGAGCGACACTCTGGCGTTCCGCGCGACGGCTTCGGCCCAGGTTACGACCTTGTCGACTTCGTCCTGATGCAAGGTTTCGCCGGCCTTTGCCGCGGCTTGGCGTTGACCGGGAGCGAACGCAGCGCCGTCCTTGGCATCACGCGCAAAGATGTCAGCGACGATCGCTTCGACATCGATGTTCAAGCCGAACAACCTGGCCGCTGCCACCAGATGCTCCTCTGGTCTCGACACGAGTGCTTCACTGTCGAGCGTACGAACCCGTTCCGGCCAGCGTTCGGCCAGCGTTGCGAACAGCCGATGTTGCGCCAGCCACCCCACGGCCGCAGCCTGCAGGTCGGTGAGCAGAAAATAATCGCGGGGTTCAAACCCAAGATCGACGAATCCTTCGGTAACCTGCTTGGACAGCAGGTCGCGGACCCACAACCGCCCCCACATCCCCTTGCGCGCGATCGAGGCCAGGAAGGCACGCAAGGGAGCGTACATCAGGATCGCGCAGCTTTCCGGCCTCAGCGTCAGCATCGCCGTCGCCAGCCCGTTGCAGACATTGGACGGCTTGATGACCGCGACTGCGTCACCAGCGAACGGGGTCATCAGGTGGAGGGCGCCGTCGAGCGCTTCGCCCACCTGCCGCCGCGGGCCGCCGCGATGCATCACGCCGATCACGTCGTTCAGGATTACCGGTTCCTTGAACGACGTCGCGGAGCCCGGCGCGTCGAGCGCGGCGGCGAGCAGGGTGGAACAGCAAAATGCCGAGTGAAAGATAAAGTGGACCGGTGGACGCGGGCGTGCGGCGATCGCCTCGCCGCGAGCGATGATCTGCGGTAGGCCCGGCTTGAGATATTCGTCGGTCAAAAAGGGCGTCGCTCGTCGCACCTCACGGGGTGCCCGGACAAAATGCACCGCATCATGGCCGGCATCGTAGCGATGCGCGAGCCATTCTGGATCGGTAGGCGCGGTCATCGGCTCGTCCTGACGGCTCGCCGCGCGGCGGGCAAGCGCTTGTCAAACGCGCCGCAGCCCCCGAAAGTGCGCGCGTGACCGATCCGCGCGCCCTGAATGACGCTGGCATGAAGGCGCTCCAGTCGGGCGACGCGCGCGAGGCCGCGCGGCTGTTCGCCGATGCCGCCGCTGCTGACCCGCAGGCATCGCCCTTGTTGCTCAACCTCGCCAAGGCGCATCGCGCAATGGGCGACGACGCCGGCGAACGTCGTGCGTTGCAGCGCGCATTGGATAACGATCAGCTCGACTTCATGGCGCAGGTGCGCATGGCGCAGTTGGAAGAGCGGCTGGGAGAGGCGGGGCCGGCACATCAGCGTTGGTCGGGCATCCTCACCATGGCCAGCGAGCTGCCCGTCACGCCGGCGCTGACGGACCTGATCGACCATGCGCGGGCATATGTCGCCGGGCGTGCGGCGCTGCTGGCCGACGCGCTCGAGGCGGAACTGGGCGATTGGCGCGATCGGGTGGACGCGGTGACCGTTCGCCGCTTCGGGGCGGCGATGGACGCCGTGGTCGGCAAACGTCGCATCTTTCACAACGAATGTGCGGGGATGCACTATCCCTTCCTCCCCGCGGACGAATATTTCGATCGCGATCACTTTGAATGGCTGGATCGCGCCGAGGCCGCGACCGACGCGATCCGTGCCGAGCTCCTCGCGCTGCTCGAAGGGGGGGGCGATCATATCGTTCCTTACGTATCGCAGGATCCCGGCACGCCCGAAAACAAGTGGACGTCCCTCGATCGCAAGACCGATTGGGGAGCGATCTATTTGTGGGAATATGGCGTCGCCCGCCCCGATATACTTGCAGCATGCCCGCATACGACCGCGCTCCTCGAGTCGCTACCGCTGGCTGCGATACCGGGTCGCGGACCGACCGCGTTTTTCTCGGTGCTCAAGCCACATACCCGCATTCCGGCGCATACGGGCGTGAGCAATGTCCGCAGTATCGTCCATCTGCCGTTGATCGTCCCCGATGGTTGCCGGTTCCGGGTCGGTGGTGAGACCCGCGAATGGCGTGAAGGGGCGGCCTGGGTGTTCGACGACACGATCGAACATGAAGCTTGGAACGATAGCAACGAACCGCGAGCGATCCTTATCTTTGACGTGTGGAACCCGTATCTGCGCCCCGAGGAGCGCGCGCTCATCGCCGATTTCATGCGCGCCGCCGACGCTGCGGGATTTGGGCCACCGGTCGACTAGTTTTTCTGGAAATTCGTTTCGATTCGGGTTAGGTTCGACGGCATCTGTCTCAGGGGTGGGGTCATGATTGGTTTTTCAGTTATTTTGGCGCTCGCGGCAGCGGCAGCGGCACCGGTTTCGGGTCAGAATGACCCCGATGCGGTTGTGCGATGCATTCGTGAATTGGTCATAGGGTCGCTCACGAATACGCGCCGCGTCTGTCACACGGTCGGCGAGTGGCGTCGGATCCATAGCGATGCCAATGACGAAGCGCGCCGCATCATTCAGCCGGGCACCTTAAACGACAAGAATTGATGATGCTCGATTTAATATTAGCCGCTGCTGCCGCCGCCACAGCGGCGACCGCGCCAGCAGTGGACCCCGATAATGTCGTTCGCTGCGTAAGGGAGCCTGTGACGGGCTCGCTGATGTCATCGCGTAGGGTCTGTCACACGGTCGGCGAGTGGCGCCGGATACGCTACGACTCTGCTCGTGAAGCGGATCGTGTCGTCATGCCTAACGGCGTTCCACAGAGCGGACCGGGCAATTAAGCGCCGGCAGCGATCGCCAGCCCGCCATCGCCTTCGTCGACTCTCACCGTTGATCCATCCTTGACCTCGCCGCGCAGAATTGCGTCGGCCAATGGGTCCTGCAAGTATTTCTGCACCGCGCGTTTCAGCGGCCGCGCGCCGTAGACTGGGTCATAACCAACCCGCCCGAGCCACGCGCGCGCGGCATCGGTCAGGTCGAGTGTCACCTTGCGGTCCACCAGCAATTTTTGCACCCGTCCAACCTGGATATCGACGATCGGCGCCATGTTGGCGACCGACAGGCGATGGAACAGGATGATCTCGTCCAGCCGGTTGAGGAATTCAGGGCGGAAATGTCCGCGCACGACGTCCATGACCTGTGGCTCGACGCTGTCGATCGACTGGTCGTCGGGCAGGTTGGCGAGGAACTGGCTGCCCAGGTTGCTGGTCAGGATGATCAGCGTGTTGGTGAAATCGACCGTGCGCCCCTGGCCATCGGTCAGCCGCCCGTCGTCGAGCACCTGCAGCAGCACGTTGAACACATCCGCGTGCGCTTTTTCGACCTCGTCGAACAGCACCACCTGATACGGCCGGCGCCGCACTGCTTCGGTCAGCACGCCCCCTTCTTCGTAGCCGACATAGCCTGGAGGGGCGCCGATCAGTCGCGCGACTGCGTGCTTTTCCATGAACTCACTCATGTCGATGCGAACGAGCGCGCTGTCATCGTCGAACAGGAAGCCGGCGAGCGCCTTGGTCAGCTCGGTCTTGCCCACACCCGTCGGCCCGAGGAACATGAAGCTGCCAAGCGGGCGGTTGGGGTCTTGCAGCCCCGCCCGCGCACGCCGCACCGCGCGCGACACTGCCGCCACCGCGTCCTCCTGCCCGATCACTCGCGCACCGATGGTCGCTTCCATCGCGAGCAGCTTTTCGCGCTCACCCTCCATCATCCGGTCGACCGGGATGCCCGTCGCGCGGCTGACCACCGAGGCGATGTCGTCCGCGGTGACTTCCTCGCGCAGCATCGCTGACGATGACGCCGCCTGCGCCTCGGCCAATTGTTTTTCGAGACCGGGGATGGTGCCATATTGCAGCTCGCCTGCCTTGCCGAGGTCGCCTGCGCGCTGTGCCTGGTCGAGCGCCACGCGCGCGCCATCGAGCTGCGTCTTGATTGCGGCCTCGGCGTTGATCTTGTCCTTTTCGCCCTGCCAGCGTGCCGTCAGCCCGGCGGACTGCTCCTCCAGATTGGCCAGATCGCCTTCCAGCGTCGCGAGCCGGTCGCCCGACGCGGCGTCGCTTTCCTTCTTCAACGCCTCGCGCTCGATCTTTAGCTGGATGATCCGCCGGTCGAGATTCTCGATCTCCTCGGGCTTGGATTCGACTTCCATGCGCAGCCGCGAGGCGGCTTCATCCATCAGGTCGATCGCCTTGTCGGGCAGGAACCGGTCGGTCACGTAGCGGTTGCTGAGCGTCGCCGCCGCCACGATCGCGCCGTCGGTGATCCGAACACCGTGGTGCAGTTCGTATTTCTCCTTCAGCCCGCGCAGGATCGAGATCGTGTCGGGCACAGTCGGCTCGGGCACGAACACAGGCTGGAAACGCCGTTCGAGCGCCGCGTCCTTTTCAACGTATTTGCGATATTCGTTGAGCGTGGTCGCACCGACGCAATGCAGTTCGCCGCGCGCCAGAGCCGGCTTCAACAGGTTCGACGCGTCCATCGACCCTTCGCTCGCACCCGCGCCGACCAACGTATGCATCTCGTCGATGAACAGGATGATCCGACCGTCCGAGCCCTTGACCTCGTCAAGCACGCCTTTCAGCCGCTCCTCGAACTCTCCGCGGTACTTCGCTCCCGCAATCAGGCTGCCCATGTCGAGCGCCATCAGCGTACGGTCCTTGATACCGTCGGGCACGTCGCCATTCGCGATGCGCAAGGCAAGACCCTCGGCGATCGCGGTCTTGCCGACACCGGGCTCACCGATCAGCACCGGATTGTTCTTGGTCCGCCGCGCCAGCACCTGGATCGTGCGCCGGATTTCCTCGTCGCGGCCGATCACCGGATCGAGTTTGCCGGCGCGTGCCGCCTCGGTCAGGTCGCGGGCAAAGCGTTTCAGCGCATCGTAGCGATCTTCGGCGCTTGCCGAATCCGCTGCCCGCCCGCCGCGAAGGTCGTTGATTGCGGCGTTGAGCGCATCCGCCTTCAGCCCCGCCGCCGCGAGCGCCTTGCCCGCCGCGCTGGTCGATGCCAGCGTGAGCGCGAGCAACAGGCGCTCGACCGTCACGAAGTTGTCGCCGGCCTTTTTCGCGACTTGCTCGGCCTGATCGAGCAATCGCACCGCGTCATTATCGAGCCCGGGCGTCGCCTGCGCCCCACCGCCCGACACCTGCGGCACCTTGGCCAAGGCTGCATCGGTTTCCCGGCTGGCGATTGCCGGATCGCCCCCGGCGCGCGTGATCAGCCCCGATGCCATGCCCTGATCGTCCTCCAGCAGGGCCTTCAGGATATGTTCGGGGGAAATGCGCTGGTGATTCAGGCGGATCGCGACGGTCTGAGCCGCCTGAAGAAACCCCTTGGCGCGGTCGGTGAAGACATCGAGATTCATGCGTAACTCCTCGCCATCGATATGGTGTGGCGTTTTTATCACACAAGGGTTTCCCCCATGTGATATTGTAACCTTGAGGCCAACATCCTATCTGCGCTTGCGATGGGTGCCGAATCGTCTGCGTCGTCGCAAGGGCTGCTCGATCGAATTGCGATCGGTATCAGTGCATTGTGCCTGGTCCACTGCCTGGCGACGGCGGTGTTGCTTGGGGTCGCGTCGGGGCTCGGCGCGTTGCTCGGCGCACCGGAGGTTCATCGCTTCGGTCTAGGTATCGCCATCGTCCTCGGCATGGTGGCGCTGGGGCGCGGTGCGTTGCAGCACCGGCGCTTCGTGCCGGCGGCGGTTGGCGGGCTGGGCCTTGGCATCATGGCCGGCGCGCTGTTCGTGCCACATGGATTATACGAAGCGGCGGCGACGATGATCGGTGTATCGACGCTCGCTCTCGGCCATTACCTCAACAGGTTGGCGCTGGCCTGACTTTGACGCTGGCGCCGCGGGCTCCTACATTCCGCTCATGCCCGCACACGCCCACACCCATCATTCGGGCGACGACCTCGCCATTGCCGCCCAGAGCACGCTCGAGTCCTCGGGCGAGCAGTGGACAGCGCTCCGCGCCCGCGTGTTCGACGTCCTCAGCGGCTATGACAAACCGGCCTCCGCTTACGATATCGCCGAAGCGCTATCGAAGTCGGAGGGGCGTCGCGTCGCCGCCAACACGGTGTATCGCATCCTCGACCTGTTCGTCGGCAGCAACCTCGCGCGCAAGCTTGAGAGCGCCAACGCCTACGTCGCCAACGACCATCCGGCATGCGTCCACGACTGTATCTTCCTGGTCTGTGACGATTGCGGGCGGGCGACACATATCGACGACGACGCGCTGACCTCACGCGTGCGCGGGGCGGCGGAAGGGGCGGGATTCCAGCAGGTGCGCCCGGTGATCGAAGTGCGCGGCCGGTGCGAGGATTGCGCCTAACCGCACGGCAAAAGGGCCGCCCCTGCGGACGGCCCTTTCGGTTTAGTTCGATGCTGTAAGCTCAGCCGAGCAGTTCGGCTTCCAGCTTCTTCGCCATGTCCTCGATATTTTCCGGCGGCCAGTTGGGGATGTCCATCCCCAGGCGCAGGCCCATCGACGACAGCACTTCCTTGATCTCGTTGAGCGACTTGCGGCCGAAATTCGGCGTGCGCAGCATCTCGGCTTCGGTCTTGCCGACCAGATCGCCGATATAGATGATGTTGTCGTTCTTGAGGCAGTTCGCGCTGCGCACCGACAGTTCCAGCTCATCGACCTTTTTGAGGAGGTAACGGTTGAGCTGGTTCGTATCGGCTTCGACACCCGAAAGCGGCTGTGACACGGCCATCCCGATCATCGGCGACGACTGCGTCGCGCCGGTGTCTTCGAAGCCGACGAACAGCGCCAGCTGATCCTGCAGGATGCGCGCGGCATAGCCGACCGCTTCGTCGGGAAGGACGGTGCCGTCGGTTTCGATCGTCAGCGTCAGCTTGTCGTAATCGAGCTCCTGCCCGACGCGGGTGTTTTCGACCTTATAGGCGACCTGCTTGACCGGAGAGTAAAGCGCATCGACCGGGATCAGGCCGATCGGCGCATCGGCCGGGCGGTTGGCAACGGCCGCGACATAGCCCTTACCGACATCGGCGGTGAGTTCCATGTTGAGGGTCGCGCCCTGATCGAGGTGACAGATCACCAGTTCGGGGTTCATCACCTGGATGTCGCCGCTGACGGCGATGTCGCCAGCCTTGACTTCGGCTGGGCCGGTCACGCTCAGCTGCAGACGCTTGGGGCCTTCGCCCTGCATCTTCAGCGCGATCTGCTTGACGTTCAGCACCATGTCGGTGACGTCCTCACGGACACCCGCCAGGCTCGAAAATTCGTGCAGCACGTTTTCGATCTTGATGCTGGTAACGGCGGCACCCTGCAGGCTCGACAGCAGCACGCGGCGCAGCGCGTTGCCCAGCGTCAAGCCGAAGCCGCGCTCCAGCGGTTCGGCGACGAAGGTTGCGCGGCGCTTGCCGTCGCCCGACTTGCGCTCCAGCGCGGTCGGCTTCTTGAGTTCCTGCCAGTTCTTTGAATTGACGGCCATGTTGCTTCCTCGGGCGTGGGGTGGCGGCGTCCCGCCTGTCCCCGGGTCTTGAAATTCTGCTGCGTCGAAATCGGCCTGACGACCGCTTTCGAGCATCAAACGCGGCGGCGCTTGGCGGGGCGGACCCCGTTATGCGGGATCGACGTCACGTCGCGGATCGACGTGATGTTGAACCCGACCGCCTGCAGCGCGCGGAGCGCCGACTCACGACCCGAACCCGGGCCCTTGACCTCGACTTCGAGCGTGCGGACGCCGTGCTCGGCGGCCTTCTTGCCGGCGTCTTCGGCGGCAACCTGCGCGGCGTAGGGGGTCGACTTGCGCGATCCCTTGAACCCCATCGTGCCGGCGCTGGACCAGCTGATCGCATTGCCCTGCGCGTCGGTGATGGTGATCATGGTGTTGTTGAAGCTGGCGTTGACATGCGCCACGCCGCTGGTGATGTTCTTGCGTTCACGGCGCTTGATGCGCCCCGGTTCACGAGCCATTTTTGAATTCCTATCCCTTTGGGAAAGGGGGGACGTAGGGTGCCTCCGGCGGAGTAACCGTCCCCCGGACGGTTTACTTCTTCTTGCCGGCGATCGGCTTGGCCTTGCCCTTGCGGGTGCGCGCATTGGTATGCGTGCGCTGGCCGCGGACGGGCAGGCCCTTGCGGTGCCGCAGACCACGATAGCAGGCCAGATCCATCAGGCGCTTGATGTTCTGCGACGTCTGGCGACGCAGATCGCCCTCGACCTGATGGTCGGCGTCGATCGCTTCGCGGATCTGCAGCACTTCCTGGTCGGTCAGGTCCTGCACGCGCGTCGCGTCGGCGATGCCGAGCTTGCTGGTGATTTCCTTGGCCTTGGCAGGCCCGATCCCGTGAATATAGGTCAGCGCAATCAGAACGCGCTTGTTGGTGGGGATGTTGACCCCCGCAATACGTGCCATAAAAAACTTTCTCCCGGCTCCACAGGCCGCCATGGCGGACGGCCCATCTCTTCGCTTTGGCTCCGGCAAATACAAAAACACGGCGCGCGCAGAAGCACCCGCCGTCTCTCGTAATGCTGGAGTGGAGTTGCAGATAGAGGCGGGCCGCGCTTGAGTTAACGGGCATGACCCCGGGCGCCCTGGCGATGTGATGCGCACACGTTGCGTTAACCAATCCGGTCCATGTTCGCCATTGGAGGAGAAACGCCATGGACATGACGCCGATCGACACTCTTGCTGCGACCGAATTGGGACCACGAACCGTCGTCGCGGAACGTCCATTGTCCGGCGCCGAGCTGGCTGTCGGCCTGGCCTATGCCCTGTTCCTGGTACCGTTTCTCATCGCCAGGACGTTCGCGCATCTCCTGGGCCAGCAGGTCCGCTTCATCGGGCGTGCGGTCAGGGCATGCGCCGAGGAAGTGGCGCGCGCTCGCCGCGCCTGACGGTCTGTCGATCGTTACCGCGCCTCGGCGATCACCACCAGCGACACCCCGAACGGCAGGCTCAGCCGCCGCAACCACCAGCGCTCGGCGGCAAACACAGTACGCAGGGCCGCATTCACGGCGCGGCCCGGAAGGGCATCGTCATTGGTGGCCCGCCCGCTCAGCCTCGCGATTGCCCTGCGCAGGACGACCAGCGGGAACAGCGCGGTGTTGAAATAGCTCATGTGCTGCGGGGCGAAGCCCGCATCGTCGAGGACCGCGGACAACGTGCGGCGCGTGTATCGGCGCTGATGGTGATGCTGCACGTCGTGCTCGCTCCACATCCACGGATTGGCCGGCACGGTGATCATCAGGCGTCCGCCCGGCGCGAGTTTCGATCGCAAGGCCGCCAGCGCGGCCTGGTCCTGCGGGATGTGCTCGAGGACGTCGAACAACACCACCGCGTCATAGGAGGCGTCGGCCAGATCGACCCCGTCCGGCAGATAGCCCCCCTTGACCGGCACCCCGGACCGGCCAGCCGCGATGGCGCGGGCGGCGTCGTCGGGCTCGATCGCATCGACCGTGCCGAATCGTTGCAGGGTCGCCAGATTGGCGCCGGTGCCGCAGCCCACTTCCAGGATACGCAGGTTGCGGCCCCGGGCGATCCGGTCGGCCATCAGCGACGCGATGATGTCCCTTCGGGCGGCGAACCACCAATGCTCGCCATCGATGGCGGCCATGCGGTCGTAAACGGCGCGTTCCATGTCAGAAGCCTATCGTGTCGCGAACGATGTAGATCGGTCGCTGTTTGGTCTCGACGAGGATGCGGCCAACATATTCGCCCAGCACTCCGAGTGAGAGCAACTGCACACCGCCGAGAAACATCACCGACACGATGATCGTCGGATAGCCGCTGATCGGCGACCCGTGGATAAGCGTATCGGCGACGACGAAGCCCGCATAGCTCAAGGCCAGCAAGGCGATGACGGCGCCGAGGTATGACCAGATGCGCAACGGCATGGTCGACGAAGCGGTGATGCCGTCCAGCGCCAGCGTCCACAATTGCCAGAAATTGAATTTCGAGGAGCCGGCGGCTCGTTCCGCACGATCATATTCCACGCTCGTCGCGCGGAATCCCGACCAGGCAAAAATCCCTTTCATGAACCGGTTGCGCTCAGGCAGGCGCTTGATCGCTTCCACCACACGGCGGTCCATCAGGCGAAAATCGCCGGCATGTTCGGGAATCTTGTCTTCGCTGACCACGTTGTGCAGCCGGTAATACAGTGTCGCCGTTGAACGTTTCAGCCACGAATTGCTGGCCCGGCTGCGCCGCACGCCGTAAACGACCTCATAGCCGTCGCGCCACCGTGCCAGCATCTCGCCGATCACTTCGGGTGGATCCTGCAGATCGACGTCGAAGGGCACGATCACGGCCCCGCTGGCATGATCAAGCCCCGCAGACAGCGCGGCCTCCTTGCCGAAGTTGCGCGACAGCGAGAGTGCCCGGATGCGGCTGTCGGCCAGGCAATGCGCCAGGATGATCGAATAGGTCGCATCGCTGCTGCCGTCGTCGACGAACACGATTTCCCACGCGTCACCGGCCTGCTGGGTCAGCACGTCGCGAAGGCGCGTGACACAGGTGGCAACCGTCTCCTGCTCGTTCTTGACCGGGACGACCACCGAAATCAGCGGGTCGCCGGACCCGGCCGGGCGCACGGTTTCCGGCGCGAAGGCCGGGTCCGGCACGAACGCGGCGGCTCCGAAATGCTGTGACATAACACCCGATCCTCGACCCACCGTCCAGTCTAGGGGTCGATGGTTAACGAAGTCTTCTGGTCACCGGTCGCGCGCTAGGCCTTTTTAAGCGCGGAAGCCTTGTGGATGGCTTCCTTGCCCGACTTGTCGGACTTCACCTTGAATTCGGGATTTTCCTTGGTCGCCTTGGCGACATGTCCCTTGATCTTCGCAGTGCCCGTCACCTTGCTGACCACCTTGCCGGTCGAATGGCCGCCCGAGCTATCCCACTCGACCTTGTCACCCTTCTTCAGTGTCTTTTCCGCCATCGTCATTCTCCTCGCCCGAAAAACGATCAAGCGGCTTTGCGGCTCCCGTAACGTACGCGAAATCCTTCCGCCCACGCTGGCAGTCCGCCGGCGGCGATCGCCCCGCGCATCGCCGCCATCACCTGTTGATAAAACCACAGATTATGTTCGGTCAGCAGCATCGCGCCCAGCATTTCGTTGGAACGGACGAGGTGGTGGATATAGGCCTTCGACCATCTGCCCGACCGGGCGAGGCTTCGTCGATCGGCGTCAGGTCTTCGGCGAATTTGGCGTTGCGCAGGTTAATCGCGCCGTCCCACGTAAACGCCTGGCCGTTGCGCCCGCTGCGCGTCGGGCAGGACGCAATCGAACATGTCGATGCCACGCTCGACCGCGCCGACCAGATCGTCGGGCTTGCCCACGCCCATCAGGTAGCGCGGGCGATCGGCGGGCAGCATGTCGACCGCGAAATCGAGCACGCGGAACATTTCCGCCTGGCCTTCACCCACAGCGAGGCCGCCGACGGCATAGCCGTCGAAACCAATGGCCAGTCAGGTCGCGCGAGGATTGCGCGCGCAAATCCTCGAACATCGATCCTTGCTGGATGCCGAACAGCGCGCCGGTGCCGCAGAACGCCCCGCGCGAGCGCTGCGCCCAGCGCATCGATCGCTCCATCGACGCCTTGGCCGCGTCGTATGTCGCGGGAAAGCTGGTGCATTCGTCGAACGCCATGTGGATGTCGGAGCCGAGCAGCGCCTGGATTTCCATCGATCGTTCGGGCGTGATCAGATGGCGGCTGCCGTCGAGGTGGCTGGCAAAGGTCACGCCGTTCTCGGTCTTCTTGGTCAGGTCGCTCAGGCTCATCACCTGATAGCCGCCGCTGTCGGTCAGGATCGGGCGGTCCCAGCCCATGAACGCGTGCAGCCCGCCCAGCTTGGCCATCCGCTCCGCGCCGGGGCGCAGCATCAGATGATAGGTGTTGCCCAGGATGATGTCCGCCCCGGTGGCGCGAACGTCCGCCGGCTTCATGCCCTTGACCGTCGCGGCGGTGCCAACGGGCATGAATGCGGGCGTGCGGATTTCGCCGCGCGCCATGGTGATCGTGCCAGGTCGAGCGGCACCATCGCGGGCGTGAATGTCGAATGCGAAAGCGGGTCACCGGGGCGCGCTTATGGGGCGGCGGGCACGGCGTCCAGCGGCGGAACGTTACGGCGTGCCGATGCGCGTTTCAGTGGGTCTTCGGGGACAGAGAGGACAACTTGTCATGAAACTACCTTTTGCCATCCTGCTCGCCGTTGCGGGCACGGCATGACTGCAGGCGCCGCTGAGGCGCGTCAGGGCTGCGGCCCGAGCGCCGAACGCTATCACGGCCGTTGCATATCCGTTCGCGGCCATCATCGATTGACCGCTGGGACCGCGGCCATCGCAACGACCGCTGGGTCGTCGGGCGTTACTATGACGGCCGCGGCTATTGGAACGGACAGCGCTGGTACCAGAACCGCTATCGCCACCATGGTGGCTGGCGCTATCGCTAAAATTGAACCGGGCGCGGCGCGGTCGGTCGCGCCCCGACTTTCGCCTCCATTCGACGTTTTGCGCTTTATCCGCTATGGGCCGTCTTTAACGCTAGCGGCCGAGGCCGCGCACCCCCGAAGGTTTATGCACTTCAATCACATACCGGCGCCTCTCGCCGAAGCCCTTGCCGCGCGTTCCTACGAAACGCCGACTCCCGTTCAGGCCGCCGTGCTCGAACCCGAAACCGCCGAGCGCGATCTGCTGGTGTCCGCCCAGACCGGGTCGGGCAAGACCGTCGCGTTCGGCACTGGCGATGGCCAAACAGATGCTGACGGCGGAGGGCATGGTCTTCCCGTCGCGCACGCCGCTCGCGCTGGTCATCGCGCCGACGCGCGAACTCGCGCTGCAGGTCAGCCGCGAACTCGAATGGCTTTATGCCAAGACCGGCGCGCGCGTCGACCACCTGCGTCGGCGGGATGGACGCGGTGAAGGAACGCCGCCAGCTCAACCACGGCGCGCACATCGTCGTCGGCACGCCGGGTCGCCTGCGCGATCACCTCGAACGCGGCGCGCTCGACCTGTCGGCGCTGCGCGTCGCCGTGCTCGATGAGGCCGACGAGATGCTCGACATGGGCTTTCGCGAGGAGCTCGAGGAAATCCTCGATGCCTCGCCCGCCGAGCGCCGCACGCTGCTGTTCTCGGCGACCTTGCCCAAACCGATCGTCGCGCTGGCCAAGCGCTACCAGCGCGATGCGCTGCGCATCTCGACCGTCGGCGAGGATCGCGGCCATGGCGACATCAGCTATCAGGCGGTGGCCGTGTCGCCTGCCGATATCGAGCATGCCGTCATCAACATCCTGCGGCTGCACGAGGCGGAAACCGCGATCCTGTTCTGCGCCACGCGCGATGCCGTCCGACGGCTCCATGCCAGCCTCGTCGATCGCGGTTTTGCCGCCGTCGCGCTGTCGGGCGAGCACAGCCAGAACGAACGCAATTCCGCGATGCAGGCGCTGCGCGACGGCCGTGCGCGGGTCTGCGTCGCCACCGATGTCGCCGCGCGTGGGCTCGATCTGCCCAGCCTCAGCCTCGTCATCCATGTCGATCTGCCGCGCGATGCCGAGACGTTGCAGCATCGTTCGGGCCGCACCGGCCGCGCGGGCAACAAGGGCACGGCGGTGCTGATCGTCCCCTTCACCCGCAAGCGCCAGGTCGAGAACATGCTGCGCGGCGCGCGCATCACCGCCGAATTGATGGCCGCGCCGACGCGGAGGAGATCCGCGCCAAGGACCGCGAACGCCTGATCGCCAGCTCTGCTCGAACCCGTTGAGACTCGACGAGGACGATGCGGCGCTGGCCGAGGAACTGCTCGCCAAGAAGACGCCGCAGCGAACTCGCCGCCGCGCTGGTCCGCGCGCACCGCGCGTCGATGCCCGCGCCCGAGGAGATGATCGAGGCGACCCCCGAGGCCCGCCGCGCCGCGCAGCAGGAGCGTCACCGCCCCGGCTTCGAGGACATCGTCTGGTTCCGCATGAACATCGGCCGCCGCCAGAACGCCGATCCGCGCTGGATCCTGCCGCTGATCTGCCGCCGCGGGCACATCACCAAGAACGAAGTCGGCGCGATCCGCATCCAGGCCAACGAGACCGCGTTCCAGGTGCCGCGCGCGCTCGCCGCCAAATTCCAGGCGGCGATCCAGCGCACCGCCGGCGCGGGCGAGGATGACGTCCTGATCGAAGCTTCGCCCAGCGCTCCGCGTCCACAAGGCGGCCCCCAACGTGGCGGTCCCAACCGCCCCCAGGACCTCCGCGCAAGGACCACCGTCCGCGTTCATGACGATCGACTTGCGGCGGTGGGAGCGCCTGACCTCGGCGGTCGCACTCGCCGCTGTTTCGGTCCCGGCACCGGCGCAAACCCCGTTAACGCCACCTTGTCCGCCTCCGCCCGCGCCACCGGCACTCGATTTTGCATTTTGCTCTCCCCACGAATTGCAACCGATCAGCTTATGACTGACGGGCAGGGGTGTAGGACAGAGTTTTGTTCTACATAATGTTCTCGCTGTTGGCTTACGCTTGATCCAGATCAACCCGATTTCGTTGTCCCCACTCGTCCCACTCATTCGTTGATGGTGAAAGATAGGAAACAAACAATGGCGACAGACAATGCAAACACCGGCAACGGCGGCGAAACGCATCAACAGGCCGATGGTGAAACCGTGGCGCTCACCACCAATCACGGCGTACCGGTCAGCGACAATCAAAACAGCCTGAAATCAGGTGCGCGGGGACCAACGCTGCTCGAAGACTTCGTTCTGCGCGGAAAAGATCTTCCACTTCGATCACGAGCGCATTCCCGAGCGGATCGTTCACGCGCGCGGATCAGGCGCGCACGGCATGTTCGAAGCGACCGACGACATTTCCGATCTGTCACAAGGCGGCCGTGTTCACGAAGGGCGAAAAGACCGAGGTGTTTACGCGCTTTTCGACGGTCGCCGGTGGTGCCGGCTCGGTCGATACGCCGCGCGATGTGCGCGGTTTTGCGGTCAAATTCTACACCCGCGAAGGCAATTGGGATTTGGTCGGCAACAACATCCCGGTGTTCTTCATCCAGGACGCGATCAAGTTCCCCGACCTGGTCCATGCGGTGAAGATGGAGGCCGAACAGCGGCTATCCGCAGGCAGGCAGCGCGCACGATACGTTCTGGGACTTCGTCAGCCTGACGCCTGAAAGCACCCACATGCTGATGTGGGCGATGTCCGACCGCACACTGCCCCGCTCGCTCCGGATGATGGAAGGGTTCGGCGTCCACACGTTCAAGCTGGTCAATGCCGATGGCAAGGTCGAGTTTCGTGAAATTTCACTGGCGCCCGAAGCTCGGCATCCAGTCGACCATCTGGGACGAGGCGCTCAAGCTCCAGGCGGCGGATAACGACTATCACCGCCGTGATCTGTTCGAAGCGATCGACACCGGCGCGTTTCCGCAATGGGATCTGGCGATCCAGGTATTCGATCAGGAATTCGCCGATGCGCAGCCGTATGACGTGCTCGACGCGACCAAACTGATCCCCGAAGAGGACGTGCCGTTACGCGTGATCGGGACGATGACGCTCAATCGCAACGTCGACAATTTCTTCGCGGAGACTGAGCAGGTCGCGTTCCTGCCGACCAACGTCCCCCCGGGCATCGACTTCTCGAATGATCCCCTGCTGCAGGGGCGGCTGTTCAGTTATCTGGACACGCAGAAGTCACGCCTTGGGACGACCAATTTCCACCAGATCCCGGTCAATGCGCCGCGTTGCCCATTCGGCAATTTCCAGCGCGACGGCATGATGCAGACGATGGTGCCGAAGGGTCGTGCGAATTACGAGCCGAACAGCCTTGCCGACCATGGCGAAGACGGCGGCCCGCGCGAGACCGACGCCGGGTTTGCGACCGCAACCGCCGCATCGGGGCCGGATGAAACCGGCGACAAGCTGCGCGTCCGTGCCGAAAGCTTTCGCCGATCACTACAGCCAGGCGCGGCTGTTCTATCGCTCGCAAACGAAAATGAGCAGGCGCACATTGCGTCGTCGTTCGTCTTCGAACTGTCGAAGGTCGGGCTGCTCGATCAGGTGCCGCCACGCATGGTGGGCAATCTGCGGAACGTCGATGAAGACTTGGCCAAGCGCGTCGCCGACGGCCTGGGCATCCCGCTGCCAAAGAAGAACAAGGCGGCGAAGGAGCCCGTCGATATGAAATCCTCGCGACGCGCTGTCGATCCACAAGAAGATGAAAGCGACGCTGAAGGCCGCGCGGTCGGCATCCTGATCGCGGACGGCACCGATGCCGCTGAACTTCAGTCGCTCGTCGATGCGGTGACGAAAGCCAAGGGTAAGGCGGTGATCGTGGCGCCCAAGGTCGGCGGTGCCAAGCTGTCCGACGGTACGATGCAGAAGGCCGACGGTCAGTTGGCCGGAACGCCATCGCAATTGTTCGATGCTGTCGCGATCCTCCTGTCGAAGGATGGCTGTGCCGACGCTGATGAAGGAAGGCGCGGCGGTCCAATTTGCGATGGACGCGTTCGGGCATCTGAAGGCGATTGGCGCATCGGATGCGGCCAAGCCGCTGCTCGACAAGGCGGGCGTGGTGCCCGACGACGGCGTGACCGCACTGGACAAGGACTTCGTGGCTGCGGCCAGCCGCCGCTTCTACGACCGCGAACCGGAAGTGCGCATGCTGGCCTGATCCGTGGGCGAGGGTGGCCTGGGTTGCCACCTTCGCTTTCGCGCACGCGTCTCAAGATACTGACTGCGCCACCAGATGTTCTCCAACGCAACCCAAATCTTTTTGTCGTCGTCTCGACGGCGTTGGCCCGTTCCAGCATCATCGTCTCGTCGCAGTCCCGCCACGAGCGTCGTCATTTCCCACGGCTGACGGCGCGCGGCGAAAACACCCTGTCAGTCGTGTAATGCCGCACCCGGGCGGTTCGCCAGGTCGATTGTCACCGCTACGTTCAGCGCATGGTCCATCGACGCACGTGTACCGCCGCGCGCTGGTCGATATTGATTCAAATAACCGAGATCGGCCTTGATCGTGCGGCTGACCGGGAACGCGACCCCCACGATGTTGCGCATCCGCTCATACCCGGCGCGCTGGCCCCAGCTAGTCGAGTTGAGGATAAGGAAACTTTCGTGGCTGGCGAACAGCGTTACGCCCGGCTTACCCGCCGGCAGATTGTAGCGGAGCAGCGGACGGAGGCGAAAACCGATCTCGGGGCCGCGCGGATTGAAACGTTCGTCAAGCCGCAAGCGGCCGGCAAAGCGCTTGCTCGTGATCACGATTTGCTGGCGCAGGCGTTCCTCGTCCGCGCCGGTATTGGCGTTGAAGAAGCCAACATGGCGATAGCCGATGCCGAGTTCGACACCCTTGGCGACCTTGTGCGACAGCAGCGCGCCATATTCGGTGGTGTACAGGCCACCCTGCCGATCGCTCCATCGCGCAATCTGTTCGACCGTCAGCTTGGTAGTGCTCGCGACGGGCAGGACGATGTTCAGCTGTTCCCATGCCTGCGTGTCCTGTTGCGCCGCCGCCGCCGGAGAGGCCAAAAGCAGCAGCGACAGGACGCGCAACGCGGCACGCATCAGGCGGCGATTTTGGCCCGTGACGCCCGCTTGCGCTCATGCGGATCAAGATAGCGCTTGCGCAACCGGATACTCTTCGGCGTGACTTCGACCATCTCGTCGTCGTCGATATAGGCAATGGCCTGTTCCAGCGTCATCTTCTTCGGCGGGGTCAGGCGGATGGCGTCGTCCTTGCCCCCGCTGGCGCGGAAGTTGGTAAGCTGTTTGGCCTTCATCGGGTTGACCTCGAGGTCATCCGGCTTGGCATTTTCGCCGATGATCATGCCTTCGTACAGCACGTCCCATGGCCGACGAACAGGATGCCGCGGTCCTCGAGCGGGCCCGAGCGCGTAATTGTTCGCCTCGCCCGCGCCGTTGGAGATCAGCACGCCGTTCTTGCGGCCTTCGATCTTCCCCTTGTGCGGGCCATAGCGTTCGAACAGCCGGTTCATGATGCCGGTGCCGCGCGTATCGGACAGGAATTCGCCGTGATAGCCGATCATCCCGCGGCTGGGCGCGCTGAAGGTGATGCGCGTCTTGCCGCCGCCACTGGGGCGCATGTCGGTCATCTCGGCTTTGCGGAGGTTCATCTTCTCGACGACCGTGCCGCTATGCTCTTCATCGACGTCGATGATGACGGTTTCATAGGGCTCGGTCTTGTTCCCGTTCTCGTCCTCGCCGAACAGCACGCGCGGGCGGCTGATGCCCAGTTCGAACCCTTCGCGGCGCATGGTTTCGATCAGCACGCCGAGCTGGAGCTCGCCGCGGCCGGCGACTTCGAAGCTGTCCTTGTCGGCGGCTTCGGTGATCTTGATCGCGACGTTGCTTTCGGATTCGCGCATCGAGGCGGTCGCGGATCATGCGGCTGGTCACCTTGGTGCCTTCGCGGCCGGCCATCGGTGAATCGTTGACCGCGAAACGCATGGAGAGCGTCGGCGGGTCGATCGGCTGCGCGTGGAGCGGTTCGGTGACGCTGGGGTCGCAGATCGTGTTGGCGACGGTCGCGACGGTCAGGCCGGCGATCGAGATGATGTCGCCGGCATTGGCTTCGTCGACGGGCACGCGTTCGAGGCCGCGGAAGGCCATGATCTTGATCGCGCGGCCGGTCTCGACGACCTTGCCGTCGGGGTCGAGCGCGTGGATCGGCATGTTGGTCTTGACCGAGCCCGAGAACACCAGGCCGGTCAGGATGCGACCGACGAAATTGTCGCGGTCGAGCAGAGTGACGAGGAACTTGAACGGGCCGTCGGGATCGGCCGAGGGTTCGGGGACGTGGCTGACGATCTTTTCGAACAGCGGCGCCAGCGTGCCTTCGCGCAGGTCCGGGTTCTCGTTGGCATAGCCGTTGCGGCCCGAGGCGTAGAGCACGGGGAAGTCGAGCTGCTCGTCGGTCGCTTCGAGGCTGACCGAACAGGTCGAACACTTCGTCGAGCACTTCCTGGATGCGCTCGTCCGGACGGTCGACCTTGTTGACGACGACGATGGGTTTCAGGCCGAGCTTCAGTGCCTTACCGGTGACGAACTTGGTCTGCGGCATCGCGCCTTCGGCGGCATCGACCAGCAGGATGACGCCGTCGACCATGGACAGGATGCGCTCCACCTCGCCGCCGAAATCGGCGTGGCCGGGGGTGTCGACGATGTTGATGCGGGTCTTGTGCCCCTGATGGTCGTCCCATTCGACCGACGTCGCCTTGGCGAGGATCGTGATGCCGCGCTCTTTTTCGAGGTCGTTCGAATCCATCGCGCGTTCTTCGATGCGCTGATTGTCGCGGAAGGTGCCGGACTGGCGGAACAGCTGATCGACCAGGGTCGTCTTGCCATGATCGACGTGCGCGATGATGGCCACATTGCGGAGAGGCATGGGGTTTCCAGATTTTTAGCGGAATGAGTTGCGCGCGCCCCCTAGCCCAAATGCCGCGCCGCAACAAGGCGGGCGGGGCACCGTGCCGCCCCGCCCGGCTTGCCAGTTTACTGCGCCCGCGGTGCCGCCGCCGAGGCGTTGTCGGGCAAGCCGCCAAGCTGCGTGACCAGCTTGGTATAGGCGTCGAGATAGGCGAGGACGATGATCTGGCCGATCGCGGTGTCCTGATAGCCGCCGCCACCCGCCGCGCCGAACACGCCGCCGCCGAAGCCGCCCGCACCCGCCGCCGAAGCCGACATCGGTCTTGCGGGCATAGCCCTGGGTCAGCGCCTCTTCCTCGGTGGTGCGGGCGTTGACGATGCTGAGCGTGACGTTGGCCTCACCCTTCTTGATGTTGACGCCGCCCGCGACCGCGCCGGCGATGGCGCCGAAGCCGCCCATCGAACGGCCGATGCCGCCCAGGAAGCCGCCGATGTTGCTGCCGCCCGAATTCTTGTTCGACGATGACGATGTCGGGCTGGAGGAAATAATCCGCCGCCTTGACCTGCGCCTTGCCGAGGTTCGAGCCGCGCTGCAGCTCGCCCTTGTCGGCCATGCGCGCGTTCCATCGCGCGGCTCTGCATCGCGGCGCCGCGATTGACGAGGCCGAAGCAGCCCGATTGCGAGACGAACACCTTCAGGATCGCCTCGGGGCTGCCGAGGTTGAGGTCCTTCCACCATTGCTTGTCGGGCTCGACGATGGCGATGGTGCCGAGGCGCTTGGTGCAATGCGGGATGCGCATCTCGGCGCGTTCCTGTTCGCGGCGGCCCGACGACGCGCCCTTGGTGGTGCCGTCCTTGTACGTGCGGCCCGACGACGACATCGTCTGCGCGCTGAGCGGCGAATGTGAGAACGGCTGCGGCCGCGGCCGCGAAAATCAGTTTACGCATGGGCAAACCCCCCTAATCAGTTACGATCGCCCAGCCTTTTCTCGGCTATTCGTGATCGCCCCGTTGCGACCCGTCGCGGCGCGCGCCCTAGCACCGCGTGCATGGCATCGCTAGGGCGCGCGCATGACGCCCTTGTCCCAAATCCGTAATTTCTCGATCATCGCGCATATCGACCATGGCAAATCGACGCTGGCCGACCGGCTGATCCAGACCACCGGCGGGCTGACCGAGCGCGAGATGTCGAGCCAAGTGCTTGATAACATGGACATCGAGAAGGAGCGCGGGATCACCATCAAGGCGCAGACGGTGCGCCTGAACTGGAAGGGTCACGTCCTCAACCTGATGGACACGCCGGGGCATGTCGATTTCGCCTATGAAGTCAGCCGCAGCCTCGCCGCGTGCGAAGGCGCGCTGCTGGTGGTCGACGCGGCGCAGGGGGTCGAGGCGCAGACGCTGGCCAACGTCTATCAGTCGATCGAGCATGATCACGAGATCATCCCGGTCATCAACAAGATCGACCTGCCCGCGGCCGAGCCCGAAATGGTGCGCAAGGAAATCGAGGACGTCATCGGCCTCGACGCCAGCAACGCGGTGATGACCAGCGCCAAATCGGGCATCGGCATCGAAGCGGTGCTCGACGCGGTGATCGAACGCATCCCGGCGCCCAAGGGCGATGTCGACGCGCCGCTGAAGGCGATGCTGGTCGACAGCTGGTACGACCCCTATCTCGGCGTCGTCATCCTGGTCCGCGTGATCGACGGGAGGATCGTCAAGGGCCAGTCGATCAAGTTCATGGCCGCGGGCACGACGCACCTGATCGACCGCGTCGGTGCATTCACGCCCAAAGATCGAGACGCTCGCCGACCTCGGCCCGGGCGAAATCGGCTTCATCACCGCGCAGATCAAGGACGTGGCGCAGGCGCGCGTCGGCGACACGATCACCGACAGCCGCAAGCCGACCGCGCAGGCGCTGCCGGGGTTCAAGGAAGTCCAGCCGGTGGTGTTCTGCGGGCTGTTCCCGGTCGACGCCGCGGATTTCGACAAGCTGCGCGAAAGCATCAGCAAGCTGCGGCTCAACGACGCGTCCTTCTCGTTCGAGATGGAAAGTAGCGCGGCGCTGGGCTTCGGCTTCCGCTGCGGCTTCCTGGGCCTGCTGCACCTGGAAATCATCCAGGAACGGCTGATCCGCGAATACGATCTTGACCTGATCACCACCGCGCCGAGCGTGGTCTACAAGCTCGATGCTGTCGCACACGAAGAACGAGGACGCGAAGATCGATCGAGCTGCACAACCCGGCCGACATGCCCGACGTCAACCGGATCCAGAGCATCGAGGAGCCGTGGATCGAGGCGACGATCTATGCCCCCGATGAATATCTCGGGCCGATCCTGAAATTGTGCCAGGACCGGCGCGGCATCCAGAAGAACCTGACCTATGTCGGCGGCCGCGCGCAGCTGACCTACGAACTGCCGCTCAACGAAGTGGTGTTCGATTTCTATGACCGGCTGAAATCGATGTCGAAGGGCTATGCCAGCTTCGATTACCACCAGATCGGCCACCGCGAGGGCGACCTCGTGAAGATGAGCATCCTCGTCAACGAGGAGCCGGTCGATGCGCTGAGCATGATCGTCCATCGCGGCACCGCGGAAACGCGCGGGCGCGGGATGGTCGAGCGGCTCAAGGACCTGATCCCGCGGCATCTGTTCAAGATCCCGATCCAGGCGGCGATCGGCGGCAAGGTCATTGCCCGCGAAACGATCGCCGCGATGCGCAAGGACGTCACCGCGAAATGCTATGGCGGCGACGCCAGCCGCAAGCGCAAGCTGCTCGACAAGCAGAAAAAGGGTAAGCTGAAGATGCGCGAATATGGCAGCGTGAGTATCCCGCAGGAGGCTTTTATTGCGGCGCTGCGGATGGGCGACGAAAACTGATGAGCATGAAATCGCTCGGCAAGCGGCTGCTCGCTCGATTTGGAGGCGGGCCGGTGCCGGGCGCAGGTGGGGCGATTGCGCTCAAGGACATGCCGGCGGGCACGCTGGGGCGCGAAAGCTATGGCAACCGCGTGACGGTGCACCGCTTCACGGTCAGCGGGGGGCTGACGATCGGCAATTACTGCTCGATCGCCGCGGATGTCGAGTTTTTGCTGGGGGGCAACCACCGGCTGGATTGGGTGACGACGTTTCCGTTTTCACCGCGGTTTGCGCGGTTCGCGCATCTGCCGCCGTCAGCCGCCACCAAGGGCGATATCACGATCGGCAGCGACGTATGGATCGGGCAGGGTGCGGTGATCCTGTCAGGAGTGACCATCGGCAACGGTGCCGTGATCGGCGCGCGGGCCGTGGTGGGGCGCGATGTCGAGCCCTATGCCATCGTCGCGGGCAATCCGGCGAAATTCGTGCGGCACCGCTTTGCGGCCGAGCAGGTCGCGGCGCTGCAGCGGATCGCGTGGTGGGAATGGGACGAGGCGCGCATCGACCGGGCGGTGCCGATGCTGATGCAGGGGGATATTGCGGCGTTTATCGCGGCGGTAGAGGCTGGGGCGCTTTAGCGGTCTGTTCGTCACACCGGCTCGGGGCCGGGGCGACAAGGACTGCAGCGCTTTAAAAACCGAATTCGGAGCGATAACGTTCGAAAGTGCGTTCGGCGCAGACCATGCGGGCAAGCGCACCTTCGGCAATCCAGCGGGCGCGTGAGGGATCCTCGGTGACGAGGGGCAGCAGCACCTTTTCGTTCCAGTCCTTGCTGTGCTTGACATCGATGTGCGCGTGGAGCGCGAAATAGCGGCGCTCGCGTTCGCTGAGGCCGAGGCGCTTGAGGCCCTTGGCAACATGCGCGGCGCGCCACGGGGCGGTAAGTTCGGTGATGCCGAGCAGGCCGACCGAATGCCACGCGTAACGCCGGTTCATCGCAAAGCCGGTAAAGGTGTTAGCGAGCGCCAAACTCTCCCACACTGTCGTTCGAGCTCGGGTTCGACGCCGAGCGTTTCGGCGAGCGCATCGAGCATCGGGCCGTGCATGCCGGCGAGCTGGCCGCGGCCCATTTCGTCCCAGTAGTTATTGGCCATTTCCATTTTGGGAATGGCGGGCATCTTGACCTGGGTCAGCGCGACGATGTCGTCGAACCCGGCTTCACCCGCGGCTTCCTGAGTAAAAAACCACAGGAGCTGGTTGCGAGTGGCGGCTTCGGCGATCCACGGGAAGAGCGGGTCGTTCTGGCCAGGGCCACTATTGCCCAGCTCTTCGAACCAGGCGACGAAGGCGTCGGGATCGGTCGGCGCGTGGGCCGCGCGGGCGGCGACTTCGCTGCACAGTTCCTGCAGGAATGCGCCTTCAAGGCGCAGCATCTTGGCATCGCGGTCGATCTGGCCCGCCCAGTCGTCGGTGGGCGTGGCGGGGGTCAGGCGCTTGCGATTCCAGTGCGCCAAAGATCGCTGAAAGGGCGCATTGAAGAATTGCGAGCGTCGCTGCTCGCCCAAGTCTGAAAACCGGGTGGCCATGTTCGTCCTGTCTGCGAGATTGTTATTCGTTGTTCAGGAAACGGCCGGCGCGGCGTTCGGGTTCCGAATTGACACGGATCAAGCGGGGAACGCGAGTGGGTGTCGAACGGTTGAACTCGAGATGTCGCGAAAGAGCACGAAACGGAAGAATTGGGTGACGCTGGCGGTGCTGGTGGTTGTTCTCCTGACGGCCTTGGTCGTGGTCGTATTGGAGTTTGCCAGTCCCGCGACCAAGAGCAGGCTGTACGGGTGGTTGCCAAGCGATCGCGGGGCTGCGGCACCACTGGTGCAACCCCCTGTGCGATAGAGCGGACCGCAAACTAAGTCCGCTGCTCCCCCGTTCCTGTCTGAACGCGTCGGCCGGTTTTGCGCGATCTACGACGGGTGCCAGGCGTCACAATCCTTGACCTGAGCCGACTCTCGGCGTAAGGCGGCTCTGCTTGTGTATCGCTACACAGGCACTTGAACATTGCCGATGCAAAAGGCCGGCGGCTCATTGTCGCCCGGCCTTTCGTGTTTTCGGGCATCGGTAAAGTAACCATTCGAAAGGTGAAGGCTTCAAATGCCGACAATTAATCAGTTGGTCCGCAAGGGCCGCGAACCGCAGAAGGCCAAATCCAAGGTTCCTGCGATGGAGCAGAACCCGCAGAAGCGCGGCGTCTGCACCCGCGTTTACACGACGACCCCGAAGAAGCCGAACTCGGCGCTGCGCAAGGTCGCCAAGATCCGCCTGACCAACCAGCGTGAGGTCATCAGTTACATCCCCGGTGAAGGGCACAACCTGCAGGAGCACTCGGTTGTGCTGATCCGCGGCGGCCGTGTGCGTGACTTGCCCGGCGTCCGCTATCACGTGCTGCGCGGCGTTCTCGACACGCAGGGCGTGAAGAACCGCAAGCAATCTCGTTCCAAGTACGGGGCCAAGCGTCCCAAGTAAGCTCCGGTTCTTTCCGGAATACAGCTGAAGACCAGAGGAATTTTTTATGGCTCGTCGTCGTCGTCCCGAAAAGCGGATTATCCTCCCTGATCCCAAATATGGTGATGAGGTTCTCTCCAAATTCATGAACAGTGTCATGCTCGACGGCAAGAAAGCCGTCGCCGAAGGCATCGTGTACGGTGCCATGGAAACCGTCGAGCAACGCGCCAAGCGCGAGCCGGTCGGCGTGTTCCATGACGCGCTGAACAACGTGAAGCCGGGCATTGAAGTGCGCAGCCGCCGTGTCGGTGGTGCGACCTATCAGGTGCCGGTCGAAGTGCGTGCGGAACGTTCGCAGGCACTGGCGATCCGCTGGCTGATCACCGCTGCGCGCAATCGTAGCGAGAACACGATGGCCGCACGCCTTTCGGGCGAGCTGATGGATGCCGCGAACAACCGCGGCAATGCCGTCAAGAAGCGCGAAGACACGCACCGCATGGCCGAAGCCAACCGCGCCTTCTCGCACTATCGTTGGTAAAGCCTTTAAAAACCTAGCTTTCTAACCTATCTCGTGGGGAGTTGGCAGCAGCCGGCTCCCCACATCGCTAAGGAACCTGACATGGCCCGCAGCCATCCGCTCGAGCGTTATCGCAATATCGGCATCATGGCGCACATCGACGCCGGCAAGACGACGACGACCGAGCGCATCCTCTATTACACCGGCAAGTCCTACAAGATCGGCGAAGTGCACGAAGGCACCGCGACGATGGACTGGATGGAGCAGGAGCAGGAGCGCGGGATCACGATCACGTCGGCCGCCACCACCTGCAAGTGGAAGGCCGAGGACGGCAAGGGCCCGGAGCATCTGATCAACATCATCGACACCCCCGGCCACGTCGACTTCACGATCGAGGTCGAGCGTTCGCTGCGCGTGCTCGACGGTGCGGTGGCGTGCTTCGACGGCGTCGCCGGCGTCGAGCCGCAGTCGGAAACCGTGTGGCGCCAGGCCGACAAGTACGGCGTGCCGCGCATGTGCTTCGTCAACAAGCTCGACCGCACGGGCGCGGATTTCTATTTCTGCGTCAATTCGATCATCGATCGCCTCGGCGCGCGTCCGGCGGTGCTGTACCTGCCGATCGGTATCGAGGGCGGCTTTAAGGGCCTGGTCGACCTGGTCGAGAATCGCGCGATCATCTGGCTCGAGGAAAGCCTGGGCGCGAAGTTCGAATATCAGGACATTCCCGCGGACATGGCCGAAAAGGCCGCCAAGTATCGCAGCGACCTGATCGAGATGGCCGTCGAGCAGGACGACGACCTGATGGAGGCCTATCTCGAAGGCAACGAGCCGAGCACGGCAGACCTGAAGAAGCTGATCCGCAAGGGCACGCTCAACATGTCGTTCGTGCCGGTCGTGTGCGGCTCGGCGTTCAAGAACAAGGGCGTGCAGCCCCTGCTCGACGCGGTGGTCGACTATCTGCCGTCGCCGCTCGACGTGCCCGCGATCAAGGGCGTCTCGCTCGATGGCGAGACCGAGGATTCGCGTCCGTCGGACGACAATGCGCCGTTCTCGGCGCTGGCGTTCAAGATCATGAACGACCCGTTCGTCGGCACGCTGACCTTCGCGCGCATCTATTCGGGCAAGCTCGAGACCGCGTCGCAGGTGACGAACTCGGTCAAGGACAAGAAGGAAAAGGTCGGCCGCATGCTGTTGATGCATGCCAACGAGCGCGAGGACATCCAGATCGCCTATGCTGGCGACATTGTCGCTCTGGCGGGCCTGAAGGACACCACGACCGGCGATACGCTGTGTGCGATCAACGCGCCGATCATCCTCGAGCGGATGGAATTCCCCGAGCCGGTGATCGAGCTGTCGGTGGAACCCAAGACCAAGGCCGACCAGGAAAAGATGGGCGTCGCGCTCAACCGCCTGGCGCGCGAAGATCCGTCGTTCCGCGTGTCGTCGGACGCCGAGAGCGGCCAGACCATCATCAAGGGGATGGGCGAGCTCCACCTCGAAATCCTGGTCGATCGCATGAAGCGCGAGTTCAAGGTCGAGGCCAATGTCGGCGCGCCGCAGGTTGCCTATCGCGAATATCTCGGCAAGCCGGTCGACATCGACTACACCCACAAGAAGCAGTCGGGCGGGACCGGTCAGTTCGGCCGCGTGAAGTTCAAGCTCACGCCGGGCGAGCGCGGTTCGGGCATCGTCTTCAAGGACGAGATCAAGGGCGGCAATATTCCCAAGGAATATATCCCCGCGATCGAAAAGGGTTTCCGCGAAACGGCGGCAACGGGATCGCTGGTCGGCTTCCCGATCATCGATTTCGAGATCCTGCTGTACGACGGCGCGTACCATGACGTTGATTCCTCGGCGCTGGCGTTCGAAATCACCGCCCGTGCCGCGATGCGCGAAGCGGCGCAGAAGTCGGGCATCAAGTTGCTCGAGCCGATCATGAAGGTCGAAGTCGTCACCCCCGAGGATTATCTGGGCGACGTCATCGGCGACATGAACAGCCGCCGTGGGCAGATCCAGGGTACCGATAGCCGCGGCAACGCGCAGACCGTCGAAGCGATGGTCCCGCTTGCCAACATGTTCGGCTACGTAAACTCGCTGCGGTCGTTCACGCAGGGTCGCGCGCAGTACAGCAT